>NZ_JACVTW010000001.1:0-733223 GCF_016624785.1 Kosakonia sp. S42 | reverse complement strand
TAGGCCTGATAAGGCGGAGCCGCCATCAGGCATTGCTTGCCGGGTGGCGCTACGCTTACCCGGCCTACAACACCGCGTAGGCCTGGTAAGGCGAAGCCGCCATCAGGCATTGCTTGCCGGGTGGCGCTGCGCTTACCCGGCCTACTACACCGCGTAGGCCTGATAAGGCGAAGCCGCCATCAGGCAGTCTGGCAAAAGCCCGGTGAGTTCATTTTCACCGGGCTTTTTCATCACTTCTTATGGAACAACTGGCTGGCGGTATCGCTAATCACCTGCACGGCACCGCGATCTCCCTTCGCCATTGAGGCCATAAAGGCTTTCGCCTGCTTAAAGGTAATATGCGGCGGCAACGGCGCCACTTCCGGGTCCGTCTTCACCTCCAGCACCACCGGGCGGTCGGACTGCAACGCCTGCTGCCAGGCGGTTGAGAGCGCATCCGGGTTATCAACAAAAATCCCGCCCAGCCCCAGCGATTGCGCAAACTCGGCATAACGGACATCCGGCAGCTGCTGGGTCGCTTCAAAGCGCGGATTGCCCTCCATTACCCGCTGCTCCCAGGTTACCTGGTTAAGATCCTGATTATTGAAGACGCAAATCACCAGCCGCGGATTCGCCCACTGCTGCCAGTACTTCTGAATAGTGATCAGCTCTGCCATATTGTTCATCTGCATTGCCCCATCGCCCACCAGCGCGACAACCACCTTCTCCGGTGCGGCAAATTTCGCTGCAATCGCATATGGCACCGCCGCGCCCATACAGGCAAGCCCGCCGGAGAGCGACGCGCGCTGCCCCTGCTTAACGCGGTAATCGCGGGCAAACCAGTTGGCGCAGGAACCTGAATCGGAAGTGACAATCGCGTCATCCGGCAGCAGCGGAGACATCTCCCACACCACGCGCTGCGGGTTAACCGGGTTCGCCGGTGCCATCGCGCGCTGCTCCATCAGTTCCCACCAGCTCTGCACATTTTTCGCAATCGACTCCTGCCAGCTACGGTCTGTTTTCTGCTCCAGCAGCGGCAGCAAGGCGCGTAACGTCTCTGCTGAGTCGCCGTGGAGATTGACTTCGCAGGGATAGCGCAGCCCCAGCATTGCCGGGTCGATATCAATCTGCACGGCGCGGGCGCTGCCTTCTGCCGGCAAAAATTCGGTCCACGGGAAACCGCTGCCAATCATCAGCAGCGTGTCGCACTCCTGCATCAGTTTCCACGAGGGTTCGGTGCCAAGCAGACCAATCGAGCCGGTAACAAACGGCGCATCGTCGGGAAGGACATCTTTACCGAGCAGCGCTTTCGCCACGCCAGCACCCAGCACATTCGCCGCCTGCACCACTTCCACCGCTGCATTGCGTGCGCCAGCACCAATCAGGATGGCCACTTTTTTACCGGCATTCAGTACTTCAGCGGCACGCTGCAAATCGACCTGATGAGGAATAACGCGCGGGCGCTGATAGCCCGAGCCGGAGTGGGTAAAGCCGTGGGCATGTTGCGGAGCCTGCCAGGGTTCGTCCTGCACATCTTTCGGGATAATCACCACCCCGACGCCATTCTGCGCCATTGCCACGCGCACACCGCGATCCACCAGATGGCGCACCTGCGCAGGAGTCGCGGCTTCCTGGACAAAGTTGGCGACGTCGGAGAAGACGCGATCGAGATTCATCTCCTGCTGATAGCTCGCTCCGCGCGCGGTAGTCTCTGCCTGGCCGGCAATCGCCAGCACCGGGGCGTGATCCATTTTGGCGTCGTAGAGGCCGGTCAGCATATGGGTTGCCCCCGGGCCGCCGGTCGAGAGGCAGACGCCCAGCTCGCCGGTAAATTTTGCATGGCCAACCGCCATAAACGCCGCCATCTCTTCATGGCGAACCTGAATAAACTCAATGCCGTCGCCGGATTTATTCGCGCGCTGAATTGCCCCGAGCACGCCGTTGATGCCATCTCCGGGGTAACCATAAATACGTGTCACGCCCCACTCTTTCAGGCGCTGGACGAAGAAATCGCTGGTCTTCATGCTCATCGTGCTCTCTCCTTGCAGCTTCATTAGAAACATTAAGGGTAGTCGATGATGAATTTGCAGGTTGGGTAAGCATGCAGATCGCCTGATGGCGACTTCGTCTTATCAGGCCTACGGAGAATTGCAGTTGTAAGCCGGGTAAGCGCAGCGATACCCGGCAAGGGCTCATATCAGGAGGCGGAGAGCGCCCGGTCGCGCCCATCAATTTTCGCCTGATAGAGCGCCTTATCCGCCCCCTCTTTCAGGCGAATGGCATCATCATAATTTTGATCGGCAACCAGGCTATAACACCCGGCGCTGATGGTCACAATACTCTGCTGCGCGCTGGTCTTCACATGCGGGATCTGCGCATTACGCACCGCGGTCACCGCCTGACGGGCAACAAACAGCGCCGCTTCAGGGCCAGTATCCGGCAGAACAATCGCGAATTCCTCCCCGCCGTAGCGAGCAATCAAATCATTCGGCCTCAGTTTTAGCTTTTGCAGGATCTCACCCACCATCCGCAGACAGTTATCCCCGGCAACATGGCCGTAAAAATCGTTATAGCGCTTGAAGTAGTCGATATCGATCATGATCAATGCCACCGGTTTTTGCGTCAGCGCTGAGGCCTTCAGGCTTTTATTTAAAAAGAGATCGAACTGGCGACGGTTCGCAAGCCCCGTCAGCCCATCGGCCAGCGCCATCAATTGCAGCGTATGGTTGATACTGGTCAGCTCATCACGCAGCACCGCAAGCTCGGTCTGATTACGTACATTGAGCCGCACCTGGCGAAAAATAATCGACCCCATCAACAGGGTGCCGAGCAGCAGCATGCCGTTAAGCACCAGATCCGGCAGGCTCTCCTGCAACCACCTGTTCCACAGCGCCGGTCTGTCGTAACCGGCAGCGACCACCAGCGGATAGCGTTCAAGCCGGGCAAAGCCATAAGTGCGTTCAACGTGATCGAGCGCGGAGATCCAGGTACCGTTACCGCGATCTTTTCGCGCCAGCTCCCGGGTAAAGAGCGGGCTGGCAGAGAGATTGCGGTTAATGATCTCGTCACCATACGGGCGCACATAGAGCGCTGTGCCGTCAATATTCAGCAGCGCCAGCATGTCGCGCTGACCAAGCTCAAAGTAAGCATAAAAATGGCGGAAGTAGTCGATCCGCACCGTCGCCAGCAGGATACCTTCAAAGCCACCCGCTTTATCGCTGATGCGTAACGACACCGGGATCACTAAATCACCGGTAGTGCGGCTACGGATCACATGACCAATGTGCACGCCACCGTGCCCATTACGGCGGTGATAAACAAAATATTCGCGGTCGCTGTTGTTTGACATCACCGGGATTTTGCCAAACGACGTCGACTTCATATTGCCCTGAGCGTCATAGACCATCAGGCCATGCAGCTGCGGCAGGCGGGATTTCAGATCGGCGAGATAGATATCAAACTGTGGGGCGTTGATCTGGTCAACGTTCTCTACCGGCAGATTACGGCGAATGTCGCGCAGCACCAGCTCCGCCTGAAGAAAGGTATCTTCTGCTTGACGCGCCTGCGAGATCGACAGGTTAACCGCATCGCGCTCGATATCCTCGACCGCGCGCTCCCAGGAGCGGGTCAGCGTCCAGGTGGTGGTTGCCATCCCTGCCAGCAGCAGCGCCACGATAAAAAAGGTAATACTGCGCCCCAGAGAAGATTCGAGTGCCAGTTTCCGTGCGAGCTGCTTTTTAATTTTCATCCACGCTCCTTTGTCACATCCACTGTCGATACGTTAAGCATAGAAGTACGATGATCTATAAGCCAAACCGGTTAAGCGTTTCGTGCTATGAGGTTTTTTTATTGAGAGGAATACGCTCAGGCCAGTTAATCGCCGGCACACCATTCAGCAGCGGGCGGGCGAAGAGGAAGCCCTGAAAGCGCTCGACGCCAACGGCTTCAAGCCAGCACCACTCTTCCACCTTCTCCACCCCTTCCGCGACCACGCTAATTTGCAGCTCGGCGCAGCACTCGAGAATGGCTTTAACAATCGCCTGTTTCGGGCCATGAAGGTGAATATCGGTAACGATAGTGCGATCGATTTTCAGCTTATCGGGCTGAAACTTCGCCAGCAGCGACAGCCCGGCAAACCCTGAACCAAAGTCATCAATCGCCAGCCCAATCCCCGCCGCGCGCAGCTGGCGGATCGCCCAGGTGAACTCGTCATAGCTGGAGATCACCTCATCTTCCGTCACTTCGACAATAATCTGCCCGGGGCTGAGCTTATTGCGCGCAATGTGCCCAAGGAGCATATCCACTGCACCCGGGATCTTGACCAGCGACATCGGCAGCAGGTTAAGCGCAATTTTGTGGTTGCCGATGCCAATACGACGTGCCATCGCCAGCGCCCACGCTTTGGAGGCGAGATCCGCTTCGTGCAGTTTCTCCGGCGCAATGGTCGCGAAATAGTCCTGCGGGCTGCCGCCGTCGGGTCCGCGGATCAGCGCTTCCAGTGAAGAGATTTTGCCGCGCAGCGGTTCGATAATCGGCTGGAAGGCGAACTGACAGGGCTGCCCTTCGAGCATGGGCAGCGTCTCCTGGCTAAACGGCGACGCTTTGCGGGTAAAGCGCCACTCGTCGGGGGAAGTATTGCGCACGCCGCCGTTGTTATTTGCCGAGGAGATAAAATTGCGGATAAATTTGTAGGCCCGATCGCTGCTCGCCTGGTTGTAGCGCACCATGCCAAAGCGCAATACAGCGCGTAGCACCGCCGCAGGTTGCACCGTTCGCAGATCAAACAGCACCATGCCGCGATCGACAAAACGGCGGCGCGGCGCAAAGTCCCGCAGCAGTTCGACGATATTACCGTGGCGAATATCGTTGTTGATGCGTTCAAAAACGCTGTTAACCGACTCCAGCGGTCCTTCAAGAACCTGCAAAAAATACTCGCCGTCGAACAATAAGATACCCGTCACCTGCAACGTTGCGTTGCTGTGGTTTGCTCGCTCGACGATAGTAGTCAGTTGAGAGGGAATTAATGCCCGATTCAGTCGGCTACGGTATATCAAAGTCGCTAACACGCGATGCTACCCTCAAAATGCCCACAAAGAACCCGAATGGATGATGCCATCGCGGGAGTCTAGCAATATCCTGCCCATCCCGTTGGCTGAACAGAGGCCAATCTGTTAGCGTGATCGCAGATTAAAGTAACTTTATGGTACACATTCCTTCACGCACCCTTCGCAGCCCGATGTTAAAACCTCTTTTCCCCGCTGCGCTTTTTTGTCCCCTTTCCACATCGCCCGCCATCAATTTGGCTTAAGCATTTACTTAATGCTAGCTGATATTTCGCAGCCCATTTTTATTTTTCATAATAATAACAATTCTGCGCTTCACTCTTTAGCGCCACTTAAAAAATAATTAACCCAACTGCTTTTCGTGTCGCCTAAGTTAATGGAAAATGCCCGGGCAATAACAATAACGACATTTCATGAAGAAAATGACTATGCTCTTTGCGCTTGCGGCAATAGATGGCGCGATCCACCGTGGGGTTATTATGAAACGCAACACACCCGTTACACAAAACGAATATTTACTTAACGAAGACTCGACATTATTATCGACAACCGACACACAAAGCCATATCACTTATGCCAACACAGCATTTATTGAGGCCAGCGGTTTTACGGAAGAGCAGCTGAAAAGTCAGCCACACAATATTATTCGCCACCCGGACATGCCGCCCGCCGCCTTCGGCGATATGTGGTTTACCCTCCAGCAAGGCGACAGCTGGACCGGGATCGTCAAAAACCGCCGTCAAAATGGCGATCACTACTGGGTGCGCGCCAACGTCACGCCGGTCTACCAGCAAGGGAAATTAACCGGCTATATCTCTGTGCGTAATATTCCGGCACGCGAAGAGATTGACGCCAGCGCGGCGCTTTATCAGCGTGTTAATGAAAATAAAATTAAAGGTTATAAATTTTATAAAGGATTGCTGGTTCGCCGCGGTTTACTTTCATTTTTATCTTTATTTCAACGTATCAGTTCGGCCGGACGCATTTATTTCGGCATCATCCCCTCTGCTGCTCTGTTAGTGGTATTGCAATTCATCTATTTTAATGCCGTAGAAAAATCCGCAGCGGTGTTAATTATTTTCGCCCTGCTCACGCTCTTTTTGCAGCAGCAATTTTCCCGACCGCTGAAAATTGTGCTCGCGCAAATGCAGCGCGTCGTTTCCGGGCGCAAAGCCGATTACCAGCACTTTAATCGCGTCGATGAGATTGGGCTTCTGATGCGCCTGGTCAATCAGTCCGGGCTCAACCTCAACTCGCTGGTCGGCGATGTCTCAGCGCAAATTGCCGGCATTCGCGGGGTAAGCGAGCAGATCGCCCGCGAAGGCGACGCGTTGCACAGCCGCACGGCAGAAACCTCCGCCGACCTGCACCAGACGGCGGCAGCGGTTGAGGAGATTGCCAGTGCGGTGAAACAGACAGCGGAAACGGCGGCAGAGGCCATGAGCAGGGCAGATGAAACCAGCGCCGGCGCGGTGAAGAGCGGAGAAGCGATGAAACAGGCCATCGCGATGATGCAGGCAGTCTCGGCAGATAACAGCAAGATCGTCGATATTATCGGCGTTATCGACAGCATCGCCTTCCAGACCAATATTCTCGCCCTCAACGCTGCGGTGGAAGCCGCGCGCGCCGGTGAGGCAGGCCGCGGGTTTGCCGTGGTGGCCGCCGAGGTGCGTAATCTGGCTCAGCACTCCGCCTCGGCGGCGCGGCAGATCCAGACGCTGATTGAACACAACGTGGCAAATGTGAAAAGCGGCGTCGGTATGGTTGCCAGCACGGAGAGCCACCTGACGGCGATGATCGAGAATGTGGTCACCATGTCGACGATGATTAAAGAGATCGGTACCGCCACCCATGAACAGACGCAGGCGCTGGCGCTGATTAACGATTCGGTCTCCCGCGTGGGCGGCATGACGCAAAACAACAGCGGCATGGTTGACCATGTCACCCAGGCGGCGGAAAACCTCTCTGCACGCGCCGCGCGCCTGCATCGTGCGGTGCACGTTTTTGGCGGCAGCTGAAAAACAAACGGCCATGCTATAGTCCCCCTTCCAGTAGCGGAAGGAGAACGTAGCATGGTGTTTCTGCGCGCAGGGCTGATCTTTATCCTCTTTACAGCGGCAACCCACGCCGCCCACCTTATTCCCCCCGCAGGCTTTAGCCAGCCCCCGGCAACACATACGCTGGCTAAAACCGTCTCCTGCCCCGACGCACCACCGCCCTTTACCGGCGCACTCGATTTTCGCAGTAAATATGAAGGTTCAGACAGCGCCCGCGCCACGCTCAATCCGCAGGCGGAAGCGGCTTTCCACCAGCAAACTCGCGCCATCGCCGATATGGAAAAATTCGTCAGCGCGCAAATCACCGCCTGGCACCGCAGCGGCGATGCCCGCGATGTTTCCTGTGTTGTCACCGCGCTCAATCGCTGGGCTACGGCCGGGGCGCTGCTCGGCGAGGCGCGAAACCACACCGGCAAATCGATGCGCAAATGGGCGCTGGCCACCTTCTCATCAAGCTGGCTTCAGCTGCAATTTTCAGCAAGCCATCCGCTGAACGCCTGGCCCACGCAGACGCAAAACATCACCCGCTGGCTGGGCAAGATGGGGGATTTAACCGCCAGCGAATGGCGGGATTTGCCACAAAGCAAGGTCAATAATCACAGCTACTGGGCGGCCTGGGCGTTAATGGCAACCTCGGTAGCAACCGGGCGGCAGGATCTCTTTGACCAGTCCCTGGCGATCTACCGCACCGCTATGAACCAGATTGATGCCGACGGCTTTCTGCCTAATGAACTGCGTCGCCGCCAGCGGGCGCTGGCTTATCACAATTACGCCCTGCAACCGCTGGTGATGATCGCCCTTTTCGCCCGTGCCAACGGCGTCGATATGCCTCAGGAGAATAGGGCTGCGTTACAGCGGCTTGCCACGCAGGTGATTGCCGGGCTGGATAACCCGCAACCCTTCACCGACAGAAGCGGCGCTCAGCAGGATATGGCCTTTTTGCAGCACCCGACAAATCTTGCCTGGCTGGAGGCCTGGTGCCAGCTCTCAACCTGCGATAACGATCTGCGCGCGCGGCTCGCCAGCCTGCGACCACTGCAAAACAGGCGCCTCGGTGGGCCGCTGACGCTGCTAGTCGGGCCAAAAGCGTGATGTGGCGCACAGGTCAGCGAGACTGTTCTTAAAAGTGCCCATCAGGGTTGAGATTTGCGCAGCGATAGCCGAGGATAATCTTTCGGTATGGAAACATACCTTGCAATGATGTGATTGTATTTCGCCCGGCCATTTACCGGGCTTGTCCTTGAAACACGCAACTGGATTAAGGAGTAAGCATGAAATCGAACCGTCAGGCACGTCATCTTATGGGACTGGATTACAAAGTGTCGAACACCCGTAAGGTTGTCACCAAAGACAACAACGAGGAGACCGTTGTCTCCCACCGCTCCGGCCGTCATCGCCGCGCGGGTTAAGACCCACTCCCACACCACCCTGCGGGGTGGTGTTTATCCGGGCTTTACTCCGCGTTACTCCCTCTTCTCTTTTATGCCGCCAGCATCACATTTCAGCTCCTCACATGCCGCTTACCAGGAAAGTTGATAAAAATTCAATCAACGAATAGGTCAATCGGGAAGTATTTGCTCATTCAATGCTTTATAATTGCGCCCGCCGCTGTACCCGCGTGCGACCTCACCCCCCGTGCGCGCGTTCGTTTCTCAAGGAGCTGTTAGATGAATGCCAAACATAATAAGAATCGGTCACTGTATATCCCCTACGCAGGACCCGTGTTGCTCGAGTTTCCCCTGCTGAACAAAGGTAGCGCCTTCAGCGTTGAAGAGCGCAGCAGTTTCAACCTGCTGGGCCTGCTGCCGGAAGTGGTGGAAACCATTGAAGAGCAAGCCGAGCGCGCCTGGTTGCAGTATCAGGGCTTCAAGACCGATATCGATAAACACATTTACCTGCGTAACATTCAGGACACCAACGAAACCCTCTTCTACCGCCTCGTCGAAAATCATCTTGAAGAGATGATGCCGGTGATCTACACCCCGACGGTCGGCTGGGCGTGCGAACGCTTCTCAGATATCTACCGCCGCGCGCGCGGTGTGTTCATCTCCTGGCAAAACCGCGGCAGCATGGATGACATCCTGCAAAACGTGCCGAACCACAATATCAAAGTGATTGTGGTCACCGACGGCGAGCGCATCCTCGGCCTTGGCGACCAGGGCATTGGCGGGATGGGCATTCCTATCGGTAAGCTGTCGCTCTACACCTCCTGCGGCGGCATCAGCCCGGCTTACACCCTGCCAGTGGTGCTGGATGTCGGCACCAACAACCAGCAACTGCTCAACGATCCGCTCTATATGGGCTCGCGCCATCCGCGCATTACCGGCGATGAGTACTACGCCTTTGTGGATGAGTTCATCCAGGCGGTGAAACAGCGCTGGCCGGACGTGCTGTTGCAGTTCGAAGATTTCGCCCAGAAAAACGCCATGCCGCTGCTGAACCGCTACCGGGATGAGATCTGCTCCTTTAACGATGACATTCAGGGCACGGCCGCCGTCACCGTCGGGACACTGATTGCCGCCAGCCGCGCGGCGGGCAGCCAGCTCAGCGATCAGAAAATTGTCTTCCTCGGGGCCGGTTCCGCTGGCTGCGGTATCGCCGAGCAGATCATCGCCCAGACCCAGCGTGAAGGCCTTAGCGAAGAAGCCGCGCGCCAGAAAGTCTTTATGGTTGACCGTTTCGGCCTGCTGACCGACGGCATGCCAAACCTGCTGCCGTTCCAGACCGGATTAGTCCAGAAGCGCGAAAACCTGCAAAACTGGGATATCAACGTGCAGAACGAAGCGATCTCCCTGCTTGATGTGGTGCGCAACGTGAAGCCGGATATCCTGATTGGCGTCTCAGGCCAGACCGGGCTGTTCACGGAGGAGATTATCCGTGAGATGCACAAACACTGCCCGCGCCCGATCGTAATGCCGCTCTCCAACCCGACTTCGCGGGTGGAAGCAACGCCGCAGGACATCATCAGTTGGACCAACGGCATGGCGCTGGTTGCCACCGGCAGCCCGTTTGCCCCGGTGCAGTTTCAGGATAAAGTCTTCCCGATTGCCCAGTGCAACAACGCCTATATCTTCCCGGGCATTGGCCTTGGTGTGATCTCCTCCGGCGCGTCGCGTATCACTGACGATATGCTGATGGCGGCAAGTGAAACGCTGGCCGAGTACTCGCCGCTGCTGCTGAATGGCGAAGGGCTGGTGCTGCCGGAACTGAAAGATATTCAGGTGGTGTCGCGCGCGATTGCCTTTGCCGTTGGCAAAATGGCGCAGCAGCAAGGCGTGGCGGTGAAAACCTCCCCGGAAGCGCTGAAGCAGGCCATTGATGACAACTTCTGGGAGCCGCAGTACCGCAACTATCGCCGTACCTCGATTTAACTCTCCCCGCAACCCGGAGCACGCTGCTCCGGGTTTTTTGTTGCTGGTAAATCATTCACTTCCTCGCTAAACTCCTTTTCACCCATCAACTTACTGAATATAAAAAAGGAGGCTACCTATGCTGTATTGTGAATTGTTTGACTTTTCACATGCATTTGGCGATCGCGCCAGCTCAAGCGTTACCGGTATCGTGCTGCGATAACCTCTGCTTGAGCGAAGCATAACTCTCCCTTCCCTCGGGCTTACCGGGTTGTCGTCAGCGATGTTTGACGAGGCGTTTTCACGCCTGTAACTCTTGAGTAAGCAATGAGCACACTACTATCTGCACAATCAATCCGTGTTGAGACCGCCTTCGGTCCGCTGTTTTCTGACCTCTCCTTTACCCTGAAAAAGGGCGATCGCCTTGGGCTTATTGGCGACAATGGCTGCGGCAAAAGTACCCTGCTGAAGGTGCTTGATGGCACGATCTCCCCGCTTTCCGGTATGGTGACACAGGCGCATCACTGCCTGCTGGCGCGCGTGGAGCAACACCTCCCCGATGAACTGTTGTCAATGACGCTGCTCGATGCGGTACTGGCGCAGCTCCCCTCTGCTGAACGGGAAACCCAGCGCTGGCGCGCAGAATCGCTGCTCGCCACGATGGGGTTGAACGAGCAGGAGATTGCCTTAACGGCGGCGACGCTGAGCGGCGGGCAACACACCCGCCTGCTGCTGGCGCGGGCGCTGATCCGCGAACCCGACCTGCTGTTACTGGATGAGCCAGGCAACCACCTTGATCTACCCACTCTGCTGTGGCTGGAGCAGTTTCTGCAAAGCTGGTCCGGCAGTTTTGTGATGGTCTCCCACGACGCCGCGCTGCTGGATGCCGTCACCAACGGCACGTGGATCCTGCGCGACCATACGCTGCACGGTTTCGCCTTGCCCTGCACTCTGGCGCGCAAAGCGCTTGAGGAGCGGGATGAGAGCGATGCCCTGCGCCACAAAGCGGAGCAGAAGGAGATTGACCGTGTGACCGCCAGCGCCAAACGGCTGGCGACATGGGGTCGCGTCTACGACAACGAAGATCTGGCGCGTAAAGCAAAACAGATGGCACGCCAGGTGGATCGCCTGAAAGCGAGCCAGACGGAGCTGACCGACGGCAGCCAGTGGCGGCTGGCGCTGCATGGCGAACCCTTAGCGGCTGACCGCTTGCTGGAGATGGAGAACCTGGCGGTCTCCCCCGCGCCGGGGTTGCCTGCGCTGTTCCGCATCCCGCTTGCCCGCCTGAAAAGCGGCGATCGGGTGGCGGTGCTCGGGCGTAACGGCTGCGGGAAATCCTCCCTGCTGAGGCTTATCTGGCAGGTTTACCACCAGCCGGAACATGAGGCTCTGCGCCTGCATCCGCGGCTGCATGCCGGGTATTACGATCAGAGCCTGCACCAGTTGCCGGACGAGTCGACCCTGTTCGACGCGCTGGAGCCTTTCGCCCCGGCGCCCGGTGACAGGAAAATGGCCTTGATCAGCGCCGGTTTTGCCTTTTCTCGTCACGGCCAGCGTGTGGCAACACTCAGCGGCGGCGAGCGCTCGCGGCTGCTCTTTGTCGGGCTGTCGCTGGCGCGCTTTAACCTGCTGATGCTCGATGAGCCGACCAACCACCTTGATATGGCGGGCAAAGAGGCGCTGGCGCAGGCGTTAACGCAGTTCAGCGGCGGCGTGCTGCTGGTGAGCCACGACCGGCAGTTGATAAGCCAGAGCTGTAACCGTTTCTGGCTGGTGGAAGATGGCGAACTGAGCGAGTGGCATGATGCCGACGCGGTATTTGCCCGTCTGCGCGAACGCGCTGGCTCGCCGGTTGCGGCGGTTAACACGCAATCCTGCGCCGCTGCGGCACCGGACGATGATGACGCTCTGCTGGAGCGGCTAATCGATCTGGAAACGCGGCTGGAGGAGGATCTGGCGCGTAAAGAGAAGCATCAAAAACCTCACTTGCAGGCGCAGTGGCGCGACGAGATCGCCCGTCTTCGCTTGCTGTTGTAGCCGTTTTATCTCTCCTTCAAAGGCACCGTAAGGTGCCTTTTTTCATATTTCCCACATATTCATGACATCTTTGCAGCACGTTTTGTAACCACATTAACTGTTTGATTACTCGCCATTTACCCTACCTGATATAAGGGTAATGGCGGCAAAGTATGTCATTCTGTTGCCAGGCTATTGAATCCCTTTCCTAAACCATTAACTCTTAAGGGGTATTGAGGGATGAGGCGATAGCGCTTCACCGTTCTTTTGCCAGCAAGGAGATTAAAGATGAAAGCTGCCGTTGTTACTCAGGATCACCAGGTTGCTATTGCAGAGAAGACGCTGCGCCCGCTGAAACATGGCGAAGCGCTGCTGAAAATGGAGTGTTGCGGCGTATGCCACACCGATCTGCATGTTAAAAATGGTGATTTTGGCGACAAGACCGGGGTGATCCTCGGTCATGAAGGGATTGGCATCGTCACGGAGATTGCCGAAGGCGTCACCTCGCTGAAACCAGGCGATCGCGCCTCTGTTGCGTGGTTCTTCCAGGGCTGCGGCCACTGTGAATATTGCAACAGCGGCAATGAAACCCTGTGCCGCGAAGTGGTCAACGCCGGTTACACTGCCGATGGAGGTATGGCGCAGGAGTGCATTGTGGTAGCGGATTACGCGGTAAAAGTGCCGGACGGCCTCGGCTCCGCGGAAGCCAGCAGCATCACCTGTGCGGGTGTCACCACCTATAAAGCGGTGAAGGTGTCACAGATTAAGCCGGGCCAGTGGATCGCGATTTATGGCCTGGGCGGCCTCGGCAACCTGGCGTTGCAGTACGCGAAAAATGTCTTCAATGCCAAAGTGATCGCCATTGATGTGAATGACGAGCAGCTTAAGCTTGCCGCCAGCATGGGCGCCGATCTGACCATCAACTCGCGCAGCGAAGATGCGGCGAAAGTGGTGCAGGAGAAAACCGGCGGCGCGCATGCGGCCGTAGTTACCGCCGTGGCGAAAGCGGCCTTTAACTCAGCGGTCGACGCCGTTCGCGCCGGTGGACGCGTGATCGCCGTTGGTCTGCCGCCGGAAGCGATGAGCCTCGATATTCCGCGCCTGGTGCTGGACGGCATCCAGGTGGTGGGTTCGCTGGTCGGTACCCGTCAGGATCTTACCGAAGCCTTCCAGTTTGCCGCCGAAGGGAAAGTGGTGCCGAAAGTGGCGCTGCGCCCGCTGGAAGATATCAACGCCATCTTTAAAGAGATGGAGCAGGGCCAGATCCGTGGCCGTATGGTGATCGACTTACGTCATTGATCGCGCACGGTGCAGGGTGTTCGCGCCCTGCACCGCTCTTACGCTTGCCTCCCCATCCCCGCTGTTTTGCGCTTTTCTGAAAAGCTTATCTCATTTCCTTTGTTCCCTTGTTCTGACGCTCCCCGGATGATGAAGGCGACGTTAAAACAAGAGATAACAAAGGAATTCACCATGCGCTTCCCTTTTCGTAGACCGCTGTTAGCGGCGTTGATCGCGGCTGCTCCGTTGCTGAGCCAGGCAGCGCAAACGCCGGTTAAAGGCGGCACGCTGATCTATCTTGAGCAGCAGGCACACACCAACCTCTACCCCCCGGCGGGCGGTTTCTACCCGAATGGCGGCATCCTCAATCAAATTACCGACAAACTCACCTGGCAGAACCCCAAAACACTGGAGGTGGAGCCGTGGATCGCCGAAAGCTGGAGCAGCAACGCCGACAAAACGGAGTACACCTTCAAAATTCGTCCCGGCGTGACCTTCTCCGATGGCACGCCGCTGGATGCGGCAGCGGTGGCGAAAAACTTCGATACCTACGGGCTGGGGAATAAAGCGCAGCGCCTGCCGGTCTCAGAGGTGATCAACAACTACGACCACAGTGAAGTGATCGATGCGCACACCGTGAAGTTCTACTTTAAAAAGCCCTCGCCGGGGTTCCTGCAGGGAACGGCGACCATCGGATCCGGGCTGGTCTCCCTTAGCACGCTGCAACGCAGCTTCGATTCGCTGGGCGACGCCCGGCATATTATTGGCTCCGGGCCGTTTGTGGTCAGCGATGAGAAACTCGGCCGTGAAGTGACCCTCACGGCGCGTAAAGATTACCGCTGGGGGCCGAAAAATATCGCTCAGCAAGGCCCGGCCAATCTCGACGGCATAAAAATCATTGTCACGCCGGAAGATAGCGTGCGCATTGGCGCGCTGCTGGCAGGCCAGGCCGGGTTTATCCGCCAGGTTCAGGCCTACGACGAGAAGCAGGCCATCGACCAGGGCTTTACCATCTATGCGGCGCCGACGCGCGGCGTTAATGACAGCCTCAGTTTCCGCCCGGACAACCCGCTGGTCGCCGACCTGCGCGTACGTCAGGCGCTGCTGCATGCCACCAATGCAAAGCAGGTGGTTGAAACCCTCTTCTCCCGCAACTATCCGCAGGCCACCTCGGTGATCGCGGCCTCCGCCGCCGGGTATGTCAACCTCAGCGACAAACTGGCGTTTGACCCGGCAAAAGCTAACCAGCTGCTTGATGAAGCAGGCTGGAAAACTGGCGCGGACGGCGTGCGTGCAAAAGAGGGCCAGCGGCTGGCGCTGACGGTGTATGAGTCGCTGCCGCAGCCGCAAAACAAAGAGGTGCTGCAACTGGTGGCGCAACAGTGGAAACAGGTCGGCGTGGCTCTGAGCGTAAAAGCAGGCGATGCCGGCAGCCGCACGCTGGATAACCTCGACCCGCTGAAAACGCCCTTAACCGTTTCTGAAGTGGGCCGCGCCGACCCGGACGTGGTGAAAAGTATGTTCTTCCCGGCCAACCGCGATGCGCTGCTGCAAAAAGGCGGCTCCAGCGACAAAGTGAAGAATTTCCGCGACGACCAGCTTAATGACAAGCTGACGGCGATTTCAGCCGAAGTTGACCCGCAAAAACGGCTGCAACTCACCGGCGATGCGCAGCGCTATCTTCTCGATAACGCGTATGTGATCCCTATCTTTGAAGAGCCGCAGGTGTTTGCCGGTGCGCCATCGGTGAAAGGCGTTGCCTTTGAAGCCGTCGGACGCCCCTCATTCTATGGCGCCTGGATCGAGAAAGAATAAGGGGATCGCGATGAGCCACTATCTGCTGCGACGCGTCGGGCAAGGGCTGCTGGTATTATGGGCCGCCTTTACCCTCTCCTTTTTTCTGCTCCAGGTGCTGCCCGGCGATGCGGTACTGATTAAATTTCAGAACCCGGATCTGGGCCTCAGCCCGGCGCAAATCGAGGAGATGCGGGTTGCTTACGGCGCGGATAGCCCGCTGTGGCAGCAATATTTCCACACGCTGTTTGCCATGCTGCGCGGCGATGTTGGTTACTCCGTACAGGCCGGGGTGCCGGTGAGCGAGCTGATCGCCAGTAACCTGCCCGACACCCTGACACTGGCGCTGCCCGCCTTCTTACTGGCGGCGGTGCTGGCCTTTACGCTGGCGGTCGCCTCGCGCTTACCGGCGCTGCGCTGGCTGAGCAACGTGTTCCAGTCCCTGCCGGTGCTCTTTATCTCGCTGCCGACCTTCTGGCTCGGCATCGCCCTTATTCAGCTTTTTTCCTTCCAGCTGCGGCTGATTCCGGTGATTAACCCGACGCCGCTACAGGGGCTGATCCTGCCGATTATCACCGTGGCGATCCCGATCTCCGCGCCGCTGGCGCAGATCCTGATGCGCAGCATCGATCAGGTGTCGGTTCAGCCCTTTGTCGGCGTGGCGCGGGCAAAAGGGATGAGCGAAACCGGCGTGTTATGGCGGCATGTGCTGGGCAACGCCCTGCTGCCGGTGCTCAATATCGCCGGTTTGCTGCTCGGCGAACTGATTGCTGGCGCGTTGATCACCGAAACCGTGTTTGGTCGTGCCGGGCTGGGCCAGCTTACGCAGCAGGCGGTCAATAATCAGGATATTGCGGTGCTACAGGCGGTAGTGATGATCTCCGCACTCGGCTTTGTGCTGATCAATCTGTTGGTAGATTTACTGATGCCGTGGTTTGACCCGCGGTTGCAAACGGTCACCGGAGGCGCGTCATGAGTCTGGTTGATTATGCGGCGGCGGCCCAAAAACGCACACCGCTACGCAGCCCGTTGCGCTGGCAACCGGGCTTATGGCTTGCGTGGCTGGTTCTCATTGCGGCGCTGCTGGCCGCCTTTTTCCCTGCGCTGTTCACCGGCTGGAACCCGGAAGAAGGCATCGCCGGTGCGCAGCGGCTTGCGCCGCAGGCCGGGCACTGGCTCGGCACCGACCAGTTGGGTCGCGATCTCTATGCCCGGATTGTTTATGGTGCCAGGCACTCGCTCTCCGCCGCGCTGGCCGCCGTCACCATGGGGCTGGTGGTGGGCACGCTGATCGGTGTGCTGGCCGGCGCGTTTGCCGGTCGGGTGGAGTCGATCCTGATGCGTCTGGTGGATGTGCTGCTCGCCATCCCGTCCCTGCTCTTATCCCTGACGGTGATCATTTTGCTGGGCTTCGGAACGGTGAATGCGGCCATCGCTGTCGGCGTCGCCTCTGTTGCCAGCTTCGCGCGGCTCGCACGCGGCGAAGTGGTGCGCGTTCGCCACACCGATTATGTCGAAGCGGCCTGGGGCAGCGGCGGCACCTTCTGGACAGTGGTGTGGCGGCATATTTTGCCCAATTCGCTTACCGCCGTGGTGGCCTTTGCCACCCTGCAGTTTGGTCAGGCCATCCTGGCGCTCTCGACCCTTAGCTTTCTGGGTTACGGTACCCCGCCGCCGGTACCGGAGTGGGGATTGCTGATCGCCGAAGGGCGCAACTACTTATCTACCGCCTGGTGGCTGACGACCTTCCCGGGGCTGGTGGTGATCATGGTGGTGCTGGCCGTCAACCGCATCAGTCGTCAGCTCAGTGGAGGCCACGCATGACGCTTCTGTCCGTAGAAAATCTGACCCTCAGCTACCGCACCGGGCAGGCATGGCGTGAAGTGGTGCATAACGTCAGCTTCAGCCTGAAGCGCGGCGAGATGCTGGCATTTGTCGGTGAATCCGGCTCGGGGAAAACCACCACCGCGCAGGCGATCATTGGCCTGCTGGCGGAGAATGCCCGCCGCGATCGGGGCGAGATCGTGCTCAATGGCGAAACCATCAGCCACTGGTCGGCGAAGCGTCTCGACAGCCTGCGCGGCGCGCGCATAAGCCTGGTGCCGCAGGATCCGGGTAACGCCCTCAATCCGGTAAAAACTATTGGCGAGCAGGTCGGCGAAGTGCTGCGCCTGCACCGCCACCTGAGCGCTGCCGAGCGCAACGCGCAGGTGCTCTCGCTGTTGCAAAAAGTGGGGCTGAGTCACCCGGAGCAGCGCATGGCGCAATATCCTCATCAGCTCTCCGGCGGTATGAAGCAGCGTGTGTTGATTGCCATCGCCATTGCGCTGCAACCGGAAGTGATTATTGCCGATGAGCCGACCAGCGCCCTCGACGTCACGGTACAAAAACGGATCCTCGATCTGCTGGACACGCTGCGGCGCGAATCGGGCACTGCAGTGCTGTTTGTCACCCATGACCTGGCACTGGCCGCCGAACGCGCCGACCGGTTGCTGGTGTTTCGCAATGGTGAGATCCAGGAGCACGGGGATACCAGCGTTGTCCTTCGCGCACCGCGCCACCCTTATACGCGACAGTTGCTCAGCGATGTACGCGGCGAGGCGCTGACCATCGCCCCGGTGTCCGGCGATCCTCTCGCCCCCCCGGCGATTCGCCTGCAGGGGATCGCAAAACAGTTTTCGCTGGGCAAAGGCCATACTTTGCAGGCGCTGGAGGCGGTAAGTTTTGAGGTACGCCGCGGCAGCACCCATGCGCTGGTGGGCGAATCCGGCTCCGGAAAAACCACCCTGGCGCGTATTCTGCTTGGTTTCGAGCAGGCGGACAGCGGAACGGTGGTGATTAACGGCAGTGACGTGACGCACCTGAACCGCGAGGCGCGACGCCAGCTGCGACGCGAGATCCAGTTCGTTTATCAGAACCCCTTCGCCTCGCTCGATCCACGCCAGACGCTGTTTGAAATCATCGAAGAGCCGCTGAAAAATTTCGCGCCGGTGGATAAAGCGACACGCAGAACGCGGGTCGAGGCGGTCGCCGGTCGGGTTGCCTTACCCGTTGAACTTCTGAGCCGCCGCGCCCGTGAACTCTCTGGCGGGCAGCGCCAGCGTGTGGCGATTGCGCGCGCCTTGATTCTGGAGCCCTCCATTCTGGTGCTGGATGAAGCCACCTCCGCGCTGGATGTGACGGTGCAGGCGCAGATCCTCGCCCTGCTTCAACAACTTCAGCAGCAACTGGGGCTGACCTATCTGTTTATCACCCATGACCTGGCGACGGTACGGCGTATCGGGCACAGCTTCACGGTACTGCGCAACGGTCGCGTGGTTGAGCACGGCAGCGTCGAGGCGCTGTTTGCCGCACCGCAGGATGCTTACACCCGCGAGCTTATTGACGCCATTCCCCATTTTCAACCCGCTACGGAGGAGTTCGCATGACGCGAAAACGCCTGGGCTTTTTTACCCGTCTACTGGATAACGCGCCGCCCAAAGAGCGCTATCGCCTGGCGACAGAGCAGATCCGCCACGCTGAGCGTCACGGCTTTGACAGTGCGTGGATCGCCCAGCACCACTTTCATGAGCATGAGGGTGGATTACCCTCGCCGCTGCTTTTCCTCGCCCATGCCGCGGCGCATACGCAGACCATTCGCCTCGGTACGGCGATCATCACCCTGCCGCTGGAAAATCCGCTGCGCGTGGCGGAGGACGCGGCGGTACTGGACTTGCTGGCGGACGGGCGGCTGGAAGTCGGCTTTGGTTCCGGCGGCACGCCGACATCGTTTCTGCCATTTGGCCTGACGATTGATCAACGTGCCGCGGTATTTGAAGAGTCACTGCATCTGATTCAGAGCGCCTGGCGCGGCGATTCGCTCGCCCATCCGGATAATCACCTTTACCCGCC
Source organism: Kosakonia sp. S42 (assembly GCF_016624785.1). Taxonomy (NCBI): domain Bacteria; kingdom Pseudomonadati; phylum Pseudomonadota; class Gammaproteobacteria; order Enterobacterales; family Enterobacteriaceae; genus Kosakonia; species Kosakonia sp. S42. The sequence goes on along the minus strand of NZ_JACVTW010000001.1, from coordinate 713,795 downwards.
GGCACCACAACTGACGGAGCGGGTCTGGATCGCGACCTTTTCCATTGAGGGCGCGGTGCGTGCCGCACGGGCCGGGCACGGTTTGATGCTCTCGCGCACGCAGCCGCGCCCTGCTGATAAACCTGGCTCAAGGCTGGATGAGATTCAGAATCCGATAGTCGATGCCTATCTTGATGCCCTGCCAGCTGGCGTTGCGCCGCGCATTCTCGCCTCCCGCACCGCGTTTGTTGCTGATACCACTGCGTATGCGCTTCAGGTCGCCACGCCGGGTTTGACCCGTCAGGCAGAGCAGCATCGCGCCGCAGGTCATGCCCTTATCGGTGACAACGTCACGGATTATATCCAGCAGTTCGACGCGCATATTGGCGATCCGCAGACCGTTCTCGCCTCGCTCCGGCAGGATTCCGTGCTGCTTCGTGCCACGGATATCTCTTTCCAGGTGCACTCGGTGGAGCCTTCCCATCCGGACACGCTGCGTTCTATTGAACTGATTGCCGGGCATATTGCGCCGCATATTTTATAAGGAGTCACCATGAGCTTACGTCACGACATTCTCGCCGATCTTGCCGGGATTGCCCCGTCATCTGCCCTCGCCGCCGCCCGCCAGACCCGCGAGGCAGCAACGCGACATGCGCAAGGCAGCTACGACGCACTTTTTACCACCCATGATGAAACCTTTTCTGCCGAGGCGCGCTTTAGCGTGGCGGCCAAGGTGGCGAAATGGCATAACGCGGACGATCTCGCCGCGCACTATGCGGGCCTGGGTCTGACCGATCCGACGTCAGCACAGCTGGCACCCGCGATTGAGTTTGCGCGCCTGCTCACCTTCTCGCCGGTTAAAGCGACGCCGGAGGCGCTAAACAGCCTGCAGGCCGCGGGCTGGAGTGCGGAAAATATCGTTACGCTGGCGCAACTGATCGCCTTTGTCAGTTTTCAGAGCCGCCTGCTTGCCGGGCTGCGTCTCCTGAATGGCAAGCCGGTATTGCATAATGACGCCCCTGTTGTCGCAGGCAGCTGGCACACAAACGCGCAAACGCGAAGCGGCAAAGCGGCGCCGGTGCGTTTCACGCAGCAGGAGTTGGGCTGGGAGCCATGGATCGCCGCAAAACCGCTGGAAGAGTTCAGTGTGGATGAGCAGGCCGTTCTCGCCAGGTTTGGCCACAGCAATTCTGACTATTTTCGTCTGCTGGGGCGCAACCTGCCGGTGCTTGAGCAGCGCACGCTGACGGATAAAGGGATCTTTTATACGCCCGGTGGGCTGCCGCGTGCCGAGCGCGAACTGGCCGCGACGGTCGCAAGTAAGGTGAATGGCTGTATCTACTGCGCCTCAGTACACGCACGCAAAACCAGTCAGTTATCAAAGGAGGATAACGCCGTAGAGACGTTGTTGGCGGTGGCGCCAGGCAGCGCGTTGCATGAGGGGCAATCAGCACGCTGGCAGGCGGAAATTGACGCCGCCGCCGCGCTCTCCGTGACCCCGCCAGCGCTGACCAGTGACCATATATCACGCCTTGAAAGCGAGGGGCTGGATACGCTTGAGCAGCTGGATCTTATTCAGTCCACCGCCTTTTTTGCCTGGGCCAATCGGCTGATGTTAACCCTGGGCGAACCGTTCCTGCCGTAGAATCGTTCCTGCCGTAGCTTCGTGTCGGATGGCGCTGCGCTTATCCGACCTACGAAACCCCGCAACCTTTTATCTCCCGTAGGCCGGATAAGGCAAAGCCGCCATCCGGCATTTCATCACCGAACATCGCCCACCCAAACCTGCACCCGTAGGCCGGATAAGGCAAAGCCGCCATCCGGCGTTTTATCACCGAGCCTCACCCATTCAAACCAGCACCCGCAGGCCGGATAAGGCGAAGCCGCCATCCGGCGTTTCATCACCGAGCATCGCCCACCCAAACCAGCACCCGTAGGCCGGATAAGGCAGAGCCGCCATCCGGCGTTGCGTTACACTGTCACCACTTCTGCCTGGTGTCTGGTGATGCGACGGTTATAAATCAGCAGCGAGGTAAGCGCGGCAAAGGTCAGCACCGCCGCTGGCAGCGCCAGATAGTTATAGCTAAAGCCAAAAGCAATAATCAGCCCGCCAAACCAGGCTCCCACAGCGTTACCGAAATTAAACGCCATCTGCCCACCTGCGGCACCCAGCATTTCGCCACCCTTCGCATTTTGCAGCAGCATGATTTGCAGCGGCGCAGAGAGCGCAAATAGCCCGGCACAGCAGATAAAGCCCAACGAGAGCGCCCCCGCTTTGCTATCGCCGAGGAAGAATAGCGCCACCATCGCCAGCATGATCACCAGTTCGGTCGCTGCCGCAATGCGTATCGGGCTGAATCGCGCCGACACTCTGCCGCTGAACATGTTCCCCAGCACCATTCCCAGCCCCATCAGCATCATAATCAGCGTCATGGCATTTTGTGAAAAGCCGGAGACGCTCACCATAAAGGGTTTCACGTAACTGAACCAGGCAAACACCCCGGCATTGCCGAACATGGTAGCGGCGAAGATCAGCCACGGCTCCGGTTTCTTCAGAAAGTGAAACTGCTCGCTCAGGCGGGTCGGCGCAGTGTCATACAGGCTCGGCACCCAGAAAATGACCGACACCATCACCAGTACAAAGAAGAGCGAGATCAGCACAAAGGTGTAGCGCCAGCTAAAGAGATGGCCGATCCACGTACCGAGTGGAATACCGATCAGGTTAGCGACGGTCATCCCGGCGATCATCCCGGCCACCGCCATCGTCACTTTGCCCGGCGGCGCGATTTTCGAGAGGATAATGGCACCGACGCCAAAGATAGCGCCGTGTGGAAAACCCGAGATTAACCGACCAATCACCAGCATCGGATATGCGCTGGAGAAGGTGAAAATCGTATTGCCGACAAAGCAGAGCGCCACCAGAAAGAGCAGCACATTTTTCAGCGAGAAGCGGTTGGAGAACATCGCCATGATCGGCGCGCCAATCACCACACCCGCTGCATAGGCAGAAATCATATGCCCCGCAGACGGAATCGAGATCCCCACGTTATTCGCAAGCTCGGTCAACACGCCCATAATACCGAACTCAGCCATCCCAAGACCAAAGGTCGCAAGTGCCAACGAAAAAACCGTTTTTTTCATACCACTAACCACTTGTTAAAAGTTTGCGACGGGCATTATTGACCATTCGCGTAAGGCAGACCAGTTGAAACCCGTCCGCTGACGTTTTAATCCATGAATACAGTTTTTCTGCCCCTGCTTAATCTGCGGGGCTTTGCAGCCCCTGCTGCAGAAAATCAATCAACGCCCGCGTTTTGACCGGCAGATAGCGGCGGCTTGAGTAGATGGCAACCAGACGCAGCGGCGCTGCTGCCTGCGGGAAAACGATCTCTACCAGACGCCCCTCATTAATCGGCTGCTGGCAGGCCTGTTTTGACAGGATGGCGAATCCCACTCCTGCAAGCGCAGCTTTGAAGGCCATCTCACCACTGTTGACGCGGTAATGCCCTTTCACGTTGACCACCTCATGCTTACCCGCGGCATCGACAAATTGCCAGGCCGCGCCATTCAGCGCGCTGACGGTGGTAATGCAGGGTAAGTTTTCAAACTGGCGGATGGAAACCGGCAGGCCGAAGCGTTCAATTAGCGCAGGCGCAGCCACAATGGTGCAGGGAAACGTCGCCAGTGGCCGGGCAATGTAATCGCTGTCATCCAGATCTCCACGGGTGACGATAACGGCGAGATCCACCTCTTCGCGCAGGGATTCGAAGCCGGAGAGATTGGTTATGCAGCTGATCTCCAGTTCCGGGTAACGGCAGGCGAAATCCGCCAGCAGATCGCCGAGCAGCGCTGGCCCCATCTCGCTCGGAATGCAAATGCGTAGCGGACCCTTTAGCTGCACCTGCCGCGACATCAACTCCGCCTCCGTCTGCTCCAGCGACTCAAGCAGCGGCTTTGAGCGCGTATAGAGAAGCTGCCCGGACGGCGTCAGCTTCCGGTGCCGGGTTGTGCGCTCAATAAGCTGCACGTTGAGCATCTCTTCAAGCCGGGCAACCGTCCGGCTGACGTTCGATGTCGGCATGGTCAGCGCCTTCGCCGCCGCCACAAAACTTCCTTTATCCACCACCGCACAGAAGATCTTCAACGCGGTAAAATCCAGCCCTGTCCGCATATTTATCCCATTTTTGATAACAATGACGGTCACTTTTACCGTCTTATTCTCAAAAGTGCCAGGTATTAGAGTGCCTGTTCCTCTTTTTTACAGGTTTACTCGTTACTTATGTCACAACAAAACGCCTCCCGGATGCTTACCAGCATGGCCATCGTTGTCTCCTTTATCCAGTTCGCTAACGCGCTGGAATATATGGCCTTCAATCCAATATTCGCCTTTATGGCCCCGTCCTTTGCAGTGCCGCTCGCCTTCTCCGGCTATGTCTCTGCGGCCTACACCTTCGCCGCGATGTTCTCTGGAGCGATCGCGTTCTACTTCATCGGCGCAATCAATCAGCAGCGCTTTTTAATCGGCAATATGGCGCTGCTGTGCATATTGACTCTTATGACGACACTCACCACCCACTTTGGCGTGCTGCTGGCGCTGCGCTTTTTTGCCGGGCTGGTCGGCGGCACGACAATGGGGGTGGCGACCAGCCTGCTGATCAACGCCGCACCAGCGCAGCTACGCGGCAAGATGGTGTCGACGGTGATCGCCGCGTTTTCCATGATCAGCATTGTCGGCATGCCAGCGGTGCTGTTTATCTGCTCCCGCTGGGGGTGGAAAACCTCACTGCTCTCAATCAGCGCCTGCTGCCTTGTGGCGCTGGTGCTGACTGTGTGCGTCATTCCCGCCCAGCAGGGCTGCTCAGGCCCACGCCAGAAGATCACCCTTGATGCGCAGACGCTGCTCTTCGCCTCCGGCAATGCGCTGGTACAGTTCAGCCCAATGCTGCTCATTCCTGTACTGGTGCCGCTGTTGCAGCTGCTTGGCGCAACGGTCACGGAGCTTGCCTGGCTCTTTTTTGCCGGTGGTATCGCCGGGTATCTCGCGACCCGGTTTACCGGCCTGCTCACGCAACGCTATACCGCCCTGGCGCTGGCGCTGACCTCCAGCGCCCTGTTCGTTGCCAGCCTGCTGATCCCCGCACTGCACTGCTCTAATGCCTGGCTTTTTATGGTGCTGTTTCTCTCAGGGGCCTATAGCCGCCTGGTCTCCTCATCGGTGCTCACCCTGCAGTTCCCGGATAATGCGCAACGCGCGGGATTTGGCTCCTTGCAAACGGCGCTGATGCATCTCGCCACCACCGCCGCATTTTCACTCTCTTCGTGGCTGCTCTCCGCCAGAGCGCTGACCCTCGAGGCCCTTAAGCCATTACTGATAGTTTGCGCCCTCAGCGCCCTTCTGTTTCCTCTGCTGGTGCCGCTGTTGCAGAGGAAGCTGGCCTTGCGTAGCGCAGTGTCGCACCCATAACAAAAAGCGCCCGGCACGCTCTTCGCCGGGCGCCATCATCGTCATAACGCCGCGCGCCGTCACCAGGAAAACCAAAGGGAATGCAGGATTCTGGAAGATGCCTCGCAAAGATTTTCACCGTTTGCATGGCGTTGCTTTATTCAGGAAGCGACCTCGCAATTTCGGCATAAGCCTGAAGAAAGGACGTTGTTTGCATGATGGCGGATTGCTAATTTTCGCTGCACAAAACCAGGGAGGAGATGATGGGAATGGATGGAGAAAAGAGAAGATTATGTTGCGTTGAGTCGCGCGGCAAAACGGGAGTAAAGCGCGACGGGGTGCAGCTAAAAAACCGCTCCGGACAGGATGCCGGAGCGGTAAACGCATTACTTAATGCCTTCCGTACTCTCTTTTTTCGCTTCGAGACGTTCGACGTCGCGATACCAGCGCGGATGGTGCTTCATCGCCCAGCGGCGGCTCACTTTGCCCTCGATCATGCCTTTGATCGAGCCTTTGACCCAGAAAGCCATATACATATGGATCAGGATGGCGTGGATCAAAATAATCGCCGAGGTCGCGTGCAGCAGCAGGCTGTAGCGAATGACCTGTATCGGAAAGTAGTGGGCAAAATACGGGCGCCAGATCACCACACCGGTGACCAGCAGCACGGTCGTCATGCTCATAATGGTCCAGAACATCATCTTCTGCCCGGCATTATACTTGCCGACCTTCGCCACTTTGTGCTCGTTGCCCTTCAGTACCTCAACGATATTTTTCACCCACGGCCAGTCCTTCTTGTCCGGGATGTTGTGATGCACGAAGCGCACGAACATAAACATCAGCGCCAGGAAGATCACCACACCGAAGAAGGGATGCAGAATGCGCCCCATCTGTGGTGTACCGAAGGTTTCCGTCAGCCACTGCAGCGTCGGAAAGAAGAAGGAGATGCCGGAGAGCGCCACCAGAAAGAAGCAGATCACCACCGTCCAGTGACAGGCGCGGTCGATAAATTTAGTCCGCACAATCATTTTCGACTTACTCATGATGATCGTCCTCTTCGTCATCCACCTCTTTATTGGGGCCGATGCCAATGTAGTGGTAAATCAGCCCGGCGAACGTGGCAAGGAAGCCTGCCGCCGACAGCGGTTTCAATACCCCTTTCCACAGCCCGACCGCCGTGTCGATATGCGGATCGTTGGGCAGTTCGTGATAGAGCGCTGGCTTATCGGCATGATGCAGCACATACATCACATGGGTGCCGCCCACGCCCTGCGGATTGTAGATACCCGCATTGCTGTAACCGCGCGCTTTCAGCTTCTCAACGCGCTGCTCGCCAAGCTCCAGCATCTCCCTTTTGGTGCCGAAATGAATAGCGCCAGTCGGGCAGGTCTTCACGCAGGCGGGCTCCTGGCCGACGCTGACGCGATCGACGCAGAGCGTACATTTATAGACCCGGTTATCCTCTTTACTGAGGCGCGGGACATTAAATGGACACCCGGCGATGCAGTAGCCGCAGCCGATGCAGTTCTCCTGCTGGAAGTCGACGATACCGTTCGCGTACTGAATGATTGCGCCGGCAGAGGGGCACGCCTTCAGGCAGCCTGGCTCCGCGCAGTGCATGCAGCCATCTTTGCGGATCAGCCACTCCAGCTTGCCGTTCTGCTCGGTTTCGCTAAAGCGCATCACCGTCCAGGATTTGGCGCTGAGATCGGCGGGGTTGTCATAGACCCCGACGCAGTGCCCTACCTCGTCGCGAATATCGTTCCACTCCGAGCAGGCCACCTGGCAGGCTTTGCAGCCCACACAGGTGGAGACATCGATGAGTTTGGCAACCTCCGCTTTATAGTCTCGCGCCTTTGGCGGCGGCGTGACAGGGTTGGTCGCAGAGCGTTTAATAATGTCCTGAGTTTCCATAGCCATAATGTCGCGCCCTTACGCCTTCTCGATATTGACCAAAAACGCTTTATATTCCGGCGTTTGCGAGTTCGCATCGCCGACGTTAGGCGTCAGGGTGTTGGCGATATACCCCTTCTGCGCCACGCCTTCAAAGCCCCAGTGCAGCGGAATGCCCACGGTTTCAACCTGCTGACCGTGCACCTGCAGGGTTTGCAGACGTCGCGTGACCACCGCCACCGCGCGAATGAAACCGCGCTGGCTGCTGACCTTAACGCGATCGCCATTGCGGATGCCTTTTGCTGCGGCCAGTGTTTCGCTGATTTCAACAAACTGCTCCGGCTGGGCAATGGCGTTAAGCCGCGCGTGCTTGGTCCAGGTGTGGAAGTGCTCCGTCAGACGATAGGTAGTGCCGACATAAGGGAAGTGCTCTTTTTTCCCCATACGCTTCACATCCTCTGCGTAAATACGCACCACCGGGCTGGAGATCACGTTCGGGTGCAGCGGGTTGGTGCCGAGCGGCGTCTCCACCGGTTCGTAGTGCTCCGGGAAAGGTCCTTCGGCAAGTTTATTGAGCGCAAACAGACGCCCCATCCCTTCCTGCTGCATGATAAACGGCCCGGTATTGCTTCCCGGCGGCGCGGTGTTGTAGTCCGGAATGTCATTCCCGACCCACTTCGCACCGTTCCACTGGATCAGCATCCGTTTCGCATCCCAGGGTTTGCCCATGAAATCCGCCGACGCGCGGTTATAGAGCACCCGGCGGTTCATCGGCCACGCCCAGGCCCAGCCGAGCGTATTGCCCAGCCCCGACGGGTCGGCGTTATCACGGTTTGCCATCTGGTTGCCCTGCTCGGTCCAGCTGCCCGCATAGATCCAGCACGACGAGGCGGTGGAGCCATCATCACGCAGCAGCGCAAAGCTGTTCAGCAACTGGCCTCTCTTCGCCAGAAGTTGACCGTTGGGGTCATAGAGATCTTCCAGCGCGTAGCCGTTGTTCTCTTTTGCCACCTCTTCGGAGTGCGGGTTATGCGGCTGGCTGTAGTGCCAGGACATATTGAGCAGCGGCTCCGCGCCTTTACCGCCTTCCGTGCGGTACATTGCGCGCATACGGTGGTAAATGCCCGCCAGGATCTCGCCGTCGTTGAGCGCTTCGCCCGGTGCATCCTGCCCTTTCCAGTGCCACTGCAGCCAGCGCCCAGAGTTGGCAATCGAACCATCCTCCTCGGCAAAACAGGTGGAGGGCAGACGGAACACTTCCGTCGCAATCGCCGACGGGTCAACGTCGTTCATCTCCCCGTGGTTCTGCCAGAAGCTGGAGGTCTCGGTGACCAGCGGATCGATCACCACCATGTACTTCAGCTTGCTGAGGGTGCTGACAACCTTGTTCTTATCCGGGAACGAGGCTACCGGGTTAAAGCCCTGGCAGATGTAGCCGGTTACTTCACCCTTCGCCATCATGTTGAAATATTTGATGACGTCGTAGGATTGATCCCACTTCGGCAGCCAGTCGAAGCCCCAGTCGTTCTCTTTTTGCGCCGCATCGCCATAGAACGATTTCATCAGGCTAACGAAGAACTTCGGATAGTTGCTCCAGTAGTTCACCTGATCGGGCAACATCGCTTTCGGCGTGTTCGCCGCCAGGTACTGTTGCAGATCGGTCTGTTTTTCCGACGGCAGCGTCAGGTAACCCGGCAGGCTGGTCGAAAGCAGACCCAGATCCGTCAGCCCCTGAATGTTGGAGTGACCGCGCAGGGCGTTAACCCCGCCGCCGGCCATGCCCATATTGCCGAGCAGCAGCTGGATTATCGCCATGGTGCGGATGTTCTGCGCACCGACAGTGTGTTGCGTCCAGCCCAGCGCGTAGAGGAACGTCGTGGTTCTGTCTACGGCGCTGGTCGAGGCGAGCACCTCGCACACTTTCAGGAAGTCCGCTTTTGGCGTACCGCAGATATTCTCCACCGTCTCCGGAGTGTAGCGATCGACATGCTGTTTGAGCAGGTTCCAGACACAGCGCGGATGAGTCAGCGTCTCATCGCGTTTCGCATAGCCGTTATCATCAAACTGATAGTTCCACGTCGTTTTGTCGTACTGCCGTTTTTCAGCATCGTAGCCACTGAACAAGCCCTCTTCGAAGGCAAAGTCATCCCGCACCAGCAGGCTGGCGTTGGTGTAGTGTCTGACGTATTCCGCATTGATCTTGTTGTTTTCGATCAGATAGCGCAGCACGCCGGAGAGGAAGGTGATATCCGTCCCGGAGCGGATCGGCGCATAGATATCCGCCACCGACGCCGTGCGCGTAAAGCGCGGGTCGACAACGATAAGCGTCGCGTCATTGTTATTTTTGGCTTCCATCGCCCAGCGGAAACCGACCGGGTGGGCTTCAGCGGCGTTGCCGCCCATTACCATCACCACGTTGGCGTTTTTGATATCAACCCAGTGGTTGGTCATCGCACCGCGACCAAATGTTGGAGCAAGACTTGCTACCGTTGGTCCGTGTCAGACGCGCGCCTGGTTATCTACCGCCAGCATGCCGAGAGAGCGCACAAATTTTTGCGTCAGCATGCCCGTTTCATTGCTTGCCGCCGAGGCGCACAGCATACCGGTGGAGAGCCAGCGGTTAACCTTCACCCCGGCGTCGTTGGTTTCGACAAAGTGCGCATCGCGATCCGCTTTCATCAGGCGGGCGATACGGTTAAACGCTTCATCCCAGCTGATGCGCTGCCATTTATCCGAGCCCGGCGCGCGGTATTCGGGGTAACGCAGGCGGTTTTCACTGTGGACATAATCGAGCAGCCCCGCCCCTTTCGGGCAGAGCGCGCCCCGGCTGACCGGATGATCCGGGTCCCCTTCGATATGGTAAATCGCTTCTCTGGCGTTCTTTGCGCCATCGCCGAGGCTATACATTAATAGCCCGCAACCCACGGAACAGTACGTACAGGAGTTTCGAGTCTCTTTTGCGCGCAGTAATTTATAATTTCGCGTCTGAGCCAGCGCCATCTTCGGGGCGAACCCTAAAGCAGCGACCGTGGTTCCTGCCATCCCGCCCGCGCAGATACGGAAAAACTGTCTGCGGTTGACGTTCATTGCTTTCCTCAATAATCAATCTTCGCTTGCGGCGGGGAAACTAAACATTTCACGGAGTGAATTAATTGCGGTAAATCAATAACGCCTGGCGCGTGACACCTAATAGTCGCTGCCGTTGCGTTTTAGTGCCTCCTAAGAGGTAGGAGAGATGCGGTCGTTCTGAAGATGGCAGCGGTTTCGCAATCTGCGTCAGGTGTCAGTTACAGAAAGGTGAATCTATTGCGGGGAACAAGGGGGATGGGCGCCCCGCGCTTTTACGGCTGGCAGAGCGCCCTGTTGCGATGATGGGATCAGCTTTTCTCAACGCGTGCGAGGCTAAACCACATCCCTATTGCCAGTACCACTAACAGCATGCTGGCGGTGCTGAGCGCGACGCTGTGCGAGTGGGTAAATGCCGTCTTCGCGGCGGCAATAATCCCCTCTCCCAACGCCGGCTCGGACTCTCGCGCCAGGCGGAACGCTTCACCAATGGATGATGACGCCTGTGCCGCCGCCTCGGCGCTCAGCTGCTGTGGCAGGTGGATGGTTGCGGAGAATGTGCGGCTTAAAATCAGGCCGAAGACCGCAATCCCCAGACCCGCGCCCAGCTCATAGGACATGGTTTCAATCGCCCCTGCCGCCGCCGCTTTCTCCTTCGGTGCAGCAGCCATAATGGCCGCCGTCGAGGCGAGCAGCGCGCTGGCGGCGCTAAAGCCGAGCAGCGCCATCAGCACTGCTGCCTGCACTGGCTGGGTCGAGAAATTGGTCAGCGACAGCCCAAAGAAGCTGATTGCGCTGAGCGCCATCCCGCCTGCCGCCACGTAACGCAGCCCAAGTCTTGAGACCAGCACCCCGGCAATCGGGCCACTAAAACCGCTGGCAATCATCACCGGCAGCATAAAGACCCCGGCGGCGAAAGGCGTAAAGCCATGCACAAATTGCAGCTCCTGCGCCATCAGCAGTTCGAAGCCCACCAGCGTCACCATGGCCATAATTGCCATCAGCGCGCCGCTGAGGATCACGCGGTGCGTAAAGAGCCGCATGTCGATCATCGGCCGGCTCGCCGCCAGCTGGATGCGCACAAAACCGGTCAGTAACAGGCCACCAATCAGCAGCGTGCTGGTTACCAGCCACAGCGGCAGCGTGCCCTTCATGGCGGTTTTCGCACTCCACACCAGCAACAGGATGGCGGCAATCAGCGCCAGCGCCTGGTTAAGATGCAGCGGCTGATCGGCACGCCCCTGCTGGCGCGGGACATACCGGGCGGTAAGCGCCATCACCACCAGCACAATCGGCACGTTGATGAGAAATACCGAGCCCCAGTAAAAGTGCTCAAGCAGCATACCGCCAATCAACGGGCCAAATGCCGCGCCGCCGGAGCCAATCGCCGCCCAGACGCCGAGCGCGGTGTTGCGATGGTGCGCCTGAGAAAAGGTGGTGCGGATCCCGGCAAGCGTCGCGGGCACAATCATCGCCGCGCCGACGGCGAGCAGCGCACGGGTGGCAATCAGCCAGCCTGCGGTGGGGGCGAATGCCGCCAGCAGCGACGCGCCGCCGAACAAACCGCTGCCGATCAGCAGCAGGCGCTTAAAGCCGATTTTGTCGCCCAGTGCGCCCATCGGCAGCACCATCCCTGCCATCACCAGCGAATAGATATCGATGATCCAGAGCAGCTCATTCCCGCTGGCATCCAGCGCGGTGCTGAGCGTCGGCGCGGCAACATGCAGCACCGTCGCATCAATCGCCACCGGAATATAAACCAGCACAATGATGACCAACGTTAACCACTGACGAAACATAACTTCTTCCTCTTTTATCCGTTCTGGACGCCTGTCCAGAAATGCGATCCTACGGATTGTTGAACGCATGTCCAGCTTTTTGTTACACTCCGCGGCACGTTTTAAGGGGAAAATATTTCATGAGCTATTTAAATCGGGACGATCGCCGGGAAGTGATCCTGCAAGCCGCCATGCGTGTCGCGCTGGCAGAGGGCTTTTCCGCCATGACGGTTCGCCGCATCGCCAGCGAAGCCGGGGTGGCAACGGGCCAGGTACACCACCATTTCATCTCGTCGAACGAACTCAAATCGCAGGCCTTTATTCGGCTGATCGATGAACTGCTGGAGGTAGAGCTGGTTCCGGAAACCGCACCGTGGCGCGAGCAACTGTTTGCCATGCTCGGCAGCGATGAAGGCGGGCTGGAGCCCTATATTCATCTGTGGCGCGAAGCGCTGCTGCTGGCGAGTAAAGATCCGGAAATCAAAGGCGCTTATCTGCTGACCATGGAGATGTGGCACGTCAAAGTCGTCAGGCTTATCGAACAGGGTGTGGCGGCGGGCGAATTTACCCTGCACGATCCGGCAGCGGATATTGCCTGGCGGCTGATTGCGATGGTCTGCGGCATGGACGGGATTTGCATCCTCGGCATGCCAGATGTCGATGAATCTGCCTTCAAACGCCATCTGGCACGGATGATTGAGAAAGAGCTCTGCTAGCGCTTGCCGCTGTGCAGATCAAAGCCGTCCATCACGGTTTGCAGCTGTTGCAGAGTAAAGCCCGACTGCGCATCGCTCACCCCCAGCCCGAAGCGCTGCTGTAGCGTCTCATACAGCGCGGCAACGTCGGGCAGATGCGTCTCCACCACCACTTTGCCCTGCTGCCAGTGGGTGAAGTGGAAGTTGGTGAGGGTCATTTTGCCGCCGTCTGGCAGATGGCGGCACATCAACAGATGATGGCGAAAATGGGAGGTCGGCCAGTGCGCGGAGTGGAAGTTGCCGAGTACGTAATCCGCCTGGTACTGCTCCCCCATCTCAAACTGATACATCGTCTGCCAGTGCTCGTGATGACGGAACTGCAGCTGCCAGTTTTCCCCCGCCCGCAGCAGGCGATAAAGGCCGTGCGGCGTCGCCTGCTCAATCTCCTCCTGCAGGCGGATCGGCGCGGTCAGGCTCTGCCCACCGAAGCCGACATCGGCGATCCACGGTTCCCCGTTGAGCTGCACCAGCAGCAGGCGGTGGGTGCGCGGCGGCATCTGATCCGGGTTAGCGAGCAGCACGCGCCCCAGCAGGCTGCGCACATCAAACCCCATCTCGCGCAGCGCGCGCTCAAAAAGGCCGTTCTGCTCAAAACAGTAGCCGCCGCGCCTGCCGACGACCAGCTTGGCGAAAATCGCCTCATCGCTGAGATCGATTTCACGCGGCAACACCACGTCAATGTTCTCAAACGGGATCGCGGCGTTATGGTGCAGATGCACGGCGCGTAAGGTCTCAAGGGAAATATCCGGCGTGTGAGGCCAGTCGATGCGATCCAGATAAGCGCTTAAAAACGGGGTCATACAGGCTCCTTGCGTGTGATGTCCTTTGGTTATAACCCATATTTGCCCCGCCACTGGCGTTTTCGTGCCTTCACTTTATCCCTTTGTGCTGCGCTGCATGATGGCCAGCGCCGTCAGCATCAAGCCCAGCCCGGTAATCAGCGTCAGCGTCGCCATCGCCATCCCCTGACCCACCGAGCCCTGCTCAAACTGCCGCCAGATAAAGACCGCCACGGTTTGCGTGCCCGCAGGCGACAGCAGCAGCGAGGTAACCAGTTCGCGCGAAGCAATGGCGAAGACCATCAACATCGATGCGAGCATTGCCGGGGAAATCAGCGGCAGCACAATAAAGCGCAGCGCCTGAAACGCGCTGGCACCATGCACGCGCGCCGCCGGTTCAAGATTACCGCCGAGCTGGCGCATGGCGCTGGCGATGTAGCGCACCGGCCACGGAAGCAGCAGACAGCAGTAGGAGAGCAGCAAAATCGCCCACGTGTTATAGGGCGAAACCGGCCAGAACGCGCGGTTCCACAGCAGGATCAACCCGACCCCGACCACCACACCCGGCAGCGCAGCGGGCATAAGCGATAGCGCATCGATAAGCGCACGCCCTTTTATCTTCTGCATTACCACCAGCCAGGCGGCGCATAACCCGAGCAGGCCGGTCACCAGCGCCGCCGCAAACGCGAGGGAAACACTGGTGCCGAGCGCAGGCAGTGCATCACCGCGCTGGGCAAAGAGTGCCGCAAAGTGAGCGCCGGTGAGATTGTTCCACGCCAGCCCGCCAGAAAGTGTGGCGCTAAAACCGGTCACCGCCATCGACAGCCCCGGCAGCACCACCGCGATAAAACCGATCATCGCCATCACCGCCACCACTGGTGCGGTAAACAGTCCCAGTTTTGCGCCAACATGCGCGGCGGGTTTGCCGGAGACGCTGGTGACATCGGTGCCGCCGGTCAGTTTGCGTTGCAGCGCCCAGCCGCCGAGCGCAACCGCAATCAGCACCAGCGACAGCAGCGAAGCGCCGGGCAGATCGATCGGCCAGTCGGCGAGCTTCTCCTCAATACCGACCGTCAGCATCACTACCCCGGAGCGGGTGCCCAGCGCCGCCGGCACGCCATACTCCTCAATCGCCAGCGTGAAGGCCAGCAGCATCCCCGCCGCCAGGGCGGGTGACAGCAGCGGCAAAGTGATGTGGTAGAAAGCTCGCCACGGCGTTGCGCCATGCACCCGCGCGACCAGCGCCAGCCGCTGCCCGCTGGCAAGCAGGCTGCGCGAGACGGCGAAATAGACCACCGGGAAGATATTGAGCGTCATCACCAGCACAATGCCACTTTTGCTGAACAGCAGATTATTGAGATCCAGCCCGATGAGCTGCATCAGGTAGCCCTGGGTTTGCAGCACCAGCATCCACGAGAGCGCGGCAATGTAAGGCGGTGTCAGAAACGGGATCAGAAACAGCAGATCCCACAGCTTCGGGCACGGTAGATCGAACAACCCGCGTGCGACGCCCAGCGGCAGGCCAATCACCGCACTGAGCAGCGCCACACCAAAGGCGATTTGCAGCGTGCCGCTGAACATTGCCGGCAGCTGCGGCTCGGCGAGCAGGTGCGGGATCGCCGAAAAGGGGTCGATCAGCGAGCCTGCGCTGAAGTGGGGAAAGAGTGCCTGCAGCACAATAAAGAGTAACGGCAGCGCCACCAGTATCACCAGCAGCGCCGTGGTTATCCGGGCGATAACGGTCTGATTCACGGCAAGGGATCCTGAAAGCGGGGTTGCCCCCGCAGTGGGTTTTACTGGGCAAACAGCGTGTTGAAGCGCTTGAGGATCTCGCCGCGCTCACTGCCGGTGTCGCTCTGGGTCGGCAGCAGTTTCAGCTCGCTTAACAGCGGGCGTTTGGCGGCAACATCGGTACGGGCAGGCATCAGCCAGGCGTCGGCGACCATTTTCTGCCCTTCCGGCGACAGCACATAGTCGATAAAGGCTTTCGCCTCCTGCTCATGCTGGGTCGATTTGAGGATCATCATCGGGCGCGGCGCAATCACCGTGCCGCTGGCCGGGAAAATGACCTTCAGCGATTCGCCCTGCGCGATATTGCCATAGGTGACGTAATCGACCGCGCCGAAGACTGCCGCTTTCGCCCCCTGCATCACCGGCGTCACCGCCTGCGCGTTCGGGCCGCTCACCACCATGCCGTTCTTTTTCAGATCGTCAAAAAGCTGCCAGGCGTTATTGCCCATGCCATTTTGCAGCCCGATCAGCAAATCGAGCGATGCGCCGGAGAGCGCCGGGTCTGGTGTTGTGACCTTATCTTTAAACGCAGGCGCGGTGAGATCGCGCCACTCTTTCGGCTCCGGGGTGCCGCTTTTGCTGTTCCAGACAATGCCGAGCGCCGAAATGCCCTGCGCCACATAGTCCGCACTTTTCAGCGTTCCCGGCACTTTTTCGGCATTAGCGCTGGTAAACGGCAGCAGCCAGCCGCGCTTATGCAGATCCTCTGCCGTCTCCCACGAGGCGGAGATCAAAATATCCGCCTGCGGATTGGCCTGCTCCGCCTCCAGGCGCGCCATCACTTTGCCGGTGGTGGCCTGGAAGATATTCACTTTTACCCCGCTCTGCTGCTCGAAGCCGCTGGCGAGGTTTTTCGCCAGCGATCCCGGCCCGGCGGTGTAAACCGTCAGCGCATGCGCGCTGGAGATGATCATCGATGACAGCGCCATAGCGAGGGCGACTCCTTTTTTCACGGACAGTAAACCTTTCATGCAGATTCCCCTGAGGTTGACGTAACGGTGCGAACAGACTCCACCTCGCCGGAAGCGAGATGAACAATGCGGTCGGCGAGCAGCTCTGCTTCACGGCGATCGTGGGTGACATAGACGGCGGTGGTGCCAAGCTGGCGCAACAGGCGCGCCATCTCATGGCACAACGCTTCGCGCAGCGCGGTATCGAGATTGGAGAGCGGCTCATCAAACAGCAGCACATCCGGCTCGGCGACAATCGCCCGCGCCAGTGCGACGCGCTGCTGCTGGCCGCCAGAGAGCCCGGCGGGTTTGCGATCGGCGAATTCCGCCAGCCCGACGCGCGTCAGCGCCTGCACGACGCGCGCCTCACGCTCAGCGCGCGGAACACTGCGCATCTTCAGCGGAAAGGCGACGTTTTTCGCCACGCTCATATGCGGCCACAGCGCGTAATCCTGGAACACCATGCCGATGTCGCGCGCTTCGGGCGGCAACGACCAGCCCGCCTTCGCCACGCAGCGATCGCCAAACCAGATCTCGCCATTGACCGGTTGCGCCAGCCCCGCCAGCAGGCGCAGCAGCGTGCTTTTGCCACAGCCGGAAGGGCCGAGCAGCGCAACGATGGTGCCTGCCGGGATGGATAAGTCGATACGATTGAGAACGGTGTGCGCGCCGAAAGCGTACGAAACGCCTTGCAGCCGGATGTCAGTGAATGCGCTCATCGACGCCCTCCTGTTTCAGGAAGCCGTGCGAAACCCGCGGTCTGCATCCGCAGGGCGCATCCACCTGAGCAGAAGTCAGGGGAGCAAACATCTTGTTATCCTCTTTGGGATTTGATTGCGGCTGACTATAGGCAGGGAGTGTGACGGTGAAATGACACTTATATGGCGCCTTGATTTTTAAGGAATGTCTACACTGAAAAGAACGCTGTTTTTAACCAAAAAGGGATGCCCGTGCGTATCGCCACGATAACCAATTTTGCCTATATCGCCACGGTGGTGTTAACGCTCAGCTCCGGCGTCGCGCTCTTCCTGGCCTCCAGCGCCGAGCGCAATGAACGCGAGGCGGTGACGCAAAGCCGCCTTTTCGACACCCTCACTGATGCGCTGGAAAAAGAGGCGTGGGCGTTAAGCGAGCTGGCGCGCGAAGCGGTGATAAAAAAGCAGCCTGAAGCCATTCAGAGCTGGAAGACCCGCGCGGAGCAGGATATCGATCTGGAGAATCATCTCGCCGCGCTGCGCGATAATGGCGCTTCCGATGAGGAGCTGCTTATTTTGCGTGATGGTCTTACGACCCTCGATCAGCTGGAAGATGAGCAGCGAATTGCCATCAACGACGTTGAGGCGGCAAAAAACGATGAGGCGATGAACCTGCTCTTTAGCGCCAGCTATGAGGAGCGTCTTTCAGAAGCCGAATACCGCTTCGCGCATTTTCGCAGCCTGCTCGATCAGCGCACACAAAGTGCTATTGCGAACGCCACCGACCTATCCCTGCGTCTGCGCACCCTCTCTGAGATTATGGTCGGCCTGACCGCCCTGCTGTTTCTGTTTGTGCTCGGTTTTATTATCAAACACCGCATCCTGCGCCCGGTGGTAACGCTGAGCGACGTGGTGAACCGACTGGCGACGCAGGATTACAACGTCGAAGCGCCGGTGCTGGCGCAGGTCGATGAGATTGGCGATATGGCGCAGGCAATCCGCATTTTTCGTGAAAACGGGCTCGCCCGCCAGCGCCTCGAGCTGGAGCGCGATGCCGAATGGGCAACGCGCACCCTGCTGGCGCGCATGACCCAGCGTTTGCAGGGGTGTGATTCATTGCACGCGATTGTGCGGGTGGTAAGCCGCTTTGCGCCGCAGATCGTTCCCGATATGGGCGCGCGGCTCTATCTGCTGGATAACAACACGAATCGTATGAATTGTGTCGCCCGCTGGGCGCTGCCGCCCGGCGAAGATGCTCCTTTCGCGCCGGAAAGCTGTTGGGCACTGAAGCGCGGCCAGTTACACAGCCCCGGTAACGGTGACGTTGATATGCCCTGCGATCACATCGTGCCCGAGATCGCCGCACGGGCAATCTGCGTGCCGCTGAATGCGCAGAACAAAAGTATCGGCCTGCTGACCTTTGATAACTACACGCCGGGCAAAGAGCCGCCCTATATCTATCTTGAACTGCTGGCGGAGACCCTCGCGCTGGCGCTAGCCAACCAGATGCTGCGCGACACGCTGACCGAAAAAGCGAACTATGACTCCCTGACCGGCCTGCGTAACCGCCATAGCCTTGAAGAGACGCTGCGCAATATGATCGATCAGGCAATGGTCGACAATACGCTGCTGAGCTGCCTGATGCTGGATGTCGACTACTTCAAAAAGCTCAACGACCTGCACGGACATGACGCAGGCGATAAAGTGCTGCGCGAGCTGTCGCGCATTATTACCGACACGCTCGGCGAGTGCGGCGTCGCCTTCCGCTACGGCGGCGAGGAGTTTTTGCTGATCCTGCCGGGTAAGAGCGAAACTGAAGCGAAAATGCTCGCCGAACGGCTGCTAAACACCATACTTAAACACCCGATGCGCTACGAGTCGCAGGATATCGGCCCGGTGTCGGTCTCCATCGGTCTCGCCACCTGGCCACGCCACGCCAGGGCTGATAACCTGGTGCGCGCCGCCGACCTCGCGCTCTATATGGCGAAAGAGCAAGGCCGCGGGCAGATTGTGGTTGCCCGCCACGCCGGGTAGTTGCGGAAATTTTGCTAAAGGAGAGGTTATGAGCCATTTTCGTCCGGTGGCGTTAGAGCACGCCAGCCGCCTGTTAAACCACGGCCCGACCGTGATGATCACCAGCCGCGATGAGCAGATCGACCGTCGCAACGTAATGAGCGCCGCCTGGTCGATGCCGGTCGAGTTTTCGCCGCCGCGCATCGCCATCGTGGTGGATAAAAGCACCTGGTCGCGCGAGCTGATTGAGCGCAGCGGCATGTTCGGCATTGTCATCCCCGGCGTCGCCGCCACCAACTGGACCTACGCCGTCGGCAGCATTACCGGGCGCGATGAGGATAAGTTCAACTGTTATGGCATTCCGGCGATTGCCGGGCCGGTGCTGGGCCTGCCGGTGGTGGAAGAGAAGTGTCTGGCGTGGATGGAGTGTCGCCTGCTGCCGCCGACCGCCGCGCAGGAGAAATATGACACGCTGTTTGGCGAAGTGGTCTCTGCCGCCGCCGATGAGCGCGCTTTTGTGCAGGGGCGCTGGCAGTTTGATGATGATCAGCTGAACACGATCCATCATCTCGGCGGCGGTACTTTTGTCGCCAGCGGTAAAAGGATGGTTGCCGGGCAGTAAGGCCTGCCCGGCCAGCCGTTACATGCTGTAGCCGGGCTTTTTAATCAGCTTCTCCATCTGCGGCGCAATCTCTTTATCCCAGGCGTTCACCTGCCACTCTTCCGGGGCGATCTCGGTGAGCGCCACGCTGATGGAACTCTCTTTGCTGTTGAGATGGCGAATAATCACCTCGGTGATATCCGCCGCCAGCGCACTTTTCTGCTCGTCGTTCAGATCGCGGGGAAAACATTTGATATCGATATGCGGCATGGTCTGCTCCTTTTTTAATAAAAAAATGACGATAACACAGCGGGCAACCCGCGCTAGCCGATAATCTCGTTGCGCCGCAGCACCGCCTGCAGTTTTGGCAGCGTGCAGACGGCATCGGCAATAGCATTTATCTTCGGCGTGTTGCTGGCAAACCACGCCCGGCGCGGCCCCCAGCTGCGCATCACGCAGAGATAGATGTCCAGCAGCGTAAGCTGTTCACCGAAGGCATAAGGCGCGGCCTGCAACTGACTTTCCAGCCACAGATAGAGGGTTTTGCGATAAGCGATGCAGCTCTCTTTCAACTGCTCCGCCGCGTCCGGCACCCAGCGCTCCGGGTAATCGGCATAGGTAAAGGTCGGGTAGACATTCGCCACCAGCCATATCAGCAGCCGCCAGAACTGCTGGCGCTCCGGCGTCCCTTCTGGCGGAGCCAAATCAGGATAACTGTCGAGGATCATCAGCGCCACGGCGGCAGATTCGGTCATCACACTGCCATCTTCCAGTTGCAGCGTAGGCACCTGGCAGAGCGGGTTGAGCGTGCGCAGCATCTCCTGCTGCGGGCCGGGCTGGTCAAAGCCTTTAACATCGTGAAACTGATAAGGGATATCAGCCAGCGTAAGCATCGCTTCGCTGATGGCCGATCCAAAGCCTTGTACGCCATAAACGGTGATCATAGGGTTACCTCGCATGTCACAAGAGGCTTAAGCTTAGGTCAGAGTGGCGAGAAATTCGTCAGCCTTCTGTGGCGAGGTCAGGCGCACAAAGCGCAGGTGCTGATAGCGCGGATCGGCCATATCACGCGCGTAACGCTCGCGGTTGCTGCGCCAGGTCTTGATGGTCCAGAGAATGATCGACTCGCGGCTCAGGAAGGAGCGGCGAAAGCTTTCGCAGTTGCCGGTGCCGGGCCACAGCTCCTGTTTGTGCCGCGCGCGTTTTATCGCCCGCAGCACCGCCTGGCGCAGGGTGCGCCAGAAGCCGTAATCGATCCAGATAATCAGATCGACGTTACGCCATTTGATGTCGCGGCTGCGGTTATAGTTGCCGTCCAGCACCCAGCCGGGCTGTTGCAGGAGCTGTTCAAGTTTCGCGTAGAGCTCTTCGTCCGGCGTCCCCTGCCAGTTGGGCCGCCAGTAGAGGGTGTCCATATCGATATAGGGCACGTTAAGCTGGCGCGCCAGACGCTTACCCAGCGTCGATTTGCCGCTGCCGCTGGTGCCAATAATGTTGATTCTCATCTTTTTACGCCGATTCCCGCTCAGTCAGGTGAAAGCCAATATCGATAATCTGCTCGCCGTCGCTGCGCCCTTCGATGCGATTAGCCAGCAGTGTCGCCGCCCGCGCGCCGATAGCGTAACGATCAAGAGCAACCGTAGTGATGGCGGGCACAGTTGCTGCGGCAAAGTCGAGATCGCCAAAGCCCATTACCGCCACATCCTGCGGCACGCACAGCCCGCGCGCCTGAAGCTCGCTAATCGCCCCCTGCGCAAGGGTGTCGGAGCCGCAGATAATCACATCTAACTCTGTGGTTTCCAGCAGTTGCGCCGCCCCGGCGCGGCCATCAGCAAAGCGGGCAGGCAGTTGCGACTCAACACAAGGCGCATCGGTAATGCCGTGACGCGCCAGCCCTTCGCACAGCCCGTTTTTACGCTGCGCAGCCGTTCTCTCTGTCGTCCATACCAGCCCCGGACGCCGGTAGCCTTTGCCGAGCAGATACTCTGCTGTTGCCAGGCCCGCTTTCTCATGGGAGAAGCCGACCAGCATGTCGATGGGTGTTGGCGTGATATCCCACGTCTCCACCACCGGCACGCTGGCGTTGAAGATGATCTTTTTCAGGTCATTAGCGTGATGGATACCGGTGAGCACAATGCCATCCGGGCGGCGTGACATCAGGGTCGACACCAGCTCGGTTTCCGTTTGCGGCGTGTAACCGGCGCTGCACAGCAGCATCTGATAACCGCGCTGTGAGAGCGTTTCACCCATTGCCTGAAGCGTATCGGCAAACAGCGGATCGTTGAGGTGGGGCACCAGCACGGCAACCAGTTTGCTGCGCCGTGAGGCCAGCCCACCGGCCAACGCGTTGGGAATGTAGCCCGTCGCTTTGACGGCGGCGAGCACCTTTTTCACGGTTTCCGATCGCACCTGGTCCGGCGTGTTAAGCGCCCGACTGACGGTCATGGAGGAGAGCCCGGCGGCGCGGGCAACGTCATCCAGCGTCGGCGCGCGGGAGATAACAGCACGAGAAGGTCTTGCCATCTTCACTCACAGAGCCCGCAGAGGCGTTAGCATTGGCTACGTTATATTTTGTAGTATAACTATAACTCCAATCAATACCTCTGTTCACTTTTAAATCAGTACATTACCTCACCATTTCACTCAAAAAATGTTAGCGCTAACATTAACAAGCACGCCAATTACCGCTGAGCTGATACCCTCCTGACGGACATTTTTGCAGCCGATCGCATTTTCACTTTTTTTACAAGTTTGGTGCACTAAACAAGCTGCAAAAGCCCGCCACAATCATGTTAGCGCTATCATTTTTTACCAGTTCACGCCCGGCGGATTGACCTGCGAAGTCTCAACCCCTTCGCCCTGCTCACCCCAGCGCGCCAGCACCTGTTGATACTCGCCGCGCGCGATGGCGCCGTTGATCGCCGCCTGCAAAGCCAGCACCAGGCCGTTGCCCTTTTTGCTGGTGGTCGCCACCCAGGTTTTCTTCGGCCCCAGCCCGACCACTTTTGTTGTGCCATTCAGCGCCGCTTTATATGCCGCGACCGACTGCGGGCCAAATACCACGTCCGCGCGCCCGGACTGAATATACAAATTGCCGGAGGCGTCATCCGTCAGGTAAATCGGTTTTGCCGCCTCGCGCCCGGCGGCGCGGTTCTCCTCATTCCAGCGCAGCAAGATCCGCTCCTGGTTGGTGCCGGAGCCAACAATCACTCTGCGCCCGGCCAGGTCGGCTGGGCCGCTAATCGCGTTTATCGGGCTGGTAGCTTTTACCGAAAAAGCGAGCGAATCGGCGCGATAGGTGGCGAAATCAAACTTCTGCTTACGCGCCTCGGTGACGGCAATATTGACCAGCGCCACATCGTAGCGCCCGGAGGTGATGCCGAGCGGCCAGTCCTCCCAGGCGGTCGGCACCAGTTTCAGCTTGAGACCAAGACTGCTCGCCAGCAGCCTGGCAATATCCGGGTCGCTGCCAATACGCGTGCGGTTATCGCTCGCCAGCAGAGCCAGCGGCGGCGAGTTAAGCGCGGAGATGGCAACCGTCAGCGTGCCCGGCTCGACAAAACGGTAATTCGCCGGAATTTTAGCGATCGCCGCTTCATCCCGTTTGGCCACAATCAGCTGCTCATTGGCGCGCAGATCGATCTGCCCGGCCACAACCGGGCCTGCGCTGAACACTATCAGCGCCAGTAATGCCTGTTTCATACGCACTCCTTACAGCACTTTCGATAGAAACTGGCGCGTGCGGGCGTGCTGCGGCTGGTTCAGCACCGCCTCACTACTCCCCTGCTCCACAATTTTGCCGTCGACCATAAACACCACCTGGTCGGCGACCTCGCGGGCAAAACCGATCTCATGGGTCACCACCACCAGCGTCGATCCGGCCCGCGCCAGTTTTTTAATCACATCCAGCACCTCGCCCACCAGTTCGGGATCGAGCGCGGAGGTCGGCTCATCAAACAGCATCACGCGCGGGCGCAGCGAGAGCGCACGGGCGATGGCGATACGCTGCTGCTGGCCGCCGGAGAGATGACGCGACCAGGCATCGGCTTTGTTACGCAGGCCAACCACATCCAGCAGTTCAAAAGCCTGCTCGACCGCCGCTTTACGGCTCAGCTTTTTATGGGCAATCGGCGCTTCAATAAGATTCTCCAGCACCGTCAGGTGCGGAAAGAGATTGAAGTTCTGAAACACGTACCCGACGTTGACCCGCTGGCGCAGGATCTCCTTCTCTTTCAGCTCGTAGAGTTTGTCCCCCTGCTGGCGGTAGCCGATGTACTCGCCGTCGATACGAATAAAGCCCTCGTCGACGCGCTCAAGGTGATTAATGGTGCGCAGCAATGTCGACTTGCCGGAGCCGGAGGGGCCGAGGATCACCGTCACCGTGCCGGGCGGGATCTCCAGCGACACATTATCCAGCGCTTTATGGCGGCCAAAATATTTGCTGACGCCGCTAATCGAGATATGGCCTTCAGGAGAGATGGGCATGGGCAGGCTCCGTGGCGTGGGTGGTGTGCGTTGTCGCTGCCGCACGGTAAACGGACGGATTGATAGCCGAGCGGCGTTCACTGCGCGCCAGCCAGCGTTCAACCAGATACTGGATCGCCGACAGCACGCTGGTGATCACCAGATACCAGGCAGCGCCAACCATCAGCAGCGGGATCACCTCCTGGGTGCGGTTGTAGATCATCTGGATGGTGTAAAAAAGCTCCGGCATCGCCAGCACGTAAACCATCGCCGTGCCTTTGGCGAGGCTGATAATTTCATTGAACCCCGAAGGCAAAATGGTACGCAGCGCCTGCGGCAAAATAATGCGCACCGTGCGCCGCCAGGCAGGCAGACCGAGCGCGGCAGCGGCTTCATACTGCCCATGATCGACGCCAAGAAAACCGCCGCGAATGATCTCTGCGGTATAGGCGCTCTGCACCAGCGTCAGCCCGACCACCGCCGTGGCGAACTGGCCGAGCACATTAATTGTCTCGTAGCGCGCCCACTCAATGCCGGTAAAGGGAATGCCGATGGCGAGCGAGTCATAGAGGTAGGAGAAGTTATACAAAATGATCAGCACCACAATCAGCGGCAGCGAGCGGAACAGCCAGATATAGCCCCAGGCAAGGCTGCTCAACAGCCACGACGAGGAGAGCCTCGCCAGCGCCAGCAGCCCGCCGAGAATGACGCTCAACACCGTGCCGACCAGCGTCAGCAGCAGCGTTTGCCCTAGCCCTTCGAGGATCACCGGGTCGAAAAACCAGCGGGCAAAGACGCCCCACTCCCAGCGCGGATTGAAAGCGACGGACTGGATCACCGCCGCCAGCACAAACAGCGCGACGATGGCCCCTACGGTGCGCAGCGGGTAGCGGGCCGGCACCACTTTGATTGTTTCGGTACTTTTCATGGTCGCTCCTCAGGCGGTTTTGCTCAGACGGGCCGACGACAGCACTTTGCTGAAGCGCAGCCGGCCATCAAATGGCGGCAGGCTGTACTCTTCCGTATCGCGCGTCAGGTCGAAGTGCGGCTGGTAGCCCTGGCTCAGGTAGAGCCGTACCGCTTCCGGCTGGCGAAAGCCGGTAGTCAGGTAGATCTGGCTATAACCGGCAAGCTCGGCGCGGCGCTCCAGCTCCTGCACCACGCGTGCCGCCAGCCCCTGCTGGCGCAGCGAGGCGTCGGTCCAGATGCGTTTGATTTCGGCAGTGCGCTGATCAAAAGGTTTGTAAGCGCCGGTGGCGATAATCTTTCCGTCGCGCTCCAGCACGATAAACAGCCCCTGCGGCGGTAAATACCACTCAGTCAGCTCCACTTCGGCGTCGCGGGAGAAGTAGTCCCCGTAGCGGGCGGCATACTCGGCAAACAGCCCGGCGAGGATCGGTTGCAGCTCGTCGGCGTCGGGCGAGACATCGCGGAAACGTTCGTTCATCCTCTGCTCCTTAATCGCCAAGGCCTGGCGGGTTAATTTCTGATTGCGCGATACGCTCTACCCCTTCACCCCAGCGGTTGAGCACCTTGTCGTAATCGCCGCTCGCCATCGCACCATTCAGCGCGCTCTGTACCGCCGGTGCCAGTCCGTTGCCTTTACGCAACGTCACGGCAATATGCGCCGCTTTTGGCCAGCCGCCGTCGACACTGCCCACCAGCCGGGTTTTGCCGGTCAGCGCCGCTTTCCAGGCACCAATCACGTTGGGGCCAAAGAAGGCATCCGCGCGGCCCGATTGCAGCGCCAGCGTCTGCGCGGCGTCATCTTTGGTGTAGACCGGCGTAAAGGGTTTAAGCCCCTTCTTCAGGTTTTCCGCGTTCCAGGCCAGCAGGATCGCCTCCTGATTGGTGCCGGAGCCAACAATGATGCGCAGCCCGGCGATATCCGCCGCCTGCTGAATCTGTTTGATGGGGCTTGCGGTTTTGACATAAAAACCGAGGGAGTCTTTGCGATAGGTAGCGAAATCAAACTTCGCTTTGCGCGCCTGGGTGACGGTGATATTGCTGATCGCGGCATCATATTTGCCGGAGGCCACGCCCAGCGGCCAGTCCTCCCAGGAGGTCGGCACCACATTCAGTTCAAGCCCGAGGCTATCGGCCACCAGCCGGGCAATATCCACTTCGCTGCCAAGCAGGGTTTTGTTATCAGCGGCAAACACCGTCAGCGGCGGCGAGTTAAGCGCGGCAACCGCCACGGTGAATTTACCCGGCTGCACAAAGCGGTACCCTTGCGGCAGCTGGCTTATCGCCTGCGGGTTTTTCGCCGTATGGATCGGCGTGGAATTGGCCTCAAGGCTAACGCCGGTGCCATTGATGGTCACCTCGCTGGCCTGCGCCAGCGGCGTCAATGCAAGCGTTGCCGCCAGTAAAAGGGTGCGTCTCTGCATAGCGTTCTCTTCTTCTATTGTGTTGACCGGGGATGTGCGGGCAGCGCCAGGCCTAAACTTTCGCGCAGGGTTGTGCCGGGGTAGTCGGTGCGAAACAGGCCGCGCGCTTGCAGGATCGGCACCACTTTTTCGACGAAGCGCGGGAAGGTATCCGGCGTACCGCCCTGGATGATGAACCCGTCGGCGGCGCGGCTCTCAAACCACGCCTGCAAGCCGTCGGCCACCTGTTCAGCGGTGCCGGAAAAACGCGGACGCGGCGAGGCGCTCTCCAGTGCCACCTGGCGCAGCGTCAGCTGGCGTTCGCGGGCGTTGCGCTTGATCTCATCAGTGGTGCTGCGAAAGCTGTTCTGCCCTAAGTCACCAATCTCCGGGAAGGGTTCGTCGAGTGGGTACTGGCTAAAGTCGTGGTGCTCGAAGTAGCGCCCGAGGTAGTTGAGCGCATCATTAATGGAGACCAGCGCGGCGGTGGTTTGATACTGCTGCTCGGCATCCGCTTCGCTGTCGCCGACAATCACGCTGACGCCCTGGAAAATGTGCAGCTCGTCATGATGCCGCCCGTGCTGTTCCAGTTGCTGCTTCACGTCGCGGTAGAAGGCCTGCGCCTCCGCTAACGTTTCATGGTGAGTAAAAATGGCATCGGCATGGCGCGCCGCCAGTTTTTTGCCATCCTCCGAGGCACCCGCCTGGAAAATAATCGGCCTGCCCTGCGGCGTGCGGCCAATGTTCAGCGGGCCTGCGACCTGGAAAAAGTCGCCGTGGTGGTTGAGGGTGTGCAGTTTCGCCGGGTCGAAAAATTGCCCGCTGGCTTTATCACGAATAAAGGCGTCCTCCTCCCAGGAGTCCCACAACCCTTTCACCACATCGAGATACTCATCGGCAATGCGGTAACGCAGGGCGTGATCCGGGTGCTTTTCACGGGAGAAGTTTTTCGCCGAACCTTCCAGCGGTGAGGTGACGACGTTCCAGCCTGCCCGGCCATGGCTCAGGTGATCGAGGCTGGCGAACTGCCGCGCCACGGTAAAGGGTTCGCTATAGGAGGTTGAGAGCGTGCCCACCAGACCAAGATGCCGGGTGACGCTTGCCAGCGCCGACAACACCGTCAGCGGTTCAAAACGATTTAAGAAGTGGGGGATCGATTTTTCATTGATATATAAGCCGTCAGCGACAAATAAGAAATCGAGTTTCCCCTGCTCAGCGATACGTGCCGTCTCCTGCACAAAGTCAAAATTAATACTGGCGTCGGCGACCGCCGCAGGATGTCGCCAGGCGGACATATTTCCCGATGCGCCATGCAAGATGGTGCCAAGCCGCAATTGTCGTGCTGTAGACATACTCCCTCCGGAATTCAGGCAACAGGTGGCCCGGAGCCACCGCCCCAGGTCATTTAAAGGTTTGTTAAGGGTGCTGTAAGGCTTTTTCTGCCAGGCGGGCAAAGTAGCGCGCCGCCTCATCAATCAGCCCTTCATCAGGATTAAACGCGGGGTGATGCAGGCCGTACGGGCTGTCGCTGCCGATACTGACAAACGCGCCGGGTATCTGCTGGAGATAGACGGCGAAATCCTCCCCACCCATATGCAGATCCGCCTCTGCGGTACGGTATCCATGTTCGTTGGCGACCTCGCGGGCGAAGTCTGCCCACTGCGGGTGATTGACCAGCGCATCCGGGCCGTCGAACCAGGTCACCGCAATACCGGCATCAAAAGCCTGCGCCAGCCCGGCGGCGATCGCCTCAACGCGTTTTTTCACCTGCGCGCGAATAGCCGCATCATGGGTGCGCAAGGTTCCCTCCAGCTCGACATGCTCCGGCAGCACGTTCCAGGTATTGCCACCCTGAATACGCGTCACGCTTAACACCACCGATTCGAGGGTGTTGACGTTGCGGCTGGCGATACTTTGCAGCGCCACAACCAGCTGGCTGGCGAGCAGAATGGCGTCATTGCCCTCATGCGGCCGCGCCGCGTGCGCCCCTTTACCGCTCACCTTCAGACTGAAGCGATCAACATTGGCGTAAAACGCGCCGCCGCGGGTGGCAAATGCGCCGACCGGCAGGCCCGGCTCGTTGTGCATGCCAAAAATCGCGCTCACACTCTCGAGCGCACCGGCCTTAATCAGCCGTTTCGCGCCGCCAAAATTCTCTTCCGCTGGCTGAAACAGGATGCGCACCCTGCCCGGCAGGTGCTGCTCACGCTCCTTTAACAACAAAGCCGCGCCGAGCATCACGCTGGTATGAATATCGTGGCCGCAGGCGTGCATCACTCCGGGATTGCGCGAGGCAAACGGCGAGTCAACCGCCTCCTCAATTGGTAACGCGTCGATATCGGCGCGCAGCGCAATCACCTTTTCCCCACTTCCGACTTCCGCGACCACTCCGGTCGGCAGATCGAGCGGCAACAGGCGCAGCCCGGCATGCTCCAGCCAGTGGCGAATGCGCCGCGTGGTTTCAAACTCCTGGAGCGAAAGCTCTGGGTGCTGATGCAGCTCGCGCCGCCACGCAATTAACTGTTCGGTAAAACTCATCCCGCCACCTCCTGTAGGGTTTGCGTCTTCGCGACCGCCTGCGCCAGCAGCAGGAGCGAGTTTACGCGCGCACGTCCTTCCGCCACCGGCGTGTCGATAATAAATTCGTCAATGCCAAACTGCTGGTGCAGCTCATCCAGCCCGGCCCGCACCTTTTCTGGCGTGCCGGCAATGATTGCGCTTTCGCGCCGCGCAATACGCACTGCCGGGCTGCCAGCCTGGCGGGCAAAGGCCTGCCCCTGCGCTTCACTCGCCACACTCACTTTTTGCCCGTTCGCCAGCTCAACGCCCCACACCTCAACCTGCTGCGCCAGCATGTCAGCCTGCGCCTGGTTTTCTGCCACAATCACCTGCACGGCAACCAGCGTGTCGCGGCGGCTTAGTTGCTGCCATTTAGTGACAACGTCACGCAAAAGAGTTTTGTCGCCGTTGAGATGCGCCGCGTAGACAAAATTCCAGTCGAGGGATGCCGCAAGTGTGGCGCTCTCAAGGCTGGCACCGAGCAGGAAACGCTCCGCCTGTACTGGCGCAAGCGGCGTTGCCAGTAAGGATTCATCCGCGCTTTCGTCCGGGGTCAGCGACAGCCAGTTATCCAGTTGCGCCAGTTGATCGGCAAAGCGCCCCTTCTCGTCTGGGTTCACCCCCTGCTGCAACGCGCGGGTGGAGAGCGGTAAACCGCCGGGCGCTTTGCCCACCCCCAGGTCGACGCGTCCCGGCGCAAGGTTCGCCAGCAGATTAAAATTCTCCGCCACTTTGTAGGGGCTGTAGTGTTGCAGCATCACGCCGCCGGAGCCGACGCGGATGCGCCGCGTCTGGCCGAGTATCCAGGCGATCAGCAGCTCTGGTGACGGGCTCGCCAGCTGTGAAGTGTTGTGGTGTTCAGCTATCCAGAAGCGGTGATAGCCCCAGTTTTCCGCCTGCTGCGCCAGTTGTAGCGTGCGCAGGAGCGCGTCCTGCGCGGTTTCATGCTCCGCGATGGGGCTTTTGTCCAGTAAACTTAGTCGGTAAGACATGGCACGCTCTCGTGTCAGAGAAGATGAGCCAATACTGGAGCGCGCGGAATCTGCTGTGAAACAATTAATTTACATTTGGTAAGCAAAAAATTCGCAAAGTCAGCGTTGCCAGGCGCTCAAGCTATTTGTTCTGCAAATGAATGATGACAAATGCAGGTGCTGGCTGGGTAAAACACCGTTCTATGGTTGTGGTTTTTTCTGTTGCATTTTTCACCATCCTGAATCATTTCCTCTGCTTGATGGAGTTGACTTCACAATTTCGACTAATAGTGTGCTGTTTACGGCTGGGTATGTTTTGCGTCAGTAAACGATTGCGGTTACGATGCTGCGCCATGTTTTCCCTTATCCATACACAGAAACAATGGAAAGAGAGAACGTGTAGCCGACGGTGCAAATCGTGTGGTTTTTGTGCTGCGGCTTGAGACATTCCGCAAGGTCAGACAGGTCAACAGGGTAATGCAATGAAAACAGAGAACAACAACACCACGGAGCATCACGCGGCGAAACGTCGCTGGCTGAACTCTCATGAAGAGGGCTACAGCCGGGCGATGGGTAACCGCCATGTACAAATGATCGCCATCGGCGGCGCAATCGGTACCGGTCTTTTCCTCGGTGCCGGCGCGCGACTGCAAATGGCCGGGCCATCGCTGGCTATCGTCTATCTCGTTTGCGGTATCTTCTCGTTCTTTATTCTGCGTGCGCTGGGCGAACTGGTTTTACACCGCCCTTCCAGCGGCAGCTTCGTCTCTTACGCCCGTGAGTTCCTCGGTGAAAAAGCCGCCTATGTCGCCGGCTGGATGTACTTCATCAACTGGGCGATGACCGGCATTGTCGATATCACCGCCGTCGCGCTTTATATGCACTACTGGGGCGCCTTTGGCGACGTGCCGCAGTGGGTCTTCGCCCTCGGCGCGCTGGCGATCGTCGGCACCATGAACATGATCGGCGTGAAGTGGTTCGCCGAGATGGAGTTCTGGTTTGCGCTGCTGAAAGTGCTGGCAATTGTGCTGTTTCTGGTGGTCGGGACGGTTTTCCTCGGCACCGGCAAACCGCTTGATGGCAACAGCACCGGCTTCCATTTGATTACCGATAACGGCGGTTTCTTCCCCCACGGCATGATGGCCGCACTGGTGCTGGTGCAGGGCGTGGTATTCGCCTTCGCCTCTATTGAGCTGGTCGGCACCGCCGCAGGCGAATGTAAAGAGCCGAAGACCATGGTACCGAAAGCGATCAACAGCGTGATCTGGCGTATCGGCCTGTTCTACGTTGGCTCGGTGGTGCTGCTGGTGCTGCTGCTGCCGTGGAACGCTTATCAGGCGGGACAAAGCCCGTTCGTCACCTTCTTCTCGAAGCTTGGCGTGCCATATATTGGCGACGTGATGA
Organism: Kosakonia sp. S42; assembly: GCF_016624785.1. Lineage (NCBI taxonomy): Bacteria > Pseudomonadati > Pseudomonadota > Gammaproteobacteria > Enterobacterales > Enterobacteriaceae > Kosakonia > Kosakonia sp. S42. The sequence goes on along the minus strand of NZ_JACVTW010000001.1, from coordinate 682,285 downwards.
ATATCGTGGTGTTGACCGCCGCACTCTCCAGCCTCAACTCCGGCCTCTACAGCACCGGACGTATTCTGCGCTCGATGTCGATGGGCGGTTCCGCACCGAAGTTTATGTCGAAGATGAGCCGCCAGCAGGTGCCGTATGCCGGTATTCTGGCGACAATCTGCGTCTACATTGTGGGCGTGTTCCTGAACTACCTGGTGCCGTCGCAGGTGTTTGAGATTGTGCTGAACGTCGCGTCGCTGGGGATTATCGCTTCATGGGGCTTTATCGTGGTGTGCCAGATGCGCCTGCGCAAAGCGATCCGCGAAGGCAAAGCAGAAGATGTCAGCTTCAAGATGCCCGGTGCGCCGGTGACCTCCTGGCTGACGCTGCTGTTCCTGCTCAGCGTACTGGTACTGATGGCGTTCGACTATCCGAACGGTACCTTCACTATCGGCTCTATTCCGCTGATCGCCGTTCTGCTGATTGCCGGCTGGTTTGGCGTGCGTAAACGCGTGAACGAAGTTCATGCGACCGCGCCGGCTGAACAGACGCCGCGTACTTAATCCCGCGCCTTTGGCGCTGCACCATGCCGGACAGCGATTTTGACTGTCACGCAGGTGCAGCGCCTGTTTTATCCCCTGCCTCGCTTACGCTTTCCTGCCTATTTGCCGTTTTTTACAGCGTGATGCTGCTACTTTGAGCGGTTACGCTTAAGAATATCCTCATTACCTGTACACTTACCGCTTTGCTGGCCTATATTTTTAGCGCTAAAGGTCACTTTTTTAGTATCAGATGCACGCTTCGGCTATTCAGGGTGTGTTATAAGCTTATATATTTGTAATACTTATACAAAAGTACACGGTGTACGGGGTGGTGAATGTTTTCTTTTGTGGCCAGACAGGCGATCTTTGATAACCAACTGAACACCGTCGGTTACGAACTGCTGTTCCGCAATAGCATGGATAACCGTTTTCCGGAGATCTCTGCCGAGCAAGCCACGACCCAACTGATCGAAGAGCAGTTTCTCAGTGCGCCTGTCGGACGTAAGAACGATCTGACGACGGTATATGTCAATTTCCCCTACCAGTTACTGATTGACGGCCTTGCCGAAACGCTGCCGAAAAACCGCGTGGTGATCGAAGTCCTTGAAGATGCGCAGCCGGACAAGCAACTGCTGGAGACGGTAAAACGCCTGCAGAACCTTGGCTTTCGCGTCGCTCTCGACGATTTCGCACCCGGCAACCAGTGGGACGCTTTCCTGCCCTATATCGATGTGATTAAGTTCGATATCAGGCGAAGCTCACTGGAAGAGATTGACGCCTGGGTTAACGCCAACCGCGATGCGCTGCGCCACGCGGTGCTGCTGGCGGAAAAAGTAGAAACCTATGATGAGTTCGAAGCCTACAAAAAACTGGGTTTTCGCCTCTTCCAGGGCTATTTCTTCAGCAAACCGGTGGTCTCTAAGCGCAACAAGCTGGTGCAGAACCGCGCCTTCGCACTGCGGTTGATGCAGGAAGTTAACGTCGAGTCGCCGAACTTAAACCGCATTGAAGAGCTGTTGAAACGCGATGTCTCGCTGTCGTTTAAGATCATGCGTTATGCGCAGAACATCTTATATAACACACGCGGGATTAGCGGCTTTCGTAACCAGTCCTTACGCGACATTGTGGTTTACCTCGGCATCAACGAGATGCGCCGTTTTGTACTGGTGGCCTGTCTTACGTCGTTTGAGCATGTTACCAATACCGAGATCTACTATCTGAGCCTGATCCGCGCCAAGTTTTGCGAACTGGTGGCGGCGCGCACTTCCAGCAATAATGTCGCCAATGACGCTTTCCTGGTGGGGCTCTTCTCCCTGCTGGATGTGATCCTCGGCCTGCCGCTTGAAGAGCTGATGGAGCAGATCTCCGTCTCGCCGGATGTGGCAACAGCGCTGGAAAAAGAGAGCGGCGAACTCTACCCCTATGTTCACCTCGCCCGCGTCTATGAACAGCGTTTATGGGATGAGACCAGCGCGATTGCCAACAAGATTGGCCTGCCTTACTCCGCAGTATCAGAATTAATGACGCAAGCCACTAAGTGGGCAGATGAGCTGCCGCTAAGTCTTAAAGGTTAATTATTCGCGCACGGTTGCGTGCGCGAATATATTTATCGCTTTAAGTGAAATATTATTTCAATTAATTAACAGACCTCTCCGATCTTATTTAACACCCTCACTTGCCTTAAATAAAACTGACCTTACCTGTAAGATATTTGCCCTAATATCAGTGCGATATGTGATACAGATCGAATTTTAACCTCAATCTTTCTGCGGTTTCTGCCGTTATTACTAGTACCACTCTTTTTTAAAACTTCAGGATCATGAAAAAAATTGCGCACGCGACGGTATTAACGAAACTGCTCGTTGGTTTCTCTATTCTTATTGTGATGATGTTAATTGTTGGCATTGTCTCTATTTATCAGCTTAACGGCAGCAAACAACAAATTGATAAATTCCGCCAGCAGCGCATGCCCGGCATTCGCTACACCCTTGAGATGCGCGGTGTGTTAGCGGAAATGCGCTTACAGCAGGTGCAGTACATCGCTTCGACAACCCCCGCTTCCCTCGATCAACATCGTAATGAGCTGCTGCAAAACCAAGAGACCTTCCTCAATGCCCAGCGGCAGTACGCAAAAATCTCTGCCGATGCAACGCCGGAGATGAACGCGCTGTTTGTGACGGTGGTTGATAACTTCAAAAACTTCATCGACGTCAACGCGAAAGTGATTGAGGCGATGAACCACGGCGACGCGGCAGAAGCGGCGAAGATTAGCGGCGTGGTGTCGGCGAAGTACCGCACGCAGTTGATGAAAGACCTGGCGACGCTGGTCGATATGGAAGTGGCTATCGGCGATCGGATGGGCGAAACGACGCAGGCGAATTACAACCACGCGCTCTATGTGCTGATCGGCTTACTGCTACTGGCGCTGATTGCGACAGGTGTGAGCGCCCTCTTTATTTCGCGCAGCCTGGCGCGGCAACTGGGCGGCGAGCCGGATTATGCGATGTCGATTATGCAGGCGGTGGCCGCCGGCAAGCTGGAGACGGCGGTCGATCTGCGTGAAGGTGACAGCAATAGTCTGCTGGCGACGATTAAATATATGAACAGCCAGCTGGCGGAGATTATTCGCGGCATTATTGATGGCAGCGAATCGATCTCCCATGCCGCCGGTGAGATTGCCGAGGGTAACAATGACTTGTCGCAGCGCACCGAGGAGCAGGCCGCGTCGCTGGTGCAGACGTCATCGAACATGCAACAGATTACGGAAAACGTGAAGAGTAATGCGGAGAACGCCCGCAAAGCGAGCGAGCTGGCGCGCCAGACCTCTGCAACCGCGCTCAAAGGCGGCAAAGAGGTTAACGATATGCTGACGCGCATGCATGAGATCTCTGACAGTTCGCAGAAGATTGTCGACATTATTTCGGTGATTGAGGGGATCGCGTTCCAGACCAATATTCTGGCGCTCAACGCCGCCGTGGAAGCGGCGCGTGCCGGTGAACAGGGTAAAGGGTTTGCGGTGGTCGCAGGCGAAGTACGTAACCTGGCGCAGAAGAGCGCCGATGCGGCAAAAGAGATTAAGCAGTTGATTGAGGGGACGGTGGAAAAAATCACCGACGGTTCGCGTTTTGCCGATACCGCCAGCCGTGCGATGGAGGAGATTGTCTCGTCGGTGAATAAGGTGACGGATATTGTCGCCGATATTTCCGCCGCTTCAACCGAGCAGCATCAGGGGATTAAAGAGATCAGCGTCGCCATCGATCAAATGGACCAGGTGACCCAGCAGAACGCCACGCTGGTGGAACAGGCCGCGGTGGCCGCGCAGTCCATGACGGAGCAGAGCGAGGCGCTGCGCAACTCGGTGCGTTTCTTCCAGTTGGCGCATTAATGGTTTTTTGACGTCGGAAAGCGATGTCCCTGCCCGGTTCAGCCATGAACCGGGCTGTATTGCCGGATGGCGCTGCGCTTATCCGGCCTACGAAACCGCACGGCTATTCGAGATTCGCGCGATCGAGGCCGTAGGCTTTATCGAGCGCGCCCGGCGCGGTTTGCGAGACGATCATCAAACGGTTCCAGGTGTTGATGATCGAGATAGCAAACGCCAGCTCTGATAACGCCACTTCATCAAAATGTTCACGCGCCGCGTCATAAATGGCATCGCTTACCCCTTCAGCACCGGGCCGGGTCAGGGCTTCGGTCAACGCCAGCGCCGCCTTCTCTTTTTCGGTGAATAACGGCGATTCGCGCCAGATGGCGACATGATGCAACCGTAACTCCCGCTCACCCAGAATCCGCGCCTGTTTAATATGCATATCCAGACAGAAAGCGCAGCTGTTTAGCTGCGAGGCACGAATATCAACCAGATTTTTGAGTGTGTTATCCAGACCGCTGTTGTGTGCCGCCTGGCTGGCGGCGGAAAAGGCTTTGATCAGATCGGGAACGCGCTGGAAGAGATTGATGCGGGTGCTCATATTATTTGCCTCGTTTATTGTTTCAACGAGGGCTATATTACGCGTCAATGTCGCAGGAAAAAGATGCAAAAACGCGAAAAAAAGGTAGGACATGAAGCCAGGATACAGAGCTATTTATTCGCAATATCGCGACAGCATCACGCAGGGTTTGCTCAAGCCGGGAGATAAAGTCCCTTCGGTGCGCGTGCTGGCCAGCGAACTGGGCGTGGCGCGAAAAACGGTGGAGACCGCGTGGTCGATTCTGATCGGTGAAGGGTTTCTGGTCAGCGATGGCGCGCGCGGCACACGCGTCAATCCTGAACTGGTGCTGTCGCCGGTCAAGCGTAAAGCTCGCGATAAGCCCCTTTCCACCCCAGCGTCAGCGTTTGGCGACGCGGAACGTAAACAGCGCGGTTTTTTGCGCCTCGGCATTCCGGCGCTTGATGCCTTCCCGAGTAAAAAATGGCTGCTGCTCAGCGCTAAAGCGGTGCGCGCGCTACATCCAAGCGAAATGCTTACGCCACCGTTAATGGGCTACGCTCCTCTGCGCGACGCTATTGCCCACTATCTGAATGTTTCGCGCGGGCTCGCCTGCAGCCCGGAACAGGTGGTGATCACCGGCGGGTATCAACATAACTTGCGGGTGATCCTCACCCTGCTTGCAGGCTCACAGCAGAAAGTGGTGTTTGAAGAGCCGGGTTATTTTTTAGGCCAGCGCATTCTGGAGCATACGTGCCAGCAACTCCATAGCGTGCCGGTGGATAACGACGGTCTGGATATGCAGTTTCTGTTGCGCCATCACCATGACGCCCGCCTGCTATTTGTGACACCGTCACACCAAAGCCCACTGGCGGTCACCCTCTCCCTGCCCCGCAGACAGCAGCTGCTGGCGTGGGCAACACAGCATAATAGCTGGATTGTTGAGGATGATTACGACGGCGAGTTTCACTACACCCGCAAAGTGGTGCCTGCGCTGAAGAGCCTCGATAGTGATGACCGGGTTATCTATATGGGCACCTTCAGCAAAACCATGCTGCCCTCCTTACGCACCAGTTATCTGGTGCTGCCGCGCGCGCTGCTCGCGCAGTTCCGGCAAACAGCTGAACTCACCGAGAGCGGCCAGCCGCTGTTAACGCAAAAAATTCTCGCCGCCTTTCTCAGCGAAGGCCACTTTTATAAGCATCTGAAGAAGATGCGCAATCTTTACTCTGCCCGGCGCGGGTTCGTGCTGGCGGCGCTGGCGCAGATTTATCCGCAGCTTTTTGATGTAGAGGTGCGCGACGGTGGCATGCATATCATCGCCTTTTTGCGTGATAGCACGCAGGATGTGACGCTGGCACAACTCTGGCAACAACATCAGTTGCAGGTCAGCCCGCTTTCAGAGTGGTACAGAGGTGATTCGCCACGTTACGGTTTGATTATCGGTTACACCAATGTCACGTCAGCTGAAGAGGCGATTGCCCTGTTGCAGCGCCCGGCGCAAGAGACGCAGGCGCTGCTGGCAGATGGCTCACGGCAGGCTACTAAAGAGTGAGATATCCCATGCCGTGGCGAGCAGTGACAGGCCAACGATAAACGTCAGCGCGAACGAGAAGGTTTTATCGGACTTTTCCATCGCATGTCCCTCTTTTTAAATGACCTGAGCCAGGAGAGTGAAAAAATCTTACGGCTTACGCCCCTGTAAGTTTAGGTCAACTGGTAATTTTTGTCCGGTGCCAGTTTGACCGGCAGATCGTCGGCGTCTTCCATTTGCAGCAGATCGATTTCAATCGCGTTGCAGTAGGCATCCAGCGGCAGATCGTTATCCTCTTCGCCAAAGGGATCTTCCAGCTCTTCCGCCAGCGTATCGAGCGAGATAAAGGTGTAGGAGATCAGCACCGAGATAAAGGGCGTCATAAAGTGCAGATCCACCACCAGCGCAAACGGCAGCATGATGCAGAAGAGATAGACCGTGCGGTGCAAAATCAGTGAATAGGCAAAAGGCAGCGGCGTATTAAAGATACGCTCGCAGCCGGCCTGCACCGCGGACATATCGTGTAAGCGCTGAGTAATGCTGTGGAACATAATATCCGACAGCGCTCCTTGTGCCCTGCGCTCGCCCAGCCACTGGCCCATCAACAGCAGAATACGGTTTGCCGGCGAATGGGCATTTAAGACCTGCCGTAACTCATCAGCCGAGAGATATTTTGACAGCACGTCGCCCTGCGGTTTGCGTCGCAGCGTCATGCGCAGCGCGTGGGCAAAGGCGAACTGTAGCTGCATAAAGTGGCGCACGTCACTTTCGTCTGGCAGCGTGGTTTTCACTTCCCGCAGCAGCGAGCGCGAGGCGATCATCAACTGCCCCCACAACAGACGCGCTTCCGAGTAGCGTGCGAAACAGGCGTTGTTGCGAAAACCGAGGAAGATAGCAATCGCCACACCGAGAATGCTGAACGGTGCGACCGTTAGCTTGATGCCCAGCGAGGTATACCACGGCAGCATCCAGATGACGGCGACCGAAAGCAGGAAGTTCATGGTCAGGCGTGAAGCGATTTTCGGCAGTACGGAGCCGTGCCAGACGAAGAGACGAGCAAGCCAGTGTTTTTCAGGACGGACAATCATAATTATTCAGGGGGAAAAGGAGCGCAGCGGCTATTAAACGTGATCAATGTCACAGTTGCAAGTTTGCTAATGGATTGTGACGCAATTTCGCCCTGCCCGACGTGGTATTGGCGCAGAGGTTGCTGGAACCTGTTATACAACTCGCTAATAGTATGTTGTAACTAGAGGCGTGATTTCAGCTATCGCTGTTTTGCCGGATGGCGGCTTCGCCTTATCCGGCCTACGGGGATCGAGTGGTATATGGGAGTGCCGGATGGCGGCTGCGCCTTATCCGGCCTGCGGGATCGAGTGGTGTGTGGGAGTAAAAAATGTAGGCCGGATAAGCGCCAGCGCCATCCGGCATTTAACAGCCAGCTATCAGCAGAGCGGTTTTACTGCCTCGCGCATGCCGCGCAGCAGAATCGCATCCAGATCGCGCGTCACCTGCTCCACCAGACCCGGCACCTTGCTCAGATCCTGCTCCCAATGTTCGCTCACCGACAGCACCGCACTCACCAGCTCGCGGGTGTTAATTTGACGGTCACCATGCTGGCTCCACAGCTGTTGGTAACGCTCAATCCAGTGCGCATCATCCTGCACCGGATAACTTTTCCCGTCACGCTCACCGCGATAAAACGCAATCAGCGCCGCCAGCGCAAAGGTCAGGCGCGCAGGTAATTCACCGCTGGTTTTTTGCCCTGCCAGCAGCTGAGGCAGAATGCGGGTGCGGTATTTGGTCATGCCGTTCAGGGCGATAGAGAGCAGTTGGTGTTTGATATAGGGGTTACGGAAACGCCCGGTCACCGCGCTGGCGAAAGACTCCAGCTCATCGCGCGGCAGATCCAACACCGGAATGATCTCTTCGTAAATCGCCTTCTCAACAAACGCACAGATCTCCGTGTCGCTCATCGCTTCGCCAACCGTATCGATACCCGCCTGGAATGCGACCGGCACCAGCGCCGTATGCGCTCCGTTGAGGATCGCCACCTTACGCTCTTTATATGGCTTGATGTCATCCACAATCAGCACATTCAGCGGGTATTTATCCAGACGCAGCTCAGCGGCCAGCGATTTTGGCCCCTGAATCACAAACAGATAGAAGTGCTCGGCGGTATCGAGGAAGGCATCCTGATAACCCAGCTCCGCTTCCAGTTTCGCCACTTCATCACGCGGATAACCGGTAACAATGCGGTCAACCAGCGTCGAGCAGAAGCTGTTCGCAGTCTCAAGCCACTGGATAAATTCCGCGCCCAGCGCCCACTCGTTGGCATAACGCAGCACCAGTTCACGCAGCGCGTCGCCGTTATAATCAATTAATTCACAAGGGATAATGATCCAGCCTTTATCCTGCGCACCGGCAAAATGGCGGAAGCGTTCAAACAGCAGGCGCGTCAGTTTAGCCGGGTAGCTTACCGCTGGGGCATCATCGAATTTATCCCCGGCGTGGTAGCTGATACCCGCTTCAGTGGTATTGGAGAAAACGAAGCGGATATCCGCATTGTGGGCCAGTTTAAGAAACTCGTCATACTGCGTGTAAACACTGATTTCGCGGTTAACGGAGCGGATAAGACGCGCATCGCTCACCGCTTCGCCCTGCTCGTTGAGGCCGCGAATAATGGTGGTGTAGAGACCATCCTGCGTGCTCAGAGAAGGCGGGAAATCACTCTCGATTGGGCGAACCACCACCACACCGGCGTTGAGGTCGGTGTGCTCGTTCAACAGATCGATTTGCCAGTCGATAAAAGCGCGCAAAAAATTCCCTTCGCCAAACTGAATAATACGTTCTGGGTAATCAGCCCCGGGAAAATTGCGACGGTTTAATGTGTTCACAGTGGGTTCCTTTTTTAGATTAGTCATACAACCTTGGAAGATTGGTGTAATAACTTATCAGACTTTACGACCATGAAACCCTGTTTTGATCAAACTGGCGCGGCTTATTGGCGCCAGTTATATGAACTTGTAAAAAAGTGTCGTCGCCGTCACATTTCCATCCGGCATCAGCGCGTAACGCGGGATCTCACCCACCCGCTGCCAGCCGCAGGCGGTGTAGAAGTTCTCCGCCCCGCTGCCGGTCGCTGTATCCAGCACCAGCACGCTTTTCCCGTGCGCCTGCGCCTCACGCTCCAGCGCTGTCATCAGGCGACGCGCCAGCCCCTGACGTCGCGCGTTACCATGCACCAGTAATTTCGAGACATCGGCGCGGTGCGGCTGGTTCTCCGGCTGATCGAGCACCACCTGCACGGTGCCGACAACCTCACCCGCCTCATCCTGCGCGACCAGCACAATGCGCTCACCGCGCGTTACGCTTGCGGCAACCCCGGACCAAAATTGATGTGATTTTTCCCGCGAAAGCGGGTGCATAAAGCTGACGGAGGCACCGCCGGCGACGCAGTTTTCCAGCACGCCGCACAGGCTGTCGATATGGCAGAGGATCGCCTCACCAGAGAGGCTATTGATATGATAAGCGGTCATTTGTCTTCCTTGTAAAATGACCACTATTCAACGCGGAACAGGCTAACTCAAGCGCCGCGCCCATACGATTTCGTTATGGATCAGCGCCCGCGATTGTTGCGGGATTTCATGGCATACATCTTCTCATCCGCCTCTTTCATCCAGGCGCGCAGATCGTCACTGCCATCGTGATTAAACTCGCTGACGCCCCAGGAGAAACCGAGCTTCCAGGGTTTACCCGATTGCTGGTTCCAGGCCTCAACCTGTTCGACCAGATGCTGCATCGCAATCCATGCGCCCTCTTCATTGGTATCGGAGAAGACAATCGCGAACTCGTCGCCGCCGTAGCGAACCCGCAGATCCGCTTCGCGCAGGCTGGCGGTCATCACCTCCGCCATCGCCTTCAGGGCTTCATCCCCTTCGCCGTGGCCGTAGGTGTCATTAATCTCTTTGAAGTTATCAAGGTCGATCCACGCGAGCGTCAATGGCTGTGCGCGGCGGCGTGCGCCAACAATCGCGAACTTCGCCAGGTTATCGAAGCCACGGCGGTTAAAGAGTCCGGTTAACTCATCGGTCGTCGCCGCGCTCATCACCGCGAACTCATCTTCGACGATCATGGCGAAATCTTTCAGGGTGTCGACTTCCGCGCCGGAAAAGCCGCGCGCCGCCTTATCAATCACGCACAGCGATCCCACCAGCGCACCGTCCGGCAGGCGCAGCGGGTAACCGGCATAGAAACGAATGTGCGGTTCGCCCGTCACCAGCGGATTATCGGTAAATCGCTCATCAAGATGGGTATCTTCAATGATCATCGCCGTTTCAGACAAAATGACGTGACCGCAAAAGGAGATGTTGCGCGGCAGCGTCTGGGCTTCAGCCGGATAACCGCCGGTGGATTTAAAATGGAGCGTCTCTTCATCGACCAGCGTAATCAACGCCGCCGGGACATTGAACATCCGTTGCGCCAGGCGCGTTAAGCGGTCTAAACGGGCGTTGACGCCCCCCTCCAGCAGGCCGGAGTCATGTAATGACGCCAGGCGCTGTGCCTCATTTGCGGGAATCGCAGGTGTTTTCATAGAGTGCCGATCTCATCATTCTCAGTCTGGACCGCCGCGCTCGAGCAAACGGGCGAGTAGACAACGGTTTACAGCATTAAGCGTAGCCTATTCGGCACGTTTGTCAGGGTGAGCGAATCCGCTGCTTGCGACCGCGCGACGTTAATCATATGGGTCTCAAAAATCAGCCGCAAGATATTTATAAGTTATTAATATTTATTGTGTTGCTTATTTCACGTGGCGGGCGAAACAGCCACTTCCCGCGCATCGTTTTGGCTATCGCTAGTGCAGTTTCTGCCATGGTTCTTCGAGCGGTAGAGATGCTCATCGGCCTCAGCCAGCAGATCATTGAACCCCTCGGTTAAGTGGCGCGGGTCCGGCGTGCCGTGCCCGATGCCGACGCTCATCGTCAGATGTAGCGTCTGCTGGCGCCATTTAAAGAGATGGGTTTCCACCGCATGGCGCAGCGTCTCCGCCAGCGCTTTACCTGCCGTCGCATCGTCTGTTACGGCGACCACCACAAACTCCTCGCCGCCCATACGCGCCACCAGCCCGCGTGTGCCAAGCTCCTGCTGCACTTTTTGCGCGAATGAAGTCAGCACTTTGTCGCCGCACTCGTGACCATAACTGTCATTGACGCTTTTGAAGTAGTCGATATCCATCAGCATCACGGAGAGGTGCTTGCCGACAAAGCGCTTCTCCTCTTTGCGCAGGGCTTCATACAGGCCAGAGCGGGAGTAAACGCGGGTAAGGAAATCAAAATCGGCGCGCAAAGACACCTGGCGCATCAGGCGGTTGATGGCTTCAACGCTGACCGAGACGATCACCGGGCAGATGGCCATCGTTGCCACGCCAAGGCGCGCCGAGAGCATCTGCGGAATATCAAACGGCGAGTGGACGTGAATATCGATCTGCCCGCTCGAGACCAGCATAATCTCCAGCCCGCCGGTGATAAGCGTCACCAGGCAGGTTACCGACAGTGAATAGCGCACCGCGCACCAGATCAGCGCCGGGAGCGGAAACGCCAGGCTTCCGGCACCGCCAATCATCACCGAGGCGGCGACCGACACCGCCAGCGCGAGGATCGGCATCACCTGCGGCAGTGAAAAGCCTTTGAGCGCGCGCGGGCGCGTCATGGTCAGCAGGCAGGGCAAAATCAGCACGCCCGTTGAGAACTGCTCGCCAAACCAGTCCGCCAGCAGCGGCCAGAAACCCTGATCGTCAATCCCGACTGAGCCCAGCGCGCCAAAGAAGGCGCAGAGCAGCGCCGCCACCAGACAGTAACTAAAGAGTTTCAGGGCATTGATCGGCTGTGGCGTCTTGGCGATTTGGCGCCGCTCCCAACCGATAAGCTGCGCCATGGTGATAATAAACACCATATTGGAGAAGTTGATGATCAGCGACGCCGTGCCCCAACTGGTGGTGACGGCATCGTAAGCCAGCATCGCGACATAGCTGATTAAGTAGTAGTGCCAGCGGTGCAAAAACGCGTAGCGGGCGAAGACCCCGGCCATCACCGCGTTTAGCGGCCAGAAGAGCGACAGCTCCTCGACCAGGCGCATCATCGCGCCGATAAAATAGAACAGCGTGGTCAGCGCAAAAATCATCCCCGCATTTATCAGCGGGGTCTCTTCCCTGAACGGACGCCAGGAGGACAACAAAGCTCGCATCAAATCTCAATTCCTGTCGCGGGCGGCAGGAGCTGCCCGAAGTAGCGTCGGAAATAGCCTAAAGCTTAGCATGCTTGTTTTCCGCTATAGGGTGTTGCGCAACCGCCATCAGCGCGGCGAATTCATCTGTATCACCAGCCAGTGATAAATCACATCAACAACATACTGCTGCTGCGCGGGTGAAAGCGGCTGACCCGGTGCAATGGCGTGCCACTTCGCCAGACAGCCGCGACAACAGGTGGCGGTGGCATGCTGGGCGATAAACACCGGATGGCCACGCATCGGTGTCTGTTTACCGTCATTGTCAGGCAGCGCAGGCGCAAGGCGCCGGGCGACAAAATCAGCGGCGTGGGCAGCAATCACCTCTGCCCCCTTCTCTTCGCAGTAGTGCCGCTCCTTTGCGCCTAAGCGAAAACGGGAGCGAAAGGTTGAGCGCCCGAGGCGGGCAAACAGCGCGTCGAGATCCGCCATCAGTAGACCGATCTGCCAAGGCGCTGGCTGAGCGCTTCCAGCAGCGCGACGCCCGCCAGTGAGTTGCCCGCGTCATCCAGCTCCGGGCTCCAGACGGCAATCGCCATCTCATGAGGCACAATCGCCACAATCCCGCCGCCAACGCCCGACTTCGCCGGCAGGCCGACGCGGAAGGCAAACTCCCCGGCGTTCTGGTACATACCGCTGGTCGCCATCAGGGCGTTAATCTGCCGCGCCTGCCTTGGCGACACCACTGGCTGGCCGAGGTGCTCCGCCTGCCCGCTCTGCGCGAGGAAAAGAAAGGTGCGCGCCAGCTCAGCGCAGCTCATCTTCAGCGCGCAGTAGTGGAAGTAGTTTTGCAGAACAGTGGTGACATCATTGTGGAAGTTGCCGAAAGACTTCATCAGCCAGGCGATAGCCGTGTTGCGCGCGGCGTTGTCGAACTCCGATCGCGCCACCGCCGTGTCGTAAACGATATCCTCGACGCCTGCGAGCTTGCGCACAATCTCCAGCATGCGTTGGCGCGGTGCGCTGAGGCGGCTTTGCAGCATATCGCACACCACCAGCGCCCCGGCGTTAATGAACGGATTGCGCGGCTTGCCCTGCTCGATCTCCAGCTGCAGCAGCGAGTTGAAAGGCTGGCCGGAAGGATCTTTGCCGACGCGCTGCCAGATCTCCTCCTCACCGTAGTGGTTCATTGCCACCACCAGGCTAAGCACTTTTGAGATCGACTGAATGGAGAAGCGCTCATCGGCATCGCCTGCCTGATAGTGCTCCCCATTGACGGTGCTGATCGCTATACCCAGTTTATTGCCGCTGACTGCCGCCAGCGCCGGGATATAATCCGCGACCTTTCCGCATCCCAGCAGCGGGCGTACCTGGTCGACTATCGTCTCCAGCACGCCATTATCCATCACCGATGCCACTTTCACTCCTCGCCCACAGGCCAAATCGGGCTGCGAGTATACCAGAGCTGTTTTGCCGCGTCAGGCGCTGAGACGAAAACGCGCAACCGCTTGCATCAATACCTGCGAATCGTGATAAAGCTGCTCTGAGGCCGCTGCTGCCGTGGTCACCAGCTCACCGGTGCGCCGCGCCACACTGTTAAGGGAGTGAAGGCGTCGGGTCATCTTATGGATGCTCTCCCCCTGGCTCAGCGTGGCGGCAGAGATTTCACTCAACACCCCGCTCAGATGCCCGACCAGCCCGGTCACCTGTTGCAGGTTATCTTCGAGACGGCTCACCGCCTGGGTGCCATCATTGATCCCCTGCAATGAGTGGTTAATCAGCTGCTGAATGGTTTGCGTCGAGTGGCTGCTCTTACGCGCCAGTAAGCCCACCTCTTTCGCCACCACCGCAAAGCCGCGCCCGTGGTTGCCCGCATGCGCCGCCTCGATGGCGGCATTCAGCGCCAGAATGTTGGTCTGAAACGCCACGCCGTCGATCAGCGCCACGATATTGCGCATCTCGGCGGAGCGGTCGACAATCTCGCGCATCGACTGCGTCACCGTCTCCATCATCCTGTCGCCGCCCGCCGCGACTTTACGTGCTTCATCTGCCTGCTGGCGCGCCTCTTCAGCAAAACCGGTATTGCCTTCGACATGGGACTCCAGCGTGGCGATATGCTCGGTAACATCGTTCAGCTCCTGCGCCTGCTTCGCCGACTGCTGATTAAGTGACTGGTTGCCTTCCGCCAGGCTGCCGATGGTGCCAATCATTGACGCGGTGGCGTCGCTCACCTGCATTACCAGCTGTTGCAGCCCCCGCTGCATGGTGCCGACGCTATGGCTAAGCTGAGTGATTTCGCGGTTGAAGCGCTGCACCGGCGGCAATGGCGTGCCGAGATCGCCGGCGGCAAGAATATTGATGTGAGCAATCAATGTACGCAGCGGGGTGATGACCCAGCGCGACATGCCGAACCACACCACCAGCGCAATGGCAACCAGCAGCGCCGGGATCAGCATAAAGACCTGCTGCAAACGGCTGAGGCTGGCAAGCAGCGACTGCCTTCCCTGCTCGGCGTGCTGTGCGCCAGCCTGCTGAAAACGGGCGTAGTTATCGTTGAAATCGGCCTGGAATGCCTGTGCCGGAACGGCAAAAAAGGCATCGATCGACTGGGTTTTCACCAGCCCGTCGGCCTGCTCTTTCAGCGCGCCATAAAAGAGCTGATAACTGTTGACCAAGCCTTCATCTTTTGGCGGGTTGAGCGCCTGAAAAGCAAGCCAGGCTTTATTCGACGCGGCCAGTGCCTGCTGGGTTTCGTCCATCAGGCTGTGCCAGCTGCCGTCCGAACCGGTCGCTTTATCCTGCATAAAGTAGACCCCGGCGCGGTTGAGCAGATCGCTTGCGCTGAGGAGCGCAATGCGCGCTTCGTCTGCCCGCACCTGTTGCAGATGCGCCTGTTGGTTCAGGCTCTCATCGTGCTGCGCGCTGCGAAGCGAGGCGGTAAGGAAAAAGGAGGAGGCGATTTGCAGGGCGGAAAAGAGCGCGATGATGCAAAAAATCCCGGCCAACAAACCAAACTGCTGCGGTGCGATACGCCGAAAAACTCGGCGTAAAATTTGCGTTAAGTTCATGATATTCTTCTGTAACCACTAAGTTGCGGTGAGTCTACAAAAGGATCATGACACATCCATGACAGCCAGTGATGACGCGCCCCACAGGGGCGCGTTGCGCTTACAGGCGATCTTTCCACACGGTCTGAACGTTGCAGAACTCGTGCAAACCAAAGTGGGAGAGTTCGCGCCCGAAGCCGCTCTTCTTCACGCCGCCAAAAGTCACGCGCGGATCGCTGGCGCTAAAGCCGTTGATAAACACGCCGCCGCACTCAAGATTATCGGCAAACCACTCGGCCTGCGCGCTGTCGGCGGTGAATACCGTGGCCGAGAGGCCAAAGTCGCTGTCGTTGGCCAGCGCCAGCGCATGCTCTGCATCGCGGGCGGTGCTGATCGCAGCAACCGGGCCAAACAGCTCCTGGCGGAACGCTGTCATCTGCGGCGTAACGTTGGTCAGCACCGTCGCCGGGTAGTAGTTGCCGTTGCCCGGCGTCTTCTCGCCGCCGAGTCGCAGGGTAGCGCCCTCTTTGATGCTCGCCTCAACCTGGGCGTGCAACTCGTCGCGCAGATCGAAGCGCGCCATCGGCCCAAGGTAGTTCTCCTCTTTTTCCGGCGCGCCCTGCTGTAATGCCGCCGCCGCAGCGACAAATTTCTCGGTGAACGCGTCGGCGATCCCCTCTTCAACAATGAAGCGTTTCGCTGCGGCGCACACCTGCCCGGTATTCTGATAACGCCCGGCGACAGCGGCTTTCACCGCCAGATCGAGATCGGCATCGTTGAGCACGATAAAGGGATCGGAACCGCCCAGTTCGAGCACGCACTTTTTCAGCGCCGCACCGGCCTGAGCACCGATTGCCGCCCCGGCACGCACGCTGCCGGTGACGGTCACGGCGGCAATGCGCGCATCGTTTATCGCCTGGCTAACGCCCTCATTGGTTGCATTGACCCAGCCAAAGACGCCCGGCGTGAACCCGGCTTCGCTGAACAACTCGCCGATCAGCGCCGCAGAACCGAGCACATTCGGCGCATGTTTTAACAGATAGCTGTTGCCCGCCAGCAGGATCGGCACCGCGCCGCGCAGCACCTGCCACAGCGGGAAGTTCCACGGCATCACCGCCAGAATTGGCCCCAGCGGGCGATATTCGATGCGCGCACGCTGCGCTTCGACCTGGGTGGCTTCGCTGCCGAGCATCATCGGGCCATGCTCGGCGTACCAGTCGCACAGCGCGGCGGATTTCGCTACTTCTGCCCGCGCCTGCAGGATCGGTTTGCCCATCTCTTCACTCATCATCTGCGCCATCTCTTCTGCGCGGTGACGCAGCACGGCGGCCAGATCGCGCAGCTTCTGCGCGCGCTCATTGACGCTGACGTTGCGCCAGTGGCGGTAGCCGCTATCGGCCAACGCCAGCGCGCGGTCAACCTCTTCACGGCTGGCCCACGGTGTGGCGCGCAGGGTTTCACCCGTTGCCGGGTTGATGGAGAGTGCATGGGTGGTGGCGGTCAGAGACATTATTTTTTCCCTCAATGATTTCAGAACTTGCATTAGGGTGACGCAGTTTGTTATTTCTGAAAACTGAATAATATTAACTTCACTATTCACGTTAAGAGAACAGCATGGATTTAACCCAGCTTGAGATGTTTAACGCCGTGGCGCAGACCGGCAGCATTACCCAGGCCGCGCAGAAGGTGCATCGGGTGCCGTCAAACCTGACGACGCGCATTCGCCAGCTGGAAGCGGATCTCGGCGTCGATCTCTTTATCCGCGAAAATCAGCGCCTGCGCCTGTCACCTGCCGGACACAGCTTTTTACGCTACAGCCAGCAGATCCTCGCGCTGGTTGATGAGGCGCGGATGGTAGTGGCGGGCGATGAGCCGCAGGGGTTGTTCTCGCTGGGCGCGCTGGAGAGCACCGCCGCGGTGCGCATTCCGGCGACGCTCGCCGCCTATAACCAGCGCTACCCGCGTATTCAGTTCGATCTCTCCACCGGCCCTTCCGGCACCATGATTGACGGCGTGCTTGAGGGGACATTGAGCGCGGCGTTTGTTGACGGGCCGATTATGCACCCGGGGCTGGAGGGCATTCCGGTCTATCGCGAAGAGATGATGATTGTCGCCCCGGCGGGCCATGAGCCGATTACCCGCGCTTCGCAGGTGAACGGTGCCAGTATTTATGCCTTTCGCGCTAACTGCTCTTATCGCCGCCATTTTGAGAGCTGGTTTCAGGCCGACCGCGCCACGCCGGGGAAAATTCACGAGCTGGAGTCCTACCACGGCATGCTGGCCTGCGTAATTGCCGGTGCCGGGCTGGCGCTGATCCCACGCAGTATGCTGGAGAGCATGCCCGCCCATCAGCAGGTCAATGCCTGGCCGCTGGCAGAGGAGTGGCGTTGGCTCACCACCTGGCTGGTGTGGCGACGCGGCGCGAAGAGCCGACACCTTGAAGCATTTATTGCGCTGTTGCCGTAGGGTTTTCGGCGTGCGGTTTTTTATGCCAGATGGCGCGTAAACGCTTATCCGGCCTACAGGAAAGGTGCGGCTGAAACCGCGTAGGCCGGATAAGCGCAGCGCCATCCGGCATTGTCTCCCCGGCCCCCATTGCCGGATGGCGGCTGCGCCTTATCCGGCCTACAAAAACGAGCCTACAGCCACACCGATATTGCCTTTACCTGCGTTATCACAGCGGCGTTGTTGACCCCCGCTGAAATCGGCGAACCGGAGCGTGAATGGCAAGGTCTGGACGCCATGGATGGCGGACAGAGGCGAACCGAGACAGGATGTCGAGTCGAGCCGGCCGCAGTCAGGCACGCGGGAGGTGAGCGCAGTGCGCAGCACCGATTTCCTCGCGGGGCCGCGGGGATTGACAAGGGGAGCGCGGCCGCTTCCCTTGTCCCGTTCACCGCAGAAGAGATGAATGAAACTCCCCAACGCCTGGTGAACGGAATCATTCCACCAATGCCACATGAAAACCCCATCGCCGGATGGCGCGTTACACGCTTATCCAACCTACGTGAACGGAGCCCCTGAAACCGCGGCTGATTACCGGATGGCGGCTCCGCCTTATCCGGCCTACGCTCGCAGCGCATCAGGCAACTGCTTCTCCATAAACACACTTAATGGGTCAGGATCATAGGGCGCAAACGCCTCGCAAATCTGGTATCCGCAGCGCTGATAAAGCTTCACCGCCGCATGCTGCTCGATGCCCGTCTCCAGCCGCAGTGTGTGGCACCCCTTCTCGCTCGCCGCCTGCTCCAGCGCGGCAATCAGCTGCTCGCCCAGCTTCTGCCCGCGGTGCGTCGGATCGATAAACACCCGCTTCATCTCCGCGCTGCCATCCTCATTAAGCAACACTGCGCCGCAGCCGACGGCATCGTGCTGATGCACGATTTTGCGCAGGATCAGCGTCTCTTGGGGAAAGGAAGCCAGATCAACCAGATGGTTGCTCTCTGCCGGGTAGAGCGCGGTCTGGTAGTGGTCGAGGGCGGCGATGAGGGCAATCACCTCCGGCTGCGTGGCGGTGGCATCAACAATACGGTACATAGCGGCTCCTTATGGTTATCGCATTGTTAAATTAGCGAAAATTCCGCCGCTTAACTCATATGAATAACCTATAGATCCGCGACAATATTGCACCCCGGCAATAACAGGCTGTACTTTACGCACAAGAATATTCTGACAAGGGAATCGCCATGAATACAAAAGCCCGCAAAGTGATGATTATCGGCACCGGTAATGTCGGTGCGTCTGCCGCTTACGCTCTTTTAAACCAGAACATTTGTGAAGAGCTGATCCTGGTGGATGTAAATGCCCAGCGCGTAGAGGGACACGCGCAGGATCTGGCGGATGCCGCCGCGTTTATGCCGGGGATGATGACCATCTCCACCCGCTCCATCGAGGCGTGCGCGGATGTCGATATCGCGGTGATTACCGTCTCCGGTGGCGCGCTGAAGCCCGGCCAGACGCGGCTGGATGAGCTTGCCAACACCGCGCGCATTGTGAAAAACATTGTGCCCACCATGATGGCAAACGGCTTTAACGGCATTTTCCTTGTGGCGACCAACCCTTGCGACATCATTACCTGGCAGGTGTGGTCCCTCTCCGGCCTGCCGCGCAACCAGGTGATCGGCACCGGCGTCTGGCTTGACACCACCCGTCTTCGCCGTCTGCTGGCGCAGGCGCTGGATATCGGCGCGCAGAGCATTGACGCGTTTATTATGGGCGAACATGGCGATACGCAGTTCCCGGTGTGGTCGCACTCATCGATTTATGGTTCGCCCATCGCCGACGTCTATCAACAAAAGACTGGCCAGCCGCTGGATGCAGATGCACTGGCGGATCGCGTGCGCCGCCACGGCTTTGAGATCTTTGCCCGCAAAGGCTGTACCGAATATGGCATTGCCGGCACGATCGCCGAGATCTGCCGCAATATCTTTACCGGCAGCCACCGTGCGCTGGCGATCTCCTGCATTCTTGACGGGGAGTATGGCGCGCACAATGTGGCAATTGGCGTGCCTGCGGTGCTGACCCACAGCGGCGTGGAGCAGATTATCGAACTGCACTTAACCGACGACGAAGTGGCAAAGTTCAACCACTCCGTTGAGGTGATCAAAACTAACATTGCGCGCTTGCCGTAATAAGCGCGCTGCGGGGGCGCTATCGCCCCCGGTCATTGTGCTAGCGCAGATAGACTTTGCCGATCAAGTAGAGCGTCGCCTGGCCGCCAATCAACACCCGATCGCCCCGCCACTCGCAGCGCAGATCGCCGCCGCGCGCGGAGACCTGGCGCGCCTGCATCACCGTTTTGCCGAGCTTCTCGCCCCAGTAAGGGATCAGCATGCTGTGCGACGAACCGGTAACTGGATCTTCGGCCACCGACTCGCCCGGGCAGAAGAAGCGGCTGACAAAGTCATACTCCTCTCCCGGTGCCGTGACGCAGACCATTTTCCCCAGCGGTTTCATGGCGGCGATATCGGGCTGTAAGGCTTCGACCTGCGCCTGGCTCTCCAGCACGACCATGTAATCGCGCCCTTCATACACCGCCTGTGCCTTCGCAATGCCCAGCGTTTCCAGCAGCATCGGCGGTGGGTTCTCAACGGCCTGGGTTGTCCATGCCGGAAAATTGAGAGTGAGCCAGTCGCCGTTGCGTGTAACGGTTAACTCGCCGACAAAACGGGTGCTGAAGCGGATCACAGTCTCTGGATAATCGAGGTATTCGAAGATAACGTGAGCGGCGGCAAGCGTCGCGTGACCGCAGAGATTGATCTCATCCTGCGTCGTGAACCAGCGCAGCTCGAAGCCGCTGTCGTTGCGCACAAAAAAAGCGGTTTCCGACTGGTTATGCTGCTGCGCCATTTTCAGTAACAGCTCGTCCGGCAGCCACTCGGTAAGTGGACAGACCGCGGCGGCGTTACCGCCGAAGGTGTGGTCGCTGAAAGCGTCGACCAGATAGAAGTCAATTGTGTGCATTGTTTTTCCTCATCTTTTCTTTTGTTCTGACGGCAAACCTTCGGCGGCGCAACCGCTATTTTTTTGCTGAATGAAAAATGAGATCTACATCACAAAAAGTTTGTCTTTCAGCCAGCAAAAGCATTAAGATCTTCGCCTCTTCTTCCCTCCAACCAACCCAAAGCACTCTTATGATGACGAATACTGTTTCACGTAAAGTCGCGTGGCTACGGGTGGTTACGCTTGCCGTTGCCGCTTTTATTTTCAACACCACCGAATTTGTGCCGGTGGGGTTGCTCTCTGATATCGCCCAGAGCTTCGATATGGAGACCCCGCAGGTCGGGATCATGCTGACCATCTACGCGTGGGTGGTGGCGCTGATGTCGCTGCCCTTTATGCTGCTAACCAGCCATATTGAGCGGCGAAAACTGCTGATTGCGCTGTTTGTGCTGTTTATCGCCAGCCATGTTCTCTCCTTCCTGGCGTGGAATTTTGAGGTGCTGGTGATTAGCCGTATCGGCATTGCGTTTGCGCATGCCATCTTCTGGTCGATTACCGCCTCACTGGCGATCCGCCTGGCACCGGCGGGTAAACGCGCCCAGGCGTTAAGCCTGCTCGCCACCGGTACCGCACTGGCGATGGTGCTCGGCTTGCCGATTGGCCGCATCGTCGGGCAGTACTTTGGCTGGCGCACCACTTTCTTTGTGATTGGCATGGGCGCGCTGGTAACGCTGGTTTGCCTGGTCAAACTGCTGCCGACGCTTAAAAGCGAGCACTCCGGCTCGCTGAAAAGCCTGCCGCTGCTGTTTCGTCGCCCGGCGCTGGTCAGCATCTATGTGCTGACGGCTGTGGTGGTGACCGCCCATTACACCGCATACAGCTATATTGAGCCGTTTGTGCAAAATGTAGCGGGCTTTAGCGCCAATTTTGCAACTATCCTGCTGCTGTTGCTTGGCGGTGCGGGGATTATTGGCAGCGTGCTGTTTGGTAAGCTCGGCAACCGACACGCCTCCGGGTTGGTGTGCAGCGCCATCGGGCTGCTGGTGATTTCGCTGGTGATGCTGCTTCCCGCCGCCGGAAGCGAAAGCTATCTCGCCGTGCTAAGCCTGTTTTGGGGCGTGGCGATTATGATTATTGGCCTCGGCATGCAGGTGAAAGTGCTGGCGCTGGCACCGGATGCCACCGATGTGGCGATGGCACTTTTTTCCGGGATTTTCAATATCGGTATTGGCGCAGGTGCGCTGGTGGGCAATCAGGTGAGCCTGCACTGGTCGATGAGCACCATCGGTTATGCCGGTGCCGTCCCGGCGATTGCCGCGCTGGTGTGGGCGGTGGTGATTTTCCGCCGCTGGCCGGTGCAGCTCGAGGAGCAGAGCGAGCCAGTGTGATCCTTCTGAAACCGCGTAGGCCGGATAAGCGTCAGCGCCATCCGGCATTATCGCCGCAGCACCATTGCCGGATGGCGGCTTCGCCTTATCCGGCCTACAAAAACGTGCTTTCAGCAATACCGACATTGCATTTACCTGCGGTCTTGCAGCGATGGTGTTGTGTCCCCGCTGAAATCGGCGAACCGAAGCGGGAATGACAAGGTCTGGACGCCATGGATGGCGGACAGAGGCGAACCGAGACAGGATGTCGAGTCGAGCCGGCCGCAGTCAGGCTCGCGGGAGGTGAGCGCAGTGCGCAGCACCGATTTCCTCGCGGGGCCGCGGGGATTGACAAGGGGAGCGCGGCCGCTTCCCTTGTCCCGTTCACCGCATAAGAGATGAATGAAACTTCCCAGCGCCTGGTGAACGGAACCGTTCCACAAAATGCCATATGCGAGACCCATTGCCGGATGGCGGCTTCGCCTTATCCGGCCTACGCTCGCTTCCACCGGGGCAACCTGCCGCGCCGATTGCCGGATGGCGCATACGCTTATCCGGCCTACTCGGTTTCATCGGCTACTGTGAAGCCATCAGGGCGCGGCGGTGATAACGTCGTGCATCACCGAATTCTGCCATGCAAACCACGGGTTCCAGGTCAACCGGGCGTGAATTTTCCCCGGCGTCACTAACCCCCAATCGGAATACCACACCTCGTCACCCTTCAGGCAGCGCCTTGCTGCCTCTTCCGACTGGCCGTTGCCGCAAAGCATAACGCTGCCTTTACGACCATAGAGCGGATTATCCGGTGAAAAGAGCACCGACATATGGGAAAACTGGCTGATGCGATCCTGCGGTAGCACATCGGTTTTCACGCGCAGACGTGACATTGTCACTGATTCGGACGGCGGCGTGCCGTACCAGATTAAGCGGCTGGCGGGATGGGTAAAGGCGCGGTCGAATTGATCGAGGATCCAGCGCGTATCCAGCACCGAATCATGCTCCGTTAACACCACCAGCGTCGGCTTATTGAAGGCCTTCTGCGCCAGCAAACTCTGCGCGCTGGCGCTGGTTCGCCAGAACTGGGCAAAACCGTTGGTCGGCACGCGCAGATAGCGGGTGGCGACCTGCTGGGGGAAAAGCGCACCCGGCGGGCGCAGCCAGTCGCGAAACAGCGCCAGCGTCGGCGCCAGAAAAGCGTAGCGGGTACTTGGCCTGAAGGCTGGCGAGAAGAGCAGCAGCCCCTGCACGTTGTCATGCGCCATGGCATATTCCAGCGCCAGGTTGCCGCCGGTAGAGAAGCCGCCCAGCCAGAGTGAATCGACCTCTTTTGCCAGAATCGCCGCCTGCTCATTCACCACCTGCCGCCACTGGTCAACGCTGACGCCAATCAGGTCGGCAGGACGCGTGCCGTGGCCGTCCAGCAGCACCGTGCGTACCAGAAACCCTTCGCGGGCAAGCTGCGGGCCGATATCGGCAAACGATCCTGGCCCGTCGCCGAGACCGTGGATCAGCAAAATCCCCTTGCGCGCTTTCTGCGCCGGTCGCCACTCCTGCGGCGTATTGAGCCGCAATTCGGCGGGTTTATCCAGCGTCTGAAAGGCGCGGTGGGCGGCGACATAATCGCGCGTCTGCTGTTGATACGCAGCAAAGCTGTTCTGCCCGAGCGGCGCTTCGACGCGCTTTTGCTGCTGGCAGCCAACAATAAGCAGACAGCAGCAGAGAATGAACCAGGAGAGCTGGCGCATCAGGCGCCTGCCGGATAGGTCGAAATAATCTCCAGCACGCCATTGATGATGAACTGCACGCCCATGCAGACCAGCAGGAAGCCCATCAGCCGCGAGATAGCTTCAATCCCGCCCTTGCCCACCAGCCGCATAATTGCGCCGGAGCTGCGCAGGCTTACCCACAAAATCAGCGCCACGGCGGCAAAAACCAGCGGCGGCGCAACGGCGATTACCCAGGCGGGAAAATCAGCGCCGTGGCGAACGGTCGACGCCGAGCTGATAATCATCGCAATGGTGCCCGGCCCGGCAGTGCTCGGCATCGCCAGCGGTACAAAGGCAATATTGGTCTCCGGCTCATCCGCCAGTTCCGCCGTTTTGGCTTTTGTCTCCGGCGACTCATGACTTTTCGCCGGTGGAAAGAGCATGCGAAAGCCGATAAACGCCACAATCAGCCCACCGGCAATGCGCAGGCCTGGAATCGAGATGCCAAAGGTATTCATCACCACCTGGCCTGCGTACCAGGCGACCATCATGATGATAAAAACATAGAGCGAAGCCATGCGCGCCTGCTGGTTTCGCTGGACGCTGTTCATGTTGCCCGCCAGGCCTAAGAACAGCGCGACGGTGGTCAGCGGATTAGCTAACGGCAGCAACACCACCAGCCCGAGACCGATAACTTTGATCAATTCCATCATGGTACGTTTCACCTCTCCCCGGTTAACAACCCCGCCAGTATAGCCGCAACGCGGCGGCAAAAGCGCCTTCAGTTATGCTGATAATGGGTAAAAGTTACGTAAATTCAAGCAGATGAAATTAAAAACATTCTTAAGCGTGAAAAGTTTTAGCAATTAGTGGCATCCGATACCCATTTGGTTGACTTATATTTGCCTGAGCAATAATATCTGCCGTGATTAAACTACTTGCCGGGGCAACCATTGTGAAAAGCACGAATGATCTATTCAACGACATCATTCCTTTAGGCCGCTTGATCCACATGGTTAACCAAAAAAAAGATCGTTTACTCAACGACTATCTTTCGCCGCTGGATATCACCGCAGCCCAGTTTAAGGTGCTCTGCTCTGTCCGCTGTGAAGGGTGTATTACCCCGGTTGAGTTGAAAAAAGTTCTCTCCGTCGACCTTGGCGCACTGACCCGCATGATGGACAGGCTGGTGTGCAAAGGGTGGATTGAACGCAGCCCGAATCCTAATGACAAGCGCGGCGTGCTGGTGCGATTAACACCTGAAGGCGCGACGCTCTGTGAGCAATGTCATCAATTAGTGGGTCAAGACCTGCATCAGGAATTAACAAAAAACTTAACCGCAGAAGAAGTGGCAACACTTGAGCATTTGCTTAAGAAAGTCTTGCCGTAAAAACAAAGAGGTATGACGATGTCCAGACGCAACACTGACGCTATTACCATTCATAGCATTTTGGACTGGATCGAGGATAACCTGGAGTCGCCGCTCTCCCTGGAAAAGGTGTCAGAGCGTTCGGGTTACTCTAAGTGGCACCTGCAACGGATGTTTAAAAAAGAGACTGGTCATTCACTGGGACAATACATTCGCAGCCGCAAGCTGACGGAAATTGCGCAGAAGCTCAAGGGAAGCAATGAGCCGATCCTGTATCTGGCGGAGCGTTACGGGTTTGAATCGCAACAGACCCTGACCCGCACGTTCAAAAACTATTTTGACGTGCCGCCGCATAAGTTCCGTGTCACGGATATGCCTGCGGAGTCCCGCTATCTCTATCCGTTAAATCACGCTTGTTAACTAATCGCCTGTAATTAAAGACGTATCGAGGAAAGTATGAAACGTATTACCTGTGCCGCAGCGGCATTTTTGGTGCTGCTGAGTGGCCAGAGTTATGCGGAGCAGTTTGATCACAGCAAAGGGCAAAGCGCCCGTGACGCCATGATCATACCCGCCGCCCAACAAACATCGCCGTATGACTTCAACCATATGGGGGCGGGAAGCGACAAATCAGACGAGTTAGGCGTAGCGTATTACCATCAACGCAGCTAACCGTTTTGCCCCGTACCGTGCGGGGCTTTTTTTTACCTTCAGTTTGCCTGTGCCGCCCGGCGCAGACGAAAACCAAACACATTGATATAGAGCCCGGCCATCACCAGCACGGCACCGGCCAGCTGCATCACGGATAATTTCTCATCCAGCAGCAGTGCTGCACTTGCCATGCCAACCACCGGCACCAGCAGGGATAACGGCGCAACACGCCAGGTTTCATACCGCCCCAGCAGCGTTCCCCAAATTCCGTAGCCGAGAATGGTGGCGATAAACGCCAGATAGACCAGCGACAGCAGCGTCGTGGTATCGATCGCCACCACGCTCTCCAGCATCAGCGCCGGGCCGTCGAAAATCAGCGAGCAGACCATAAACGGCACAATCGGGATCAGCGCGCTCCACACCACCAGCGACATCACCGCCGGGCGCGAGCTGTGCTGCATAATTTTTTTATTGAAGATATTGCCGCAGGCCCAGCTAAAGGCCCCCGCCAGCGTGAGCATAAAGCCGAGCAGCGGAATATGTTGCCCCGTGAAGCTCGCCTGAATCAGCACCAGCACGCCCACGACCGCCAGCGCAATGCCGACCAGCTGTTTGACTTGCAACCGTTCGCCAAAGATCCCCGCCCCGAGAATGATGGTGAAGAAGGCCTGTGCTTGCAGAACCAGCGAGGCTAATCCTGCGGGCATACCGAACTTGATAGCGCAGAAGAGAAACGCGAATTGCCCGAAGCTGATGGTCAGGCCATACCCGAGCAGCAGGCGCATCGGCACTTTGGGTCGGGCGACAAACAGCAATGCCGGGAAAGCGACCAGCAGAAAGCGTAGCCCCGCGAGCATCAGCGGCGGCATGGCGTGCAGACCCACTTTGATCACCACAAAATTGAGGCCCCAGGCCACGACCACCAGCATTGCCAGCAGCACATCTTTACGCGCCATCTACGCCCCTTTTTGTTTACAAATTTGTAAAAAATTTACGTTAACTGAAAAAATAGTCCAGTAATAGATCATTAAATTCGGTAGGTCATTTTTGGCACCTCCAGACAAATTGGCGGTTGTGCGCCTCAGTTTCGGCGTGTTATTGCTGTTGGCATCACAAAAACGAAAATAATCATGCCGGGTAAGACAATGACCTCGACACAAACACGCTCCACTGCCGCATTACTTTTTTCATCACTTTTGTTAACGATTGGCCGCGGCGCAACGCTGCCGTTCATGACGATCTACCTCAATCGCCAGTACGGCATGGCGGTCGATCAGGTCGGCTATGCGATGAGTATCGCCCTGACCATCGGCGTGATCTTCAGTCTTGGCTTTGGCATGCTGGCGGATAAGTTCGACAAAAAACGCTATATGTTGCTGGCAATTGTCGCCTTTATCGGGGGATTTGCCGCCATTCCGCTGACGCATCATGCTGGCCTGGTGGTGCTCTTTTTCGCCCTCATCAACTGCGCCTATTCGGTCTTTTCAACGGTGTTGAAGGCCTATTTTGCCGATACATTGCTGCCAGCGACGAAAGCGAAAATTTTCTCGCTCAACTACACCTTTCTCAATATCGGCTGGACCGTCGGGCCGCCGCTCGGCACCCTGCTGGTGATGCAGAGCATCAATCTGCCCTTCTGGCTGGCGGTGTTCTGCGCCGCCTTTCCGCTGGTGTTTATTCAGCTCTATGTGCAGCGCATCGCCGTTGGAGAGGGCCACGATCCTGCCGCCTCCTGGTCTCCGTCGGTGCTGCTGAAGGATAAAGCGCTGGGCTGGTTTACCCTCTCGAACTTTCTCGCCTCGTTCGTTGCCGGCTCTTTTGCGTCCTGCCTGTCGCAGTATGTGATGGTGGTTGCCAGCAGTGAGTTCGCCGAGCGCGTGGTGGCGGTGGTTTTGCCGGTCAACGCAGCGATAGTCGTCACCTTGCAGTATGCCGTGGGGCGAAAGCTCACCCCTGGCAACCTGCGGCCGTTGATGGGGATTGGCACGCTCAGTTTTGTTATCGGTCTCGCGGGCTTTATGCTCTCTGGCGACAATTTATGGCTGTGGGGCCTCTCTGCTGCGGTGTTTACCCTCGGCGAGGTGATCTATGCCCCGGGCGAATATCTGTTGATTGATAACATTGCGCCGCCGGGCATGAAAGCGACCTATTTCTCGGCGCAGGCGCTCGGCTGGCTGGGCGCGGCGATGAACCCATTGTTAACCGGCGTGATCCTCACCACGCTGCCGCCCTGGTCGCTGTTTGTCATCCTGATCGTCACCATTGTCATCGCGTGGCTGATGATGCTCAAAGGGATGCGCGTCCGGCCATGGGGCGTGTTGCAGACGCAATAAGGGGCGCGGGAACCGCGTAGGCCGGATAAGGCGGAGCCGTCATCCGGCGATGGGTTGGCATGTTGGACTGGTGGAAGGGTTCCGTTCACCAGGCGTGCGGGAGTTTCATTTACCTTTTATGCGGTGAACGGGATAAGGGAAGCGGCCGCGCTCCCCTTATCAATCCCCCCGGCCCCGCGAGGAAATCGGTGCTGCGCACTGCGCTCACCTCCCGCGTGCCTGACTGCGGCCGGCTCGACTCGACATCCTGTCTCGGTTCGCCTCTGTCCGCCATCCATGGCGTCCAGACCTTGTCATTCACGCTTCGGTTCGCCGATTTCAGCGGGGACACCCCCCTCGCTGCCATATCGCAGATAAAAGCCACACTGGTGTCGCTGTAGGCTCGATTTTGTAGGCCGGATAAGGCGAAGCCGCCATCCGGCAATTGCGCAGCGGAGGCAAACCAGGACGGTGCCTGTTACCACACCTGCTCGGCGATACGGGTCACAAGCCGCACTTTCTCCCACTGCTGCTCTGGCGTCAGCGAATTGCCCTCTTCCGTTGAGGCAAAACCGCACTGCGGGCTGAGGCAAATCTGGCTGATATCAACATACTTCGCCGCTTCCTCAACACGCGCTTTCACCCCTTCCGGGTTCTCAAGCTCACCGTTTTTAGTGGTGATCAGGCCCAGCACCACCTGCTGTTTGCCAGGGCGCACAAAGCGCAGCGGCGCAAAGTCACCGGAGCGGTCGTTGTCATACTCAAGGAAGAAGGCATCGACATTCACGCCGCCGAACAGCACCTCTGCTACCGGCTCGTAACCCCCTTCGGAGATCCAGGTCGAGCGGAAGTTGCCGCGGCAGACATGCAAACCAATGGTCAAATCTTCCGGTTTGCCCTCCAGCGCCTTGTTCAGTACGCGGGCGTAAATGCGCGCCAGCTCTTCCGGATCGTCACCACGGGCGACAATCTGCTTGCGCTGCTCGTCAGAGCAGAGATAGGCCCAGACGGTATCGTCCAGTTGCAGATAGCGGCAGCCAGCGTCATAAAACGCGCGGATCGCATCGCGCCAGGTGGTGGCGAGATCGTCGAAATAGGCATCCAGCTCAGGGTATACCGTCGCGTCGATCACCTTACGGCCGCCGCGGAAGTGGAGCACGCTCGGGCTGGGGATGGTCATTTTCGGCTGCGCATCGCCGCTGATGCTCTTCAGATAGCGAAAATCTTCCAGCATCGGGTGGTCTTTGAAGCTCACTTTGCCCGTCACGCGCACGCCGTGTGCTTTAGTCTGCACGCCATTGAACTGGATCCCCTGCTCGGCTTCGAAAAGCTCAACGCCCTCCAGCCCGGCAAAGAAATCAAAATGCCACCAGGCGCGGCGAAACTCGCCATCGGTCACCACGTGCAGACCGCAGGCGCACTGCTGTTCCACTACCTGACGAATCTCTTCGTTTTCAATATGACGCAGCTGATCGGCGCTGATTTCCCCATGCGCAAACTGCTGACGCGCCTGCTTAATGGCGTCGGGACGTAAAAAGCTGCCAACTACGTCTGCACGGAACGGGGCCTGATGTCGCTGCATAACTCTCTCCTTATGCGCCGTGGCAGATGGTTGCCCGGCGTGATAATTCATTATTTGAATATTTAGACTTCTGGACGGCTAAATGTCCAAACAAAATGTCATACCGGGCGCACGGCGGCAAACGAGAAAATTTCACGTCCCATGAAAAATATTCATGTTCAGTGCAGAAAGATGAAATTAATCCCCGATCAGGCGGCGTGCTCCATCCCACTGGCGAAGCTAAAACCCTCATCTTGCCAACCGGTAATACCGCCGATCATGATCTTTACCGCCAGCCCAAGACGCGCCAGCTTCAGTGCTGCGAAATCTGCCCCGTTGCAGTGCGGGCCTGCGCAGTAAACTACGAACAGCGTGTCGGCGGGCCATTCGGCCATCCGCTCCGGCGTAATAGTGTTGTGAGGCAGATGGATCGCGCCCGGCAGATGGCGGCGCGCAAAGGCATCCGGGCTGCCGACCACGTGCAGTAAGACAAAATCTTTCTCGTTATGGGTCAGGGCGTGGTGCACATCCGCGCAGTCCGTCTCGACGCTCAGGCGGTGCATAAAGTGGCTGGCGGCTTCTTCCGGGGAGGCGGCGGGAATATCGGTTACATAGCTCATCGTCTTTTCTCCGTGGTTGTGTTAACACTAATCTAACCAAAACAGCGCGCCCTGAATGCGCCCTTCTCTGCCAGATAACACCAGGATAATGACAACTTTACGACACCCTGCGGCCCGCCATCGCGTAGTCGCCCTCGCCTATGACGGGCTCTGTACCTTTGAATTTGGCGTCGCCGTGGAAGTGTTTGGCCTGCCGCGCCCGGAGATGGGCGATAAGTGGTATGACTTTGCCGTTGCCGCCATTGATGCGGGCGAACTGCGCGCCACCGGCGGCATTCGCATTATGGCGGAAGGCGGTCTTGAACTGCTTGCTGAGGCCGATACCGTGGTCATCCCCGGCTGGCGCGGCGCCGATCACCCGGTTCCGCCCGCCTTATGCCGTGCGTTACAGCAAGCCTGGCAGCGCGGCTGTCGTATCATCTCGATCTGTTCTGGGGTGTTTGTGCTGGCGGCCGCGGGCTTACTTAACGGACGTAAGGCCACCACGCACTGGCGCTATACCGACCTGTTACGTGAACACTATCCGGCCATCGTGGTGCTGGACGACGCTCTCTATTATGACGAGGGGAATGTGATGACCTCGGCGGGCAGCGCGGCTGGGATCGATCTCTGCCTGCATGTGGTGCGCGAGGATTTTGGCATTGAGGCAGCAAATAGCGTCGCCAGACGGCTGGTGGTGCAGCCTCACCGTGACGGCGCGCAAACCCAGCACCTGGCTCGCCCGGTGGCGCGAACACGTGAAAGCCGCCAGCTCGGTCTGCTGTTTGATTATCTGCACCAGCACCTGGCGGGCAACCATACTGTCGCCGCGCTGGCGCAGCGCACCGCCATGAGCGAGCGCACTTTTCTGCGTCGTTTTCAGGAAGCTACCGGCACCACGCCCGCGCGCTGGATATTGCAGGAGCGGTTGCTGCGCGCGCAGTCACTGCTGACGCAAACGCGGATGAGCATTGAGCTTATCGCCCGTCACAGCGGGTTCGCTAACGCCGCCTCGCTGCGCCACCATTTTCAACAGCAGCACGCCCTGTCGCCCGCGGCGTACCGGAAAAAATTTACCGAAGCGGTGAATTAATTCACATTATTAAGCGTTTGTTGATATTTAGCAGGCTATTATCTCTCCATTGCAGCGATAAAATTTTCAAGTGAGGCAAATCAGTGAAATAAATGGAGAGGTACAAAATGGGAAATATGCATGTATTTATGGCGGTTCTGGGCATTATTTTGTTTTCAGGTTTTTTAGCCGCTTATTTTAGCCATAAATGGGACGATTGATGAACGACGATAATCCCCCACCGCGACGGCTTCTTACATTATGTGTAAGAAGCCGTTTTTGCTTTATCTGGCGCAAAAAAAAACCGCCGGTTATGGCGGTCAATGCTTGCATGGATAGATTTGTGCTTATTGTTACACGCTAACTCGTTTTTCAATGTTAACGGGCTGGTGTCACTTTATCAGTAACAACTTCAACAGAACCTAAACGACGCCTGCCATTACCGCTTCATCAGGGGAAATCATCGAAACGATTGCCTGACCTTAATTGACGTTTTTATTTGAAAATAAAGAGGATATATCCCTTTTAAACGGGTTGCTGTGTTAGGGTGGTTTCTCAATTCATCAGACCGGAGGGGTTATCCCCAATCTCAAATTTACGTGCCCGGTTTGCAGCAGCCACAAGTTTACTTTTACTACTTATTGTTCCGATAAACTTCCTTCGCACGGGGCAATTTGCTCAGTGTGTGGCGCGCGACTTACTGCGTTAACCTGTATTCCTGCACTCAGAAGACGACGCTGGCCGAAAAATGTTTTATAAAAAATGGGGCCCTTTTTGTGGCCCCGTTTTTTTGCATTTATGCGTTTTTCGCTTTGCCCAATGAAAACCCGCTGACTTTCGCAATATGCACTCGTAATATTGTGCCCTTTACACTTGTCCAGCCGCCATTACCTGTCATCCATGAGGGATCTTTAATATGCAGGTAGTTAAGTGGAATCTCATGCTCGTCGTCGACGCGGTAATCTTCTGCCAGCTGATCGAAAAAAGTAGCGATAGGATTTTTAATATCCTCATCGCCAGCAACAGAACGAATCGCCTGCGCCGTCGACAGCGCATACTCTCTACCTGATACCAGTTCACCTGCCACCACCTGTCCGCCCACCACCAGCGTGACTACCATGCTTGCGCCAAGGTTTGCGCAGGAGACCAGATGCGACAGCGCGCTGTCCTGCGTGCTGATAGTCGGCGTAGCGGCTGTTACTTCACGTTCTGTTTCCATGGATACCTCCACATACAGGCAAAAAAAACCGCCCGAAGGCGGTTAGGGTTTAATGAAACTGGCGAATAGCTTGCTCCGTCTCCTGCTGGGTGACCAGATCGGAGAAACGGGCGACGAAGTAGGTCTCGCCGTCGAGCTCCCACGGCTCGATCGGGATTTCCAGAAAAGCGCTTTGCTCATTTTTAAAGGTGACCGATTTGGCGTTATCTTCCACGGACACCTGCTCAACCTTACCACCGGCGCGAATTACCACTACATTTTTGGTCATGTCGGTTACCTCAGTTGCTTAAATTGCCTTCGACATTAACACAGCCATGCTCATCATGCCTGCGCCATGCCATAGATTGTTAAGCGCTAAAAATTAGGTCCTATAATTTGGCTTAATGAGAGGGATAACGCTACGGCGGGAAACGTGAGGTGGACCACACTTTCGCAATTGTGTGGGTATAAAAAGGCGGCAAAAAGCCAGAGACCGGACAAATAACCCGTCTCTGGCTAAGGATATTTCGGTGATGCCGGGTGCCTCCCGGTGAGTGCGCGCCAGCCCGCACAACTCGCTTTCACCCCAAAAGATGTGGCTGGTAGCCCCTCCGCGTAGGGGGATTCATCACCACGCTTAACGTTATTAAGCGAAGGGAGATCGGTCAATGCTCGTGCGGGTTATGTAAGTTTTTAAAGCGCAAACGTTTATCGAGAGGCGGTTACGCAGAGATGAGAAAAGGTAGCCTCGCTCGCAATGCGTCGTCGCGCAGCACCTGAAAATTCCGCGCTCTAAATTTTTGATAAAGAATAGCGGTTAACTGGTCGATAACGGTTAACAGGAGACGTTCGCGAACGCTGACAGGATCAAATCCGTTGATTACCACAAGATCTGGGCGTTTAGCTCGTTCAGGTGATCTGAAGAATTTTCAATTTAATCAGTACGATCTATTACAGCATTTCTTAAGGAGAGATGATGAAGACAACCGAAGAAGCGATTAACGATCTGCAGTGTC
The DNA here is from genome assembly GCF_016624785.1 of Kosakonia sp. S42. Classification (NCBI taxonomy): domain Bacteria; kingdom Pseudomonadati; phylum Pseudomonadota; class Gammaproteobacteria; order Enterobacterales; family Enterobacteriaceae; genus Kosakonia; species Kosakonia sp. S42. The sequence goes on along the minus strand of NZ_JACVTW010000001.1, from coordinate 648,742 downwards.
GCGCTTTAGCCTATGAAGTCATTTTCCAGTCCATCTTCTCTGAGCTGCCGCAGGTGTTCATTGAAAGAGCCGCTGAGAAGATTGAAGGTAACTTCAAAGCATTCGAAACCGGTACGCACTCTGATGCAGGTAAAGCCAAGCTTGATGCGGCAAAAGCCGTGGTTTCGCGCATCATGGGAACAAAGATTTAACCGCCCTGACATGTTGCTTATGAAGTCGTGCGGTTTGAAACAATGCTCTTAATTTACGGCTCTCTGTTGCATCTGCTAGCGACGGGAGCGCTTGAGCATAAAAAAACCGGGCATCTCGCCCGGCTCTTTTTCCATCCCACAAAGGCTTATTCGCTCAGGCCCCGATTTTTCAGCATCGGCTCGATCTGCGGATCGTGTCCGCGCCACTGGCGGTAGAGTTCAGCTAAATCCGTGCTGTTGCCGCGCGACAGAATGGCGTCACGGAATTTCTGCCCGTTTTCACGGCTTAACCCGCCCTGCTCAACGAACCACTGATAGCCGTCATCGGCGAGCATTTGCGTCCATAAATAGGCGTAATACCCCGCGGCATAACCGCCGCCGAAGATATGGGAAAAATAGCTGCTGCGATAGCGCGGTGGTACGGCGGCCAGGTCGAGCTTCTCTTTGGCAATGGCCTGCGCTTCGAAGCTTGCCACATCGTTGACATCCGCATTCGCCGCCAGCCCATGCCAGTTCATATCCAGCAACGCCGCGCTCAGCAGTTCGGTCATGTCATAGCCTTTATTAAACTGCGTAGCGCGCAGCATCTTGTCGCGCAGGGCATCCGGCATCGGCTCGCCACTTTGGTAGTGGCGGGCGTAGTGGGCAAACACCTGCGGCTGGCTGGCCCAGTGCTCGTTGATCTGCGACGGGAACTCAACAAAATCGCGCGGCGTGTTGGTGCCGGAGAGGCTGGCGTAGCGCTGGCTGGCAAATAGCCCGTGCAGCGTATGGCCAAACTCGTGGAAAGTCGTAATCACCTCATCCCAGGAGAGCAGCGCAGGCTGGCCATTGACCGGTTTCTGGTAGTTGCAGACGTTGTAGATAACCGGCTGCGTGCCGTTAAGCGTGGACTGCTCGATAAAGTTACCCATCCAGGCGCCGCCGCTTTTCGAGTCGTGGGCAAAGAAGTCACCATAGAAGAGCGCCAGCCCGCGATCGTCGGCGTCAAAAATCTCCCATACACGAACATCCGGATGGTAAACGGGGATATCAAACCGCTCCTGAAAGCGGATGCCGAACAGCTGGCTTGCCGCCCAGAATACCCCCTCCGTTAATACCGTGTTCAACGCGAAGTAGGGTTTAATCTGCGTCTCGTCGAGATCGTACTTCGCCATACGGACCTGTTCTGCGTAAAAAGCCCAGTCCCAGGCCTGAGCGGTGAACCCGCCCTGCTGGTTATCAATAACCTGCTGAATATCTGCCAGCTCACGCTCAGCACGCGCACGGGCAGCCGGTGCGATGTTGCGCATAAACTCCAGCGCCGCCTGGGGCGTACCGGCCATCTGATCGGCGATCTTCCAGCTGGCGAAATCATCAAAGCCGAGCAGATGTGCCTGCTCGGCACGCAGGCTGGCAAGGCGCAGCACCAGCGCACGCGTATCGTTAGCATCATTGCGCTCGGTACGCAGCCAGCTGGCTTTGAACAGGTTCTCTCGCGTCTGACGATCGCGCAGTACGGCCAGCGCCGGTTGCTGAGTGGTGTTAAGCAGCGTTAACAGCCAGCGGTTTTCCAGCCCTTTAGCCCTCGCCGCTTCGGCGGCATGCTCAATCTCTTCAGCACTCATGCCATCGAGCTGGCGTACATCATCCACCACCAGGCCGCCCGCTTTATCCGCGGCCAGCAGGCGCTGGTTAAACTGGCTAATCAGGGACGCCGCTTCGGTATTAAGCGCTTTCAGCGTCGCTTTATCCTGCTCATCCAGCATCGCGCCCGCCAGCACAAAACGCTGATAGGTCACTTCTACCAGACGCGCCGATTCAGCGTCGAGGTTAGCAGTATCAAGGCTTTTCCATACCGCTTCAACGCGGTCAAAAAGCTGCGCATCAAGATAAATGTCGTTCGCCAGCCCCGCTAACTCCGTGGAGAAGGCTTCATCCAGTTGCTGGAGGAAATCATTGGTATCCGCCGAGGTCATGGCAAAAAAGACGCTGGTCACATAAGTGAGCAAAGCACCGCTCTGCTCCAGCGCCAGGATGGTGTTGTCGAAGTCCGCAGGCTTGCTGTTTTGCGCGATTGCCGCGATCTCGTCGCGTTTTTGCCGCATCCCTTCATCAAAGGCCGGGCGATAGTGCTCCTGCTCAATAAGATCGAAAGGTGGCGCCTGATATGGCAGCGGGCTGGCAGTAAAAAAGGGATTAGAGACCGACATAGTTTGCTCCTGAATGCGGTAAGTCTCCTCAGAGTAGGCATCCACCGCGCGCGGCGCAATCCTTTCTCATCCCTGCACAAGCCACCATTTTTTGCCACACTCTTTAACAGTCAAAACTTGTATTGCCGCCTCTGTGCGGTGCATGCTATGTCACGACATCACAAAAATCGTTGAGGAACAATGACATGATTATTCTTGTTACCGGGGCAACCGCAGGGTTCGGCGAGAGCATTACCCGCCGTTTTATTCAAAATGGTCACCACGTGATCGCCACCGGCCGCCGCCAGGAGCGTTTGCAGGAGCTGAAAGAGGAGCTGGGCGAGAATCTCTACACCGCGCAGCTGGATGTGCGTAACCGCGCGGCGATCGACGAGTTTATTGCTGCCCTGCCCGCGCAGTGGCGCGAGATTGACGTACTGGTCAATAACGCCGGGCTGGCGCTGGGCATGGAGCCTGCCCACAAAGCCAATGTGGATGACTGGGAAACGATGATCGACACCAACAATAAAGGGCTGGTCTATATGACCCGCGCCGTGCTGCCAGGCATGGTCGAGCGCAATCGCGGTCATATTATCAACCTTGGCTCAACGGCCGGTAGCTGGCCTTACGCGGGCGGCAACGTCTATGGCGCGAGCAAAGCTTTTGTGCGCCAGTTCAGCCTCAACCTGCGCACCGATCTGAGCGGTACCGCAGTGCGTGTCACCAATATCGAGCCGGGTCTGGTTGGCGGCACCGAGTTCTCCAACGTGCGCTTTAAAGGCGATGACGATAAAGCGACGAAAACCTACGAAAACACCACCGCGCTGAGCGCAGAAGATGTGACCGAAGCGGTGTGGTGGGTGGCGACACTGCCGAAGCATGTCAATATCAACACACTTGAGATGATGCCGGTCAGCCAGAGTTATGCCGGTCTGAGCGTGCACCGCCAGAGCTGACGCTTCCCGCCCGGCCTGCGGGCCGGGTATGGGATGTGCGCAGAAACAATGGTATGGTAGCCGGGTTAACCCTTTAAAAAGTAAGAGCGAATGGCCGCCGAAACGCAACTCAATCCTACGCAACCCGTTAATCAACAGATCTATACCATCCTGCGACGGGATATTGTCCACTGCCTGATCCCACCGGGCACGCCGCTTTCTGAAAAAGAGGTGTCGGTGCGTTTTGACGTCTCCCGCCAGCCGGTGCGTGAAGCTTTTATCAAGCTCGCGGAAAACGGCTTGATTCAGATCCGCCCCCAGCGTGGAAGCTACGTTAACAAAATCTCCCTCACCCACGTGCGTAACGGTTGTTTTGTCCGCCAGGCGATAGAGTGCGCCGTGGCCCGCCGCGCCGCGCAGATGATAGATGACAGCGCCTGTTATCAGCTTGAGCAGAATCTCCACCAGCAGCGGATCGCCATTGAGCGTAAGCAACTGAATGATTTCTTTGAACTGGATGATGATTTTCACCACAAGCTGGCGCTGATCGCAGACTGCCAGCTGGCGTGGGATACGATTGAAAACATCAAGGCAACTATCGATCGTGTGCGCTATATGAGCCTCGATCATGTTTCGCCGCCGGAGATGCTGCTGCGCCAGCACCAGGCGATTTTCGACGCGCTGGAAAAACGCGACGCCGATGCGGTTGAGCATGCGATGACGTTGCATTTGCAGGAGATCAGCGAGTCGGTTAAAACCATTCGCCAGGAAAATCGCGACTGGTTCAGCGAAGAGTAATCCCCCTCTTTTTCCCTTATCAGGTCACCTTTTTTGCCAGAAAAAAGTGTGACCTTGATCAAAAGCAAAAACTCATCATCTCAGTGGCGTATTTATAGGGCGTCCGTTTTGGGGCCATCTTCTGCCCCGGTTCGCTTTATGGATATTATCAAGGAGAAACCATCATGATGACTTATGACCGTAACCGTAACCCTATCACCACCGGCTCACGCGTGATGATTAACGGCACAGGCCGTATCGGCAAAATCGTCGCTATTCACGCCGAGGGGTTAAGCGCTGAAAAAGTGCGGCGTAACAAAACGGTGGAAGTGGAAGGGTGTGAAGGCAAATTCGAGCCGGTAGAGCTGATCCGCCTCGGCCTGCACTGATCGGCAAAACATGATGAAGATGAGTGCCGCCGCTGCGGCACTCGTCGCTTAGTTACAGCCCGGCAGCAAATTGCGCGACCGTCGCTTTTGCCCCTTTCGCCAGCAGCATCTGATACGCCTTTTGCACCTGCGCGACAAACGCTATCTCTTTCGGCAATTCACGGCCAAAGATCGCCTCAATGCCCAGCAACGCCTCTACGCGCGCTTCCCCTTCTGCACTGCTGTTGACTGCCTGCTGAATCACAGCCAGCAGCGGATCGCATACATCAATCGCCTGCCCCTGCTCGTCAACGCCGCCAACGTAGCGCATCCAGCCCGCGACGCCTAACGCCAGCAGTGAGAAATTGCTGCCCTGCGCCAGATGCCAGCGCACAGAATCGAGCATACGCTGCGGCAGTTTCTGACTGCCGTCCATGGCGATCTGCCAGGTACGATGGCGCAGCGCGGTGTTGCTGTAACGCGCGATCAGCAGATCGGCGTAGTGTGCCAGATCGACACCTTCAACTTTCAGCGTCGGCGCCTGTTCGCGCAGCATAAGCGCATGTGCTGCACGGCGGTAGTTTTCATCTTCCATGCATTCGTTGATGTGCTGATAACCCGCCAGATAGCCGAGATAAGCGAGGAAGGAGTGGCTGCCGTTCAGCATACGCAGCTTCATCTCTTCAAAGGGCACCACATCGCTCACCAGCTCTGCGCCAGCTTTCTCCCAGGCCGGGCGGCCTGCGACGAAATTATCTTCAATAACCCACTGGCGGAACGGTTCACAGGCGACGCCCGCCGGATCGCGCACACCGGTAAGCTGTTCGATCTTCTCAAGGGTGTCCGCCGTCACGGCCGGGACGATACGATCGACCATCGTGGAGGGGAAAGTGACGTTCTCTTCAATCCAGCGCGCCAGCGCGGCGTCCACCGTGCGGGCATAGGCGCAGACAACGTTGCGCGTCACGTGGCCATTTTCTGGCATGTTGTCGCAGGACATCACGCTGAACGGCGGTAAACCTGCGGCTTTGCGACGCGAAAGCGCTTCGACAATCACGCCGGCGGCGGATTGTGGCTGATGCGGGTTTTGCAGATCGGCTGCGATCAACGGGTGATCGAGCATCAGCTCCCCAGTCGCCGGTGAGTGGCAGTAACCTTTCTCGGTGATGGTCAGCGAAACAATGGCGACCTGCGGCTCACACATAGCATCCAGCACCGTTTCCAGCCCGTCCACCTGCGCATGCAGCGCACGTGTCGCCACGCCAACCACGCGCGCGGTCCACGCATCGGCGGACATCTCCGCCACGGTGTAGAGATTATCCTGCTGTTTCAGATCGGCAATCTGCTGCTCGCCGCCGATAAGATTAACTTCGCAGTAACCCCAGTCGCTGCCGTGCTCTGCGGCGAGGATATCGGTATAGACCGACTGATGCGCGCGGTGGAATGCGCCAAAACCAAGATGCACGATGCGCGCAACCAGCTTGCTGCGATCGTACTGAGGTAGCGTAGCTTTCGCCGTTAACAGCCTGTTTTCCATGGTGAGACTCGTCTTATTAAATGAAACAGTGGTTCACTAGATTAAGGCGTCGCCAAAACCCGACTATGATTTGCGACAGGATTTGCTGACTACACCAACTAGAATGGTAACCAAATGTGTCATAGATCTGCTCATCATGATGTGAAGAAAGAAAAGGTTGTGCAGAAAGATAAGAGGCTCCACTCCCCAGCCAGGTCAATGGGGAGGGAAATCACCACGCAGTTGTTAGCTTCGCGACCATCCCGCAACGATGATCAACATGCCGCACAGCGCAACCCCTGCGCCCAGCCAGTCATAAACGGTTAGCTTTACCCCTTCGACCACCCGCAGCCAGAGAAGCGCGGTACAGACGTAAACCCCGCCGTAAGCGGCATAGACACGCCCGCTGGCAACCGGATGGAGCGTCAGCAGCCAGACAAAAAGCGCCAGTACGATGGCGGCAGGAATCAGCAGCAGTGGTGAGCCGTCGCGTTTTAGCCACAGCCAGGGCAAGAAACAGCCTACAATTTCACACAGAGCGGTGACAAAAAAGAGCAGCGTAATTTTCAGCATAGTCAGGTCGTTTATTGAAAATAGGTTGAACCATCTTACCTGATAATGCTCTTACAGTCGGTTTCGCCCCGGTATGCTGGCAGGCGGAGATCGCTTAGAATAGAGACGTTTTTCCTCACTTAAGGACCATTGCCATGACTTCTACACTTAGCAAACGCCTGTGCCTGACCGCAATGCTGACGCTGGGTGCCATTGTGTACACCACTTCCGCACTGGCTGAAACCAACCGTCTGGTGATCGAATCGGGCGACAATGCGCAGTCCCGTCAATCCGCCGCGATGGAAAAAGAGCAGTGGAACGACACTCGTAGCCTGCGCCATAAAGTCAATAAACGCGTCGAGAAAGAGTGGGACAAAGATGATGTCGCCTTCGATGCGCGCGACAACTGCCAGAAAAGCAGCAACCTGAATGCGTACTGGGAACCTAATACCCTGCGCTGCCTGGATCGCCGCACCGGGCGTGAAGTTCGTTAATCTCGTCGGGCGCGCGGCGCCCGCCTTCATCTCAGAGAAAGGATTTTTATGAGTGACGACTACCCCGTTCGTCTTCGCCCGCTTGAGCGCGAAGACCTTCGTTTTGTTCATCAGCTCGACAACAACGCCAGCGTAATGCGCTACTGGTTTGAAGAGCCCTATGAAGCCTTCGTTGAACTCTCCGATCTTTACGACAAACATATCCACGATCAGAGCGAGCGCCGTTTCGTCGTCGAGTGTAATGGCACCAACGCCGGTCTGGTGGAACTGGTTGAAATTAACCATGTGCACCGCCGCGCAGAGTTTCAAATCATTATCTCGCCGGAATTCCAGGGCAAAGGGCTGGCGTCTAAAGCCGCCAAGCTGGCGATGGATTATGGTTTTACGGTATTAAACCTCTATAAGCTCTATCTCATCGTTGATAAAGAGAATGAGAAAGCGATTCACATCTACCGCAAGCTGGGTTTTCAGGTGGAGGGGGAATTAATTCATGAGTTCTTTATTAATGGCGAATACCGCAACACCATCCGCATGTGTATTTTTCAGCAGCACTATCTGCAAGAGCATAAAACCAGCGGCAGCACGCTGTTAAAACCCACCGCACAATAAGCGCGGTGAGCAGGCAGCATCAATAATACTCGATGGTGTTTTTGATGCTGTATTTATGCGTCACGCGATTGCTCCGTTATTCTTCATCTGCATGAAGCATTTTTATCTCTTCAGCGTGCCTTCGATTAAGGTTGATCTGGCATTGGTAAATAGAAGGCCAGTAGTCATAGGCATCTTCACCAATTTGCGAACCCACGCCCAGGCAAAAATCATTACGATAACTTTTCCATGACTGTTGGGATTCCAGAAAGTGCTTACTAAAAACATCACCAATAGTCAGTTCTGCATTATTGCTTTTGTAGACCGGTCCCGTGTTATTTTTCTTTATCTGCTTTACTGTTTTTTCAATTAGCAGATCAAGACTCTTATTACTTTTATCATTCAACTCGTGCAGACACGTAGCGGCTTGACCACGATCTTGCTGATTACGCCAACAACTGTCTATTTCTGGCCCTTCAGAAATATCATGGTTATCAGCACTGAAAACAGCTGGTGATGCCATCATGATAAGGAAAAAAAATGCCATTTTTTTCATTGTAAATACCTTATTCTGTGTCTTGAGGACTCATAACGCATCAGCGCCGCATTACCTCTTATGAAACTTATCAGGGAAACCCTACCTTCAATGGCTGCATCTATTAGACTTGCTGGATGTCTTATACCCTGGAAAAATATATCAACAACCACATCTCTAATGCGCAGTTCTAATTGCTCCCAAGAAGGTGCATGAGGATAATCTTTTGCCCTTTTAACATAAAAATGCTTTGCATAATTCTTTTTCTCTAAATAGGACGCTTTAAATAATTCGATTTGCTGAAAATAACTGATTTCCCCGAATATTTTCCATGTGGTATCGACAAATAACTTGGCTTGTCTTCCACTTAGATAAGCAGCATTTGAAGCGAGGACAGCGCGGTATTCTTCAATACCCAGGCGACGAAGCGTTGTAAAAATCTCTCCAGCGGTTCGCAGTTTCATGTCATAACCGCGTCCTATCGTTACACCTGAAACATCTCCAGGCCAATGCAATATCCTTGAGAAATAATCCGGATTTTTAGGAGCTTTCTTTGGTGCATAATCAGGAAAAATATAATCGTTCCCTTCTGCATCAAACGTTACTTGTCCCTCAGGCACAGTTAATTGTACTGGACCAATTTTTTTTCGCCACGGTTGCAATACAACATTACTGATAGCTTCCTGAAGCCAGACATCACCCGGATGTATCATCCCTGTCGGCTTCATAGAAAGCATATTCTGATACCATCGGATGCCGTCAACGGTATCTATGCCACATTTTCCATCGACGTTAACCCTACGCCCTGTAACCTCTTTATAGCCGGACTCATTGAGCATTGTTTGAAACCACACAACATCATCACAATGATTACTTCCGCTTTCTCCAACCGTATCATGGATCCTCAAAAAATGCGGTTTGAAGTATTGCTTATTACTCATATCCTCCTCCCTGTTTTGGACTATCTAGAGTATCAGCTACAGCCATCAACCAACTTAATCTATCTTTTTCATTTAACAGTCAATTTTAAAAAAAGCAGGAACTTTTCTGATGACAGCCCCTGTTGACCATCAATAGTTATTAACCGTAATCATAGGGAAGTAACATACTTTTCTGCCATTCACCATAGCTGAGGCTTTTAAATGCGCCATCCCCTTCTTTTAGAGGTAGAACGTATAGATGAGTTCTTTATTAATGGCGAATACCGCAACACCATCCGTATGTGTATTTTTCAGCAGCACTATCTGCAGGAACATAAAACCAGCGGCAGCACGCTGTTAAAACCCACCGCGCAATAAGCGCGGTGAGCGGACAGCATCAATAATACTCGATGGTGTTTTTGATGCTGTATTTATGCGTCACCTGCGGCGTTACGCTCTCATCAACAATCTCGAGGCTACAACTCAGCGGATTATCATGTTTGTCGTAGTCGCAGGTCTGCTGCACTTTACTCAGCGGCTTATCATTGAGCGTACTTACCGCGGCATAATCGAGCTTTTTGCGCTTATCTTTCGCCGGCGTGGAGGCGACATCGAGATGCACATCTTTTGAAGTGGTTGATTTGCCCAGCGGGTAGCCTTCGTCATCATAGCGATACTTCACTTCCATATCTTTGCCTGATGCACGCACCACAAAGCCGTTATCGTCGGTGTCCCAGGTGACACCCGCCGACGGGAACTCTGCCAGCTGGCATTTCCCCTGCAGCCGCAGACGCTTCTCCTGCGTTTCGGCTTCGATATAGTAGTTGGCATCCAGCACCAGCGATACGCCGCTATTGTTCTCCAGATCGTGAAGTTCGAGCGTATCGAAACAGCCCTCTTTCGACAGCGTTCCGCTGACGCGCTTCGTCACTTCACCCTTATCGTTAAGCAGGGTCTGACTAAAGTTTTTTACCGCACCGCGCAGAGGATCAAAATCGAATTCATTCGAAAAACTTGCCATCTCCGGCGTGAATGCCACCGGGCCTTTTTCCTCATCACATCCGGCCAAAACCAGGGCCAGAGAGATAAGTAATAACTGTTTTTTCAAAGGTTCCACCACAGTTTTCTTTAGAATGGCGCTTATATTAGCAAAACATTTAGCCGATAGCGTAATGAGTTAGCGACTTCCTTATCGGGTATCTGCGGAATTTCACATACAGCTAAGATGATTCAGAGATTTACCTTTTGTCGAAAAGAGAAGTGCTAAGCTTAAAGCGCACAATAAATAAGGAGACAAGCATGCACTATTCACGTTGGCTGTGCGCAGCACTGCTGGTAGGTTCTGTTCCTGCTTTCGCCGCGCCGGATTCATGCGAACGCGTAAAAACGGATATCCAGCAAAAGATTATTAATAATGGCGTCCCGGAGTCCGGGTTCGAATTGACCGTGGTGCCAAACGATCAAGCTGAACAGGCGGGCGGACAGGTAGTTGGTCACTGCGCCAATGATACCTACAAAATTATCTACGCCCGTAATGGCGGCGCGTCATCGCAAAACGAAAACAGTAACAGCAATCAGTAAAATCTAATCCCCCTGATTTTCAGGGGGACTCCCCTCTCTTTGATCGTGCATAACATTCCCCTACTCCTTAATGATTACCATACCTCCATCATTAGCCTGCTTTTAATTTGCGCGGGTAAGTTTTTATTTAAAAATAATAATGGAGTGAGTCATGTCGAAGACGGAATATGCCGGGGGTATCAGCCGACGAACGCTGGTAAAGTCGACCGCCCTCGGATCGTTAGCGCTGGCAGCAAGCAGTTTTTCTCTTCCGTTTGGTATGCGCTCCGCCGCTGCCGCGGTGCAACAGGCGATGCAACCCGCGCCGGATAAAGTGGTCTGGGGAGCCTGCTCGGTCAACTGCGGCAGCCGCTGCGCCCTGCGTCTGCATGTGCGCGATGAGGAGGTCTACTGGGTCGAAACCGATAACACCGGCGAAGATCAGTATGGCAACCATCAGGTGCGCGCCTGCCTGCGCGGCCGCTCTATCCGGCGGCGTATCAATCACCCGGATCGCCTCAACTATCCGATGAAACGCGTCGGCAAACGCGGCGAAGGCAAGTTTCAGCGCATCAGCTGGGACGAAGCCCTCGACACCATCGCCAGCCGCCTGAAAGGGGTGGTGGACAAATATGGCAACGAAGCGGTCTATATCAACTACTCCTCCGGCATCGTCGGCGGCAACATTACCCGCTCATCCCCGTCCGCCTCGCTCGTCGCCCGCCTGATGTCGATGTACGGCGGCTTTCTCAACCAGTATGGCACCTACAGCACGGCGCAAATCGCCTGCGCGATGCCCTACACCTACGGCTCCAACGAAGGAAACAGCACCTCCGATATTGAAAACAGCAAGCTGGTGGTGATGTTCGGCAACAACCCGGCGGAGACCCGCATGAGCGGCGGCGGCATTACCTATTTTCTCGAGCAGGCGCGTGAACGCTCCAATGCGCGAATGGTGGTGATTGACCCGCGCTATACCGATACCGCCGCCGGACGCGAAGATGAGTGGGTGCCGATCCGTCCCGGCACCGACGCCGCGCTGGTCGCCGGTATGGCCTGGGTACTTATCAGCGAAAACCTGGTCGATCAGCCCTTCCTCGATAACTACTGCGTCGGCTACGACGAGAAAACCCTGCCCGCCGGTGCACCGGCAAACGGCCACTACAAAGCCTATATTCTCGGCGAGGGCGATGACGGCGTAGCAAAAACGCCGCAGTGGGCATCGCGCATTACCGGCATTCCGGCAGACAAAATCATCAAGCTCGCCAGAGAGATTGGCAGCACCAAACCGGCCTATATCTGCCAGGGCTGGGGCCCGCAGCGGCAGGCCAACGGCGAGTTGACCGCCCGTGCGATCGCCATGCTGCCGATCCTCACCGGCAATGTCGGCATTAACGGCGGCAACAGCGGCGCGCGGGAGTCAACCTACACCATCACCATCGAGCGGATGCCGATGCCGGAGAACCCGGTAAAAACCGCCATCTCCTGCTTTAGCTGGACCGACGCCATCGCCAGCGGGCCGGAGATGACGGCGACGCGCGACGGCGTGCGCGGCAAAGAGAAGCTCGATGTGCCGATTAAGTTCATCTGGAACTATGCCGGTAACACGCTCGTCAACCAGCACGGCGACATCAACCGCACTCACGATGTGCTGCAGGATGAGAGCAAGTGCGAGACGATCGTGGTGATTGAAAACTTTATGACTTCATCGGCGATGTATGCCGACATCCTGCTGCCGGATCTGATGACCGTTGAGCAGGAGGATATTATCCCCAACGACTACGCCGGTAACATGGGTTATCTCATCTTCCTGCAGCCGGTCACCGCGCCGAAGTTCGAGCGCAAAGGCATCTACTGGATCACCAGCGAGATCGCCCGCCGCCTTGGGCCAGATATCCACCAGCGCTTCACCGAAGGGCGCACGCAGGAGGAGTGGCTGAAATATCTCTACGCCAGAATGGTAGAGAAAGATCCCGCGCTGCCCTCCTACGAGGCGTTGAAAGAGATGGGGATCTACAAGCGCAAGGATCCGAACGGCCACTTCGTTGCCTATAAAAAGTTCCGTGATGACCCGCAGGCCAACCCGCTGAAAACGCCGTCGGGCAAAATTGAGATCTACTCCAGCAAGCTGGCGGAGATCGCAACCCATTGGGAACTGCAAAAGGATGAGGTGATAAGCCCGCTGCCGGTCTATGCCTCCACCTTTGAAGGCTGGGACGATCCGGCACGCGCCACCTTCCCGCTGCAACTCTTCGGCTTTCACTACAAAGCACGCACCCATTCCAGCTACGGCAACATTGATGTGCTGAAAGAGGCCTGCCGCCAGGAGGTGTGGATCAACCCGCTTGATGCCGAACGGCGCGGGATTAAGAACGGCGATCTGGTGCGCGTGTTTAACGACCGTGGCGAAGTGCGGATTGCGGCGAAAGTGACGCCGCGCATTATGCCGGGCGTCAGCGCCATGGGTCAGGGTGCGTGGCACCAGGCGGATATGGCGGGCGATCGCGTCGATCACGGCGGCTGCGTCAATACGCTGACCACGCACCGCCCTTCGCCGCTGGCGAAAGGCAACCCGCAGCACACCAATCTGGTCGACATTCAAAAGGTTTGAGGAGTAGCCGATGAGCACCCAGTATGGATTTTTTATTGATTCTGCCCGCTGCACCGGTTGTAAAACCTGCGAACTGGCCTGTAAAGATTACAAAGATTTAACCCCGGACGTCAGTTTCCGCCGCGTCTATGAGTACGCGGGCGGCAACTGGCAGGAGGATAACGGCGTCTGGCAGCAAAACGTCTTTGCCTACTATCTCTCCCTCTCCTGTAACCATTGTGAGGATCCGGCCTGCACCAAAGTCTGCCCCAGCGGCGCGATGCATAAACGCGAAGATGGCTTTGTGGTGGTCGACGAAGAGGTCTGTATCGGCTGTCGCTACTGCCATATGGCCTGCCCGTACGGCGCGCCGCAATACAATGCGGCGAAAGGGCATATGACCAAGTGCGACGGTTGCCACGAGCGCGTGACAGAGGGCAAAAAGCCGATCTGCGTCGAGTCCTGCCCGCTGCGCGCCCTTGATTTTGGTCCGATTGAGACGCTGCGTAAAAAGCACGGCACGCTGGCGGCGGTCGCGCCCATTCCGGCGGCGCACTTTACCCGGCCAAATATTGTCATCAAACCCAACGCCAACAGCCGCCCGACCGGGGACACAAGCGGCTATCTGGCTAATCCACAGGAGGTATGAAATGGGAAACGGATGGCATGAATGGCCGCTGGTGCTCTTTACGGTGCTCGGTCAGTGCGTGGCGGGCGGTGTGATTGGCACCGGCCTGGTATGGATGGCCAATGAGGGCGATCGCCGCGGTCAGTTGCATATTGTCCGCAGCCAGTTTTTCCTCTGGCTGCTGATGGGCATCGGCTTTGTCGCCTCGATGATGCACCTCGGCTCGCCGCTGCGCGCCTTTAACTCCCTAAACCGTATTGGCGCCTCTGCGTTGAGTAATGAGATTGCCGCTGGATCGCTCTTTTTTGCCATCGGCGGCATCTGGTGGCTGCTGAACTGGCTGGGCAAAATGCCTGCTGGCCTTGGGCGCATCTGGCTGCTGATCAGCATGGTCTCTGGCGTGCTGTTTGTCTGGGCGATGACGCGGGTCTATCAGATTGAAACCGTGCCGACCTGGCATAACGGCTACACCACCGCCAGCTTCTTCCTCACCATGCTGATTGGCGGCCCGCTGCTCGCCGCACTGCTGCTGCGCCTTGTCGGCATACGCTTTCCGGCCTCCCGTTTTGCGGCGATAAGCGCGATCGCGCTGCTGGCAAGCGCAGCGGTGGTGATGATGCAGAGCATGCAGCTTGGCGAAACCCACTCTTCCGTGCAGCAGGCTACAGCGCTGATCCCGGATTACGGCTTACTCCAGGCGCTGCGACTGCTGCTTTTAGCGCTTGGGCTGGGCTGCTGGATCTGCCCGCTGGTGCTGCGCAGGCAGCCGCGCGTCAGTAGCCTGCTGGTTGGGTTTGTGCTGGTGGTTGCCGGGGAACTGATTGGCCGCGGCCTCTTTTACGGGCTGCATATGACCGTTGGCGTCGCCGTTGCCGGGTGATCGATTACGGAGCCGGATAGCGGTGAACGCTTGTCCGGCCTTCGGCACTTTTTGGGAAATACCATGACAGTTGAGAAGCGTGAATCGTTTATTTTCACCGCCCGCGTGCTCGGCGCCCTCTTTTACTATCCGCCGGAGAGCGAACCTGCTGCGCCGCTGGTCAGCGCCTTTACGCACAATGCGTGGATGGCGTCATGGCCGCTGGCGCAAAGCCTGCTGCTCCCGCTGGCTGAACAATTTTCAGCGGATGGCGAAGAGCCGTTAACCGATGCCTGGCAACGGCTGTTTATCGGCCCGTGGGCGCTGCCAGCACCGCCGTGGGGAGCGGTATGGCTGGATAAAGAGTGCGTGCTGTTTGGCGACTCGACGCTGGCCCTGCGCCAGTGGCTGCGCGACAACAATATTGCTTTCGAGATGCAGCAAAACGAGCCGGAGGATCATATCGGCACCCTGCTGATGCTGGCGGCCTGGCTGGCGGAGCAGGGAAAGACGCAGGCCTGCGATGAGCTTCTGGCGTGGCATCTGCTGCCGTGGTCGGGCCGCTTTCTTGCCGTGCTGGAGGAGCAGGCGCAGCACCCTTTCTGGCAGGCGCTCGCCCGGCTGGCACAGCTTACGCTGGCAGAGTGGCGGGCAAACTTGCTGATGCCGATAGCGCAAAAAGCGCTCTTCCGTTAACACCTTTTCCGGCCGCTCAGGCCGGATTTTTTTAAGAAACGCTTCTGAAACAGCTGCTCATCTGGACTTTTGCGGCAGCAGCTCACCATAGATATATTTTTTAATGTAGTGATGCGGTTCCTTGAGGCTCTTAAACACAGGTGACTGCCTGATTTCGCCCGATATATGAAACCGCTTGAAAACGGAACTCATCACATCAGCACTGCCAAACTCATTAACGTCAACCACATCTTTGATTTTGATTTTCACGCCGGGGGCAAACAGTATCTCATCCTCCTGGGGCAACACAGAGGTTGGCGCAATCCAGTGCCCTTCGGCTTCTGGCGGCGCTTCAAGGATCAGAAGATGGGTATTTAAATAGGGTGTGCTGACGCTGGTGCTGGTGTAACTTTTTTGCCCAATGACAGCCCCGACAGTGGCGTATTGCCTCGCCTCTTTTTCGCCAAAGGGATAATCGAAACCAATACCGCGCACAACCACATTGCCGAAACTTTCATTTGAGGGGTGTTTTTTTCTGGATCTATCCAGCACCTGGTTAAAATTTTTCACTCCGCTTTCCAGAGACTCTTTCCCCACAAAGCCGGATTTTAAAAATCCATTTTTTATCAGTGTGTTAACAAGCTTTTCGACTTCATAGTTTTCCATGTTCCTGCTTCTTTCATATTTATTAAGCAGGGTGTAGTTACTTGATGTGTAGACCTTGATGGCCGAAATTTCGCTCTCCGTTAAACCTAGCTCCGCCGAGGAAGGTAGTGCAGGTAATTGCCGACCAAGCTGGCTGTCCGGCAAGGTGAAGATCCGCACTGCTTCATGGTGGCCGCGCGACTCAAAGCTGTTTACGACATCTGAGTTTAATGCCCTATTGGGCGACGTTTTTCTGCCAGGAGCGGCATGCGATGAGGTGATTTTATTCACCACTTCAGCGATTTTTTGTGATTTGTTCTCATTGAACGACGCGGCTGAGTGTTTACCTGAAACCTGATGCAGTGATGAAAGCGGCGATGATTCTGCATAGGATCCCTGACTCCCTTTTCCTGCCCAGGAGCTGAGTGGCTTTTTTGTCGCTGAAGCATACATGCTGTTGCCTCCTCGCAAGGTTTTATGACCATAACCGGGTTGGTTTAAGAATATGTGCTCTATATAAACAGAGCTTATTTTTTAAGAGTTCTCATCAACCTGTTTTTATTCGCCGCTGCGTTAAACCGGCTGTTGCGGTGATTTTGCGCCCTTTCACGCGCCGGAATAGTTTATCCCGGCAATCACATTAGTGACACCGTCACCTCTGCCGCTTCGCTTTTAAGACAATTCTTTAATATTCCGATCGGCCTTTACGCGGTAAGGCTTAGTGTGCAAAAGCCGCCTGCCGCTGGGTTTTAAAAAGCGGCCTCAGAACTGGAAGCATTCCCGCACGCTTGCTATAGCTCAAAGCACCCTGCCGAACATGGCATAACAACATGCAACCTGCCGTTGCCATAACGCATGCAAACAGGGAGAGACACTGCAATGCAGACTTCCATGCTTACCCGCGCACTGCTTTTCATCGCCGGGATTGTCGCCATACTGGCGCTGATTACCTGGGGCGTCGGGCTGGAGACGATAAAAGCCCGCCAGGTGGATTTGATTTACCTCGGGCAACAGCACCTGATTCTGGTGTTCAGCTCAATGTTTTTTGCACTCTTAGTCGGTATTCCCAGCGGTATCGCCCTTAGCCGCCCCGCCGCACGCGGGGTTGCCGAGTATGTGATGCAGATCTTTAACGTCGGCAACACGCTGCCGCCGCTGGCGGTGCTGGCCCTGGCGATGGTGGTGATTGGCATTGGCGATACGCCAGCGATCATCGCGCTGTTCCTTGCCTCACTGCTGCCGATCGTGCGCAACACCTATGCCGGGCTCTGCTCGGTACCCGCCTCGTTAATCGAAGCGGCGAACGGAATTGGCATGACCAAATGGCAGCGTTTACGCCAGGTGGAGCTGCCGAATGCCCTACCGGTGATCCTCTCCGGGGTGCGAATTGCGACGGCAATTAACGTCGGTACTGCGCCGCTGGCGTTTCTGATTGGCGCCAGCAGCTATGGCGAACTGATCTTCCCCGGCATCTACCTCAACGATTTCCCGACGCTGATTTTAGGCGCAGCCGCCACGGCGCTGTTCGCCCTGATCCTCGATACCCTGCTGGCGGCGCTGGGCCGTCTTCTTAGCCCGCACACGGCGTGATAACAATAAGAGGAAGAGTGATGAAACGACTTTTTCATACGCTGGGCTGGCTGGCAGCAACGGCGCTAATTACCGCCAGCGCCCATGCGGCACCGCTGGTTGTGGCGACCAAAAGCTTTACCGAGCAGCATATTTTGTCGGCCCTTACCGTGCAGTATCTGCAGAAAAAAGGCTTCCAGGTGCAGCCGCAGACCAATATCGCAACGGTGATTTCACGCAACGCGATGATCAACAAGCAGGTCGATATGACCTGGGAGTATACCGGCACCTCGCTGATTATTTTTAACCACATCAACAAACGTATGTCGGCACAGGAGACCTACGACACCGTTAAACGCCTCGATGCGAAACACGGCCTGGTGTGGCTTAACCCTGCCAATATGAACAATACCTATGCCTTCGCCATGCAGCGTAAACGCGCCGAGGCTGAGCACATCACCACCATGTCGCAGATGGTGGCGAAGATTGAAGAGATCCGCAAAACCAACCCGAAAAAGAACTGGCTGCTGGGCCTCGACCTGGAGTTCGCCGGGCGCAGCGACGGCATGAAGCCGTTGCAGCAGGCTTATGGCATGGAGCTGGATCGTCCGCAAATCCGCCAGATGGATCCTGGCCTCGTCTATAACGCCATCCGCGATGGTTTCGTCGATGCCGGGCTGGTCTACACCACCGATGGTCGCCTGAAGGGCTTCGACCTGAAAACGCTGGAGGATGATAAAGGCTTCTTCCCGAGCTATGCGGTTACGCCGGTGGTGCGTAAAGACACCCTTGAAGCCAACCCAGGCTTAGAAGAGGCGCTCAATACCCTCTCCGGCCTGCTGAACAACGAGGTGATTATCTCCCTCAACGCGAAAGTCGATATTGATCACCAGACGCCGCAGCAGGTCGCCCGCGACTTCCTGCGCGAGAAAGGGTTGCTGTAAGGAGAGCCTATGGACACGATTCACTACATGATGGACAACGCCGGCTACCTCGCCACCCTCACCTTCCAGCACCTCTGGCTGGTACTGCTGGCGGTGGGTATGGCGATAATTATTGGTGTGCCGCTGGGGGTTTTGATTGTGCGCCACAAATGGCTGGCAACGCCGGTGCTTGGCCTGGCGACGCTGGTGCTGACCATTCCGTCAATTGCCCTGTTTGGCCTGATGATCCCGCTCTTTTCGCTGGTCGGCCAGGGGATTGGCGCGCTACCGGCCATTACCGCGGTGTTTCTCTACTCGCTGCTGCCGATTGTGCGTAACACCCATACCGCTCTCGACAGCCTGCCGCCGGGGCTGCGTGAAGCGGGGCGCGGGATTGGCATGACCTTCTGGCAGCGTTTGCGCTGGGTGGAGATTCCGATGGCGCTGCCAGTGATTTTCGGCGGGATCCGTACCGCCGTGGTGATGAATATTGGCGTAATGGCCATCGCCGCCGTCATTGGCGCGGGCGGGCTGGGGCTGCTGCTGCTGAACGGCATCGGCGGGAGTGATATTCGTATGCTGATTGCCGGCGCGGTGATGATCTGTTTACTGGCCGTTGTGCTCGACTGGTTACTGCACCGCTTACAAATCGTGCTGACGCCGAAGGGGATTCGATAATGATTAAACTGGAAAATCTGACCAAACAATTTACGCAGAAGAACGGCCAGAGTGTGAATGCCGTCGACAATGTCAACCTGATGGTGCCGGAAGGCGAAATGTGCGTGCTGCTCGGCCCCTCTGGCTGCGGCAAAACCACGACGCTGAAGATGATTAACCGCCTGATTACGCCAAGCAGTGGCAAGATCCTGATTAACGGTGAAGACACCAGCGGCATGGATACCGTGACCCTGCGGCGCAATATCGGCTATGTGATCCAGCAGATTGGCCTGTTCCCCAATATGACCATCGAAGAGAACATTACCGTGGTGCCGCGCATGCTGGGCTGGGATAAAGCGCGCTGTAAAAGCCGCGCGGAAGAGCTGATGGAGATGGTGGCGCTTGATGCGAAAAAGTTCCTTCACCGCTACCCGCGCGAGATGTCCGGCGGCCAGCAGCAGCGTATTGGCGTGATCCGCGCGCTGGCGGCCGATCCGCCGGTATTGCTGATGGATGAACCCTTCGGCGCGGTCGACCCGATCAACCGCGAAGTGATCCAGAACCAGTTTCTTGAAATGCAGCGTGCGCTGAAAAAGACGGTGCTGCTGGTCAGCCACGATATCGACGAGGCCTTAAAGCTCGGCGACCGGATAGCGGTGTTCCGCCAGGGACGCATTGTGCAGTGCGCGAGCCCTGATGAGCTGCTGGCAAAACCGGCGAATGAGTTTGTCGGCTCGTTTGTTGGCCAGGACCGGACGCTCAAGCGCCTGCTGCTGGTATCAGCCGGAGACGTGACCGATCAGCAACCGACCATCACCGTGCGGGAATCGACCCCGGCCGCTGAGGCGTTCGCCATTATGGATGATAACGATATGCGTGCCGTAACGGTGGTCGACGGCGCGGGTAAACCGCTCGGCTTCGTCAAACGCCGCGAAGCGCGGCATGATGCCCGCGACTGCGCTGCGCTGCTGCACCCGTTCCGCATTACCGGTAAAGCGGAGGATAACCTGCGCGTGGTGCTTTCGCGGCTCTATGAGAGTAACACCAGCTGGATGCCCATCGTGGATGAAGAGGGTCGCTATAACGGCGAGATTTCGCAGGATTACATCGCCGAGTATTTAAGCTCCGGGAAAACGCGCCGGGCGCTGGCGATCCACAGCGAGAGTTAAGCAAATTTGCCAAATGGCGTTAACCGCAGGCCGGATAAGCCCCGGTTAGCGCCTTCAGGTCACCGATTTCATTTTGCGTGCAAGGTAAGCTTTAATATTCGGCCATTTCCGGTACTCCGTCTTACCGTACAAATCGCTGAAGCCTTCGGCAAACGCCTCTTCCGCCCCGCCGCTGGTGCCGCCCTGCCAGTAGTAGTTCTCGAATGACTCCGGCGTTGTGTTGCCCAGATCTTTTTCCCAGGCAGCAATAAAACTGGCTCGTTTACTTAAATAATCGCCCGCTTCGCCTGTACCTTTTGGCCCCATTAACGCTTTTTCGCCAAAGCTACGATCAATCGCGTGGGCATATTCATGCAGCACTAAGTTAGTCGAGCTGTGGTTCGTTGCTGGCACCCACTCACCGTATTTGTCTTTACTCAATGACACAATAGTTTCGTCAGGATGAATACCCTGCGCCGCCATTTTCCCGATAGCGCCGATACCCGGCACGGACGACCACGTCTGCCCCTGCGCCCAGCCTCTTGGCGTAACGTTTTTCAAACTGCGACGGCCAGCATGGTTGGTAATATTGTCGTTTGTCGCGGTAATAAACTGCCCCAGAGAGATGGCCTTATTAAGCACCGGAAAGGGGATTTTTTGCAGCGCATCTTTCACCTTCGTCACATCCATCGGAATATTGTCCGGCGTCGTGCTGGTATAGATGGAGTGCACAATCTTTTCCCGGGCGACAATAAAATCCGCAATCGCCGCCATATGTTCAGCGGTTATCATCGCCGTACTGTTTAAGGGGACGGTGTCGCCAAGCGCGTACCAGATCTCTTTGTATACCGTACCGCCATGAACGTTGTAGATCGCCTGAAATACTTGCTGGTAGGTCTGGAGAGATTTTGCAAGGCCAGCGCGCCGCGCCTGTTTTGCAATAAGGTTGCGCGCGGTATCTTCCGCTTCGTCTTCAGAAGATGACCCGGTGCCGCCTTGATTTTGCGGCCTGGCTTTCTCTTTTGCATAGGCATACATCAGTTTCTCTCCCGGCGCTTTAATTTACCCGTTCGCCCCGCTGAACAACCGCCAGGATCGTTATCTGTACAGCCTGTAAATATTACCCTTATATTTTTTCACTTCCGCCGCCGACTGCTCAACAAAGCGATAAGTGGCTCCGGTACGACCAATATATTTAAACTTCGTGCCAACGGGGAAAATACTCTCTTTTTCAATGGCATCGCCATATTTAAAATCCTTTGGGTTGCCCGTGATGTCGTATATCACACCAAACTCATCCGAATCTGCAAGTGAGTTATATTTACCCGAGGAGAATTTTTCTGCCGTTTTCTTATCCTGAGTGACCGACATAAGAAAATTGGCGCTGACTAACTCATCAGGCTCAATGGAGTTGAGAACGGGGCGGTGTTTTGTCCCTCTGTAATAGGTATCCATACCGCTGAATTTCGCCTCCTCTGCGGCCTGGTTCATGATGGCTACGGCATTGCTTTTTTCACTTAACGTTTTGATGACGCGCTTTATATCTATCCCGGGCGCAAAAGCCGCAGGATTTGTGCCGACTTCAAACTCTCTTTTGGCTTCTCGCGCCAGTTTTGTCGAGTCAGGAATATCAATATCCTGTCCTTTTGCCTTTCTGATAAGCGAGTTTATAAACAGAGCACCTTTGTTAGTGGCATATAAGTAGAGCGCGCCATCCACAATATCGCTGGAAAATTTGTATCCCGCAGTCGTTGCTGATGACGCACTTTTGGATGAGGCAGCATTTGCGCTACCCTGGCTGTTTGCAGCGGCACCTGAGCGATATTTCGCAACCAGCAGGTGGGGCTGTTTTAATTTGGGATTAAGCTGCTTTATTTTATCGAGGATGGTTTTGAGATCATCCTTAGGGAAATTATTAAACCGGAGTTGTTCGAGGATTTCCTCTTCTGAAGGCGCGGCAGTTTGTGCAGGATATTGAGGCTTGGTTTTCTCTTTTGCATAAGCATACATAAGCTTCATCTCCGGAAGTGATTTTCCGTTAAGCGTAGCTATGGCCTGAGTGTGTGAAGCGCGCTTTCAGAAGTTTCATGGGTAAATGAGCACAGGGGGTCACATAGACCGGACAGGCATTAGCCCTGTCCGGCGAACGATCAAAAAAGGACTCAGGCCAGCACGCGATCGGCGATCAGCATGCCGGTGGCCATCTGCAGGTTGATATAGTGGGCGAGGTCGCGCTGTTCCGGGCGCGGCAGGTAAGGCAGCTCGCCCACCAGCGGCGCGGGCAGTTTTTTGCTCAGCACGTTGATGATCTCGGCATAGTGCGCAAGGCCCGGGTTGATGCGGTTTGCTACCCAGCCGATCAGCGGCAGGCCATCGCTGGCGATCGCCTGCGCGGTAAGCAGTGCATGGTTGAGGCACCCTTCCTGAATCCCTACCACCATCACCACCGCCATCTGCTCCTGCACCACCCACTCGGAGAGCGGGCGCAGATCGTTCATCAGGCTGCGCCAGCCGCCGGTGCCTTCGACAACGACGTGATCGACCTGCTTACACAAATCGGCCAGCCCGTTCGACAGCAGGGTGTAGTTGATGGGGCAGCTGTGCGCCACGCTGCTCTCCTCTTCGCTCAGCGCAATCGGATTGATGGCGCTGTAAGGCAGTTCGAGGGAGGAGACACTTTGCAGCACCAGCGCGTCTTTATTACGCAGCCCTTCCGGCGTTGCCTGACTTCCTTTTGCAACAGGCTTATAACCTGCCACCGTTTTGCCGCTGGCAGCCAGCGCCTGGAGCAGCGCGCGGGACGCCACTGTCTTCCCGACAGAAGTGTCTGTACCCGTAACAAAGAAACGCTTAAGCATAAGTAACTCCACCGTTAAGCAACGAAAATATAAACCGGAAATATAATTCAGAGCAGAAAGTCTACGGGAAGTGGTGGAGGCTCAATTTGAGATAGCGCAATTTTTATCGCGACTGGGTAAAAATGTTACCCCTGTAACAAACGAATCAGCAGCGATCCGTTATACATCGCGTCTTTTACCAGCGCGGCACCCGCCATGGTGCCCTGATTGGTGAACTGCGTACTCTCAACGGAGATATGTTGGCTGTACGCCGGTAGCGCCTGCTGGCGAATGCAGTCGGCAATGGTAGGAAACAGCACTTCTGCCGCAAGGCTTAGCGGCGAGCCAATCAATATTTTTTGCGGATTGAACAAATTGACCATGATGGCCAGAATACGCCCGACATTCGCCCCGACGCCGCTGATGATATCTTTTGCCAGCAGATCGCCCTGCTGTGCCGCCTGGCAGAGCCACTCCACTGTTAAGGGCTGCTGGTGCAGCATCGAACTCATCGACTGGCTCATGCGCAGCTGCGCCAGCTCCAGCACACTCTCCACGCTGGCGATGGTCTCCAGGCAGCCGTGGTTGCCGCAGTAGCAGCGCTTGCCGTAGGGATCGACCTGCGTATGGCCAATCTCCACCAGGCTGCTGCTGCCCGCATGTAGCAGGCGTCCATCGGTGATCACTCCGGCACCGACGTTATGATCGATCACCACCTGAATCACATCCCGCGCGCCGCGAGAGGCGCCAAACAGTGCTTCCGCCATCGTCCAGGCACTGATGTCATGCTGCACATAGACCGGCACGCCGGTATGGGCCTCCAGCGCTTCGCCGAGCGGCATCTCCTTCACGTCCTCATAGAAAGGCATGCGGTGGATAATGCCATTTTCCGTATCAATAATGCCCGGCAGCGTGATAGCGATCGCCGTCAGCCGCTCAAGCTTGTGCTGATGGCGGGTAAAAAATTGATCGATTTGGGTAATGATGCGGGTGAGCAAGGGTTCGGCGGCGGTTAAGGGAAGATCGAGACGATCCTCGACCACCAGCTTGCTGCTTAAATCGCGCAGGGAGAGAAAAATTTCGCCACGACTAATACGCAGCGAGAGGTAGTGCCAGGCTTCGGTTTCGACCACCAGCCCGACCGCCGGACGCCCGCGGCTGCCCGGCTCCTGGATCTCCGTCTCCTGCACCAGATGGGCTTCCAGCATTTCGCGCACAATTTTGGTGATGCTTGCCGGGGCCAGCTGCGCTAACCGGGAGAGGTCGATACGCGAGACCGGGCCAAGCTGGTCGATGAGGCGATAGACTGCGCCCGCATTGGTCTGCTTTATTTGATCAATATGCCCCGGCTGGCTATCAGCGACCACCTCATACTCCCTTATTTTCGCGCTTCGAAATAAACATTCGGCTATGGTGAAACACTTAACGGCTGTCGTCAAATATTTACCCATGCTTGTGATTTAACGCACATTTTGCCCGCCGTTATGGGCGAAATTCAGCCGTTTGCCGCGTCAAGGAGCTGCTGTTTGAAACGCGCCGCCCCTGCCCCCTGCTCCTGGTGTTTTGACCACACCAGCCACATCTCCGAGACGGCATCCTCTTCCACAATCGGTATCCAGCACATCTCGCTGAGCTGAACACGGTGAAACGAGGCGGGCAAAATCGACACGCCAAGCCCTGCGGCCACCAGGCCGATAATGGTCATCGCCTCGCCCACCTCCTGCGCGATGCGTGGCGTCAGCTGGTAGCGCCGCATCAGGCTGAGGATATCGTCATACAGGCCGGTACCGACATGGGGATCGAAAAAGACAAACGGCTCCTGCGCCAACTCGTGCAGCGAGACGGCCGTGCGTGTTGCCAGCGGGTGGTTACGCGGAACCATCGCCAGCAGCGGCTCGCGCAGGATCACCTCCCACGCCAGCGTCTCCGGCAGCGGGGTGTTTCGCATCAAACCGAGATCCAGCGTTCCCTCATTAAGTGGCGCTATCTGTTCGCGGGTATTGATCTCTCGCGTCTGGATATGCACATCCGGGTAGCGCTGGCGAAAGGAAGAGAGGGTATCTGAGACCGCTTTAATAAAGGGCGCGGAGGAGGTAAAACCAATGCGTAACTCGCCTGTTTCCCCCTGGTGCAAACGTAGCGCACGGGCGGCGGCTTCATCCACCTGGTTTAAGATCTGCCGGCTGTCGGCCAGAAACTGGCGTCCGGCCGGGGTCAATGAGACGCTACGATTTGTGCGGGCCAGCAACCGCGCGCCGACCTGCTGTTCGAGGATCTGAATTTGCTGGCTCAGGGGCGGCTGCGAGATGTTCAGCCGCGCGGCGGCATGACCAAAATGGAGCTCTTCCGCAACGGCGATAAAGTAACGCAGGTGGCGCAGTTCGATATTCATTGATATGTATAACGACTTAGTTGAGATAATTAATATATTAGACAGAATATTGCCGCTTTCATACCCTTACGCCGTGGTAAGCCCGTCCCCGTAATGACGGGCCAAAAAGGTAAGGATCTCAAGTGAGTCGTACAACAACGGTTGATAGCGAACCGACACACATCGTTAACGAAAAACCCGTCGCTCAGTCCGGGCAGTTTATTAAACGTGGTACTCCCCAATTTATGCGCGTCACGCTGGCGCTCTTCTCCGCCGGGCTTGCGACCTTCGCCCTGCTCTACTGCGTTCAGCCTATCTTGCCGGTGCTCTCCCATGAGTTCGGTGTTTCGCCCGCCAGCAGCAGTATCTCCCTCTCTATTTCTACCGCCATGCTGGCGATTGGCCTGCTGTTTACCGGGCCGTTATCAGATGCAATCGGGCGCAAAAATGTGATGGTTACCGCGCTGCTTCTGGCGTCGTGCTGCACGCTGCTCTCGACAATGATGACCAGCTGGCACGGCATTCTGGTGATGCGCGCGCTGGTGGGGCTCTCCCTCAGCGGCGTGGCGGCAGTCGGTATGACCTACCTGAGTGAAGAGATCCACCCCAGTTTTGTCGCCTTCTCGATGGGGCTTTATATCAGCGGCAACTCCATCGGCGGCATGAGCGGCCGCCTGCTGAGCGGTGTTTTTACCGACTTCTTTAACTGGCGGGTGGCAGTGGCGGTGATTGGCTGCTTTGCGCTGGCTTCGGCGCTGATGTTCTGGAAGATTTTGCCCCCCTCGCGCCACTTTCGCCCCTCCTCTCTGCGGCCAAAAACGCTGCTGATCAACTTCCGTCTGCACTGGCGCGATCGCGGCCTGCCGCTGCTCTTTCTCGAAGGCTTTTTGCTGATGGGGTCGTTTGTCACGCTGTTTAACTATATTGGTTATCGCCTGATGCAATCCCCGTGGATGCTGAGCCAGGCGGTGGTTGGCCTGCTTTCGGTGGCCTATCTGACCGGCACCTGGAGTTCGCCAAAAGCGGGCGCGATGACCAGCAAATATGGCCGCGGCCCGGTGATGATCGCCTTTACCTCAATCATGCTGCTCGGTTTACTGCTGACGCTCTTCTCCTCGCTGTGGGCGATCTTTATCGGCATGCTGCTCTTTACCAGCGGTTTTTTTGCCGCACACTCCGTTGCCAGCAGCTGGATTGGCCCCCGCGCTAAGCGCGCCAGAGGCCAGGCCTCGTCGCTCTATCTCTTCAGCTACTATCTTGGATCGAGCGTGGCAGGAACCTTAGGCGGCGTCTTCTGGCACAGCTATGGCTGGAACGGCGTCGGCGGGTTTATCGCGGCGATGCTGGTGCTCGCCCTGCTGGTCGGCACACGGCTGCACGCGCGTCTGCGCTAGCGCGTATAAGGAAGGCAGGCCCTGCGCAAGCGGGGCTTTTTTATTGCAATGTAGTGCGGAAAAGGGCTAGAAAAGCGCGAAGACGGAGCTTGCGCCCATCAACTCCCGCACAGCGTCAAGCGCCATTAAACTGCAGATCACCCAAATGAAAGGATTCATGGTTTTTTGCTGTGTTATGCGTTTATTGGTCAAATGAATGTGTTCTCTATTATGGTACAGATTTTAACATTAGCCGCAGAACTACTATTTTTGGGCGTTCGGGTTAATAAAATGCAAAAAAATCAGAGGCATTATGGATAAGCAGAACTATCAACAACTCACCCGTACCTTCCTTCGCCTGTCACGTTTCTCACATCTTGCCGCCGTTGCCGGCTGGGATATGTTCGCCATGATGCCGCCGGGCGGCAGCGCCGCGCGCGGTGAAGCGCTGGCCGAGCTGAGCGTGCTGCGCCACCAGATTTTAACCAATCCGCAGGTCGGCCAGTGGCTCTCCAGCGCCGGTCAGGAAGATCTCAACGACGTTGAACAGGCTAACCTGCGTGAAATGCAGCGCCACTACGATGAAGCAGCCCTGCTGCCGGAAGCGCTGGTGGAAGCTCTGTCGCTGGCGGGCAGTAAATGTGAACACGCCTGGCGTACCCAGCGCCCGGCCAATGACTGGGCGGGCTTCTCCGCCAATCTGAAAGAGGTGGTGAAACTCACCCGCGAAGAGGCGAAGCTGCGCGCGGCGGCGAAAGGCTGCTCGCCCTATGATGCCCTGCTGGATAAGTTCGAGCCGGATATGACCAGCGCCCGCCTTGATGAGCTGTTTGGCGAGGTCAAAAGCTGGCTGCCGGATCTGCTGAAACAGGCGGTAGAGAAACAGGCGCAGCAGACGCTTATCGCCCCGCAAGGACCATTCCCGATTGCCGATCAGCGTGAGCTGGGTTTGCAGGCGATGAAGACGCTCGGTTTCGATTTTAACGGCGGACGCCTTGATGTCAGCGCCCACCCCTTCTGCGGCGGCGTGCCGGAAGATGTGCGCATCACCACCCGTTACGATGAAAATGAGTTGCTGAGTGCTCTGTTCGGCGTGGTGCATGAAACCGGTCATGCCCGCTATGAGCAGAACCTGCCGCGCAGCTGGCCGGGTCAGCCGATCGCGCTGGCGCGCTCCACGGCGATCCACGAGTCACAGAGCCTCTTCTTTGAGATGCAGCTTGGTCGCAGCGAAGCCTTCCTGCGTCGCCTGGAGCCGGCGATTATTGAGCGGTTCGGTATGCAGCCTGCCTTTGAAGAGCACAACTTTATCGCCTGGAACCAGCGCGTGAAGCCGGGCTATATTCGCGTTGACGCCGACGAGGTGAGTTATCCGGCACACGTTATTCTGCGCTATGAGATCGAGCGGGCGTTGATCGACGGTGAGATCGAGGTCGACGATATTCCGGCACTGTGGAATGAAAAGATGCAATCCTGGCTTGGACTATCGACCGAAGGCAACTATCGCAACGGCTGTATGCAGGATATCCACTGGACCGACGGTGGCTTTGGTTACTTCCCCTCGTACACGCTGGGCGCAATGTACGCCGCACAGCTGTTCCACGCCGCGCGTCGCGCGCTGCCGGGCCTTGAAGAAGCCATCGCCGCCGGTGATTTCAGCGCGCTGTTTGAGTGGCTGCGCCAGAACATCTGGCAGCACGGCAGCCGCTTTAGCACTGCCCAGCTGATTGCCAATGCCACCGGCGAGCCGCTGAACGCGGACTATTTCCGCCAGCACCTTACCCGCCGTTACCTCTAATCCTCCCGCGCCGGAGCCGCTTTCCGGCGCGTTTTCCCCCGCTGTACATTCCGTTACACGCCGATACCAATCACTCACGGAAACGCTTCGATAACAGGGATATAGTTCTTTCAACGGCCCCGCAGTGGGGTTGAATGAAGAAACCAATTCGAGGATATCGGAATGAAAAAAGTATTAGCTCTGGTTGTTGCCGCTGCAATGGGTCTGTCTTCTGCTGCTTTCGCTGCTGACACCGCTGCCACCTCTCAGGCTCCGGCTGCTGCGCCGACCACCACCACCGCAGCTCCGGCTGCTGCTGACACCAAAGCAGCTCCGGCGAAGAAAGTTCACCACAAGAAACACAAAAAAGCCGCTGAGCAGAAAGCTCAGGCTGCTAAAAAACAGCACAAGAAAGCCGCCGCTAAACCGGCTGCTGAGCAGAAAGCCCAGGCTGCTAAAAAGCACCACAAAAAAGCAGCTGCTAAACCGGCTGTAGAGCAGAAAGCCCAGGCTGCTAAAAAACACCACAAACACGTAAAACACACTGCTGCTAAACCGGCTGCACAGCCGGCTGCATAAGCCACGTGTCTGTAACCGGCGCTCCCCATGAGCGCCGTGCTAAAACGCGGCGCTGAGCCCTTCGGGTGAAGCGCCGTTTTTCTCTGGAGGCCTGAGCATGCTGCGACGTTATCGTTTTGAAGTTATCCTGATGATGTTAATTCTCTGCGCGCTTATCGCCCTCCGTTTCTATCTTTATTGATGTAGCACGCTGATTTTACTCCCGCTTTCTATGCGTCCCGTCTATATTTATTACTCATGGCTCGACCTTAATAATCATAATTTCCCCACCTGAGAGTACTATGCGAAGAACCGTTGTGCTGTTGCTGGGACCGCTGCTTTTGTTTTCCGCTGTTGGACATGCTGATGATGGCGATGAGGACGCGGTTAGCGCCAGGGATATAAAAACCCTCTTTTTTGGGCATGACGATCGTGTCCGCGTTGCGTCACCGACCACCGCACCGTGGGATGCGATAGGCCAGCTTGAGACCGCCAGCGGCAATCTCTGCACCGCCACACTTATCTCCCCGCATCTCGCCTTAACCGCCGGGCACTGTCTGCTGACGCCGCCGCGCGGCAAAATTGATAAAGCGATAGCGCTGCGTTTTGTGTCGCAAAAAGGGATCTGGCGCTATGAGATCCACGGTATTGAAGGGCGGGTTGATGCCTCATTAGGTCGACGCCTGAAGGCCGACGGCGAAGGGTGGATTGTCCCCTCCTCGGCCGCCTCATGGGATTTTGGGCTGATCGTTTTGCGCTATCCCCCCTCCGGCATTACGCCGCTGCCGCTGTTTAGCGGCGATAAAGATGCGCTTACTGCCGCGCTGAAAGCCGCCAACCGCAAAGTGACGCAGGCAGGTTATCCGCAAGATCATCTGGATAATCTCTTCAGCCACCAGGATTGTATTGTGACGGGCTGGGCGCAGAGCAGCGTGCTGTCGCATCAGTGCGATACGCTACCGGGCGATAGCGGTTCACCGCTGATGTTAAAAACCGATGAGGGCTGGCAGCTGATCGCCGTGCAAAGCTCTGCCCCGGCGGCAAAAGATCGCTGGCGCGCCGATAACCGCGCGATTGCGGTGACCGGTTTTCGTGACAAGCTGGACGCGCTGGTCAGCGATACGGTGCAGTAACTCACTCCTGCCGCTGGAGAGGCTGTTGTAACAGCCTCTCCAGCGGCATCGGCGCGCTAAAGTAGAAGCCCTGCAACTGATCGCAGCCCGCATCACGCAGCAGCGCCATTTGCGTTTCGTTTTCCACCCCTTCCGCTACAACCTGCATCCCCAGCGCGCTGGCAATGCGGATGGTGCCGCTTACTAATGCTGAGGCCTGCTCATCGTTATCCACTAATCCGGCAAGGGATTTATCAATTTTGATGGTGTCGAAATTAAAGCGCCGCAGGTAGCCGATGCTGGAGTAACCGGTGCCGAAATCATCGAGCGCGACCGCCGTGCCCAGCGCTTTTAAGTTGGCAATCGCCGCCTGCGCGCGCTCCGGGTTCTCCAGCACGTACGTTTCCGTCACCTCCAGTTGCAGGCGCTGCGCCGGAAAGCGGCAGGTCTCCAGCACCTGAGCGACTTTGTCTTCAAACTCCGGGTCGCGAAACTGCGCGGGAGAGATATTGACCGACAGTTTGAGCCCCGCGTGCGGATAGAGATCGCGGCAGGCGCGACGCAGGACAAACTGCCCCAGCGCGTAAATCAGGCCGCTGGTTTCAGCAATCGGGATAAACTCGTCCGGTTTCAGCTCGCCATCCGGACGCCGCGGCCAGCGCGCCAGCGCTTCAACGCCGCTCATCTTGCTGCTGCGGGCATCGATTATCGGCTGATACCAGACGTCAAACTCCTCCCGCTCCAGCCCGTCGCGAATATCGTTTTCAATCATCAACTGCCGCTCGCGGGCGCTGTTTAGCGCCGCGTCATAGTGCGTCATCCGCGCTTTGCCGCACATTTTCGAATGGTACATGGCGATATCAGCCCGGCGGAACAGCTCAGAGCTTGAGCACTCCACCAGCGTTCCGCTGGCGATGCCGATGCTGGCGCTGATATGCAGCGAACGTTTGCCAATGCGCACCGGCGCGCAGAAGTAGTCGAGCACCGTTTGCGCAAAGTCGGTGGCTTTTTCAACCGACCACGGCCCGCTCAGGGTCATGGCGAACTCATCCCCGCCCATGCGCGCCAGCATGCCGTCGGTCGGCACTTTTTCCTGCAACGTCTGCGCAATGGTGACGATCAACCGGTCACCCACGTCATGACCATAGATATCGTTCACATCTTTAAAGCCATCAAGATCGATAAACACCACGCTTATCAGATCGCTGTTGCCCCACTCGCTCCACTGATCTAACTGCTCAATCAGCGCGCGTCGGTTAGGCAGACGGCTGAGCCAGTCGGTTAGCGCGATGCTGCGCGCCAGCTTCTCCCCTTTTGCCAGCTTATAAAGCCCGGCGCTGCTGAGCACGATAAACAGCAGGATAAGACCCGAGGCGAGCATCGCGATCTGGCGGATATCGGCTGCCGCCGCGTCTGCCGCTTCCGCACCCGGAAAGTGCGGCTTCCAGCTCATATAACCAAGGAATTCATCGGCGGAGCCGTGCAACGGCATGCTGCTTCCCTGCGCGTTTTGCGGCGCCAGGCGCAGGTTCTGGATCTGAAAGGTGCTGCCCAGTTCGCTGAGCAGTTCATCATCAAGATGACGGGTCATCACTAAGTAACGCCGCGCGCTGCCCTGCTTATCAAGCCGGCCCGACACCGGGCGGATCAGGCCAATGCTGACAAACGCTACTCCCCGGTGCGTGCGGGTGATACCGGCGAAAATGTCCTTACCCTGCTGTAGCGCCGCGGCATGGTTGCGGATAAGCGCCGCCAGCCCGTCGCCAAAAAAGGCGAGATTGCGCTCGGTAAAAGGCTGACTGCGAAACGCGCCCCATACCACTGCAAAGTGCTCATCCAGCACAAAGGTGCCGTCATAGAGATTGTCGACTTTAAAGCCCGCGCCCCAGGTGTTGTAGAGCCAGCCGGTGTCCATCGGCGTGCGGTAGACGACGCGCACCGCCTCATCCCACACCGCATTATCGAGGCCGAGAGATCGCATCCTGTTGACCGAAGTCTGAATCGCCCCCTGCACGGCGAGTGCCGCGCGGTGCTCATCGATTTCATTCGCTTTACTACTAATCAGGTGCAGTGAGAGATAGAGGAGCGCAACGACGGAGATGATTAAGCCAGCTCCCGCCAGAAAAATCATCACAAAGAGCGTTCTTGCTGTGGGGATATTGCGCCAGCTTAGCGGATTGAGCATCGACGACCCTTACTGGTGTCCCGTAACGTTTGTTATTGTCCTCTAAGCGTAATACAGCCCACAAATTTCGTTGCCCGCAAACGCGGGCAATATCACATCAGGCAAGTTTTATCAGCATCATCCCGATAAGCAGCAGCGCCAGGCCGATCCAGCCTTTGCCATTGAGGCGCTGGCCGAAGAGGATCCAGCCGGCGGCGAGCGTCGCCACGATACCAAACCCGCCCCACAGGGCGTAGGCGACGGAGAGATCGATCCCCTTTACCGCCTGCGACAGCGCGCTGAACGCCGCCAGCACTGCCACTAACGATCCGCAGCCATAGAGTTTGCGACGAAAGCCGTCAGAAAGTTTTAAAAAGATGTTGGCAACAATTTCCAGAATAATGGCCATCGCCAGCCATAACGCGTGCACCCACTCAAGCAGTAACATGACCCTGCTCCTGACGTGGGGCCTTACGCGTGCCGGACTTGATCAGCACAATACCGAGCGCCAGCGTCACCAGACCCGCCGCTTTCAACGGTGAGAGGGGTTCATCAAACAGCAGCACGCTAAACAGCGTAATAATGGCAATACCAATACCTTCCCATAATGCGTAGGCCACGCCGAGGGCGATTTTTTTCACCGCAAACGCCAGGAAAATATAGGAACAGGCGATCATCACCAGCATTAAAATAAAACCGCTGTGGCTGTCGTTAATACTTGCCCATTTCATAGATAGCGTGCCGGTTATTTCCGAGGCAATCGCCAACGCTAATAAAATCCAGTAAATCATATTTTTTCTCCTGCTTGAGAATAGAGATCATTGCGATTTACCGCATAGCGGAAAACCGTAAAAAAATTAACAGTTGCGCACAGGGCGCCGGATCGGGCAGGAGAGGACTACAGCGCAGTGCGCCAGTATTGTTCGCCCGCAGGCGGGCAGCAGAAGGGGGCAGGAAGTGAAAAACAGGGGGTAAGACTACTGAACCGAATGTCCATATTTTTACAATTTACCGCGCGTTGCTTCTCTTCGTGGCGGTTAAAAATTGTCCTCAGTTGTTGTACATGCCTTATATTTAGCACAAGCTAAGATTTTACTCAAAGTATTTGCAATTCTTTACCGCTCGTCGAATTAATTAAACGCAGGCTAAATGAACGGCTGCCGGTTTATTTCCGGCAGCCTGTTACGTTTTATTCCTGCGGCGTATTAAGCGCATTGGCACGCGCTTCTGCCAGCAAGTTCCAGGAGGAGATAAACAACCCTGCAATCAGTGGCCCAAGCACGAAGCCATTGATGCCAAAGAATTGCAGACCGCCAAGGGTGGTCAGCAGGATCAGGTAGTCCGGCATGCGGGTATCTTTCCCCACCAGCAGCGGACGCAGCAGGTTATCTGCCAGCCCGACCACAATCACAAAGTAGAGGGTCAGCAGCGTGGCGGTGAGCAACTCGCCCGTGGAGTAGAGGAAGATCACCGCCGGAATCCAGATAAGTGCGGTACCGACCGCCGGGATCAGCGACAGGAACGCCATCAGCGCCCCCCACAGCAGGCTGCCGCTCAGGCCAGCGAACC
This sequence comes from Kosakonia sp. S42, assembly GCF_016624785.1. Taxonomy (NCBI): domain Bacteria; kingdom Pseudomonadati; phylum Pseudomonadota; class Gammaproteobacteria; order Enterobacterales; family Enterobacteriaceae; genus Kosakonia; species Kosakonia sp. S42. The sequence goes on along the minus strand of NZ_JACVTW010000001.1, from coordinate 614,680 downwards.
AGAAGCCAATCCCGCCCAGCGCGCCCTGCGCAATCGCCACCACCAGCGTCCCTTTTACCGTCGCGCGCGCCACACCGGCAAATTTCAGGAACAGACGGCGTTTGATTTTGGCCGACAGCGGCATCACCTCGTAGATTTTCTTCACCAGCGCGGCGCCATCTTTCAGCAGGAAAAAGAGCAGATAGACCATCAGCGAGAAGCTGATGGTTAATCCCAGTGTTCCCTTACCGATAATCACCGCGCTACCCGCCAGATAACGCCCGACGCTGAGCGCAACACCCGAGAGTTTTTCGCGGATGGCGTCCACCGAATCGAAATTGTTTTCGCGCAGCGCATGTTTTGCCCACTCCGGCAGGTGCGCAATGCCGTTACTTAACAGCTGCGGCAGATCCGTCGCGTTAGTTTGCAGACGCTGGTAGAGCGCGTTGATCTCTACCGCCAGCGACGAGAGCACGATCATCATCGGGATAAAGACGAGGATGCAGATCAGCAGCACAGTAATCAGCGAGGCGATACCGTTCCGCCCGCGCAGGAGCATAGTGAGCTTTGTGCGCAGCGGATAGAAGATCAATGCCAGGATCACCGCCCAGATAATGGCGGAGTAGTAAGGCTGGATCAGGGTGAAAAACGCCACGCTGACCAGTAATAACAAAATGGTAAAAAAGAAGTTGTTGCTCTTGAGCGTTGTCATGCGGACCGTCCAATGGAAAGATTCTCACTAAGTGTAGTGTCTTACCCTTTGATTGCAAAAGCATTAACCGTCAAAACGCGCAGCCCGCCGCGCAAACGCTGAAAATGATTGTGCAAAAAATTGCCAATATCATCAGGATCTTTCAACGATCCTGCCTCCAGGGGGTTGATCCTTTCGTGCGAACAACGATACTGTATTTATATACAGTAATAATAAAAGATCGACACCCATTATGACTACCAGCGCTTTTCCGAGTCCGGCTGCGGACTACATTGAAGATGCGATCGACCTGGTGAGCAGCCTGATCGCCCACCCGTCGGCCACCTATGTAATGCGGGCGTCCAGTGACGCCATGTGCGGGGCGGCGATCCTGCCGGGTTCGTTGTTACTGGTCGATACCAGCCTGCAACCGGGCGATGGCGATATTGTTGTCGCCCGCCTGTTAAGCGGTTTTATGGTAAAGCGGCTGAGGCTGCGGCCTTATCCGCAGCTGGTGGCGGATAACCCCGCTTATCCGGCGATCAGGATCGAAGAAGAGGAAGGCGCGCATATAGTTGGCGTCGTGACGACCGTGATCACTTTGCCGCCCCGCCATCATGTACGCGCTCGTTGATGTGAATTCGTTCTACACCAGTTGCGAGACCGTCTTCCGGCCCGATTTAACCGGTAAGCCGGTAGTAGTCTTATCCAATAACGATGGCTGCGTCATCTCCCGCTCGGCTGAAGCCAAAGCGCTCGGCATTACGATGGCTGACCCCTACTTCAAGCAGAAGGCGCTAATGGAGCGTCACAATGTGGCGGTGTTCAGCAGTAACTACGCACTGTATGGCGATATGAGCCATCGGGTGATGACGCTGCTGGAGGAGCTTTGTCCGGCGGTAGATATCTACAGCATCGATGAAGCGTTTGTAGATTTAACCGGCATTCCACAGCTGCGCGAGTTTGGGCGTACCCTGCGTAATGCCATTTATCAGCGCACCATGCTCACCGTCGGTGTCGGCATTGCGCCGACGAAAACGCTGGCCAAGCTGGCGAATAACGCCGCGAAAAAGTGGCCGGAGGCATCGGGCGGCGTGGTCGATCTGTCGCGCCAGCCACAGCAGATAAAGCTGATGGCCGCCCTGCCGGTAGGCGAAGTGTGGGGAATTGGTCGCCGTCTGAGCAAGCGGCTGGAGGCGATGGGCATTGATACCGTGCTCAAGCTGGCGCAGAGCGATTTATGGCTTATCCGTAAAAACTTCAGCGTGGTGCTGGAGCGAACGGTACGTGAACTGCGCGGGGAACCCTGCCTGGGATTTGCCGAGTTCGCACCGGCGAAGCATGAAATCATCAGTTCGCGCTCCTTTGGCGAGCGCGTCAGCGACTACGCATCGGTGCGCGAAGGCATCTGCACCTGGGCGGCGCGGGCCGCTGAAAAGCTGCGTGCGGATCGTCAATATTGCCGCTATGTCGGAGCTTTTATTAAGAGTAGCCCGCACGATGATGATGAACCTTATTACAGCAACAGCGCAGGCATTCGTTTACTGACGCCAACCCATGACACCCGCGATATTATTGCAGCGGCAACGCGTAGCCTGGATATTATCTGGAAGCAAGGGCCGAGATATCAAAAAGCGGGCGTTATGCTGGGGGATTTTTTTAGTAAAGGCGTCGCGCAACTTAATTTATTCGATGAATTTACTCCGCGCGAAAATAGCGAATCACTAATGAATGTTTTAGACACGCTTAATAAGAAGGGAAATAAATTATGGTTTGCCGGCCAGGGCGTCACGCCAGGCTGGAAGATGAAGCGCTCCCTGCTCTCCCCCGCCTGGACCACACGCTTAGCGGATGTTCCGCTTGTCGGCTAGCGGCTGCGCTTGGCGTGCCGCTCCCAGTTCTCCTGCTTTGCCTGCTCGGATTTGCGCAGGGCGACATAGCATGCGCCGCTGCCGCCGTGGTGCGGTAACGCCGGGCAGAACGCCTGCACATCCTCAAACTCCGGCAGCCAGCGCGCCAGGTAGCTGCGGATGATATTGGCGTGCGAGGTCTCGTCGCGACCTTTTCCGTGAATGATCAGCACATTGCGTAGCCCATCTTTACGGCTCTGATGCATAAAGCTAAACAGCATCTGCCGGCACTGCTCGACGGGCTGGCGCAGCAGGTTCAGGCTCGCCTGTTGGGTATATTTGCCCAGCCGCAGCTTATCGAGCACGCCGATTTGCAGCCCTTCGCGGCGAAACTCCAGCGGCGTATCAAGCGCTACCGGGTCAAGAAAGCCGGTGGTCAAAAAATTATCGAGTTGCAGGGTGTCAATGCGCTGCAAGGGTCGGGATTTATGGCTCGGGTGCCAGTGCACATCGGCACTGCGTTTCAGGGGTTGGACATCCTCCATGGCGTCAAGAAACAGCGATTTTTCATCCGGGTTCATGGGGCAGTCCTCCAGCAACATCTGCTGAAGTACTATAGCTGGCGCAGGAGCGCTTCTCAATGCTGCGGGCAAATTATGCGTAGGCTCAAGGTGTTATAAAAACGGTATAACGAGGCGTCTCTTTATACCCTGCACCTCTGTTAAATAATCGTGAAATTAATCACTAATTAAAACTGGCAATAATTATTATGGCCGCTATAAATATAGGGAAGGCGCAAGGATCGCGTGCAAAAAATAAAGATTGGATGCTCAGTTTGTGTGTACTCTGGAGCCTGACGGATGTCGGCAGGCTCTATTTTTTTAATTAATAAACGTTAGTAACCTTATATTTTCTCCGCCATTTAACTCTTAAGGGTTATTTCCTTATTGAAGGCTCAAGCTACCACCCTTTCAGGGTATGGTGAGGCGCTTTTTTGTTTGCTAAATTATCGCCGCTATTTAGCGATAAGGACGCCCGATGCTCACCCTGCTTGAAGATAAAATCTCCACCCCGCTTGGCCCGCTGTGGATCATCTGCGATGAGCAGTTTCAGCTGCGCGCCGTCGAGTGGGAAGAACATGATGCCCGGATGGTTGAACTGCTTAATATTCACTATCGCCGTGAAGGGTATCAGCGCGTGGCTTCGCAGAACCCTGGCGGGTTGAGCCAAAAACTGCAGGACTATTTTGACGGCGATCTGGCGGTGATTGATACCCTGCCGACCGCAACGGGCGGAACCCCTTTTCAGCGTGAAGTGTGGCAGATGCTGCGCACCATTCCCTGCGGTCAGGTAATGCATTATGGTCAACTGGCGACCATTCTTGGCCGCGCGGGCGCGGCGCGTGCCGTGGGTGCGGCGAATGGAGCCAATCCGATTAGCATCGTCGTCCCCTGCCATCGCGTGATCGGCAGTAATGGCATGCTCACCGGCTATGCGGGCGGCGTGGCCCGTAAAGAGTGGCTGCTGCGCCATGAACGTTACTTACTATTGTGAGAAAACAGGTCTGTTTAGTATGTATTTCATGTACTTCGCTCGCTAAAGCCTTAGTGAATTGGTGGAAATTCAATAACATGAGACAAAGTAAGTCTTTACCGTTTCGCTCCACTGTTTCATTTATGGTGAATTGACGTTTTGCCAGGCTTACGTGCGCCATAAAAAGATGTTAAAATTGACCAATATCAATTACGGCGTAGAGCAGACCTATGATCCCGGAAAAGCGAATTATTCGACGCATTCAGTCTGGCGGTTGTGCTATCCATTGTCAGGATTGCAGTATCAGCCAGCTTTGCATCCCCTTTACTCTTAATGAGCATGAGCTGGATCAGCTCGACAATATCATTGAGCGTAAAAAGCCCATCCAGAAAGGTCAGACCCTGTTTAAAGCAGGCGACGAGCTGAAATCGCTCTACGCTATCCGTTCTGGCACCATCAAAAGCTATACCATCACCGAACAGGGTGATGAGCAGATCACCGGGTTCCATCTGGCGGGCGATCTGGTGGGCTTTGATGCCATCGGCACCGGTCATCACCCGAGCTTCGCTCAGGCGCTGGAGACCTCAATGGTGTGTGAGATCCCGTTCGAAACGCTGGACGATCTCTCCGGTAAAATGCCGAGCCTGCGCCAGCAGATGATGCGTCTGATGAGCGGTGAGATCAAAGGCGATCAGGATATGATCCTGCTGCTGTCGAAGAAAAACGCGGAAGAGCGCCTGGCGGCGTTTATCTACAACCTCTCCCGTCGTTTTGCGCAGCGTGGTTTCTCGCCGCGTGAATTCCGTCTGACCATGACCCGTGGCGACATTGGCAACTATCTGGGCCTTACCGTTGAGACCATCAGCCGTCTGCTGGGTCGTTTCCAGAAGAGCGGTATGCTGGCGGTGAAAGGGAAATATATCACCATCGAAAATGGCGATCTGCTCTCTGAGCTGGCGGGCCACGCCCGTAACGTTGCCTGAGTTTTACCCCCACCTTTTGCCTTTTTGCCGGGTCATTACATTTTTCTGATTTATTGATCCGGCAAAAGGTTTCCGCTGTTTCATTCAGCTTATATGGGTTATCTTTTACTGTCAGAGAGTGGTGACAGATGTAAGGAGACCCTGTATGGCTAAGTATCAGAATATGTTGGTCGCCATCGATCCTAATCAGGACGATCAACCCGCATTACGACGTGCCGTGTATTTGCATCAACGGATTGGCGGTCGGATCAAAGCATTTTTGCCGATTTATGACTTCTCATACGAGATGACCACCCTTCTGTCCCCCGATGAGCGAACGGCGATGCGCCAGGGCGTTATCAGCCAGCGCACCGCATGGATCCGCGAACAGGCGAAATACTATATCGACGCGGGTGTGCCAATCGACATCAAAGTGGTGTGGCATAACCGTCCTTTCGAAGCGATTATTCAGGAAGTGCTCTCCGGCGGCCACGATCTGCTGCTGAAGATGACCCACCAGCACGACAAACTGGAATCAGTAATTTTCACCCCGACCGACTGGCATCTGCTGCGTAAATGCCCTTGCCCGGTGTGGATGGTAAAAGATCAGCCGTGGCCGGAAGGCGGTCGCGCTGTCGTTGCTGTTAACCTTGCCAGCGAAGAGATCTATCACAACGCGCTGAATGAGAAGCTGGTGAAAGAGACCCAGCATCTGGCTGAGCAGGTCAACCATACTGAAGTGCACCTCGTCGGTGCCTATCCTGTCACCCCCATCAATATTGCGATTGAGCTGCCGGAGTTTGATCCGAGCGTCTATAACGACGCCATTCGCGGCCAGCACCTGCTGGCGATGAAAGCGCTGCGGCAAAAGTTTGGTATCGATGAGAAAATGACCCATGTCGAGAAAGGGTTGCCGGAAGAGGTGATCCCGGACCTGGCGGAACATTTACAGGCCGGGATTGTGGTGCTTGGCACCATTGGCCGCACCGGAATCTCCGCCGCGTTTCTCGGCAATACCGCAGAGCAGGTGATCGATCACCTGCGCTGCGATTTGCTGGTTATCAAACCGGATGATTACCAGTCGCCCGTTGAGCTGGATGACGACGAAGACGACTAAGCAAACAACCCGCCGCGAGGCGGGTTTTTTATACTGCCGGTTGTTCACTCTGCGGCTCTGCTGACGGCGTTTCTACCGCCAGCCCTCCTTTCACCACCACGCACGGTATCGCCAGCTCAATCCCTTCTGCCGCCAGCTGCTCCATGATGCGGATATTGATCTCCTGCTGAATATCCATGTAGGTGTTGTAATCCGCCGAGTTAACAATGTGCACCACTTCAAAGTTGAGCCGATCGGTACCAAAGCCGAGGAAGTGGGCGCGATCGAAACGCGTATTGCCCACGTCGGTGATGATGTTTTTTACCATCTCGCCCACTTTGCGCAGCTTATCCGGCGGCGTGGTGAGCGCCAGGCCAAAAGTGAAGACGATACGGCGCGTCTGCATACGCTTGTAGTTATGCAGCGTTTGCTGCAACAGGATGGCGTTGCCGCAGACAATCTGCTCCCCGCTCAGGCTGCGAATACGGGTGGTTTTAAGACCAATATGCTCAATGGTACCGGCAACGTCGCCGAACACCACAAAGTCGCCGATCTCAAAGGGCTTATCGAAGCCGATGGAGAGCGAGGCAAAAACGTCGCTCAGAATGGTTTGTACCGCCAGCGCAATGGCGATACCGCCTACCCCAAGACTCGCCACCAGCGCGGTAATATTGACGCCGACGTTTGCCAAGATCGACAGCAGCATCATCGTCCAGAGCATCATGCGCAGCAGCAGACCGGCAATCACCATGGTGACCGGGTTTTTGCTGGTATTAGGCGAGTACATCAGGTGGCGCATCCACGACACCACGCCCTGATCAAGCCAGAGCGCGATCTGGATCGCCAGCACTAAAAACCAGGCATGCCCGAGGGTGTTAAAGAGGTGATCGGGAAGGTCGACGAAGCGCAGGCTGAAGAGTAACGCCGCGACAAAGAGCAGGAATCTGCTGGTGCGGCTGAGCATATCCACCACCACATGCTGCAATGTGCCGACGCCGCCCTGCTTTTCACTCCAGCTACGCGCGCCTTTCAGCACCATTTTCAGTAAGTGGGTGAAGAGCCAGTAAACCACCAGCGTCACAATCACCACCGTACCAAGACCAATCCAGAATGAGGGCATCATCAAGATGGATATAAAGTCAAAACGTGACAAAAACGTCATCCTTCCTCCTTATAAAAAGATCAAGCAAGAAGTATAGACGCTCTGACAAGCCTTACTGCGGGCAAAAAAATACCGCTCCGAAGAGCGGTATCGTTAAGCAGTAAACCTTACAGCGCTTTGAGAATGGCATCGACGCTGGCTTTGGCATCGCCAAACAGCATCTGCGTATTCTCTTTAAAGAAGAGCGGGTTCTGCACGCCGGCGTAACCGGTGTTCATCGAACGTTTAAAGACAATCACGTTCTGCGCCTTCCACACTTCCAGCACCGGCATACCGGCGATGGGGCTGCGCGGATCGTCCTGCGCCGCCGGGTTAACGGTGTCGTTCGCGCCAATCACCAGCACCGTGTCGGTATCGGCGAAATCATCGTTGATCTCATCCATCTCCAGCACGATGTCATATGGCACTTTTGCTTCCGCCAGCAGCACGTTCATATGGCCCGGCAAACGCCCGGCGACCGGGTGAATACCGAAACGCACTTTCACGCCGCGGGCTCGCAGTCTTTCGGTAATTTCCGCTACCGGATACTGCGCCTGTGCCACCGCCATCCCGTAGCCCGGAGTGATGATCACCGAGTGGGAGTTTTTCAGCAGCTCCGCCGTCTCTTCAGCGTTGATTTCGCGGTGCTCGCCCGCCTCCTCTTCGCTACCGCTGGAGGAGCCGTCGGTGCCAAACCCACCGGCAATCACGCTGATAAAGGAGCGGTTCATCGCCTTACACATAATGTAGGAGAGGATTGCCCCGGACGAACCGACCAGCGCGCCGGTGACGATCAGCAGGTCGTTGCTGAGCATAAAGCCCGCCGCCGCCGCCGCCCAACCGGAGTAGGAGTTAAGCATCGAGACCACCACCGGCATATCCGCGCCGCCAATCGACGCCACCAGATGCCAGCCAAATACCAGCGCAATGATGGTCATCAGCAGCAGCGCCAGCACTTGCAGGCCAACGCTTTCGGTGCGTACAAACACCAGCAGCAGCACAAAAGAGACCACCAGCGCGGCGAGGTTCATCTTGTGACGATTCGGCAGCATCAGCGGCTTCGAGGAGATTTTCCCACGCAGCTTACCAAACGCGACAATCGACCCGGTAAAGGTGACGGCACCGATAAAGATACCGATAAACACTTCGGTGAGATGAATATTGACCAGCACCGGATCCATACCCGGGTTGTGGTCGAGGTAGCTGTTGAAGCCCACCAGCACCGCCGCCAGGCCAACAAAGCTATGCAGCACCGCGACCAGCTCCGGCATTTCGGTCATTTCAACACGCTTCGCCAGACGCATGCCGATTGCGCCACCGATGATCATCGCCAGCAGGATCCAGGCGACATTCCCTGCATCCGGACCAAAGATGGTCGCCACCAGCGCGATCGCCATCCCGGCGATACCGAAGTTGTTACCCTGCTGGGAGGTCTCATGCTTTGAAAGCCCGGCCAGGCTGAAAATAAACAGGATCGCGGCAACAATGTATGCAGCTGTAACTAATCCACCAGACATTTGTTACCCCTTAGTTCTTCCGGAACATTTTCAGCATGCGCTGAGTGACGGTGAAACCACCAAAAATATTGATACTGGCAATCAGCACCGCGATAAAGCTGAAGAAGCTGACCCAGCCGCCGTGCCCCATCTGTAGCAGCGCACCGACGACAATAATGCCGGAGATGGCATTGGTGACCGACATCAGCGGCGTATGCAGCGCATGGGAGACGTTCCACACGACGTAGAAACCGACGACGCAGGAGAGCGCAAACACGGTGAAGTGACCAAGGAACTCTTTCGGTGCGACGTCGGCGAGCCAGCCAAACAGCACAATCGCCAGCGCCATCAGCGCATATTTACGCCACGGTGATGCCGGTGCCGGCTCCTCTTTCGGCGCAGCGGGGGCAGCTTTTGGTGCGGCCTGCGGTTGGGCAGAGACCTGAATCGGCGGTGCCGGCCAGGTCACTTCGCCTTCACGCACCACCGTTACGCCGCGCACCACCACATCGTCAAAATTAACCACCACGTTGCCATCTTTCTCAACGCAGAGCAGTTTCAGCAGGTTAACCAGGTTGGTGCCATAGAGTTGTGACGACTGGGTCGGCAGGCGCCCCGGGAGATCGGTGTAGCCAATCACTTTGACGCCGTTGGCGGTAGTGGTGACCTGGTTCGGCACGGTATATTCACAGTTACCGCCGTTTTGCGCTGCCAGATCGACAATCACGCTGCCCGGCTGCATGGCGTCAACCATCTCGCGGGTGATCAGTTTCGGCGCCGGTTTGCCCGGAATTAATGCCGTAGTGACGATGATGTCGACCTCTTTCGCTTGCGCGGCAAAGAGCTCCATCTCCGCTTTGATAAAGGCTTCCGACATCACCTTCGCATAGCCGTCGCCGCTGCCCGCTTCCTCTTCAAAATTAAGCTCGAGGAACTCGGCGCCCATACTTTGCACCTGCTCCTTCACTTCCGGGCGGGTATCGAATGCGCGGACAATCGCGCCAAGGCTGTTAGCCGCACCGATGGCGGCCAGACCAGCAACGCCTGCGCCAATCACCATCACTTTGGCTGGTGGCACTTTACCGGCGGCGGTGATCTGCCCGGTGAAGAAGCGGCCAAACTCGTGGGCGGCTTCAACAATTGCGCGATAACCGGCGATGTTCGCCATCGAGCTCAGCGCATCCAGCGACTGAGCGCGCGAGATGCGCGGAACGGAGTCCATCGCCATCACCGTGACGTTGCGTGCCGCCAGCGTCTCAATCAGCGCCGGGTTTTGCGCAGGCCAGATAAAGCTCACCAGCGTTGTGCCCGGATTGAGCAGTGCAATCTCCTCCTCCAGCGGCGCATTCACTTTCAGGATCACATCCGAATGCCAGACATTATCGCTATCGACAATGGTCGCGCCCGCCTGGGCAAACGCCTCGTCGTCAAAACTTGCCAGCTTGCCCGCGCCGCTCTCAATCGCGACGGTGAAACCCAATTTTAGTAGCTGCTCGACCGTTTTCGGCGTCGCGGCCACGCGGGTTTCATTGGCCAACCTCTCTTTAGGTACACCAATACGCATAGTTTTCCCTTCCATCGGTTTTAGTTGATGGTTTGTCCGTTTTTCGCGGTGGCTAATTAACGCCGTGCGGAAAATAAAACAGTAACAAACTTTCTATAACCTACTGAAAATAACGCCTGCGATCCACCGTCAGAAAAGCGAAATGCTGCACTAATCCGCGAAAATTAAGCGCTGAAGCGGGCTGACAGGGTTATTTGACTTAAATTAACGTGGAAAGGCTGATATTCCGCTTAAGCGAAGCGGCAAAACATGATTTATCTCCGCCCCACCATCCCTTTTAACATTACATTAACTTTAAAAACTCATAACCTTTATCACTTTTGCTGGTCAAGGGGCTATTTTTTCAACATATCACTAAAGGTTATGGTTTATCCCCCTGGCCGCGCACACTCTGTAAAAAATGACGCAGACAGTCGCGCGGTTTAAATGCAATAATCACCGACGTTTTATTAATAACAACTTATGGTTTGCGCAAGGCGAAGGATTATTTTTATGAAGCTCAAGTACACCCTCCTGGCGTCAGCACTTCTGTCCGCAACCGCGTTTACTGCTAACGCCGCGACAGAGTTAACACCGGAGCAAGCCGCTGCGGTGAAGCCTTACGATCGCATCGTGATTACCGGACGTTTTAACGCGATTGGCGATGCGGTTAACGCCGTCTCCAAACGCGCAGATAAAGAAGGCGCGGCCTCTTTTTATGTTGTTGACACCTCTGATGCCAATAACAGCGGCAACCAGCGCGTCACCGCCGATCTCTATAAAGCTGATGCGGCGAAAGCAGACAAGCCGACCTATCGCGTGATCAATGGCGTAACCGAATATCCAAAAGATAAAGCCATTGCGCTCGAGCCTTACGATACCGTGACGGTGCAGGGTTTCTACCGCACCCAGCCGGAAGTTAACGACGCTATCAGTAAAGCGGCGAAAGCGAAGGGCGCTGATGCGTTCTATATCGTGCGCCAGGTTGATGCCAACCAGGGCGGTAACCAGCTGATTACGGCCTTCATCTATAAAGCCAATGCGAAAAAACGCGTGATTCAGAGCGCAGACGCCATCCCACGCGACTCCGAAGCGGGCCGTGCCGCGCTGGCGAAAGGCGGTGAAGAAGCGAAGCGTGTTGAAATTCCAGGCGTAGCGTCAGATGCCACCGCAGGCGTCGGCGTCGGCCGTTTCTTTGAAACGCAATCCTCTACCGGTGGTCGTTACAGTGTCACGCTTCCGGACGGTAAAAAGATTGAAGAGCTGAATAAAATCACCGCCGCGCAGATGGTGCCTTTCGACAGCGTTAAGTTCACCGGCAACTATGGCAACATGACTGAAATCTCTTATCAGGTCGCCAAACGTGCCGCCGCAAAAGGCGCGAAGTACTATCACATCACGCGTCAATGGTCTGAAAGCGGCAACAACATGACCATCAGCGCCGACCTCTATAAATAAGGCGTCGCTCAGAGAAAAGGCGGCTTAGAAAGCCGCCTTTTTTTTCAGTTTTATCTACTTTTTCACAAAATTCCCCTCGCCCTCATTGCATGCCCTGACGACTCTCCGTAAAATTCCGCGCCTTAGTGATATCCACCATATTTATGCGCTCCGGCAAAATAATTATTCTGGATGAGTTGCTTTTTTGACAGGATAACAATGGAAAAGAAACTTGGCCTTAGCGCTTTAACTGCGCTGGTCCTGAGCTCAATGCTTGGTGCGGGCGTCTTCAGCCTGCCGCAAAATATGGCGGAAGTCGCCAGCCCTGCCGCGCTGATTATCGGCTGGCTGATCACCGGCGTCGGCATCATCCTTCTCGCCTTCGCCATGCTGATCCTGACCCGCATCCGCCCGGATCTCGATGGCGGTATCTTCACCTATGCCCGTGAAGGCTTTGGCGAGCTGATTGGTTTCTGCTCCGCCTGGGGCTACTGGCTATGCGCGGTGATCGCCAATGTCTCCTATCTGGTGATCGTCTTCTCCGCCCTCAGTTTCTTCACTGACAGCCCGACATTGCGGCTGTTTGGCGATGGCAACACCTGGCAGTCGATCGTCGGAGCTTCCGCCCTGCTATGGATTGTGCATGCACTGGTGCTGCGCGGCGTGCAAACCGCAGCGAGCATCAACCTGGCGGCAACGCTGGCGAAACTGGTCCCGCTCGGGCTGTTTGTCGTGCTGGCGGCGCTGGCCTTCAACCTCGATAAATTCTCCCTCGACTTTAGCGGCGTAGCGCTCGGCGTGCCGGTGTGGGAGCAGGTAAAAAATACCATGCTGATCACCCTGTGGGTGTTTATCGGCGTGGAGGGCGCGGTGGTCGTCTCTGCCCGTGCGCGTAATAAACAGGATGTCGGCCGCGCGACGCTGCTGGCGGTGCTGGCGGCACTGACGGTCTATCTGCTGGTAACACTGCTCTCTCTCGGCGTGGTCGCGCGTCCGGAGCTGGCAGAAATGCGTAACCCGTCGATGGCCGGGCTGATGGTGAAACTGCTGGGCAGTTGGGGCGAAGTGGTGATCGCGACGGGATTAATTATCTCCGTGTGCGGTGCCTACCTGAGCTGGACCATTATGGCGGCGGAAGTGCCGCTACTGGCGGCAACGCATAAAGCCTTCCCGCGTATCTTCGCGCATCAGAACAAACAGAGCGCGCCTGCGGCCTCGCTGTGGCTGACCAACGCCAGCGTGCAGATTTGCCTGGTGCTAATCTGGCTTACCGGCTCGGATTACAACACTCTGCTGACCATTGCCTCAGAGATGATCCTCGTGCCCTATCTGCTGGTTGGCGCTTTCCTGCTGAAAATAGCGCGTCGTCCGCTGCACCGGATGGTCGCCGTTGGGGCTTGCCTCTACGGTTTATGGCTGCTCTACGCCTCCGGCCCGATGCACCTGCTGCTCTCAGTGGTGCTTTATGCCCCAGGTCTGCTGGTCTTTATCTACGCCCGCAGCACCCATAACGACACCATCTCGCTGATGCAGCGCGAAAAAGTCCTGATTTTCCTGCTGCTGGTTGCCGCCCTGCCCGCCACCTGGATGCTGGTGCGCTGAGATCAGTGCAGGCGACTCCAGCAGTAGATTAACAGCCAGGCGCTGAGGCTCCAGCAGATCACCGCACAGCCCAGCGCCGGCCCTACCCGCATAAACGCGGTGAAGTACCAGAGCGAAAGCAGATAGAGAAAGTAAGGGATGATCGCCCACATGCCAAAGATAATGGTAGTGCGCAGCGCCTCGACACCGCGCTCGGTGGCGACAATATAGTGCGCAATCATGGCAAAGGTAGGAAAGAGCGGGATTAACCCGGCTATATAGTAGTTTTTTGTTTTCGCCAGCAGACCAATCAGCACTACCACCAGCGCGCCAATCGCCGCTTTCATCAGCAAGCCCATCATTTTTCCTGTTAACACTTCAACAACATAGACCGCCAGCATAGCGGAAGCGCGTTCGTTTAGAAAAGAGTAATGGCAGGTTCTATCAAGGCGGTGTATGTTGACGTTTTTGCTCATTATGATGGCTTATGAATAAGATCGTTTTTGTAGAAGACGACCCGGATGTGGGTGCACTGATTGCCGCATACCTTGGCAAGCACGATATGGATGTGATTGTCGAGCCGAGAGGCGATCGCGCGGAAGAGGTGATCGCGCGGGAGAACCCGGAGCTGGTGCTGCTCGATATTATGCTGCCAGGCAAAGATGGCATGACCCTGTGTCGCGATCTGCGCAAACAGTGGAACGGGCCGATTGTGCTGCTGACCTCCCTTGATAGCGATATGAACCATATCCTGTCGCTGGAGATGGGCGCTAACGACTATGTTCTGAAAACCACCCCGCCCGCCGTGCTGCTGGCGCGACTGCGGCTCCATCTACGCCAGCGCAGTGCAGCAGCCGCCGAGCCTGCGGTGCCGTCGCTGAAACAGCATAAAACCATTACCTTCGGCACACTGTCGATTGACCCCGTTAACCGCCAGGTGCTGCTGGCAGGCGTTGAGGTGGCGCTCTCAACCGCTGACTTCGATCTGCTGTGGGAGCTTGCCACCCACGCGGGGCAAATTATGGATCGCGATGCGCTACTGAAAAACCTGCGCGGCGTAAGCTACGACGGGATGGATCGCAGTGTTGATGTGGCGATTTCGCGCCTGCGTAAAAAGCTGCTCGACAGCGCCACGGAGCCCTATCGTATTAAAACCGTCCGTAACAAAGGCTATCTGTTTGCTCCCCATGCGTGGGACAACTGAAATCCGTAACCAGGTGTCACGATGAAAAAGTTGTTCGTCCAGTTTTACCTGCTGCTGTTCGTCTGCTTTCTGGTGATGACGATGCTGGTCGGTCTGGTCTACAAATTTACCGCCGAGCGCGCCGGCCGTCAGTCGCTTGATGACCTGATGAAAAGCTCGCTCTACCTGATGCGCAGCGAGCTGCGCGAAATCCCGCCCCACGAGTGGGCAAAGACCTTAAAAGAGCTGGATCTTAATCTCTCGTTCGATTTGCAGGTCGAGCCGATGAACAAGTTCAACCTCGATCCGGCGGGTGCCCAGCGTCTGCGCGAGGGCGATATTGTCGCGATTGATTCAGAATACACTTTTATCCAGCGCATTCCGCGCAGCCATTATGTGCTGGCGGTCGGCCCGGTGCCCTATCTCTTTTTCCTGCATGAAACGCGGCTGCTGGATATGGGGCTGATGGCGCTGATTGCCATCTCGCTGGCCTTCCCGGTCTTTATCTGGATGCGGCCGCACTGGCAAGAGATGCTGCGGCTGGAGTCTGCCGCACAGCGTTTTGGTGAAGGCCATCTTGAGGAGCGTATTCACTTTGACAGCGCCTCAAGTTTCGAACGGCTCGGCATCGCTTTTAACCAGATGGCGGATAATATCAACGCCTTAATCGCCAGTAAAAAGCAGCTGATTGATGGCATCGCCCATGAGTTGCGCACCCCGCTGGTCAGGCTGCGTTACCGGCTGGAGATGAGCGATAACCTCAGCGAGGCGGAACACACCGCACTAAACCGCGATATCGGGCAACTGGAGGGGTTGATTGAGGAGCTGCTGACTTATGCCCGCCTCGATCGCCCACAGACCGAGTTGCAGCTGACGACGCCGGATCTGCCCGCCTGGTTTAGCAGTTATCTCGACGATGCGCGCAGCATGAACCCGCAGCACAGCTTGCTGCTCGACTGCCAGGCAGGCGACGAGTATGGCGCGCTCGATATGCGCCTGATGGAGCGTGTGCTGGATAATCTGGTCAACAATGCCCTGCGCTACAGTGAAGGGACGATTAAGGTGACGTTGCAGCGTCAGGGATCGCTTGCCAGCATGACGGTGGAAGATGATGGCCCTGGTATTGCGCCGGCTGAACGGGAGCGTATTTTCGAACCCTTTGTGCGCCTCGATCCGAGCCGCGATCGCGCCACCGGCGGCTGCGGCTTAGGGCTGGCGATTGTCCACTCCATCGCCCAGGCCTTTGGCGGCAGCGTCAGCTGCGGCGAGAGCGAGCTGGGCGGCGCGAAATTTACCTTCCAGTGGCCGATCTACCATAACCTTCCGCTTCCTGTTTAACCCTTCAACGCACAGTGGCTAATGCCCGGCTCCTGTGCTATAAACCATGAGTATGTTGTAACTACAGGAGTGCACAATGGCCGCATTAGATCTGATTGACCGCCTGAACAGCACCTTTCGCCAGCTGGAGCGTGAGCTGGCGGCGCTGAAGGCTGAACTGAGCGAGTGCCGCCTGATGGTCGCCCGCGTCTTTACCCTGCCGGAGATTGCCAAAGGGGCCGAGCACGATCCGCTCCCGACCATCGCGGTGAAGCAGCATATCGGCAAAGCGGCGGCCAGCCTCGCGCTCAACCACTACACCCACCTCTTTATTCAGCAGCAGTCGGAAAACCGCAGCAGTAAAGCCGCCGTGCGGCTGCCGGGCGTGGTCTGTTATCAGGCAAGTGACGCGATGTTGCAGGCGCTGGAGGCGCGCATTAACACCATCAATTCGCTCAAGCAGGCGTTTGAAAAGATCGTCACGGTTGAGTCCGGGCTGGCGCCCACTGCCCGCTTCGAGTGGGTGCATCGCCATCTGCCGGGGCTGATTACCCTCAATGCCTACCGCACATTAACACTGCTGCGCGCACCGGCGACCATCCGTTTCGGCTGGGCCAATAAGCACATTATTAAAAATTTCACCCGCGATGAGGTGCTGGCGCAGCTGGAGAAGAGCCTGAAATCACCGCGCGCGGTGGCAGGCTGGAGCAGAGATGAGTGGCTGGCGCGCGTTCAGCAGGAGTACAACGATGTCGCCGCCCTGCCGCAAAAAGCGCGATTGAAGATCAAACGCCCGGTGAAGGTACAACCTATCGCCCGCGTCTGGTACGCCGGCTCGCAAAAACAGGTGCAGCACGCCTGCCCGACGCCGATTATCACGCTGATATCGGAGGAGAATGGCGGCGCGGTGCCGGACGTCGGCGAACTGCTGGACTACAACGCCGATAATATTCAGCACCGCTACAAACCGCAGGCGCAGCCGTTAACCCCGATTATTCCCCGGCTGCACCTCTACGTGGCGGATTAGGCAGGCTTCATGCTGCCAACCATCGATTCCGGCCGCACCCAGCTGTCAAACTCGGCTTCCGTCAGGTAGCCGAGCGCCAGCGCCGAGGCTTTCAGCGTCAGCCCCTCTTTATGCGCCTTCTTGGCAATCTCCGCCGCTTTGTCATAGCCAATATGGGTATTGAGGGCGGTCACCAGCATCAGCGACTCATTCAGCAGCTGATCGATTCGCTCCCGGTTTGGCTCAATGCCAACCGCACAGTGCTCATTGAAGCTCTCCATGCCATCCGCCAGCAGGCGAATCGACTGCAGGAAGTTATGGATCACCATCGGGCGGAAGACGTTAAGCTCAAAGTTACCCGACGCGCCGCCCATATTCACCGCCACGTCATTGCCCAGCACCTGGCAGCAGAGCATGGTCATCGCTTCGCACTGGGTCGGGTTAACTTTGCCCGGCATGATGGAGCTCCCCGGCTCGTTTTCCGGGATCGAAATTTCGCCAATGCCGCAGCGCGGGCCGGAGGCGAGCCAGCGCACATCGTTGGCGATTTTCATCAGCGACGCGGCAAGCCCTTTTAACGCGCCGTGGGCATGCACCAGCGCATCGCAGGTCGCCAGCGCTTCAAACTTGTTCGGCGCGGTAATGAACGGCTGCTGCGTAAAGCTTGCCAGCTCTTTTGCCACCCGTTCGGCATACTCGGGATGAGTGTTGAGCCCGGTACCTACCGCGGTGCCGCCGAGCGCCAGTTCGCCGAGATGCGGCAGGCTCTGTTCAATATGTTTAAGATTGTGCTCCAGCATCGCCACCCAGCCGGAGATCTCCTGGCCGAGGGTCAGCGGCGTTGCATCCTGCAGATGGGTACGGCCAATTTTGACGATATCGGCAAAGGCGGTGGCCTTTTCACTGAGGGTCTTTTTCAGCACCTGAAGCTGCGGGATGAGCTGCTCGCGCACGCCAATCACCGCCGCGACGTGCATCGCCGTCGGGAAGACATCGTTGGAGCTCTGGCTCTTGTTGACGTCATCATTGGGGTGAATTTTACGCGCCATACCGCGCTCGCCGCCGAGGATCTCGCTGGCGCGGTTTGCCAGCACCTCATTCATGTTCATGTTGCTTTGGGTGCCCGATCCGGTCTGCCAGATCGCCAGCGGAAACTCGTCAGGGTGTTTTCCGGCCAGCACCTCATCGGCCGCCGCCATAATCGCGCGCGCCTTCTCTTCCGGCAGCAGCCCCAGATCCTGGTTCACTTTCGCCGCCGCGCGTTTGGTCAGCGCCAGGGCGTGGATCAGCGAGACCGGCATCTTCTCTGTTGAGATACGGAAATGCTCAAGCGACCGCTGGGTCTGCGCGCCCCACAGCTTATCTGCCGGGACGTCAATCGCGCCCATCGAATCTTTCTCACTGCGATGCGTTGTCATTACTCTCTCCTTGGGTACAAAGTGATAGGGTTTTCGACTGGCTCACTTGCAAACAGGTAAAAGTATTGATGCTTTTTAGAATGTTGTTGTGAAGTTCGTGCTTTATAACCGCCAAAACGGGGAAAAAGCCGCCCCGCAGGGCGGCAGGTACTATTTCAGGCAGCTGGCGCACTGGCCAGACTGGATCTGCTGGAAGAAGTCATTGCCTTTGTCATCGACGAGGATAAACGCCGGGAAATCCTCTACCTCAATTTTCCAGATAGCCTCCATACCCAGCTCCGGGTAGGCGACGCACTCGAGATGTTTAATGCTGTTCTGCGCGAGGATCGCTGCCGGGCCGCCGATGCTGCCGAGGTAGAAGCCGCCATGTTTCGCGCAGGCGTCCGTTACCTGTTTGCTGCGGTTGCCCTTCGCCAGCATAATCATGCTGCCACCCTGGGATTGCAGCTGATCGACATAGGAGTCCATACGTCCGGCGGTGGTTGGGCCGAGCGATCCCGACGCGTACCCTTCCGGCGTTTTCGCCGGTCCGGCGTAGTAGATCGGGTGATCTTTTACGTACTGCGGCAGGTGCTCACCGCTGTCCATTAGCTCTTTCAGTTTGGCGTGGGCAATGTCGCGGGCGACGATAATCGTCCCGGTGAGCGACAGGCGTGTAGAGACCGGATAGCGCGACAGCTGAGCCAGGATCTCGCTCATCGGGCGGTTAAGATCGACTTTTACCGCCTCGCCCTCGCCCGCCTGGCGCAGAGCTTCCGGGATGTATTTGCCAGGATTCTGCTCGAGGCGCTCAAGCCAGATGCCGTCGCGGGTAATTTTGCCTTTAATATTGCGGTCTGCGGAGCACGACACGCCCATGCCGACCGGGCAGGATGCGCCGTGGCGCGGGAGACGGATCACGCGGATATCATGGGCGAAGTATTTGCCGCCGAACTGCGCGCCGAGGCCGAGGTTGCGTGCTTCCTGCAGTAACTCCTGCTCAAGCTGCACGTCGCGGAACGCCTGGCCGTGCTCGTTACCCTGGGTTGGTAGCGCGTCATAATATTTGGTCGAAGCCAGTTTGACGGTCTTCAGCGTCGCTTCCGCAGAGGTCCCGCCAATGACAAAAGCGATGTGGTACGGCGGGCAAGCCGCGGTGCCGAGGGTGCGCATTTTTTCTACCAGATAGTTTTTCAGCTTCGCCGGGGTGATCAGCGCTTTTGTCTCCTGGTAGAGATAAGTTTTGTTTGCCGAGCCGCCGCCTTTGGCGATAAACAGGAACTTATACGCCTCGCCGTCCACGCTGTAGAGATCGATCTGCGCAGGCAAGTTGGTGCCGGTGTTGACCTCTTTATACATATCCAGCGGCGCGTTTTGCGAGTAGCGCAGGTTGTCTTCGGTATAGGTGTTGTAAACGCCCTGCGCCAGTGCGGCTTCATCGCCGCCGCCGGTCCAGACGCGCTGCCCTTTTTTACCCATGATGATCGCCGTGCCGGTATCCTGGCAGGTCGGCAGAATGCCTTTAGCGGCGATCTCCGAGTTGCGCAGGAACTGCAGTGCGACATATTTATCGTTCTCGCTCGCTTCGGGGTCGCTCAAAATATCGGCAACCTGCTGCTGATGCGCCGGGCGCAGGAGAAACGACGCATCATGGAAGGCATGCTGTGCCAGCAGCGTCAGCGCCTGCAGATCGACTTTGAGAATATCCTGCCCCTCGAACTGGGCAACGGAGACGTGGTCGCGGCTTAGCAGATAGTATTCGGTGTCATCCTCTCCGAGGGGGAAAGGATCCTGATAACAGAAGGGTTTGTTCGACATTGTTCTCTCACTTACGGCAAGATTTGGTTATTGTTCAGGCAGGAGATCCCTCAGCCTGTGTTAAAGCGAGTCGCCATATCCTACACAAATTTTTAACAAAAACTGAGACTAGTACGACTTTTTACCCTCACTGATTACTTCCGCCGGGTTTGTTGCTTTAATGGCGCGATAATTTTCCTAATCAAAAAAGGGCTTGATAATGCAAAAACTCATCAACTCCGTGCAGAACTATGCCTGGGGTAGTAAAAGTGCGTTAACGGATCTCTACGGCATCGCCAATCCGGATAATCTGCCAATGGCCGAGTTATGGATGGGTGCCCACCCGAAGAGCAGCTCAAAAGTGCAGGACGAACAGGGGCAAACCCGCGCGCTGCGCGAGGTAATCGAGGCCGATAAGCGCCGCCTGCTCGGCGATGCCGTGGCCGAACGCTTTGGCGAACTGCCGTTCCTGTTTAAAGTGCTCTGCGCTGACCAACCGCTCTCAATCCAGGTTCACCCGAACAAGAAAAACTCAGAGCTGGGCTTTGCGAAGGAGAACGCGGCTGGTATCCCGCTGGATGCCGCCGAGCGCAACTACAAAGATCCTAACCACAAGCCGGAACTGGTCTTTGCCCTCACCCCTTTCCTGGCGATGAACGCGTTCCGCGAGTTCTCTGATATCGTCTCCCTGCTGCAACCTGTCGCCGGTGCACATCCCGCCATCGCCCACTTCCTGCAGGCACCCGGTGCCGGGCGCCTGAGCGAGCTTTTTGCCGCGCTGCTCAATATGCAGAACGAAGAGAAGTCCCGCGCGCTGGCGGTGCTGAAATCGGTGCTTGATAAAGAGCATGGCGAGCCGTGGAACACTATCCGCACCATCGCCGAATTCTACCCGGACGACAGCGGCCTCTTCTCACCCCTGCTGCTTAACGTGGTCAAACTTAACCCCGGCGAAGCGATGTTCCTGTTCGCGGAAACCCCGCACGCTTACCTGCAGGGCGTGGCGCTGGAGGTGATGGCCAACTCCGATAACGTGCTGCGCGCCGGGTTGACGCCGAAATATATTGATATCCCGGAACTGGTGGCGAACGTCAAATTCACGCCGAAAGCGGCAGATGATCTGCTGACGCAGCCGGTTCGTGACGATGCCGCCCTCGATTTCCCGATCCCGGTCGCTGACTTCGCCTTCTCGCTGCACGATCTCTCCACCCACGAAACGCCGCTGGCGCAGCAGAGCGCGGCGATTATCTTCTGTGTCGAAGGTGAAGCGGTGCTCAGCAAAGGTGAGCAAACGCTGGTGCTGAAAGCGGGTGAGTCGGCATTTATCGGCGCGGATGAGTCGCCGGTCGCCGCGAGCGGCACCGGACGGGTGGCACGCGTGTTTAATAAAATCGACTAAGTTACTGAAGTTTTAAGCAACTATTGCTAAGCTTTAGCGAACTTCATTGACAGTCCAGGCGGTTTACACCGCCTGGTTTCTTTTTCAGGGATAAGCGCTATGAAAAAAACGTTGGTTGCCGCCGGGGTTATTGTTGCATTAGGTGTCGTCTGGGCAGGCGGAGCCTGGTATACCGGGAAACAGCTGGAAGGTCGTCTGGGCGAGATGGTGAGCCAGGCAAATGCCCAGATCAAACGCAGCGCGCCGGACGCCAATGTTGAGCTTTCGGCGCAGGATTACAAACGCAGCCTCTTCTCCAGTACCTTCACCCTGCAGGTCAAGCCGATTGCCGGCACCACCAGCCCGTGGCTGAAGCCCGGCCAGAGCGTGGTTCTGCATGAAAATGTCGATCACGGCCCCTTCCCGCTGGCGCAGCTAAAATCCTTCAGCCTGACGCCGGCAATGGCCTCCGTCCATACGCAGCTGGTCAATAATGACGTCACCAAAGCGCTGTTTGAGATGGCGAAGGGTGAGTCGCCGTTCGTCGCCGAAACGCGTATTGGCTACGCCGGTGATACCCGCAGCGACATCAACCTGCGCGCGCTGAATTTCGAAAAAGAGGGTGAGAAAGTCGCTTTCGGCGGCGGTAATTTCCGCGTCAGCGCTGATAAAGAGGGCAATGCGGTCGCGGTGAGCGGCGAAGCGCAAAGCGGCCTGGTCGATACGGTTAACGAGTTTGGTCAGAAAGTGCAGCTCTCCTTTAATAACTTCAAAACCGATGGCTCCAGTGAAATCAGCGCCTTTAATGAGCGCACCGGCAGCCAGAAGATGAGCCTTGATAAACTTGCTATCTCCATTGAAAACAAAGAGATGGCGATTCTTGAAGGGATGGAGCTTACGGCGAAATCGGACGTGGCGGATGATAAGAAAAATATCAACAGCCAGGTCGATTACACCCTCAACAGCCTGAAAGTCCAGGGCCAGGATCTCGGCAACGGCAAACTGACGCTGAAAGTCGGCCAGGTTGATGGCAACGCCTGGCATCAGGCCACGCAGCAGTATGATGCGCAGATCCGCGCGCTGATGGCGCAGCCTGATATCGCCCAGAATCCTGAGCTGTACCAGCAGAAAGCGACCGAAGCGTTTCTCAGTGTCGTACCGCTGCTGCTGAAAGGCGAGCCGGTGATTACCGTTGCTCCGCTGAGCTGGAAAAATGCGAAAGGCGAATCGACCTTTAACCTCTCGCTGTTCCTGAAAGATCCGGCAAAAACCGCTGACGCCCCGCAGACGCTGGCGCAGCAGGTCGATCGCAATGTGAAATCTCTCGACGGCAAGCTCTCCATTCCGGTAGATATGGCGACCGAACTGATGACCCAGGTGGCGAAGCTGCAAGGGTATCAGCAAGAGGATGCGGCGAAACTGGCTAACCAGCAGGTGAAAGGCCTGGCGGCAATGGGCCAGATGTTCCGCATCACTACCCTTGAGAACAACACCATTCTCACCAGCCTGCAGTATGCCAACGGCCAGGTGACGCTGAACGGCGAGAAGATGCCGCTGGAGCAGTTTGTCGGCATGTTTGGCCTGCCGTCACTGCAGCCAGCCGTGCCGGGTGAAGCGGTTCCTCCCGCTCCGCCGGCAATACCGCAGCAGTAAGCAAAACGCCCCTCACATGAGGGGCATTTTTTTGCTTTCCCCTGGAAGATATATCCTCCGTAAGCCCCTTTTCCCTTCCCTATCTATTTCTTTCAGTTATTATTAGCCAGCAAAATTCGGGGCTGCTGAATGCTTTGTAGCGCGAGGCTGATAACCGAATCAGTCCGTTGATGCAAAATCATTCTTTTGGCATTTAGCCCGTTGAAGAGAGGACAGTCGTGAAAGGTTTCCAGGATAAAGGTCCGGATGAGAGTGCGTTCTTCCCGCCGGGTTGCACGCCCTCGCAAGAGGAGTTGTTAGGCGAAATCGTGATCGAGCTTTTGCGTGAAAAAGGCCAGGTCAGCCGACAGAGTCTCTGTATCAAACTGGCAGCGCGTCTCGATAACGCCAACGATCCGTTAACAGAAGCGCGCTATGGCGATCTGCTGAAGCTGATTTTCACCAGAAAAATGGGCTCGTCATTTCCATAATTTTAATGAATGCGCTATAACGTTCAGCATAACGTTACTAAGATGCATGACCGGGAAACCTTTGTACGGTGCAGCAAATGTGTGAGGCAGAATGAGTAAAAATGAGTCAGATAAGCTTGTAGATACGGTAATGGGCGAGGCGGTACTGGCCCTGCTTGATTCAGATGATGATGTCTCTTTCGATGCGCTGATTGGGCAACTGCAAGAGTCCCTGATGAGCGAAGCCGACAGCACGCGACGCGAAGCGCTGCAAAGTGCGATCAGCGGTATTCACCACTATAAAACCCAGCCGGCCTCACGCGGGCGCAAAAGCAGTTTACAGGTCAGCCGCTTAAAGAGCCGGTTGCCTTTATCAGGCCCGGGCATCGATAACAAAGCCCGCAAGCACTGATTTTCCAGCAACAACTCATCATCAGGTCTGGCGTTCCCTACCGGACCCTTACTTTTCACCCTTCTATTCAGACTTGCTTCGCATGTTCCGACGAATGCACAGTGGATTTGATCTGGCCGGCGAGCCTGGAAGAGAGAATCAACAGTGCAACAAGGGAGAGTCATTGAACGACGATGTGCAAGTTGAACCTGAAGAGATCCATGAGGTCATCGGCATAGCCGCTACCTACCTTATGCACTCTCAACGGCCTGTGAAACCCAGCAACCTTGTAATGGTGCTGCGTGCACAGAGCAGTATAACCACCGACCCCAGACAGAAGCGCGTGCTTGATGCCGCCCGGCAGCTCATCCTCGAACGGGTAACCTACTCCGCCTGACTGGCGTAAAAAACGCCTTCGTCCTCAATGAAGGCGTCTTCGTTGATCAATCGTGCCGTTTTACATATCGTCCGGCGTTTTCTGCACTACCCGCTCTAAGGCGCGGCGATAAATCTCCAGCGTTGCGGGATCGTCTTCCGTTTCCAGCAGCCCAACCAGCGCGAGGATGAGATGTTTATGGGTGACGTCACGCTGTTGCAAACGCAGGTTAGCAAGGATCGTGCTAATAACCTGCTTTTCAGCCTCATTATCACCGGCACTCGCGCCAAAATAAGCGTTGAGCTGCTCTTCTGTGGTTGTCGTCTGCATAGTCATCCTGAATAGAGATACCAATAGCGGGCCTCCGCGTCATGGCTGGAGGATCTTAATTTCGCCCCTAAAAATAGTCGCGGTTTTCGGCCTTCGCAACCGGGTATATGAAATTTTCTTATCCATTTAGTAAAGCTGGAAAACAGCTCGCAAATCCCCCTCTATCTAGTTGAATTCCTAATTAAGATCGTCAGGATGATTAGCGGTGCCGCCAGCGGCAGAAAGCTGATAAAACCCTATACGCAGAGTCAGGAAGCCTGCCGTTCGCTTACTTTTATGAGGAGTTGTTATGACGGGAAAAAAGAGATCGGGTAATTCCGTGTGGGAGTTTTTTCAGCAGCTTGGCCGCACCTTTATGCTGCCGGTTGCGCTGCTCTCATTCTGCGGGATTATGCTGGGCATTGGCAGCTCGCTAAGTAGCCGTGATGTAATTACGCTGCTGCCGCTGTTAGGCCATCCGTTACCGCAGGCAATCTTTATCTGGATGAGCAAAATCGGCGCATTTGCCTTCACCTTCTTACCGGTCATGTTCTGTATTGCCATCCCGCTGGGCCTTGCGCGGGAAGATAAAGGCGTCGCCGCCTTTTCTGGCTTTGTCGGCTATGCGGTGATGAACCTGGCGGTCAACTTCTGGCTCACCGCGCAGGGTATTTTACCGACTAACGACGCAGCCGTACTCAAGGCGCATAACATTCAGAGCGTGCTCGGCATTCAGTCGATTGATACCGGCATCCTCGGCGCGGTGATTGCGGGGGTGATCGTCTGGCGGCTGCACGAGCGCTTTCACACCCTGCGCCTGCCGGACGCGCTGGCCTTTTTTGGCGGCACGCGTTCCGTCCCGATTGTCACAAGCGTGGTGATGGGCATTGCTGGCCTGCTGATCCCGCTTATCTGGCCCTGGTTTGCGCTCGGCATTAGCGGCCTCGGGCAACTTATCGATCGCGCGGGCGACTTCGGGCCGATGATCTTCGGCACCGGCGAGCGGCTGCTGCTCCCCTTCGGCTTACAACATATTCTGGTGGCGCTGATCCGCTTTACTGATGCGGGCGGCACCATGGAGGTGTGTGGTCATCAGGTAAGCGGCGCGCTGACCATCTTCCAGGCCCAGCTTGGCTGCCCGCAGACGCACGGTTTTTCTGAGAGCGCGACGCGGTTTCTCTCGCAGGGGAAAATGCCTGCGTTCCTGGGTGGGCTGCCCGGCGCAGCGCTGGCGATGTACCACTGCGCGCGCCCGGAAAATCGCCACAAGATTAAGGGGCTGCTCATTTCCGGTGTTATCGCCTGCGTCGTCGGTGGCACCACCGAGCCCGTTGAGTTTCTGTTTCTTTTTGTCGCCCCGGCGCTCTATCTAATCCACGCCCTCCTCACCGGACTGGGTTTTACCGTGATGGCGGTGCTTGGGGTGACGATTGGTAATACCGACGGCAATGTAATTGATTTTATCGTCTTCGGTGTCCTGCACGGGCTGGCGACCAAATGGTATCTGGTGCCGCTGGTCGCCGCGGTGTGGTTTATCGTCTACTACGCGCTGTTCCGCTTTGCCATTACCCGTTTTGATCTGAAAACGCCTGGCCGCGAACCGCAGACGGTTGAGCGCGAGCAAAGCACGACGCCAGAAGCGACAGGCCGCTCCGGCTATGATGTCCCGGCCTTGCTTGCCGCCCTTGGCGGAGCGCAAAATGTGCAGAGCCTGGATAACTGCATTACCCGCCTGCGCCTGTCGGTGGGCAGCATGGCGCAGGTTGATACTGCCGCGCTGAAAGCCCATCGCGTCCTCGGCGTGGTGAAGGTCAACGACCATAACCTGCAGGTGGTGATTGGGCCGCAGGTGCAGTCGGTAAAAGATGAAATGGCGCAGCTCATTACGGCCGCGCAGGTACAAACAACTCCAGAGGCAAGTAGATGAAGCGCGACGTTTCCTTTGATTTTTCCACCCCGGTTGATCGCCACGGCACCTGGTGCACCCAGTGGGACTACGTGAGCGATCGTTTTGGCCGCGCCGACCTGCTGCCCTTTACCATCTCGGATATGGATTTCGCCACCGCGCCATGCATTCTCGACGCCATGCAAAAGCGCCTTGCGCACGGGGTCTTCGGCTACAGCCGCTGGCAGAACGACGACTTTCTCGGCGCTATCGAATACTGGCTCGCCAGCCGTTTCGACACCCGAATCGACTGCGACGCCCTGGTCTATGGGCCGTCGGTTATCTGGATGATTGCCGAGACCATCCGCCAGTGGACGCAGCCCGGCGATGCCGTTGTGGTTCACACGCCCGCCTATGACGCCTTCCCGAAGATGATAAGCCATAATCAGCGCAAGCTGCTGACGGTGCCGCTGCACCAGTATCACGGCGGCTGGGTATGTGACATGACGCAGCTCGAAGCCGTGCTGGCACGGCCGGAAAGCAAGGTTCTGCTGCTCTGCAGCCCGCATAACCCGACCGGCAAAGTGTGGACGCACGAAGAGCTGACCGCGATGGCACTGCTGTGCGAGCGCCACGAGGTAAAAGTGATCAGCGACGAGATCCATATGGATATGGTCTGGGGCGCGCAGCAGCACATTCCGTGGTGCAATGTCGCGCGCTCACCGTGGGCGCTCTTCTCCTCGGCATCTAAAAGTTTCAATACCCCGGCACTAACCGGCGCATGGGGGCTGTTTGGCGACAAGGCGTCGCGCAACGGCTATCTCGACGCGTTAAAAAACGCTAACGGCTTATCCTCCCCGGCGGTGCTGGCAGTGGCGGCGCATGTTGCCGCCTATCGTGAAGGCGCCCCGTGGCTTGAAGCCCTGCGCAGCTATCTGCGCGCTAACCTGGCTTACCTCGCCACAACCCTCAACGACGCCTTCCCGCAACTGCGCTGGCAGCCGCCGGAGTCGACCTACCTCGCGTGGATCGATCTGCGAGCGCTGGAGATTGATGATGACACGCTGCAAAAAACGCTGATTGAGGAGCAACAGGTGGCGATTATGCGCGGCGATGTCTACGGGTCTCAGGGGCGCGGGTTTATTCGCCTTAACGTCGGTTGCCCGCGAGTGAAGCTGGAAGAGGGAGTAAAAAGGCTGATTGCCGCGCTGCGTTCATGTTAGCCTGTGGCGAAATTTATCAAGGGAGTGAATGATGGTCTGGGGCGTGTCGCTGGTTTACTTTGTTCTCGGCTGGATCTTTTTTACCCGCACGTTCCGCCTCTATGCGCTGGTGTCGAGCCTGCTACTGGCCATCGCGCTGCACAATGTGTTGCAGAGCCACTTGCTGGTGATCCTCTATCTCGCCGTGCTGGCGGTGACCTTTATCACGCTCCTGTTGCTTAAACGTAGCCCGGACAAAAAGGGCACGCTCTACTTTTCACTCCCCTGCTGGCTGCTGATCGTCACAGTGATTTTCAACGTCTTCTTCTGAGGGCGTGATCGATGCCAGCCTGGCTTGCGCTGGCATCAGCAGATGCATACTTTTTCCTCATCTTTGCATACCCTCCTTTCCCATCCTGCTCATTTTATTACTATTTTTAATAAGTTAACGAAGTGTTGTATAATGCTTTGCACTTTTACAAAAAGATGAGTGCGATCATGATTGATTTAAAACTGCCTTTAACCGATATCCATCGTCATCTTGACGGCAATATCCGTGCCCAAACCATCCTCGATCTTGGCCGCCAGTATAATTTACCCCTCCCCGCGCAAACCCTCGACGCGCTGCGCCCGCATGTGCAGGTCACCTCGAACGAACCGGACCTGGTGAGCTTTCTCGCCAAACTCGACTGGGGCGTAAAGGTGCTGGCCTCGCTGGATGCCTGCCGACGCGTCGCTTACGAAAACATGGAAGATGCGGCGCGAAATGGCCTGCACTATGTTGAGCTGCGCTTCTCGCCAGGCTATATGGCGATGACCCACAACCTGCCGGTGGCAGGCGTAGTGGAAGCGGTGATTGCCGGGGTACACGAAGGAAGCCGCGATTTTAATGTGCAGGCACGCTTAATCGGTATTCTGAGCCGCACTTTCGGCGAAGCCGCCTGCGAACAGGAGCTGGACGCCCTGCTCGCCCATCGCGACGGCATTACCGCGCTCGATCTGGCGGGCGATGAGCTTGGTTTTCCGGGAAGCCTGTTCCTTTCCCACTTTACCCGCGCCCGCGATGCCGGCTGGCAGATCACCGTGCATGCTGGTGAAGCCGCGGGTCCGGAGAGCATCTGGCAGGCGATCCGTGAACTGGGTGCCGTGCGCATCGGTCACGGCGTAAAAGCGATTGAAGATGCCGCGCTGATGGACTTCCTCGCCGAACAGCGCATTGGTATTGAGTCCTGCCTCACCTCCAACATTCAGACCAGCACCGTGGCTTCCCTCGATCGCCATCCGCTGAAAACTTTCCTCGATCACGGCATTCTGGCCAGCATTAATACGGACGATCCGGCGGTTCAGGGGATCGATATTGGTCACGAATATGAAGTCGCCGCCCCGGCAGCCGGCCTGAGCGCTGAGCAGATCCGCCAGGCGCAGATTAACGGGCTGGAGTTGGCTTTTATCACTGCCGAAGAGAAACAGGCGCTGCGCGAACGCGTCGCGCAGGCCTGATGAGCGTGGCTCACGGCAGGCCGTGAGTCATTCACTCAGGTGAGGCTGAGGGTTGCGCGGTGTTTTGCTGACTCAATACCAAGCTCAATCAGCTCCATAATGCGGATCGCCTGGCTGGCCGGAACCGGATTCTCACCGCCGCCCATCAGCGCATCACGGATTGCCGCATAATAGGCCGGATAGTTGCCCGGCAGCGTCAGCCAGGTCTCCTCTCTCCGCGTTTCGCCGTCGATGCGGGTCAATACCCCGTCACGCATGTCGTAGCCCCAATCCTCCTGCGGTAAGCGCGCTCCGCTTTTTAAGCGCTCCTCCTGCGGATCAAGACCATATTTCACATAACTGCCGCGCGTGCCGTGGACGATATAACGCGCGGATTCCGCCGCCGCCAGCAGTGTGCCGTGCAGCACCACGCGGCGCTGGGGATAGGTCAATACCGCATGGAAATAGTCGGTGGATTGCGCGCCCGGGCGCAGCTGGGCCAGATCGACGGTTAATGAGACCGGCAGACCAAACAGATTGACCGCCTGGTCGAGCAAGTGCGGGGCTAAATCGTACCAGATGCCGCTCCCCGGGCCGCCCTGTTCGCGCCAGCGGTTACGCACCTGCGGGCGGAAGCGGTCGAAATGGGATTCGAAATAGGCCACTTCACCCAGTGCGCCATCGGCAAGCAGCGCTTTCAGCGTCAGGAAGTCGCTATCCCAGCGGCGGTTGTGAAACACCGATAACAGGCGACCATAGCTGCGGGCCAGTGCATCCAGCTCGCGCGCCTGTGACAGTGTCACGGTAAAGGGTTTATCAACCACCACATGTTTGCCCGCTTCCAGTGCGGCTTTCGCCAGCGGAAAGTGGGTATCGTTGGGCGTGGGGATGACAATTAAGTCGATATTGGGATCGTTAAACAGACGTTTGGGATCGGCAACGACATCGACATTCGGCCAGTCGGCTTTGACCTTTGACTCATCACTGCTGGAAATAGCCGCCAGCGCCATACCGGCGGTGCCAGCGATCAGCGGAGCATGAAATGTTTTACTGGCGTAGCCATATCCGATCACGCCAACCCGAATAATATCACTCATATCACGGCCTCTTTTCAGTGGACCTCCATTTCACACTATCTGCCTGACGCCGACAACCGCTGTTGTGACGCATTTTTACGATGAATAATTCAGCGTATTCTGGTCTGGTTTCCGGTCACAAAATCTGCTTAAATCTGCGCCCAACACCCGTTAATGACTACCGGCGTGTGATGTTAATCCCAGGGAGCAGTATAAATATGACCGCAATATTCAATCGGATTGTTGAATTAATGGGCTGGATTGTGCTCGGCGTATCAACCATTCTGTTGGTGTTTGCCAGCCATATTGATAATTACCAGCCGCCTGAGCAAAGCGTGGTAGTGCAAAAGAAATAAAGGTATTCCCTATTGCTGCGATAGCCCATATCGCGCCAGAAGCGGGTTGCCCGTCATGAGGAAGGACGTTAACCTTCTTCGCCCGGCGCCTTAGTGGCGCCTGGTTTTTATCTGAAAAGAATATGCTTAATTTAATGGCAGATTATTCTCACGCTATTTACGCCCGGATAATAACGTCTATTATTTGCGCGCATAGTCGTTCTTTTTTTGCCTCTTCATTATATGGACACCCTCCGACATGACCGTGCAGGACTATTTATTAAAATTTCGCAAAATCAGTTCGCTTGAAAGCCTGGAAAAGCTCTTTGATCACCTTAACTACACCCTGACCGAGAGCAGTGAGATCATTAATATGTATCGCGCTGCCGATCACCGCCGTGCTGAGCTGGTCTCCGGCGGGCGGCTATTTGACATTGGGTGCGTTCCACGCTCGGTATGGCGCTACGTGGTCTGAGGCCGCTGGTAATCGCCGTGCGATGCTTTATACTCGTCGCCCGGCAATGTTTGCCGCAACTGAATGTGTTAACAGAGGAAATGGCATGACAACAACACCCGCAGAACGTATCGGAGGCTGGTTACTCGCCCCTCTGGCCTGGTTGCTGGTCGCGTTATTAAGCACCTCGCTGGCGTTAATGCTCTACGTCACCGCCCTGTTAACGCCGCATGCGCTCTCGGCCCTGCTGGCGCAGCCGTCGAAAGCGATGCTGCTGTTGATCTTATCCTTTGTCTTTGCCGCCGCACTCTGGTGCTATACGCTCTGGCTGACCATCGCCTTTTTCAAACGCCGCAGCCTGGTGCCGAAACACTACATTATCTGGCTGCTGGTCTGCGTGCTGCTGGCGATAAAAGCATTTGCTTTTTCACCGGTTTCCGATGCGATGGCGGTTCGCCAGCTGATCTTTCCGCTGCTGGCGGCGGCGCTGTTTGTGCCCTACTTCAAGCGCGCGGTGCGCGTGAAGAAGACCTTTATTAACCCGTAAATAACCTTACAGTTAACCTGTTGTCGCCCGGGGCAGTTTGCCCGATAATAGGCGGCTTTTTTCATTTCAGGCCACATAATGACAGACTATCTTCTGCTATTTATCGGAACGGTACTGGTCAACAACTTCGTACTGGTGAAGTTTCTTGGCCTGTGTCCGTTTATGGGCGTTTCCAAAAAGCTGGAAAGCGCAATGGGTATGGGGCTCGCAACCACCTTCGTCATGACCATGGCTTCGATCTGCTCATGGCTTATCGACAACTGGGTGCTGATCCCGTTGAACCTGGTCTATCTGCGCACCCTCTCCTTTATCCTGATTATTGCCGTGGTGGTGCAGTTCACCGAGATGGTGGTGCGTAAAACCAGCCCGGCGCTCTATCGCCTGCTTGGTATCTTTCTGCCGCTTATCACCACCAACTGCGCGGTGCTCGGCGTCGCCCTGCTCAACATCAACCTTGGGCACAACTTTATGCAGTCGGCGCTGTATGGCTTCGCCGCCGCCGTCGGCTTCTCACTGGTGATGGTGCTGTTCGCCGCGATCCGCGAACGCCTTGCCGTCGCCGATGTTCCCGCGCCGTTTCGCGGTAATGCGATTGCGTTAGTTACCGCCGGCTTAATGTCTCTGGCCTTTATGGGCTTTAGTGGTCTGGTAAAACTGTAATGAATGCGATAACCATCGCCGTTGCAGTCCTGAGCGTACTTGGGCTGCTGTTCGGCCTGATCCTCGGTTACGCCTCGCGCCGTTTTGCGGTCGAGGACGATCCGGTTGTTGAACGTATCGATGAACTGCTGCCGCAGAGCCAGTGTGGGCAGTGCGGCTACCCCGGCTGTCGCCCCTACGCTGAAGCGGTGGGCACCCAGGGTGAAAAGATCAACCGCTGCGCTCCCGGCGGCGAAGCGGTGATGCAGAAAATCGCCACGCTGTTAAACGTCGACCCGCAGCCGATTGACGGCGATGCCGACGCGCTGGAGCCGGTGCGTATGCTTGCGATTATCGATGAGAGCAACTGCATCGGCTGTACAAAATGTATTCAGGCCTGCCCGGTCGACGCCATCGTGGGCGCAACCCGCGCCATGCATACGGTGATAAGCGATCTCTGCACCGGCTGTAATCTTTGTGTGGATCCGTGCCCGACGCAGTGTATCGACCTGCGCCCGGTTGCGCCAACCACGCAGAACTGGAAATGGGATCTGCACACCATTCCGGTGCGCACTATTCCCGTGGAGCACCATGCTTAAGTTATTTTCCACATTCCGAAAAGAGAAACTGTGGGATTTCCACGGCGGCATTCATCCGCCGGAGATGAAAACCCAGTCTAACGGTACGCCGCTGCGTCAACTGCCGCTGGCGAACCGTTTTGTCATTCCTTTAAAGCAGCATATCGGCGCTGAAGGCGAACTGTGCGTCAGCGTGGGCGATAGCGTTTTGCGCGGACAGCCGCTGACCCGCGGCCGCGGTCGTATGCTGCCAGTGCACGCGCCGACCTCCGGCACCGTTGTGGCGATTGCCCCTCACGCTACCGCACACCCCTCAGCCCTGCCGGAGCTGAGCGTCATTATCGAAGCGGACGGCGAAGATCGCTGGATTGCGCGCGAAGGGTGGCAGGATTATCGCGCCCAGAGCGTTGAAGCGCTGATTGAGCGCATCCATCAGTTCGGCGTTGCCGGGCTGGGCGGCGCTGGCTTCCCAACCGGTGCCAAGCTGCAAGGCGCTGGCGATAAAGTGGATACGCTGA
This sequence comes from Kosakonia sp. S42, assembly GCF_016624785.1. NCBI lineage: Bacteria > Pseudomonadati > Pseudomonadota > Gammaproteobacteria > Enterobacterales > Enterobacteriaceae > Kosakonia > Kosakonia sp. S42. The sequence continues at coordinate 581,402 of NZ_JACVTW010000001.1, read as the reverse complement.
TTATCAATGCCGCCGAGTGCGAACCCTATATCACCGCCGACGATCGGCTGATGCAGGATTGCGCCGCGCAGATTATGGAAGGGGTGCGCATCCTCGCGCATATCCTTCAGCCGCGCCAGGTGCTGATCGGTATCGAAGATAATAAACCGCAGGCGATCTCGATGATGCGTGCGGTGCTGGCGGGCAGCCATGATATTCAGCTGAAAGTGATCCCGACCAAATACCCCTCCGGCGGCGCAAAACAGCTGACGCAGATCCTCACCGGCAAGCAGGTGCCCCACGGCGGACGCTCGTCCGATATCGGCGTGCTGATGCAGAACGTCGGTACCGCTTACGCGGTGAAGCGCGCGGTGATCGACGGTGAACCGTTAACAGAACGCGTAGTGACCCTGACCGGTGAAGCGGTTAGCCGACCGGGCAACGTCTGGGCGCGGCTCGGCACGCCGGTTCGCCACCTGCTCGATTTCGCTGGCTTCCAGCCTTCGGCAGAACAGCTGGTGATTATGGGCGGCCCGCTGATGGGCTTTACCCTGCCGTGGCTGGATGTGCCGGTGGTCAAAATTACTAACTGCCTGCTGGCCCCTTCAGTCAGTGAAATGGGCGAAACGCAGGAAGAGAAAGGCTGCATCCGTTGTAGCGCCTGCGCCGACGCCTGCCCGGCGGACTTGCTGCCGCAGCAGCTCTACTGGTTCAGCAAAGGCCAGCAGCACGACAAAGCCATCGCACACAATCTCTCTGACTGTATCGAGTGCGGTGCCTGCGCATGGGTCTGCCCGAGCAATATTCCGCTGGTGCAATATTTCCGCCAGGAGAAAGCGGAGATCTCCGCCATCGCCGAGGAAGAGCGACGCACCGCCGAAGCGAAGGCGCGTTTTGAAGCCCGTCAGGCGCGTCTTGAGCGCGAGAAACTGGCGCGCCAGGCGCGTCACAAGCAGGCCGCCGCGAAGCCTGGCGAAGAGGATAAGCAGGCAATTGAAGCCGCCCTCTCGCGCGTGAAAGAGAAACAGGCCACTGCCGCAGAGCCGGTGGTGGTGCAGGCTGGTGCCGAGCCTGATAACCGCGAAGTAATTGCCGCCCGCGAAGCGCGCAAAGCCGAGGCGCGGGCGCGTCAGGCGGAAAAAGCACAGCAGGCAGAGGCTGAAGGCGACGATCCGCGCAAATCCGCGGTCGAAGCAGCGATTGCCCGTGCGAAAGCGCGTAAAGCGGAGCATGCGCAGAAAGTCGCTGCCGCTACCGAACCGGAAACCACCGAGCTGGTTGATCCGCGCAAAGCCGCCGTTGAAGCAGCGATTGCCCGCGCGAAAGCGCGTAAAGCGGAGCAGGCACAGAAAGAGGCTCCTGCTGCCGAGCAGGAAGCCAGCGAACCGGTTGACCCGCGCAAAGCCGCCGTCGAAGCGGCGATTGCCCGCGCGAAAGCGCGTAAAGCGGAGCAGGCACAGGCGCAGAAAGAAGCTCCTGCTGCCGAGCCAGCAACCAGCGAGCCGGTCGACCCGCGCAAAGCCGCCGTTGAAGCGGCGATTGCCCGTGCGAAAGCGCGTAAAGCAGAGCAGGCGCAGAAAGAGACGCCAGTTGCCGAGCCGGAAAGCAGCGAGCCGGTTGACCCGCGCAAAGCCGCCGTTGAAGCGGCGATTGCCCGTGCCAAAGCACGTAAAGCAGAGCAGGCCCGCGCGCAGTCCAGCGCAGAAGAGGCCTCCACGCACACCCAGGCTGCTAATGACGATCCGCGTAAAGCGGCGGTCGCGGCGGCCATTGCCCGAGTTCAGGCTAAAAAAGCCGCGCAGCAAGCTGTTAACGAGGATTAAATGGTTTTCAGAATCGCAAGTTCCCCTTACACCCATAACCAGCGCCAGACCTCGCGCATTATGCTGCTGGTCACGCTGGCGACGATACCGGGCATCACCGCGCAGCTCTGGTTCTTCGGCTGGGGAACGTTAATCCAGCTTATTCTCGCTATCGTCAGCGCCCTGTTGGCCGAAGGGCTGGTGCTGAAACTGCGCAAACAGTCCGTCAGCCCCATTCTGGCGGATAACTCAGCCCTGTTAACCGGCCTGCTGCTCGCCATCAGTATCCCCTCTTTTGCACCGTGGTGGATGGTGGTGCTGGGCACCGTGTTTGCGGTGATTATCGCCAAGCAGCTGTATGGCGGTCTCGGCCATAACCCCTTTAACCCGGCGATGATCGGCTATGTGGTGCTGCTTATCTCCTTCCCGGTGCAGATGACCAGCTGGTTGCCGCCCCATGATATTGCGCGCACGGTGCCCGGCTTGCTGGATGCCCTTCAGGTGATCTTTACCGGTCACAGCACCACGGGTGCAACGATGGATGCCCTGCGCATGGGCGTGGATGGCATCAGCCAGGCGACGCCGCTCGACACCTTTAAAACCTCGCTGCATGCCGGACACAGCGTTGAGCAGATTATGCAGTACCCGATCTACAGCGGCGTGCTGGCGGGTGCAGGCTGGCAGTGGGTTAACCTTGGCTATCTGGCGGGTGGGATCTTTTTGCTGTCGCAAAACACTATTCGCTGGCATATCCCGGTCAGCTTCCTGCTCTCGCTGACCCTGTGCGCCACCCTTGGCTGGCTCTTCGCCCCGCAGAGCTTCTTAGCCCCGCAGCTGCATCTGCTCTCGGGTGCGACGATGCTCGGCGCATTCTTTATTCTTACGGATCCGGTCACCGCCTCGACCACCAATAAAGGCCGTCTGATTTTCGGCGCGCTGGCTGGTTTGCTGGTGTGGCTGATTCGCAGCTTCGGCGGCTACCCGGATGGCGTCGCCTTTGCGGTGCTGCTGGCGAATATCACCGTGCCGCTGATTGATTACTACACGCGCCCGCGTGTGTATGGACATCGTTAAGGAGCCGTCATGCTAGAGACAATGCGTAAACATGGCGTCACGCTGGCCCTCTTTGCCGCTGGCTCCACCGGCCTGACCGCCGCCATTAACCAGATGACCAAAAGCACCATCGCCGACCAGGCGGTATTGCAGCAAAAAGCGCTCTTCGATCAGGTGCTGCCGCCCGGGAGCTATACTAACGCGCTGGCGCAGAGCTGTTATGTGGTGAGCGACCCGGCGCTTGGCAAAGGTTCGCATCGCGTATGGATTGCGCAGAAGGAGGATAAACCGGTGGCGGCGGTGATTGAATCCACCGCGCCGGATGGCTACTCCGGTGCTATCCAGCTGCTGGTCGGCGCGGATTTTAGCGGTACGGTGCTGGGCGTGCGTGTTACCGAACACCATGAAACGCCGGGGCTTGGGGATAAAATCGAGCTGCGCATCAGTAACTGGATCACCTACTTTGCCGGCAAGAAAATCGACGGCCCGGCCGATAGCCACTTCGCCGTGAAGAAAGATGGCGGCGATTTCGATCAATTTACCGGTGCGACCATCACCCCGCGCGCGGTGGTGAATGCGGTGAAACGCACCGGAATTTACGCCATGACGCTGCCTGAGCAGCTGTCCCGTTTGCCAGAGTGTGGAGAGTAAACGATGAGCGAAGTAAAAGAGGTCATTGTCCAGGGGCTGTGGAAAAACAACTCCGCGCTGGTGCAGTTACTCGGCATGTGTCCGCTGCTGGCGGTAACGTCGACCGCTACCAACGCCCTCGGGCTGGGGCTGGCGACTACGCTGGTGCTGACCCTGACCAACCTGTTTATCTCCCTGCTGCGGCGCTGGACGCCGTCGGAGATCCGTATTCCCATCTACGTGATGATCATCGCCTCGGTGGTGAGCGCCGTGCAGATGCTGATCAACGCCTATGCTTTCGGCCTGTATCAGTCGCTGGGGATCTTTATTCCGCTGATCGTCACTAACTGTATCGTGGTCGGTCGCGCAGAAGCTTTCGCGGCGAAAAAAGGGCCGGCGCTATCGGCGCTGGACGGTTTTGCCATCGGCATGGGGGCGACCTGTGCGATGTTTGTCCTTGGCTCGATGCGTGAAATGCTCGGCAACGGCACGCTGTTTGACGGCGCGGATGGCCTGCTGGGAAGCTGGGCGAAAGGGCTGCGCATCGAAGTGTTCCATACGGACTCGCCGTTCCTGCTGGCAATGCTGCCGCCGGGCGCATTTATCGGCCTCGGTATGATGCTGGCGGTGAAGTACTTAATCGATCAGAAAATGAAAAAACGTCGTGAAGCCGCTGCCGCCGCGAAGGCCAACGACGCGCCAGAGACCTCGCCCGGGAAGGCATAATGAACAAAGCGAAACGCCTCGAAATCCTCACCCGGCTGCGGGAGAACAACCCGCATCCGACCACCGAACTGAACTTCGCCTCGCCGTTTGAACTGCTGATCGCCGTGCTGCTCTCAGCCCAGGCGACGGATGTCAGTGTCAATAAAGCGACGGCGCTGCTCTACCCGATTGCCAATACGCCGCAGGCGATGCTGGAGCTGGGCGTCGATGGCGTGAAGCAGTACATCAAAACCATCGGCCTTTACAACAGCAAAGCGGAGAACGTCATTAAGACCTGCCGCATTTTGCTGGAAAAACATGGTGGCGAAGTGCCGGAAGATCGGGCCGCGCTGGAAGCCCTGCCGGGCGTCGGGCGTAAAACCGCGAATGTGGTGCTGAATACCGCTTTTGGCTGGCCGACTATCGCCGTGGATACCCATATTTTCCGCGTCTCTAACCGCACGCGCTTTGCGCCGGGGAAAAATGTCGAAGAGGTGGAGGAGAAGCTGCTGAAAGTGGTGCCGGCGGAGTTTAAAGTCGACTGCCATCACTGGCTTATTCTGCACGGGCGATACACCTGCATCGCCCGTAAACCCCGCTGCGGCTCCTGCATTATTGAAGATTTGTGCGAATACGACAGTAAGACCGATTAACGCCTCAGAAGGGGCGTACCACCGCCAGTACCGTAATCACCGCGGTAAACAGCACCAGCAGCAGCGTAGCGTTGTTCAGCGCGCCTGTACGCTTCAGGGCTTCACCGTTCGCCAGCCGACGCAGCGTGGCGGAGAGAAAGCCGTGCAGGCCCGATAGCAGCACCACAAACACGATCTTGATGATTAACCACAGGTGCGGCATCTGCCCGTGGGCCACCAGCATGGTGATACCGGCAATCCACAGCACGATCATCGCCGGGCTGGTCATTCTGCGGTTCCAGCTGCGTACATCGTTAAGCAGAACCAGGGTGGTGTTTTTATCTTTCTGTCGCAGGCTCCACTGCGCCACCATGGCGCTCATCAGCATGCCGCCAATCCAGACGATTGCACTGACAATATGTACTGCGTTGATCCACGGATGAAAATTCATCGCTTTGCTCCCATAAAAATGAAGTCAGAAGTCTGCCACTGCAGCCCCCTGCTGTCATGAACAACCGGCTTATCCGGGCAAGAATTGTTAATTATTTCTCTGTTAAGCGTATCGCTTGTAAAAAAAGCCGCCACAAAGTGGCTGATTTTAGGAGATAACTCATTGTGATACACCTCACAACTCTGCAAAAGAGTCGCCCGGTAACACGATCGGGCGGTCGAGCGGTGCTTTGAGCAAATAATCATCCGCTTATACAGTTTCAGACAGTCGAAACCTTTTTTTAGAAGAAAAAAATCCAACGCCAGGCGCTTTGAGGCTTATTTGCTAAGGCAATGTTAATAAAGGGCTAAATGTTAAAATTTACCCCTCCCTGATATCCACCCCGCCCCTACTCTGGCGGGACATCCAACCAGATATGTCTCAGAAACCAGCCCAATGCACTGCCTGTGCGCGAAAATAGCCGGACATATCCCTTACCCCCGCATTGAGATGTTAAGAAGCAGTGGAAAAATCCACTTTTACCAAAATGATAAAATTAAACTCTGAATAACAATTCAGTTTGCCGAGCAAAGTTATGCGCTGGATCTATGTAACAGAATATGTCAAAAGACTTGCCTCAGGGGCCAGGATAGTGAACATTACCCGCCGTTTCTCCTCCCAATATAACTAAAAGCGTGATGCAAACTGGTTATCGCGCGCTGAACACCCCCCGTTAATATGGGATGTAAAAAAAGAGGTCTACGTGTCAACTGCAAACAAACCAACAGAAAGCGTCAGCATGAACGCTTTCAAACAACCGAAAGCGTTCTATCTCATCTTCTCGATCGAATTGTGGGAACGTTTTGGTTACTACGGCCTGCAAGGGATTATGGCCGTTTACCTGGTTAAGCAACTGGGAATGTCGGAATCAGACTCCATTACGCTCTTCTCCTCCTTCAGCGCACTGGTCTATGGCCTGGTGGCTATCGGCGGCTGGCTGGGCGACAAAGTGCTCGGTACTAAACGTGTGATCCTGCTGGGCGCGATTGTGCTGGCGCTGGGTTATGCGCTGGTGGCCTGGTCAGGTCACGATGCCAGCATCGTCTATATGGGCATGGCAGCGATTGCCGTCGGTAACGGTCTGTTTAAAGCCAACCCCTCTTCGCTGCTCTCAACGTGCTATGACAAGGATGACCCGCGTCTCGACGGCGCGTTCACCATGTATTACATGGCGGTGAACGTTGGCTCCTTCTTCTCAATGCTGGCAACGCCATGGCTTGCTGCCCGCTTTGGCTGGAGCACCGCGTTTGGTCTGAGCGTCGTTGGCCTGCTGATCACCATCGTTAACTTTGCGTTCTGCAAACGCTGGGTGAAAAACTACGGCTCCAAACCGGACTTCGAACCGCTGCGCGTTGGCTACCTGCTGGCGACTATCGTCGGTATTGCGGTGCTGATCGCCATCGCCACCTGGCTGCTGCATAACCAGGGTATCGCGCGTATGGTGCTGGGCGTGATCGCGCTGGGCATTATCGCTATCTTCGCGAAAGAGACCTTTACCCTGCAGGGCGCGGCGCGTCGTAAGATGATCGTTGCCTTTATCCTGATGGTGCAGGCTATCGTCTTCTTCGTGCTCTATAGCCAGATGCCGACCTCCCTGAACTTCTTCGCTATCCGTAACGTTGAACATACGCTGTTCGGCATCGCGTTTGAGCCGGAGCAGTATCAGGCGCTGAACCCGTTCTGGATCATTATCGGTAGCCCGATTCTTGCCGCTATCTATAACAAAATGGGCGACACCCTGCCGATGCCGCACAAGTTCGCCATCGGGATGGTGCTCTGCTCCGGCGCGTTCCTCGTGCTGCCGCTGGGCACCAAGTTCGCCTCTGATGCCGGTATTGTTTCCGTAAGCTGGCTGATTGCGAGCTACGGCCTGCAGAGTATTGGTGAGCTGATGATCTCCGGCCTTGGCCTGGCGATGGTCGCGCAGCTGGTGCCGCAGCGTCTGATGGGCTTTATTATGGGCAGCTGGTTCCTGACCACCGCGGGCGCGAATATTATCGCCGGCTACGTGGCCAACCAGATGGCGATCCCGGAGAACGTCACCGACCCGCTGATGTCCCTGAACATCTACGGTAGTGTCTTCCTGCAGATTGGTATTGCGACGGCGGTGATTGCCGTGCTGATGGTGCTGACCGCGCCGAAGCTGAACCGCATGACCCAGAGCCGTGACGACGCGGATGAAGCGTCCAAAACCGCCACTGCGTAATCGTAAGCGGGTAAAAATGAAGAAGCCGTTAACGTCAGTTAGCGGCTTTTTTTTTATGCAACGGCGTACTACTCTATGCCGGAATTCAGATAAAAGGAAACGTCGATGAAACTGTTCTACAAGCCAGGTGCCTGCTCACTCGCCTCCCATATCGCGCTGCGCGAAGCCGGGAAAGAGATCTCCCTTATCAGTGTCGATCTGATGAAAAAACGTCTGGAAGATGGCGAAGACTTTTTCGCGATTAACCCGAAAGGCCAGGTTCCGGCGCTGCTGCTGGATGACAACACGCTGATCACCGAAGGCGTTGCCATTATGCAGTACGTTGCGGATAACGCGCCGCAAAGCCAGCTGCTGCCCGCTGTCGGCACCCTGCCGCGCTACAAGGCGCTGGAGTGGCTGAACTATATCGCTACTGAGCTGCACAAGGGCTTCACCCCGCTGTTCCGCCCGGATACGCCGGAAGAGTACAAACCGACTGTGCGCGCACAGCTGGAGAAGAAGCTGCACTACGTTAACGACTCTCTGAGCGGCAACGGCTGGATCAGTGGTGAGCACTTCACTATTGCCGATGGCTATCTCTTCACCGTGCTGCGCTGGGCGCATGCAGTAAAACTCGATATGAGCGGTCTTGGCAATATCGAAGCCTACATGTCACGCGTGGCGGCACGCCCGGCGGTGGCTGCGGCGCTCTCTGCGGAAGGCATTGCCTGATTTACCGAAGACGGTATTAACGCAGGGCAAAGAAAAAGGCGGGAATATCCCGCCTTTTTTATCGCCTGAAGCCAGAGAATTACTTCCAGCACACCAGGCAGTAGTTCTTCTTACCGCGACGCAGCAGCGTGTAGCGACCAAACAGACGGTCGGCATCGGTGAAGAAGTACTCCGGATCGGCCTGCTTTTCACCGTTAATGGTGACAGCATTAGAGGCGATGGTTTTGCGCGCCTGACCGCGGGACGGTTGCAGCTCGGAATCAACCAGCGCCTGCATCAGATCCGCGCCCTTCTCCATCTCAACCATCGGTACGCCATCCTGCGCCAGCTGTTCAAAGTCCGCTTCGCTGAGATCGCTCAGCGTGCCGTTGAACAGGCTTGCGGTGATGCGTTTCGCAGCGGTCAGACCCTCGTCACCGTGAACCAGACGCGTTACCTGCTCGGCCAGCACATACTGCGCGCGCGGCGCTTTCCCGCTGTTCTTATCTTCTTCTTCCAGCGCGTTGATCTCAGCGATGTCCATAAAGGTGAAGAATTTCAGGAAGCGATAGACATCGGCATCGGCGGTGTTGATCCAGAACTGGTAGAACTTGTACGGGCTGGTTTTCTTCGGATCGAGCCACACCGCGCCGCCTTCGGTTTTACCAAATTTGGTGCCGTCGGCTTTGGTGATCAGCGGAACAGTCAGACCGAAGACCTGGTTCTGATGCAGACGACGGGTCAGATCGATACCGGAGGTGATGTTGCCCCACTGATCGGAGCCGCCAATCTGCAACGCCACGCCGTAGCGCTCGTTAAGGCAGGCAAAGTCATAGCCCTGCAGCAGGTTGTAGGAGAATTCAGTGAAAGAGATGCCGACATCATCGCGGTTCAGACGCTGTTTGACCGCTTCTTTGTTAATCATCTGGTTAACAGAGAAGTGCTTACCGATGTCGCGCAAGAAGGTCAGCACGTTCATGCTGCCGAACCAGTCATAGTTGTTCGCCGCGATAGCTGCGTTCTCGCCGCAGTCAAAATCGAGGAACGGTGCCACCTGGTTGCGGATCTTGTCGACCCACTCCTGCACGGTATCTTCGGTATTGAGTTTACGCTCGGAGGCTTTAAAGCTCGGATCGCCGATAAGCCCCGTGGCGCCGCCCACCAGCGCGACCGGTTTGTGACCCGCCTGCTGGAAGCGTTTCAGGCATAACAAAGGAACCAGATGCCCCAAATGCAAGCTGTCAGCGGTGGGATCGAAGCCGCAATAGAGCGCGATTGGCCCCTGCGCCAGTCGCTCTGCTAACGCTTCCTCATCCGTCACCTGGGCCACCAGGCCCCGCTCTTGCAATTGTTTAATCAAGTTACTGCTAGCCATCAAATTCTCCATGTATAAAACGGACTGCACCTATGCCGGTACACGACTTTTCGCCAGATGCGAAAGGATACTTCAGGGGGGCAGATAGCATAAAGCGCCGGGCTACGTTGCACCAGCGCTTATCACAACATTTTCGGCGTTTTACGGTGCCAGACGGTCGATTTTCCACGCGCCATTTTCACGCTGGTACAAAAAACGATCGTGCAGACGATTTGCACCGCCCTGCCAGAACTCCATCTGCTCAATCGGGATGCGATAGCCGCCCCAGAAACTGGGCAGTGGCACCTCGCCTTGCTGGAATTTCTGTTTCAGTTCGAGGAATTTGCTTTCGAGAATACCGCGCGCCGAGATGCGGCTTGATTGCTTCGAGACCCATGCGCCGATTTGGCTGTCGCGCGGGCGGCTGTGGAAATATTTCACCACTTCAAGGGTCGAGAGACGCTCCGCTTTGCCGGTCACCATCACCTGGCGCTCCAGCATGTGCCACGGAAAGAGCAGGCTGATAGCCGGATTATGTTCCAGATGCTGCGCTTTACGGCTGCCGAGGTTGGTGTAGAACACCAGCCCTTTTTCGTCGTAGTGCTTGAGCAGCACAATGCGCTGATAGGGTTGTCCCTGCTCATCAACGGTGGCGACCACCATGGCCGTCGGGTCAGCGAGCTGCGCTTCACACGCCTGGCCAAGCCAGCGCTCAAAGAGCGTTAAGGGTTCAGCGGGAAGGTCGGCGCGGCGCAGACCGCCTTTGGTGTACTCACGGCGCAGGTGCGCGATGTGCTGCAATTGATCGTTATCAGTCATGGCGTTAGCGAAAGTTGTCCTCAGGGAGAGCTATTATGCGCCCCCCGGTGAAAATCTCAACGCTGCGGAATTAACTGACAGTTGTTTAACACAATGCGGTCGTGTTTATAGACGGTGGCGCCGTCGCCTTTTGACCAGAAAACGTATACGCCGTCGGTGTAACGCGCGCCCGAGGCGGAGAGCCCCTGTTGCAGGGTCAGCTGCTGGTTATCAAGCACGAAACTCGCCTGCTGGCGGGTCTGGTTAATCTTCACGGTAAGCGGCTTTTCATCGCACTGATAGGCGAGAGTATCGGTGTGCATGCGCTCAACGAACTGGTTGTAATAGCTGCATCCGGCGAGCAGTGCGGGCAGGCAGATGATAAGAATTTTTTTCATAGGATACTCCGGGACGCTCCAGGTCACGGAGAGCGAAGCGCCCTCCTTAAACCCGGTCAGTCTAGCGGCGTACCCCTGAAGTGGAATGCGGTTAACTCTGATTCTGCCGTGGGTTAGCCGGGAAGATAGCCCCCAGCACCGTTGGCGCGTTAGCACCGGTCACCGAGGGGAGATTGCCCGGCAAGCCAGCCAGCGTGCGCCAGGCCAGCCACGCAAAGGCGAGCGCCTCCATATCGTCGCCGCTGATCCCGGCATCATCGGTCGATGCCACTTCAATACCCGGAAGCTGGCTTGCCAGACGCGCCATTAAAAGCGGGTTGCGGCTGCCGCCACCGCACACCAGCAGCCGCTCGCAGCCACCGCTGAGTAGCACCTGTTCGGAGATGGTGACCGCCGTCAGCTCCACCAGCGTCGCCTGTACATCGCAGGCGGCAAGCCCAGGATAGTGAACAAGATGACGCTCCAGCCAGGCGGCATTGAAATACTCCCGCCCGGTGCTCTTCGGTGCCGGCTCGGCAAAATAGGGATCGCTCAGCATTCTTTGCAACAGCGGCAGGATCACTTTGCCTTCGCTCGCCCACTGTGCGTTCTCATCATAGGGTTTGCCCTGGTGACGCCAGATCCACGCATCAAGCAGCATATTGCCCGGCCCGGTGTCGAAACCTCTGACCGGCTGGCCTGGGATCAAGAGTGAAAGATTGGCGATACCGCCGATATTGAGCACCATACGCCGCTCAACCGGGTGCGCGAGCAGCGCGTGATGAAAAGCGGGCACCAGCGGCGCGCCCTGCCCGCCGAGCGCCATATCGCGACGGCGAAAATCACCGACTACGGTAACTCCGGTACGCGCGGCAATCTGGTTGTTATCACCGATTTGCAGCGTGTGCGGTGCCACGCCCGTCGGTTCGTGCCAGACGGTCTGGCCGTGACAGCCAATCGCCACGATATCCTGGGCAATGAGCTGCTCTCTGTCCATCAGGGCTAATACGGCATCGGCAAAGAGTTTGCCGAGCTGCGTATCGAGGCGGCCAAGCTGAGAGAGGGTCAGCTCCTGCCCCTGACAGATGTTGAGGATCCCCTCTTTAAGCGGCAGCGGAATGGGAAAGGTCAGGCTTGCCTGCTGCGCGACCATGGTGTCGTCGATGGCGGCCAGTACCACATCTACCCCGTCCAGACTGGTGCCCGACATCACCCCAATATAGCGACCTGATTTCATATCCCTTCCTTTCATGCATGGCAAAGAGGCTCCACTCCACCATAAAGCGTCCGTTTACGCCATCGACTGCAAACACTTTTTAACAATCCTCACCATTTTGCTTAAGTGTAAATGGCGCAAAGTACGCTTATAATCGCTTCGTTTAGATCGGGTTGATCGCGCTTTGTGTATCATTTTTTTCGGGAATTGGCTGAAGATTCGAGTGGCATTGCGAATATGCCATATAATTTAGCCATGACGGATGCTCGCAAGGGCGTTTCATGGTGAACAGGAGATTCATAAATGATGTTACGTGCACTGGCAGTTTCGCTGGTTGGTTTTACATTGGCTGGGTGTGTGAATAACGACTCGCTCTCCGGCGACGTCTACTCTGCATCCGAAGCCAAACAGGTGCAAAATGTCACTTACGGCACCGTGGTTAACGTTCGTCCGGTGCAGATTCAGGGCGGTGATGACAGCAATGTTATCGGCGCGCTGGGTGGTGCCGTACTGGGTGGTTTCCTGGGCAACACCATTGGCGGCGGCGCAGGTCGTTCGCTGGCAACCGCCGCAGGTGCAGTAGCCGGTGGCGTTGCGGGTCAATCCGCGCAGGGTGCGATGAACAAAACCCAGGGCGTGGAGCTGGAAATTCGTAAAGATGACGGCAACACCATTATGGTGGTGCAGAAACAGGGTAAAACCCAGTACGTTGCAGGTCAGCGCGTCGTAATGGCGAGCAACGGCCGCGAAATCACCGTTTCCCCGCGTTAATCATCAGCGTGTGCGGTCATGCTGATGGCCGCATAAGCCTGCCCTTAACGGGCATAAAAAAAGCCTTGCGATTGCAAGGCTTTTTGCTTTCAGTCTCGCGACTGGAGCTCGGTAATATTGTGCTCCAGCCGGGCGATCATCTTAATTAACATCTCAAGCTCCTCCGCAGAGAACCCGGATAAAATTTCGCCCCGGGTCTTACGAATTACCGTCTCCATCTGATCGATGATAGGCGACGCTTTGTCAGTCAATTTAATGCGTTTTGCCCGCCGATCGCTGGCGCAAGTCTGGCGAGAAATAAGGCCCTTCTCTTCCAGTTGATCGAGCGTGCGCACCAGTGAAGGCTGCTCAATGCCGATCGCTTTTGCCAGTTGAATTTGCGACTGATCGGGCGGTAACTGATGAATATTGTGCAGCGTCACCCAGTGTGTCTGCGTTAATTCCAGAGGTTTTAGGCGATGGTCAATCAAAGCACGCCAAATGCGCACTAAGCGTGCCAGATCAGAACCTAATGGCGATTCCAATTTCATCTCCTTATAATTAGTTTGCTAAGTTATTATACTCATTTTAGAATAGTTTGCAGCATTTATATTTGTAAAACAAATATATTGCTCGCCTCGCCAGGGCTTGTGCCGCGCCGCTTTCCGCGCGCTGGCGCACTTATTTTAAACAGGACAGTGACGCGTGAAGTTAACCTCAAGTTCTCCCGATTTACCCTTCCAGGATCTTATCTTTGGCGCCTCGGTCTATTTTCCGCCGCTCTTCAAAGCCGTGATGCTGGGCTTTCTTATCTGGCTGATGGCGCACCGCCTACTGCGCGACTGGATCTACGCGGGCGATATCTGGCACCCGATGCTGATGGATCTCTCCCTCTTTGTGATTGCGCTGAGCCTCGCGCTCGGCCTGTTGATGGTGTGGTAACGATGCGGCTTAACTCACTGAAGTATTTCTCAACGTTATTGGTCGTGGCGGTTGCGCTGGCCGCAGGCTGGTGGATGTGGAATGTCTATATGCAGTCGCCCTGGACGCGGGATGGCAAAGTGCGCGCCGAGCAGGTGAGCATCACGCCGCAGGTCTCCGGCACTATTCGCCAGCTGGCGGTGAAAGATAACCAGTATGTTCACGCTGGCGATGTGCTGTTTCTGCTTGACGATACCCCTTATCACATTGCGGTAGTGAATGCTGAAGGGCAGCTGGCGAAGGCGCAAACGGAGCTGGCAAAAGCTAACAACGAAGCCAGCCGCCGCCGCCATCTCTCCCATAACTACATTTCGGCTGAAGATCTCGACACCGCCAATATTGGCGTGAAAGCGGCGCAGGCCGATGTCGCCGTCGCCACGGCGCAGCTTAACCAGGCGAAATGGCAGCTGGCGCAAACCCGCGTTACCGCGCCGGTTGATGGCTGGGTGACAAACCTCTCTGCGCGCACGGGCAACTACGCCACTGCCGGTCAGCCAGTGTTTGCGCTGGTCGACAGCCACTCATTTTATGTCGTCGGCTATTTCGAAGAGACCAAACTGCGCCATATTCGTGAAGGCGCCGCAGCGAAGATTGTACTCTACAGCAGCAATAAAACGTTACAGGGTCACGTAGCCAGCATTGGTCGCGCCATTTACGATCAGAGCGTGGAGGCCGACAGCGGGCTGGTGGCAGATATTAAACCCACCGTTCCGTGGGTGCGGCTGGCGCAGCGTGTGCCGGTACGCATTCAGTTTGACGCCCTGCCGCAGGATATGACGCTGGTGGCCGGCACTACCTGCACCGTGACCATCAGCGAGCAGCCGTGAGCAGGCTGGCGCGGCTGTGGCAAAACCTGCCGTGGGTCAAGGCGACCGGCGGCCAGTGGCGCTACGCACTGCGTAACGGCATTGCTATGTGCCTGGCGCTGACGCTGGCCTATGCGCTCAACCTGGATGAGCCCTACTGGGCGATGACCTCTGCGGCGGTGGTCAGCTTTCCCACCGTCGGCGGCGTGATCAGCAAAAGCCTCGGGCGCATTGCCGGCAGCCTGCTTGGGGCGTGCGCCGCACTGATTATCGCCGGGCAAACCCTTAACGATCCGTGGCTTTTTCTGTTTGCCATGGCGGGCTGGATAGCCTTTTGCACCTGGGCCTGCGCCCAGTTCAGCAATAACGTCGCCTATGCTTTCCAGCTGGCGGGCTACACCGCTGCCATCATCGCGTTTGCGATGACCAATATCACCGAAATTACCGAGCTATGGGACATCGCCCAGGCGCGCGTCTGCGAGGTGATCCTCGGCATTCTGTGTGGCGGCCTGATGATGATGATCCTGCCTGGCACCGCCGATGGCCCGACGCTGCTCGCCGCGCTAAGAAGGATGCACGCCCGGCTGCTGGAGCATGCCAGCCTGCTCTGGCAGGCGGAAACAAACGACGCCATCCGCAACGCGCATGAGAGCCTGATTGGGCAGATCCTCACCACTAACCTGCTGCGCATTCAGGCCTTCTGGAGCCACTATCGCTTTCGCCGTCAAAACCGGGTGCTCACCTGGCTGCTCCATCAGCAGTTGCGCATGACCAGCGTCATCTCCAGCCTGCGGCGAATGATGCTCAACTGGCCCGACGCGCCCGCCACGCTGCGCCCTCTGCTTGAGCAGCTGCTGGCAGAGCTGGCGCATCACGATGCCGATGCGCTAACGGTCGCGCGCATCATTGCTCCGCTGGCACCGACGCCGCAGGCTGACTATCGCCATCACGCTTTCTGGCAGCGGCTGCGCTACTTCTGCCGTTTATACCTTGCCAGTAGCCGCTGGTTACGCCATCTGGAAAATGCCTCGCCGGTAAGCGAAGCGCTGCCACCGCGCAGCCCGGCGTTAATGCGCGATATCGACAATGCCGAAGCGTTGTGGAGCGGGCTGCGAACCTTTGTTGCGCTGATTATGGTCGGGGCGTGGAGCCTCAGCGCGCAGTGGGAGCATGGCTCCGCCGCGCTGACGCTGGCAGCGATCAGCTGCGTGCTCTACTCCGTTTCGCCCGCGCCGTTTAACTCGTTAACCCTTCTGTTGCGCACGCTTGCCCTGCTGACGCTGTTTAGCTTTGTGGTGAAATTTGGCCTGATGGTGCAGATCAACGCGCTGGCGCTGTTTCTGCTGTTTCTCTTTCCGCTGCTTACCACCCTGCAATTGCTCAAGCTTCAGATGCCAAAGCGTGCCGGGCTGTGGGGGCAATTGATTGTCTTTATGGGATCGTTTATCGCGGTGAGCGACCCACCAGTGTTTGATTTTGCCGATTTTCTCAATGCCGATCTGGCAAAGATCCTCGGCGTGGCGCTGGCCTGGCTCGCCTTTGCGGTGCTGCGACCGGGATCGGATGCGCGCAAAAGCCGTCGCCATATTCGCGCCCTGCGCCGCCATTTTGTTGACCAACTGAGCCGCACGCCGAGGTTGCAGGAACACCAATATGAGTCGGTTGTTTATCACCACATCAGCCAGCTCAGTACCAGCCAGGATGCACAGGCGCGGCGCTGGTTATTGCGCTGGGGCGTGGTGCTGCTCAACTGTTCGCATGTGGTGTGGCAATTGCGCGGCTGGGAGACGCGTTCCGATCCGTTAAGCCGGGTGCGCGATCGCGCGATTGGTCTGCTGCGGGATGTGATGAGCGAGCGCGGCGTTCAGCAACGGTCGCTCAACGCCACGCTCGCAGAGTTAGAGCGGATTTGCGCGGCGCTGGGCCAGCATCACCAGCCCGCCGCGCGGGAACTCGCCTCGCTAATCTGGCGTCTCTACTGCGCGCTTGCCCAGCTGGAAAACGCGCCCGCGCCAGGCACCATCAGCGAGCCGGTTACTTAATTACGCCGCAGGCATAACGCGCCCCGCCACCGCCGAGCGGTTTTGGCTGATCGGACATGTTATCGCCACCGACGTGGATCATCAGCGCCTTGCCTTTCACCTCGTCCAGCTTTTTCAGGCGCGGCGCGACAACGGCATCGGTCGCTTTACCGTCATTATTGACCACCAGCACCGGCAGGTCGCCTAAATGGCCTTCCCCTTCCGGTCCTTCATGTTTCCCTGTTTTATGGGGATCGAGGTGGCCACCCGCGGCTTCAGCGGCAGAGGGCTTGCCCTCTTTCATCGCCGGTTCGCAGCTCCCGTTAGCATGCACATGGAAACCGTGCTCGCCGGGCGGTAGCGCGTTGAGGTCGGGCGCAAACTCCAGCCCTTTATCGGTTTCGCTGATCTTCACGCTACCGACGGACTGCCCGACGCCCTGCGCGGTGACGAGGTTCATCTGCACTTCTTCACTGGCGGCCTGCGCACCCGCACAGGTGAGCAGAGCCAGCATTGCCAGACTAAAACGCTTCATGTGACCTCCGTTGGATTGTTTTCGCTCTGTAAGTGTAGGCCAGAGCGGCACATTTCACCGGGAGGTCATAGCGTTAGCTTACGGCACGTCGTAGCCGAGCGCCGCTTTACGGATGCGGAACCACTGCTGGCGGGACATCTGTAGATTGAGCGCGCCGAGGGATGAACGCACGCGCTCAATTTTGCCGGAGCCAATGATCGGCAGCGGCGCAGAGGGTAAACGCAGCACCCAGGCGTAAATCACCTGCTCAATGTTTTCGGCGTTCAGCTCCGTTGCCACCTGGTGCAGCTCATCGCGCAGCGGCTGGCAGTCGGCATCGCTGAAGATGCGCCCGCCGCCCAGGCAGGACCACGCCATCGGGCGAATGCGCAACTGCTGAAGCTGATCGAGCGTGCCATCAAGCAGCAGCGGCTGGTGCACAGGCGAGATCTCCACCTGATTGGTGACCAGCGTAAACGGCAGCCGTGACTGCAGCAGGGAGAATTGCGCAGGCGTAAAGTTGGAGACGCCGAAGTGGCGCACCTTACCGCTCTGATGCAGTTGCAAAAAGGCTTCGGCGACTTCATCGGCATCCATTAACGGATCCGGGCGATGGATCAACAGCAGATCGAGATAGTCGGTCGCCAGGTTGACCAGCGACTGCTCGGCGCTGTGAATAATATGGTCGCGCCCGGTGATGTAGTGACCGAGCGCGTGTTCCGGCTTCGCGGTAGTGGCGATGCCACATTTAGTGACCATCTCCATGCGCGCGCGCAGATGCGGGGCAAGCTTGAGGGCTTCACCGAAGGCGGCTTCACACTGATAGCCGCCATAGATATCGGCATGATCGACGGTAGTGACGCCAAGATCGAGATGAGCTTCAATAAAACTGACCAGCTGGCGCGGCGTGAAATTCCACTCCATCAGACGCCAGTAACCCATCACAAAACGTGAGAACTCAGGACCTTGCGGCGCAAGGGCAATACGCTGAACCATCATGATTTCCTCGAAGGTAATTTGCCCCGAGTATACCCATTTTTGCCCTTAAAACAGCGAAGGTTGATCAGGTTCTTCCGGGGGTTGGTCACGCATTGCGCGCAATTTACGCTGCAAGCGCTGGCGGCAGAGGCGCAGCACCTCCTGCTTTTGCGCATCACTCATCGTTTGCCAGTTAAAGCGCTCATCGCGGCTGCGCATACAGCCACGGCAAAAGCCGCGCTCATCTGTCTGACAGATGCCGCGACACGGACTCTGGACCGGGAAAAACTCCAGTTGTTCAGGCAATGGACGCTCCATAGATGCAGGCTTTCTCTACATTCAAGACCGCGGTGAGATATTGCGCAACTGTTAAAAACGCATTGTTCGCCAATTGCCATCACAAAGTTCGCCCGCTAGAGTGTGTCGATGCGCAAGAATTCTGAACACGATACACGCGAACACTTACTGGCCACCGGCGAGCAGCTCTGTATGCATCGCGGCTTTACCGGCATGGGGTTGAGCGAATTACTGAAAACGGCGGAAGTGCCGAAAGGCTCCTTCTACCATTACTTTCGCTCGAAAGAGGCGTTTGGCGTGGCGCTGCTTGAGCGCCACTACGCCGGTTACCACCAGCGGCTGGCAAACCATTTTTCCAGCGGCCCGGGCACAGCGCGCGACAGATTGCTGGCCTATTATCAGGAGACGCTGAATCAGTTTTGCCAGCAGGGCCATATCAGCGGCTGCCTGACGGTGAAGCTTTCGGCGGAAGTGTGCGATCTCTCGGAAGATATGCGCACGGCGATGGACAGCGGTGCGCGGGGGATTATCGCCCTGCTGGCACAGGCGCTGGAACAGGGACGTGAGGAGAAGAGCCTCGCCTTTGCAGGCGAAGCGCGCTCCCAGGCACAGGTGTTATATGCCCTGTGGCTCGGCGCTAACCTGCAGGCAAAAATTTCGCGCAGTGCCGTGCCGCTGGAAAGCGCGCTGGCGCATGCGCAGCAGATCATTACCCGGCCTGAATAACATCAGGCTTTTTATTTCACCTTTTACTAGTCGACCGGTCTATTCAGGAGTTGTTTATGTCCAGTAAATTATTTACGCCGTTGAAAGTCGGTGCCATTACCGTACCGAACCGCGTGTTGATGGCGCCCCTGACGCGCCTGCGCAGCATTGAGCCGGGCGATGTCCCAACACCGCTGATGGCCGAGTACTACCGCCAGCGTGCCAGCGCCGGGCTTATCATCAGTGAAGCGACGCAAATCTCCGCGCAGGCCAAAGGCTATGCGGGCGCGCCGGGTCTGCACAGCGACGAGCAGATCGCCGCCTGGAAAAAGATCACCGATGCAGTGCATGCCGATGATGGCCGCATTGCGGTTCAGCTGTGGCACACCGGCCGTATCTCTCACAGCAGCTTACAGCCGGGCGGTGCCGCACCGGTTGCGCCGTCTGCCATCAGCGCGGGTACCCGTACCTCGCTGCGTGATGAAAACGGCAACGCCACCCGTGAAGATACCTCCATGCCGCGCGCGCTGGAGACCGATGAGATCCCGGGCATCGTTAATGATTTCCGCCAGGCCGTTGCCAACGCGCGCGAAGCCGGTTTCGATCTGGTTGAGCTGCACTCTGCCCACGGCTACCTGCTGCACCAGTTCCTCTCACCTTCTGCAAACCAGCGTACCGACCAGTATGGCGGCAGCGTTGAAAACCGCGCGCGCCTGGTGCTGGAAGTGATTGACGCCGTGTGTGAAGAGTGGAGCGCCGATCGCATCGGTATTCGCGTCTCGCCAATCGGCTCTTTCCAGAACACCGACAATGGCCCGAACGAAGAAGCGGACGCGCTCTACCTGATTGAAGAGCTGGGTAAACGCGGTATTGCTTACCTGCACATGTCCGAGCCGGACTGGGCGGGCGGTGAGCCCTACAGCGAAACGTTCCGTGAAAAAGTGCGTGCGCGCTTCCACGGCCCGATTATCGGTGCTGGCGCATACAGCGTGGAGAAAGCGGAAGACCTGATCAACAAGGGGCTGATTGATGCCGTGGCGTTTGGCCGCGCCTATATCGCCAACCCGGATTTGGTAAAACGCCTGCAGCTGAAAGCGGAACTCAACCCGCAGCGCCCGGAAAGCTTCTATGGCGGCGGCGCGGAAGGTTACACCGACTACCCTTCTCTCTGAGAAGCGGATTGAGATTTGATAGCGGCCCGGATCGGCCGCTATACTAAAACCGTGTTTCGAACCGGAACGTTAACGCATTCATAAAAGAGGATATTATGCGCTTACTTCACACCATGCTGCGCGTCGGCGACCTGCAACGCTCAATCAATTTCTACACCAACGTGCTGGGCATGAAACTGCTGCGCACCAGCGAAAACCCGGAGTACAAATATTCGCTGGCTTTTGTCGGTTACGGTGATGAGAGCGAAGAAGCGGTGATTGAGCTGACCTACAACTGGGGTGTCGACAGCTATGAGCTGGGCACGGCGTATGGTCATATCGCGCTGAGCGTGGAAAACGCGGCGGAGTCCTGCGAAGCGATTCGCAAAAACGGCGGCAACGTCACCCGTGAAGCTGGCCCGGTTAAAGGCGGCACCACGGTTATCGCCTTCGTTGAAGATCCGGACGGTTACAAAATCGAACTGATTGAAGAGAAAGACGCCGGACGCGGTCTGGGTCACTGATCCCAGCGGGCGCGCAATGCGCCCGCTGTTTTACATCTTTCCGTAAAATTTGCCATAATGCGCTGCCCTTTTTTCCTATCAAGAGATCCTGATGTCCGATAATGCTCAACTGACTGCTCTGTGCGACCGTTTTCGCGGTTTTTACCCTGTGGTAATCGATGTTGAAACCGCCGGGTTTAACGCCAAAACCGACGCCCTGCTGGAGGTCGCCGCCGTTACGTTAAAAATGGATGAGCAAGGCTGGCTGATGCCTGACAGCACCCTGCACTTTCACGTTGAGCCATTCGAAGGAGCTAATCTGCAGCCGGAAGCGCTGGCGTTTAATGGGATCGACCCGACCAACCCGCTGCGCGGCGCGGTAAGTGAATATGACGCCCTGCATGCCATTTTCAAACTGGTGCGCAAAGGGATGAAAGACCAGAACTGCAATCGGGCGATCATGGTGGCGCATAACGCGACCTTCGATCACAGCTTTATGATGGCTGCCGCCGAGCGTTCGGCGATGAAACGCAATCCGTTTCACCCCTTCGTCACCTTCGATACCGCCTCATTGAGCGGGCTGGCGCTGGGTCAAACCGTGCTCTCTAAAGCCTGTGCAGCCGCTGGCATCGCTTTTGACGCCACGCAGGCACACTCCGCGTTGTATGACACGGAGCAGACCGCACAACTGTTTTGTGAAATCGTCAACCGCTGGAAGCGCCTTGGCGGCTGGCCGTTGCCGACGCCAGAAGTCGATTCAGAAGCCTGAAAAAAACCGGTCAACAGACCGGTTTTTTATTAAAAGTGGTAGACCAGCCCGGCGGTGGTGAGCAGCGCGGAGTGCTCTATCCCGGCGCTATCCTTGAAAGAGGCGCGCGCATAGGTCCCCTCCCTGGAGAAGGTGGCGGTATTGGTCCCTTTTTTGTTTAACGTGCGGTCCCAGGTGCTTTCCAGATAGAGCTTAGCCTGCTGCGTGACGTAATAGCCGACGCTAGCCGAAAGGGAAAAGTTCTGCTGCTGCCGGGTAGTATCGCTGAAGGTGATGCTGCGCAAGTAGTGCTGGTCTGTCGCCTGCGCGCTTACCCAGCGGCTATATTTCAGGCTGGTTCCTGCTTCAACATTGCCATAGCGATAGCGACCGGTAAGGCCAACATAGGGTACGTTGAAGCGCTGTGAATACCCGAGAACTTTCACATCATCGAAACGGCCAACCTTTGCGCCATTATTACGGCTGAAGGTGCCGCCGTGCGCTGAGAAGCTGGTACGGCTTTGCCGGTAGCCGCCCATCACGCCAAGCCGCCAGTCAGGCTGATGAATGAGCCAGCCGGTCAGATTGAGATCCCACTGGTTAGCGAAATTGAGCCACGTATTAGGGTGAGAGCTGTGGTCGGTCCATCGGGATTGCGATGCCTGCTGCCAGTCGTAATCATCCATCTTGCTGCCACTGTGCGCGACAGTTGTCCAGCCGGACGCACCAAAAGTGAGCCATGACTGCAACAGCCACTCGATAGATCCCTGCACCACGACAGCGTGACGATAGCGCCAGTCAAGCTCGCTGATTTTGCGTCCGCCCTCATCGGTATCATAGACCCGCTCCTTCGCCGTTCCGCTTAGGGTGCCCAGTGAGATACTGGTCATCACATTCTCCTCGCTTGCCAGCGGTTGCTGCGCCGTGGCTGAAAAAGCAAAGAGAAGCGTCATCAACGCAATCATCTTGTCTATTGTTTTCATCATTCATCCTGAATTAAGGCAATCCTGTTCACAGCTCGTCATCAGAAAAAGCATGCCTGGGTTTATCAAAATTCTTAAAATAGGATAATTAACAAACAGTTACGTGCAAAATTTGCACAGTAATACCCAATAATTTAGGTTAAGTCAACGTACCGTGAGCAGGTGAAAGGCAATAAAAAAGGGCTCATGTCGAAACATGAGCCCTTTCAAGGGGGAGCCGATAACGCCGGGTTATTCGGCGTCCGGTACGCCTTTATATTTCGCTGCGGCCTCTTTGATCAGCGGCTGCAATTCACCGCGCTGATACATCTCGATAATGATATCGCAGCCGCCAACCAGCTCACCCTCAACCCACAGCTGCGGGAAGGTTGGCCAGTTTGCATATTTTGGCAGTTCGGCACGGATATCCGGGTTTTGCAGGATATCCACATAGGCAAAACGCTCGCCGCATGCAGAGAGCGCCTGAACGGCCTGCGCGGAGAAACCGCAGCTTGGCAGTTTCGGCGAGCCTTTCATGTACAGCAGAATCGGGTTCTCAGCGATCTGGCGCTGAATTTTCTCAAGAGTCTCACTCATTGTCTTTGCTTCCTTCAACTTCTTCTACGGCAGAGATCGAACATTGTAGCGGGTCAGGCTTGCTTCGGAAAATAACATTTTATTCACCGCGCGAATTTACGCTGTTACAGGCACGATAAGGTAAGCGTGACTTAAGCCAACCCGGCGCGGCTCAAGCGGTGAAAAAACCGTTTTTAGCGAAACGTTTTGCTCGTTTTTGCGCGCTTGTTAACGAAACGACGTTACAGATGCAAAAACAGTATTAACGTTTGGGCTTTTTATAGATTAGAATCGACGAGTTTTTTAAATCATACGCAAGCATAATAAGATGCCTGCCCTAACAGGGGAATGCTCAGTGGCGCGGATACCAAAAGCTTCAATCACGCTCTGTGCTTTGTTGTTCACCACATTGTCTTTCACGCCATTAGCGAGCGCTTCTGAACAAGCGCCAGCCTCGGCCGTGCAAAAAACACATCTGGCGAAAGCATCCGAACGTAAGAAAAAAAACAGTTCTACAAAAACAACAAAGAAAAGCAGTGGCACTCCAGCAGAAAAAGTCAGCAGTAAAAAAACCGCAAAAACCAAAACGTCGACCAAATCGATAAAAAAGAAAAACAGCGCTACCCCGCAGAAAACCGCTAAAACTCCCTCGCGTCGTAAAGCATCCAGCTCACTGAAAACTGCAACCGTTAGCTGGACTGAGAAGTGTACGCCGCGCAAAGGCCACAAGCCGCACTGTATTAAAGTGAAAAGCAGCCAGGCCGGCACGCTGGCTGACGTGCATAAACTGCGGGTGCAAAAAGTGCAAAAAACCGCGATGTCGAAGCTGATGAACCAGCTCGGCAAACCCTACCACTGGGGCGGTTCCTCGCCGAAAACCGGTTTTGATTGCAGCGGGCTGGTCTATTACGCCTATAAAGATCTGGTGAAATTCCGTATTCCGCGTACCGCCAATGAGATGTATCACCTGCGTGATGCCTCGCCGGTTAACCTGCGCGAGCTGGAGAGCGGCGATCTGGTCTTCTTCCGCACACAGGGTCGCGGCACCGCCGATCACGTTGGCGTCTATGTCGGCAACGGCAAATTTATCCAGTCACCACGAAGCGGCCAGGATATTCAGGTCACTTCATTAAGCGAAGATTACTGGCAGCGCCACTATGTTGGTGCGCGCCGCGTAGTGACACCGAAAACCATTCGCTAACGCCCTCTCCCACCTGCCGCTCGCGCGGCAGGTGTTACTTCGCCTTACTCCGCTGCCGCACAGACGCGCGACGCTGAATTACGCCCGGAGAAGAGCACCAGCAGCAGCCCCAGCCCGGCAATAATCGCCCCCATCACCGGAACAAAACTATAGCCGAGACCGCCGGAGATCACCGCCCCACCTGCCGCCGCGCCAAGGGCATTACCCAGGTTAAATGCGCCAATATTGACCGATGACGACAGCCCCGGTGCTTCATGGGCAACACGCATTACGCGCATCTGCAACGGCGGCACCACCGCGAAGGTTGCCGCGCCCCACACCACCATTGCGATCGCCGCACCAATCTCACTGCGCGCCAGCAGCGGGATCGCCAGCATGATAACAATCAGCAGCAGTAAAAAGCCTTTCAGGGTGCCGGTTACCGAGCGGTCCGCCAGTTTTCCACCCAAAAAGTTACCAATCGAGAAACCAACGCCAATCAGCACCAGCATGGCGGTGACAAACACCGGCGTGGCGTCCGTCAGCGTGCGCAACACCGGTGAGATGTAGGTATAGAGGGTAAACATTGCGCCAGCACCGAGCACGGTAGTCAGCAGCGCCGTCAGCACCTGCGGGCGCATCAGTACCGCGAGCTCGTTGCGCACGTTGGGTCGTGCGCCCGCGCCGCCTTTCGGTAATGAGAAGAAGAGCGAGACCATGGAGATCACTCCAAGCCCGGCAGTTGCCATAAAGGACATGCGCCAGCCGATAGTCTCCCCAACCCAGGTGGCGGCAGGCACACCGCCAATATTGGCGATAGTCAGCCCCATAAACATCGTCGCCACCGCGCTGGCCTGCTTCTCTTTTGCGACAACGCTTGCGGCCACCACAGAGCCAAGGCCGAAGAACGCGCCGTGGTTAAGGCTGGTGATGATACGGGCGATCATCAGGGTGGCGTAATCGGGCGCAATGGCAGAGAGCACATTGCCGACGGTGAAGATCGCCATTAAGAAAATCAGCGCGTTACGACGGCCGCGATGGGAAAGCAGCAGCGTCATCAGCGGCGCGCCCACCATCACGCCGATGGCATAGGCGCTAATCAGCATCCCCGCCGCCGGAATCGATACCCCAACACCCTGCGCAATCACCGGCAGTAATCCCATCGGGGAGAACTCAGTGGTACCAATCCCAAAGGCGCCTATCGCCAGCGCAAGCAGGGGGAAATTTATTTTCATCTTTTGACTCCGAAATGGACATGCCGACCCTCTACCGGGTCGCGAAAGGCAAAAGTATGACAGGTGTCACAAAAAACAGAAGTGAGCGTACGGAGAAAAGTTTATTGCGCAACGGGTAACAATGGGGACGCAAGAACCGAGGGAGAGGGCTCTCCCTCGCATCAGATCAATGCAGTGCAGCGGTCAGCGCGCCGAAAACAATCAGGCTCAGAACGATGACGGTAGTGAAGAGTGAATACTTAAGATCGGTGCTCATCAATTTTTCTCCATTTAATTTCCCCACAAAAAGTGAGCTTGCGCATTTTTGCACAAATTATGGGAAAAATCTTGCGTGATTTGCCAGCAGAACCGTTTTAATACTTCCCCTTTTGCTCAAGATCAGACAAAATTCGACGCTAAATTTATTAGCGTACCGGCCATTGACTCCCCTCCTGACGTCCAGTGTCGTTTTCCCGGCGTACCGCACTCACTTTGATGAGTTCAGGGTGTTTAAAGGCAAACGTTTACCTTACGAATTATCAGGAGCTTACGATATGGTCTGGAGTAATATCTGATGGCAACGATTAAAGATGTCGCGAAACGAGCAAACGTTTCCACTACAACCGTATCACATGTAATTAACAAAACCCGTTTCGTCGCCGAAGAGACGCGCAACGCCGTCTGGGCGGCAATCAAAGAGCTGCACTATTCGCCAAGCGCCGTTGCGCGCAGCCTGAAAGTGAATCACACCAAATCGATTGGCCTGCTGGCGACCAGCAGTGAAGCGGCCTACTTCGCCGAGATCATCGAAGCGGTTGAGAAAAAGTGTTTCCAGAAGGGTTACACCCTGATCCTCGGCAACGCCTGGAACAGCCAGGAGAAGCAGCGCGCCTATCTGTCGATGATGGCGCAAAAGCGTGTCGATGGCCTGCTGGTGATGTGCTCTGAGTACCCGGAAACCGTGCTCACCATGCTTGAGGAGTATCGCCATATTCCGATGGTAGTGATGGACTGGGGCGAATCGAAGGCGGACTTCACCGATTCGGTGATCGATAACGCCTTCCAGGGCGGCTATATGGCCGGTCGTTACCTGATTGAGCGCGGCCATCGCGACATCGGCGTGATCCCGGGTCCGCTGGAGCGCAACACCGGCGCAGGTCGTCTGGCCGGTTTTATGAAGGCGATGAACGAAGCGATGATCAACGTGCCGGAAAACTGGATTGTGCAGGGCGACTTTGAGCCGGAGTCCGGCTACCGCGCTATGCAGCAGATCCTCGGCCAGTCCTCGCGCCCCACCGCAGTCTTCTGCGGCGGCGACATTATGGCGATGGGCGCGCTCTGCGCCGCCGATGAGATGGGTCTGCGCGTGCCGCAGGATATCTCCGTTATCGGTTATGACAACGTGCGCAACTCGCGCTTCTTCACCCCGGCGTTGACGACGATTCATCAGCCGAAAGACTCACTGGGTGAAACGGCATTCACCATGCTGCTCGATCGCATTGTGAATAAACGCGAACAGTCGCAGTCGATTGAGGTGCATCCGCGCCTGGTTGAGCGCCGCTCGGTGGCCGATGGCCCATTCCGCGATTACCGCCGTTAATCCCTTTGCGCGGGAGCCTTACTCCGGCTCCCGTAGCCACTCCTTATTCAACGTTTCACTGTCGCCCAGGTAATCGAGCAGCCAGTTCAGCGCAGGCGACGCCTCGTTTTGTTGCCATGTCAGGCAGCAAGCGGCATCCGGAAACGGGTTTTCCAGTTCAAGCGCCACCCAGTCACCGCTATCGAGCCACGGTCGGGCAAAATGGGCTGGCACCATCCCCACGCAGAGCCCCGCCGACAGGCACGCTTCCGACGAGGCCCAGTCGGGCACCATCACCCTTTTCTGGTTATCCAGCAGCCAGGTAATGCGCTTCGGCAACGAGCGGGAGGTATCCTCCTGAATCAGCGACGGCCAGTTGCGCAACGTCTCATCGCTTAACGGACCGTTGAGTTGTGCCAGCGGATGTTGACGCGAGACAACACACTTCCAGCTCAAAGTGCCCATATCACGAAAAGCGTAGCGACCACCGACCGGAATGGCCTGCGTGGCGCCGATCGCCAGTTCAACCCGGCCATCGGCGAGCGCATCCCACACGCCGTTGAACACCTCCTGGTAGACCACCAGTTCGACATCGCTGAAGTGACGGTAGAAATCGACAATCATCTGCCGGGTGCGGGCGGGTTTCACAATGTTATCGACGGCAATTGGCAACTGGCCGCGCCAGCCGTTGGCAATCTGCTGACACTGCTGGCGGGTGATCAGCATTTTTTTGATAACAGACCGCCCCTCCTTTAAAAACCAGACCCCGGCGGGGGTTAATTCCACATCACGGTGGCGGCGCACAAACAGCGGCACCGCCAGCCACTCCTCCAGCTGACGCACGGTGTAGCTCACCGCAGAGGGCACGCGGTGCAACTCCTGCGCTGCGCCGCTAAAGCTGCCGTTACGCGCCACGGCATCCACCACTTCAAGGGAGTATTCTGACCACATATTCTGCCTGCAAAATTTTTGAAACCAATGTGCAAATATTAGCGTTTCACAACCAGGAAAGCACTCCTTACACTTCCCCACCCTGATTACCTGCAATTAAAGAGAAATGAGAATGCAACCTGGCAAAGGATTTTTAGTCTGGCTCGCGGGCTTAAGCGTGCTGGGCTTTTTAGCCACCGATATGTACCTGCCCGCTTTCAGCGCGATTCAGCAAGATTTAAACACCTCTCCCGCCGTGATCAGCGCCTCGCTGAGCCTCTTCCTGGCCGGGTTCGCGGTGGCGCAGCTGCTGTGGGGGCCGCTGTCGGATCGCTATGGTCGCAAACCGATTCTGCTGATTGGTCTCTCTATTTTCGCCCTGGGCTGCCTTGGCACCCTCTGGGTGCGCGATGCCACCTGGCTGCTGGTGCTGCGTTTTGTGCAGGCTGTCGGCGTCTGTGCCGCTACCGTTAGCTGGCAGGCGCTGGTGACGGATCACTACCCGGCGCACCGGGTTAACCGCATTTTCGCCACCATTATGCCGCTGGTCGGCTTAACCCCGGCGCTGGCCCCGCTGCTCGGTGCCTGGCTGCTGGCCCATATTGAATGGCAGGCGATTTTCGCCACCCTGCTGGCGATCACCGTGGTGCTGATGATCCCGGTTTTCCGCCTCAAATCGCCGGTAAAAGAGGTGGCGCATGACCAGCAGGCACTCACCTTCCTCGATCTGCTGCGCGCCCGCGATTATCGCGGCAATGTGATGATCTACGCCGCCTGCTCTGCCAGCTTCTTCGCCTGGCTTACCGGCTCGCCGTTTATCCTGCATGAGATGGGCTATGGCCCGTCGGTAATTGGCCTGAGCTATGTGCCACAAACCTTCGCCTTCCTGATTGGTGGTTACGGCTGCCGCGCAGCGCTGCAAAAATGGCAGGGTTCGCGCATGTTGCCGTGGTTACTGAGCGGCTTCGCTCTGAGCGTGCTGGCGACCTGGGCAGTCGGCTTCATTCCCGGCGTCTCGCTGACCGCGCTGCTGATCCCCTTCTGCCTGATGGCGATGGCAAATGGCGCTATCTACCCTATCGTGGTGGCGCGGGCGCTACGTCCCTTCCCGCAGGCGACGGGCCGCGCGGCAGCGTTGCAGAATACCCTGCAACTGGGGCTCTGCTTCTTCGCAAGCCTCGTTGTTTCGTGGCTGATCATTACCCCGCTGCTGACCACCACCAGCGTGATGCTCGCTATGGTGCTGCTCGCGGCACTCGGTTATGGCATTCAGCATCGCGCAGGCGAAGAGCTGGAGGAGGTGCGTGAGCCCTCCTCCGCACGCGGGTAGTTGCTGACGGGACTGTCGCTAATGGCGTAATTAGCCTGCTATTAGCGACAAGTTGAATCACCTGATATTGAGGCCTATACTGATTCTCGGCTATCTCATAAATACGATAAATATTATGCAGTAACGGGCACCGGAGCGTGCTCGTTTCCCCAAGGAGGGCCTTTTCTGGCAAGGGTCTCTCCCTTCCTCTGTTCTACGTCTGATATCAGCCTTACGGTGCAAACCGTGAGATTTCTCACAAATTCTGCCAGCGTCTACGCTTGTAGAGTTCTGATCGCTATTCGTGATGGAGAAGGTATGAGTTCATCGTGTATAGAAGAAGTGAGCGTGCGGGATGACAACTGGTTCCGTATAGCAAACGAACTGCTGGGCCGCGCAGGCATTCATATTAATGGTCCCGCCCCCGCAGATATTCAGGTGAAAAATCCTGATTTTTTTAAACGCGTTTTACAGGAGGGATCGCTCGGACTCGGCGAAAGTTATATGGACGGCTGGTGGGAGTGCGAACGGCTGGACATTTTCTTTACCCAGGTACTGCGCGCCGGCCTGGAAAAACAGCTTCCACACCATCTCAAAGATACCCTGCGCATTGCCGCCGCCCGGCTCTTCAACCTGCAAAGTAAAAAGCGGGCGTGGATTGTCGGCAAAGAGCACTACGATCTCGGCAACGATCTCTTTACCCGCATGCTCGACCCCGCAATGCAGTACTCCTGCGGTTACTGGAAAGAGGCGACTACCCTTGCCGAGGCGCAGCAGGCAAAATTGCGGCTTATTTGTGAAAAATTGCAGTTAACGCCCGGCATGCGCGTGCTGGATATCGGCTGCGGCTGGGGCGGCCTGGCGCAATTTATGGCACAACACTATGGTGTCCGCGTGGTCGGCGTCACTATTTCGGCAGAGCAGCAGAAAATGGCGCAACAGCGCTGCGCCGGGCTGGATGTGGAGATTCTGTTGCAGGATTATCGCGATCTGCGCGATCAGTTTGACCGCATCGTCTCCGTCGGCATGTTTGAACACGTCGGGCCAAAAAACTACGCCACCTACTTTGATGTGGTGGACAGAAACCTGAAGCCGGACGGCCTCTTTTTACTCCACACCATCGGCTCCAGACAGACCGATAACAATGTTGATCCGTGGATCAACCGCTATATCTTCCCGAACGGCTGCCTGCCTTCGGTGCGCCACATCGCCACCGCCAGTGAGCCGCACTTTGTGATGGAGGACTGGCACAACTTCGGCGCCGATTATGACCGCACGTTAATGGCCTGGTATGGGCGCTTTCTCGCCGCGTGGCCGGAGATTGCCGACAACTACTCCGAGCGGTTTAAACGCATGTTCAGCTACTATCTGAACGCCTGCGCCGGGGCCTTTCGCGCCCGCGATATTCAGCTCTGGCAGGTGGTATTTAGCCGCGGCGTCGAGAAAGGTCTGCGCGTCGCGCGTTAGCGCTGCGTTTGAGCAACAAAAAAGCCGCAACGGCTACGCTGCGGCTTTTTGCTGTTTGTGACGCCTGGTTACTCGACGACATTCACCACAACAGCGGCCTCTTTGGCCGCCAGTACGCGCTCAACGGTATCGACAACGGCCTGAGTTTGCGGATCGATCTCAATATTGACGCGCTGCCCCAGTTTTTTGCCACTCAGGGTGGTGCGCTGCAGCGTTTCCGGGATCAGGTGCACGCAAAAACGCGTGGCGGTCACTTCACCAACCGTCAGGCTGATACCGTCGATGCCAATAAATCCTTTATAAAGGATGTATTTCATCAGCGTCGGATCCTGCACTTTAAACCAGATCTGACGGTTATTTTCCGAGGCGAGGATTTTGACGATTTCAGCGGTCGACATAATATGACCCGACATTAAATGCCCGCCAATCTCATCGCTGAATTTCGCCGCGCGCTCAACGTTAACGATATCCCCAACTTCGAGTTCGCCAAGGTTAGTAATACGCAGCGTCTCTTTCATCAAATCAAAGCTGATATGGCTACCGTTGATCTCGGTGACGGTCAGGCAGCAGCCGTTATGCGCAATGGACGCCCCGGTTTCAATTCCGTCCAGCATCGTTTCAGGCAGCTCAACAACGTGGGTGCGAAAATTCGGTTTTTCGTCAATCGACACCACTTTTGCCGTGCCCTGTACAATACCCGTAAACATAATCATCACTCCTGTTTCATTCTTACGGCATTACCGTGTGCTCCACGCACAATAACAGGTGAAAAATCCCCTTGCCAGCCTGAAGCCCGCTTTGCGGCGAAAGATAATTTTGATTTATGGATAACGTGGCAAAAAGGGGCATTAACAGGTACTATTTGAGCAGATGTCGCACTTATCGCAGTGCGGCATTTTTTGTCGCACAAGGATATAACTCCTTTCTCTTAAGTATTTCCATTCTCTCTTATAACAACAATATATAGGTGTTAACGTGCAGAAGTATGTAACAGAGGCGCGTCAATTACTGGCACTTGCCCTGCCGGTGATTTTTGCGCAGGTTGCCCAGACGGCGATGGGCTTCGTCGATACCGTGATGGCCGGGGGCTATAGCGCCACGGATATGGCTGCGGTCGCTATCGGTACCTCTATCTGGTTCCCCGCTATTCTGTTTGGTCACGGTCTGCTGCTGGCAATGACGCCGGTGATTGCGCAGCTGAATGGTTCCGGGCGTCGCGATCGCATCGCGCATCAGGTGAGCCAGGGGTTCTGGCTGGCGGGTGCCGTATCAGTGCTGATTATGATTGTGCTGTGGAACGCCGGTCATATTATTCGCGCCATGCATAACATCGACCCGATGATGGCCGATAAAGCGGTCCACTTTTTACGCGCGCTGATGTGGGGCGCACCGGGCTACCTCTTCTTCCAGGTGTTGCGCAATCAGTGCGAAGGGCTGGCGCGTACCAAACCCGGTATGGTGATGGGCTTTCTCGGCCTGCTGGTCAATATTCCGGTTAACTACGCCTTTATCTATGGCCGTTTCGGTATGCCGGAGCTGGGCGGCGTCGGCTGCGGCGTGGCGACCGCGTCGGTCTACTGGGTGATGTTTATCTTTATGCGCCTCTACGTGAAACACGCCGGTGCGATGCGCGACATCAAACACGAGGCCCGCTTCGCACGGCCCGATATGGCGGTGCTGAAACGGCTGGCCCAGCTTGGCTTACCGATTGCGCTGGCGCTCTTTTTCGAAGTGACCCTGTTTGCCGTCGTCGCGCTGCTGGTCTCGCCTCTCGGCATTGTCGATGTTGCCGGACACCAGATTGCGCTTAACTTCAGCTCGCTGATGTTCGTGCTGCCAATGTCGCTGGCAGCAGCGGTCACCATTCGCGTCGGCTTCCGCCTCGGTCAGGGCTCGACGATTGATGCCAAAACCTCGGCGCGCACCGGCTTGATGGTCGGCGTCTGTATGGCGGCCATTACCGCGGTGTTTACGGTGCTGATGCGCGAGCAGATCGCCCTGCTCTATAACGACAACCCGGAAGTGGTGGCGCTGGCGTCGCATCTGATGATGCTGGCGGCAATCTATCAGATCTCTGATTCAATTCAGGTGATCGGTAGCGGCATCCTGCGTGGATATAAAGATACGCGTTCGATCTTCTTTATTACCTTTATCGCCTACTGGGTGCTGGGGCTGCCGACCGGCTACATTCTGGCGCTGACGGATCTGGTGGTTGCACCAATGGGACCAGCAGGCTTCTGGATGGGCTTTATTATTGGCCTGACCTCGGCGGCGGTAATGATGATGCTGCGCATGCGCCATTTGCAGCGTCAGCCTTCGAGCCGCATTTTGCAGCGCGCGGCACGCTAAACCGCTGTAGCCGCCTGCGGGCGGCTACTTTCAGCGCGTTTTGCTCAGTTGTTCCGCAATCGAGTGAATTCAGTAAGAAATCTGCCATTTTCCGCTTGCCACATCTGCGGGCTGCCGCTAATATTCGTCCCCGTTGTCAACCACAACATTGCGTTCATAGCTCAGTTGGTTAGAGCACCACCTTGACATGGTGGGGGTCGTTGGTTCGAGTCCAATTGAACGCACCATCCTTCTTCAGTGCGTCCGTAGCTCAGTTGGTTAGAGCACCACCTTGACATGGTGGGGGTCGGTGGTTCGAGTCCACTCGGACGCACCATTCGTTGTTACTCTCTGTTTTATCCTCCTTTATTTCATCTCAGCTTCAGCATCACCTACACGCCTTCTGCGCGTTACCGGTCGTGATAAAAATTTTCCCACAGAAATAAGAGATAAAAAAAACCGCACCTTGCGGCGCGGCTTTTCATATTACTGCAAGGCTTATCAGAAGCCGACTTTCAGCGTGATTTGACCGCCGTAACCGCCGGTACCCGCATCATCGATGCTGCGGGTGTAGCCCGCGCGCACCCCGAGGGTCACGTTGTCGCGGATCTGGCCATCGATGCCGATATCCAGCGCTGCTGCGGTGCCATCCTGATCCGGATTGAACGACGTTTCGCTGCCTGCCACACCCGGCGCGCTAACGTTCAGCGTGCCCTTCGAGTCGAAGGTCTGGATAAAGGACGGACGGATAAACCAGCTTACCGGTACCGGTTTACCGCTCTCTTTCAGCGTCGCGTTGTTGCCCAGACGCAGACCGGCACGTACTTGCTGGCTGTGACCATCACCGAACTGGACGTCAGCCACATCATCACTGCCATCTTTCAGGTTCACGCCGCGATACTGGTACTGCACCTGCGGCTCCAGCACCAGGCCGCTGCCAATCTCAAACGGCAGACCGGTTTCGAAGGAGCCAACGTAGCCCCAGCCGTGGGTTTTCAGGCCGTCGCCGTCGCGCGGATTAGTGTCGAAGTTGTGGCGAGTACCCTGTGCCACTACGTCCATCCACCAGCCGCTCTCATGCACGCCATTGAGGTAGAGACCGCCGCTGTAAGCGTCATCGCGAACCGTACCGGCTTTTGACTTGTTGTTACGCTGCACGTCGATAGCGGAGAGACCTGCCGCACCGTAGATCCCCGCGGTCCACTCCATGCCAGAGCCTGAACCCTGCCACAAATCACTACCGATCTGCAGGAAGGTGTAGCCACCTTTGCTTTCCGGCGTGTTGCCATTGCTCAGGTCACTGCCGCCGTGATCGTGGCTCAGTTGACCGGCCTGGAAACGGGCCCACATATTGCTGCCGCCTTCGGTCGGGGTACGCGCCGCATAGCGACGGGCATCCAGCGAGCCGAGGAGCGCACTGTCATAATCCATTGCCTGAGCGTAGACGGAGCTGTAGAGGTACATCGCCGAACGGTAGTTCTGCGGGCCATCTGCGTTACCGCCTGCCTCTGCGGTGGTCAGATACCAGCTCTCGTCGGCACTGCCCTGTTGCAGGGTGTAGTTATACGCACCCGCCTGCAGGCTGCCGTCCAGACGGAAAGCATCATCGGTGGTGGTCGCGCCGTTAATGGCGTTCACCACCTGAATGCCGTTACCGCTGGTACGTGCCCCGAGGCCGCCCTGGCTGCGAATGGCGATATTGGTGTTACCGGTGGCGGTACCGCCATCCAGTACCAGGCTGTCACTCACTGCGGTATTGCCATCAAACAGGGTGTTGAGGGTGATGGTGCCGCCATTGCCCACCAGGTTAGTGACGGTCAGGGTTTTCGGTACAAATGCCCCGGTCGGTGCCTGGTAATCAATGGTGCCGCCCAGCGTCAGGTTGTCGAGCAGGGAACTGTCGGTCATCAGCCAGTTTGAGCCCGCATCGACGGTGAGGTCAGTCGGGTCAATCATCCCGGTCAGCGTGGAGCCGTTGCTCAACTGCAAAGAGGTCCCGGCCTGGGCGATGATGTCGGTCACCGCATCCAGCCCGCTGAACACCAGCGTACCGCTCTGCAGGTAGGTGCCGCCCGCCTGGTTAAGCGCACCGCTCAGGGTCAGGGTGTTGCTACCCTCTTTATAAAGCGTACCGTTGCCGTTGATCGCCGCGTTAACGGTGCTGGCGCTGTTCTCAGTGGTAATACGCAGTTCGCCGTCGTTGTTCACATTACCGGCCAGCGTACCGCCATCATTGATTTTGGTGACCCCGGTCAGCATGCCGCCCTCGGCAACGCTCAGCGTACCGTTCTCGCTGACCACGGTGTTGTTGGCGCTACCGTCTGCGGCAACCGCCAGCAGACCGCCGCTTTCCAGCAGCAGGCTATCGGCGATCTTATTAGCAATGGAGAAGCTGCCGTTAACGTTGGTGCCGTTAAGCGTGGTGTCAGTGCCCGCCATCAGCGCTGCGCCGCTGTTGAGATTGATATTGGTGACCGTGGCGCCATCTTCCAGCGCCAGCATGCCGCCGCGCTCAATCGCTGTCAGATCCGCCACGCCCCCGGCACGAACGAACTGGGCGCCGCCTTTGCTGACGGTGGTAGCGATAGCTTTGCCGCCGAAGGCGACGCTCTGGGCGCCGTTTTCGCTGACGGTAGAGGAAGCAACGGTACCGCCCTGGTTAACCACCTGATCGCCAACCACTTTGTTGTCGATGACGATTGCGCCATCATTGACGTTCTGGATCCCGCCTTCGCGGATGATGGTGGAGATCACCGTCCCGCCGCTGTTGACGTTCTGCGTACCGCCACCGTTAATGGTGGTGTTGCTGGCGGTGCCGCCGGTCAGCACGTTCTGGATCCCGCCGACGTTGATAACAGCAAAATCGGATGAACCACCGCTGTAGATATTCTGCGTGCCGCGCTCGTAGAGCGTGGTGCGTGTCGCCGTACCGCCGCGGTAGACGTTCTGCACGCCGTTCGAGGAGAGATCGGTATCCACCGCGCTGCCGCGCACGTTCTGCTGGCTGTCGTTGCCCAACGAGGTGTTGACTGCCGTTCCCCCGGCAGCGATATTCTGCACCGCAAAGTTATCCATCAGGTTATTTTCCGCACGGCCACCGCTGTAAATATTCTGGATGCCATGACGGTTGCGGGTATCGGTGACCACGGCGCCGTCGTAAATCCCCTGTACTGCATCGTCGTTCAGCACGGTAGAGGTAGCTGAGCCGCCGCTGTAGATGCGCTGTTCTGCACGGGTAATTTCCGAACCGGTGGTGGTGCCGTACACCTCCTGGATACCGCCATCGATGACGATAGAGACTTCGGCGTTGGCATTTTTATTGATCACCTGACGCCCGCCGTTTTTCACGATGCTGACAATTGACGTGCCGTCAACCACCTGCAGGCCGCCATCAACAAAGGTGAAGTCGGTAACGCCGCCAGCGGCAACGTTTTGTCTGCCACCCTCAGAGATAGTACCGCCGTAGGTATAACCGCCATCGTTAACGTTCTGCACGCCGCCCTTCTCGATACGCGCGTCGAAGGCCTGGCCGCCGCTACCGATATTCTGCGTTCCGCCCAGCACGCGCGCGGCGAAGGATTTCGCGCCGTTATTGACGTGCTGCTCACCGCCGTTGAGAACGGTGGAGATCGCTACCGCCGCGTTGCTGAGGATCTGCTTGCCGCCCGCGTTAATCACGCTCTGGCGCGACCAGCCGTACGGGTCAACGATCTGCTGCCCGCCGTTATTGATCACCGCCTCGAACGACTGACCGTCTACGCGCTGAACGCCACCGCTGTTCACCAGCGTACCGCGTGCCTGGCCGCCTTTCGTGATCAGCTGTACACCGCCGTCGCTGATGCTGGTGCCGGAAGCCGTACCCTGAACCAGCTGCGTACCGCCGCCAAATACTGTGCCGTCGGAGGCTGCGCCACCGGCTGAGACGTGCTGCACCCCGCCGTTTTTGACGATTGAGCCGGCAGCAAGGCCGCCGTTGTTGACAATCTGCTGACCGCCGTCATTAACGACGGATGAGATAGCGGTGCCATCGACGCTCTGCACGCCGCCGCTGTTGATATGGGTATCGGTGGTTTTACCGCTCGCCTGCACGATCTGCTGACCGCCATCGCTCAGGCTGGTACCGGACGCCGTGCCCGCAACCACCTGTTTGCCGCCGCCAAATACCGTGCCGTCGGAGGCCGCGCCGCCAACATTGATGTGCTGCAGGCCGCCGCTGTGCACCGTGGTGCCTGCCGCCAGGCCGCCCCGGTTCACCAGCTGCGTACCGCCGTTGCGCACGACCGATGAGGTGGCATTGCCGTCGACGCTCTGCACGCCGCCGGTGTTGATTTGGGTATTGGTGGTTTTGCCGCTCGCCTGCACGATCTGCTGACCGCCATCGCTGACGCTGGTGCCGGAAGCCGTACCCGCCACCAGCTGTTTGCCGCCGCCGAATATCGTGCCGTCGGAGGCCGCGCCGCCGACATTAATGTGCTGCAGGCCACCGCTGTTAACGATTGAGCCTGCGGCAAGCCCGCCGCTGTTAACCAGCTGCACGCCGCCGTTGTTGACCACGGCTGAAGTCGCCGAACCGTCAACGCGCTGCAAACCGCCGCTGTTGATAAGCGATCCCGTTGCGATGCCGCCCACCTGCACGTGCTGGATGCCGCCGTCGCCGATGACCGTATCACCCGCCAGCCCGGCAACCTGCTGCGTTCCGCCGAGCAGGGTTGTTTTTGACGCCGCACCGTTGGCCCGCACAATCTGCACACCATCTTTATCAACGCGGGTATCGTTCGCGTGAGCGCCGCTACGGATCAGCTGTTTACCGCCGCTGTAGACGGTGGTGCCGTTCGCCGTGCCGTCAACATCCTGGAAACCGCCGTCATAGATTTTGCTGTCGGTGGTTTTGCCGGTCACATGAACTTGCTGCACGCCGCCTGCATCGACACGGGTGTTGGAAGCTGTCCCTTCAACAACCTGGGTACCGCCAAACAGCAGCGCATCCGACGCGGCACCGCCTTCATTGATATGCTGTAAACCACCGGCATTTACCTGCGAACCGCTGGCCAGCGCGCCGGAGTGGATCAGCTGTACCCCGCCGTCGTTGACCACGGCAGCAATGGCCGCGCCGTCTACCGCCTGGGTGCCGCCGCTATTGATGATGGTATCGGTAGCTTTACCGGTGGCCTGCACCAGCTGATGACCGCCGTTATTGATGCTGGTCCCGGATGCCGTGCCGGCGACAACCTGCTTGCCGCCGCCAAACACCGTGGTGTCGGATGCCGCTCCGCCTTCATTAATATGCTGCAGCCCGCCGCTGTTAACGGTCGCGCTCTTCGCCAGACCGCCGCGGTTCACCAGCTGGGTGCCGCCGTCATAGATAACCGAGGAGGTGGCTGTGCCATCCACGCGTTGCAGGCCGCCGTCGTTGATAAGCGATCCGGTCGCGCTACCGCCCACCTGCACGTGCTGTACGCCGCCCGCACCGATAATGGTGTCTGCCGCCACGCCCGCCAGTTGCTGAATACCGCCCAGCAGCGTGGTGGCAACGGTTGAACCGCCCGTGAGCACGCTTTGGATCCCACCGGCGTTGATCACCGCGCTGGTCGCGCTGCCGCCGCTGCGCACTTTTTGCAGGCCGCCGTCGTTCACCTCTGCGGAGAGCGAAACGCCGTCAACATCCTGTTCACCGCCCGCGTTAACAATCGCGTCTTTGCTGATGCCGCTGGCGTGGATCTGCTGCAAACCGCGGTTATTGATGACGGTACCGAAGGTCATGCCTTCCACCAGTTGGGTGCCGCCGAGCAGAGTGGCGTCGGATGCCGCACCGCCTACGCTGATATGCTGCAGCCCGCCGGTGTTGACCACGCCGCCGGTCGCCAGACCGCCGCGGTTAACCAGCTGCGTACCGCCCGCGTTGACCACGGAGTCGATCGCCTGGCCGTCAACGGTCTGGGTGCCGCGATTGTTGATGATGGTTCCGGTAGATTTACCGGTTGCCTGGACTAACTGCGCACCGCCGTCGCTGACGCTGGTGCCGGATGCGGTTCCTGAGAGAACCTGGGTGCCGCCGCCAAACACGACGCCGTCGGAGGCTGCGCCACCCTGTTTGATATGCTGGATGCCGCCGCTGTTGACGGTAGTGCCCGCCGCCAGCCCGCCGCTATGCACCAGTTGGGTACCGCCGCCGTTGACCACCGCAGAGATCGCGGTGCCGTCAACGGTCTGGGTGCCGCGATTATTGACGATGGTGCCGATGGCTTTACCGGTTTGCTGAACCAGCTGCGCGCCGCCGTCGTTGAGGTGGGCGCCGGATACCGTACCGGCAACAATTTGATTGCCGCCGCCAAAGATAGCGGTATCGGCGGCGGAACCCCCGACGTTAACGTGCTGGCTGCCGCCGCTGTTGACCGTCGCATTCTGGGAGAAACCACCGTTGTTGATAAGCTGCGTGCCGCCGGCATTAACAATACCCTCGACTGAGTTGCCGCTAACAGCCTGTACGCCGCCGTTGTTAATCACCGTCTGGCTTGCCAGACCGCTCTGCAGCACGGTTTGCACGCCGCCTGCACCGACCACGGTGCCGCTCGCCTTGCCGGAGACCGCCTGCGTGCCGCCGCTGTTAAGCTGCGAGCCGGTTGCCGTGCCATCCACTTCAACAATCTGTACACCGTTGGTGACCACGGTACCGCTGGTCTGGCCATTCTGGCGCACGATCTGCGAGCCGCCATCCTGAACGCGGGTGTCAACGGTCTGACCGCCCGCCACGATCTGGGTACCGCGACTGCCGATAGTATGGTTAGTGGTTAACCCGCCGGTGCGTACATTCTGTACGCCCTCCTGCACCACCTCATCCCGCACCGAATCGGTGACATCGGGGGTGAATGCCATTGCCCCGCTGCTGGCGAACAGACCGCCCACCGCCGCTGAGATTAATACCGCGCCGCCTGCGCGCTTGCCTTTTGCCCGTGTCAGTTCGGAAACCACCACGAACGCCCGCTGAACGTCATTCCACACCAGCCGGTAACTGCAGTTAAGACTTTTCTTCATTTCAATGTCCTCGAAACCCGTCTCTCATCCGCTATGCGGCGTGTTGATCGGGGTCTGCCAATGCTGTTGTTTTGATGCCAAAGGGATTGCTTCGCAGGGCAATCAGCCGGCGTAAATGGCCGATGACCTGCTTGCCAGTGATAAATCGTGTGCATTCGTACTGCCGGTCCGTGCCTTTGTGGCGCGGACACCAGAAATAGTCCTGATGATCAAAATTGAGCCGCACGTCATCCCAGCAGCCGTTACAGACATGGGTGTTGATGACGCGCCAGGGGGTATAAAACTCACTGTTGGGCAGGCTGAAACCGCTGATCAGCACCACCGGGATATGGCAGCCCCAGGCAAGCCAGGAGAGGCCGCTGCCGAGGCCGATAAAAAAGTCGGCGTGCTCCAGCAGCGCCACGCGTTCAGCCAGCGGCAAATTGCCGGTGAAATCTTCCGCGCCGTGGGGGATTTTGTTCCAGACGTAACCGCG
This sequence comes from Kosakonia sp. S42, assembly GCF_016624785.1. Taxonomy (NCBI): domain Bacteria; kingdom Pseudomonadati; phylum Pseudomonadota; class Gammaproteobacteria; order Enterobacterales; family Enterobacteriaceae; genus Kosakonia; species Kosakonia sp. S42. The sequence continues at coordinate 540,964 of NZ_JACVTW010000001.1, read as the reverse complement.
GCCGACCACGCGCTCTTTGTCGATACAAAGCACGCGGTAGCCCTGCGCTTGTAGATAATCGATAACCTCATGCCAGCCGGTGCCGTTGTTCCAGAATTTGGCCTGGCTGGTGGACTGGGTGGCGATGCAGACATAGGGCTCAGCGATGCGGCGCGGAGTGTGCTGGCGCAGATCCGGGACAATTTCGCTCGGGTCGACGCCGAGGATATGCCCGGCGGTGCGGTGCAGGCCAACGGCGCGAAAATCAAAGGGCTGTTTGTCGAGATCGCCATTAAAAAAGAGCCCGACGCGCCAGCTGGCATAGGGCGGCGCGCTCACGCCAGGCCCGGCCTGCCAGCTTTCCGGGGTTGAAAAGTTGAGCTGCGGATAGACCGGCGAGAAGAGATCGACAATCGGTTGCGCCAGCGTGCAGTCAACGTGGCACTGGTAGGTTTGCCGAAAGCGTTCGGCGTATGGCACCCAGCCGACCAGATCGCCGAGCGTGCCGCTGGGAAAAGAGATCAGCACCCTTTTGCCGCGCATATCCAGCGCATGATCCAGCACGGGCTCCGCCTGCACTCCGTCCCAGACCCGCAGACGAAACGGCACATAATATTTTTTCGTGCTGATGACCCACCCCTGCCCGACATCGTCAGCAAAGAGGATATTTCCCGTTTCGTCATCGCTTATTTCGACCCGCCAGTTACCGGCTGGCAACAATAAACGGGCACCGTCATTAAAATCATACAGGATACCCATCGGCCCCTGTTGGGTCGGAATTTCCGGCGGTGAAATAAAAGCATATCCATGACCAACAACTGTGGAAGTCGTCATCGCCTAACCTTCATTAAGAGTCAACGCATTAAATAGGGCTGGCGGTAAAATAATTAGCAGGCACCAGCCGACCTCCGGGTGTAATTCTCCGGAACAAATTTTTTTATAAATTTTTGCCTCTCATTAAGAGTCGCTTAAGAGTAGTTACGCCGTGCTTTATTGCAAATTATCTCAAAAAATGAAGATTCATACATATCAACAACTTAGATTTATGCCACTTTCGCGCTGCGTTAGAAGAAACTAACTAAAACAAAAAGTTAGCCACGCTTAAATGCAAGCGTTTTAGGATTTTCCTTAATCTAAATTTGGTGCAAAAACGTGATAGTGATTCGGAAATATAAAATATATTTCTGCGATTATGCTGACGAAATGAACGATATATCCGCCTCGCTTAAAGGTCGGCGTGATTAAAAAATTAGCTATCGTGGTAATTAATTAGAGTGCAAGCAGTTTGCTTTGCATTTATTTAATCCCCTGACCTCAGGCGTGAGTCAATTGAGATATATGGAACTTTCTTATTGCTAATTTTTTTCAGCAAAAGAGTGGCTCGATAAATAAGCACTTGCGCAGCTGTACAATAATGTTGCCGCAAGATGCGGTCATTCTGATGCAACTGCTGACGCCGGGTTGTTCAGCAGAAGAAGTGCATACGCTGGTGCAACGGTTGCGCAATTATGTGATAACGGTTGCATAACGAAACGATGCTGGTCATCAATTCGCATTTTGAAACAGCGTTTTTAATTCCTTTCTGTCACTGTGGACGCTATAATGCCGCAATCCTAATTTGAATGGATTCAGCTGATTGAACTGTAAAGCAGATAACTCACATCAATGTTTTCCCAGACTGGCTGAACCTCAGGCACACATTCCTCTGCACGCTTTTTTGATGTCACCTATCCTTAGTCTGTGGCATCGCTCTTTTCGCAACACAGGTTTGACTCCGGCGCCGTGCGCATCCCGGAGCGTGAATTCCCATTCCTTCTCAACCCAAACTTAAAGACCAGAAACTGTCATGAAAAAGACCAAAATTGTATGCACCATCGGGCCGAAAACCGAATCCGAAGAGATGTTGACCAAAATGCTGGACGCAGGCATGAACGTCATGCGTCTGAACTTCTCTCACGGTGACTATGCTGAGCACGGCCAGCGCATCCAGAACCTGCGCAACGTGATGAGCAAAACCGGCAAGAAAGCGGCCATCCTGCTGGACACCAAAGGTCCGGAAATCCGCACCATCAAACTGGAAGGCGGTAACGACGTTTCGCTGAAAGCGGGTCAGACTTTCACCTTCACCACCGACAAATCCGTTGTTGGCAATAGCGACACCGTTGCCGTGACCTATGAAGGCTTCACCAACGACCTGAGCGTCGGCGATACCGTGCTGGTCGACGATGGTCTGATCGGTATGGAAGTAACCGCCATCGAAGGGAATAAAGTTGTTTGTAAAGTGCTGAACAACGGCGATCTCGGCGAAAACAAAGGCGTGAACCTGCCGGGCGTCTCCATCGCCCTGCCGGCGCTGGCGGAAAAAGATAAGCAGGATCTGATCTTCGGCTGCGAGCAAGGCGTCGATTTCGTTGCTGCTTCCTTTATCCGTAAGCGTTCTGACGTGGTTGAAATCCGTGAGCACCTGAAAGCGCACGGCGGCGAAAACATCCAGATCATCTCCAAAATTGAAAACCAGGAAGGCCTGAACAACTTCGACGAGATCCTTGAAGCGTCGGACGGCATCATGGTTGCCCGTGGCGACCTGGGCGTTGAGATCCCGGTTGAAGAGGTGATCTTCGCGCAGAAGATGATGATCGAAAAATGTATTCGCGCACGTAAAGTGGTGATCACCGCTACCCAGATGCTCGATTCCATGATCAAAAACCCGCGTCCGACCCGCGCTGAAGCTGGCGACGTGGCGAACGCCATCCTCGACGGGACCGATGCCGTGATGCTCTCTGGCGAATCCGCAAAAGGGAAATACCCGCTGGAGTCCGTCTCCATCATGGCAACCATCTGCGAGCGTACTGACCGCGTGATGACCAGCCGTCTGGACTACAACAACGACAGCCGCAAACTGCGTATTACCGAAGCTGTCTGCCGTGGCGCAGTGGAAACCGCTGAGAAGCTGGAAGCGCCGCTGATCGTTGTGGCAACTCAGGGCGGTAAATCTGCGCGCGCTGTGCGTAAATACTTCCCGGATGCGACTATCCTGGCGCTGACCACCAATGAAGTGACTGCGCGTCAGCTGGTGCTGAGCAAAGGTGTTGTTGCCCAACTGGTGAAAGAGATCTCCTCTACGGATGATTTCTACCGTCTGGGTAAAGAAGTGGCGCTGGAAAGCGGTCTGGCAAGCAAAGGCGACGTGGTAGTGATGGTCTCCGGCGCGCTGGTTCCGAGCGGCACCACCAACACTGCATCTGTCCACGTACTGTAATAATTACCGGACTTTTTGACAGATTAAAAAAGCGCCCTTGCGGCGCTTTTTTTTTAAATATTTTTGCTTGCGGATGGAATTAAAAGTTTCAATCGGATTTTGCTATTTAAATCGCCCTTTATCTAAGATGAATCCGATGAGAATCCGCTGTTTTAATAGGCGTTTTTAGCAAGTTAAATCAAAGTCGGTGCTTCTTTGAGCGAACGATCAAATTTAAGTGCATTCTCATCAAAAAAATATTCTCAACATAAAAAACTTTGTGTAATACTTGTAACGCTACATGGAGATTAACTCAATCTAGAGGGTATTAATAATGAATCGTACTAAACTGGTACTGGGCGCGGTAATCCTGGGTTCTACTCTGCTGGCTGGTTGCTCCAGCAACGCTAAAATCGATCAGCTGTCTTCTGACGTTCAGACTCTGAACGCTAAAGTTGACCAGCTGAGCAACGACGTGAACGCAGTGCGTTCTGACGTTCAGGCTGCTAAAGACGACGCAGCTCGCGCTAACCAGCGTCTGGACAACCAGGCTCACTCTTACCGTAAGTAAGAGTACCTGTAATGAAAATGGCGCACATTGTGCGCCATTTTTTTTGCCTTCCTTCTATCCCTCTAACCTACTGCATCACCACTTCCCTCTGCCCTTCAACGCTGGCCGTCGGCTTAATGCTGTTCTGTACCGACAATACCGCGGTTGACGCAGAGGTGGCTTTCCCGCCCGCAATCACTACCGGATAACCGGCACGGCGCGAGAGCGCTTTCTCAATCATCGAATGGTCGCCGCCAGACTGCTCAATCAACGCGCCCAGCGCCGGTGAGAAGACGATTGGCTGCGTCTGCGTGTCCTGTTCAACGGTCTGCGCCAGTGGGCGATGCACTTCAATGTAGTGCCTGCCATCAGGCTCGACGGCATACTTCACCGGTTCATTGATGATGGCTACCCGCGTACCGGCAGCGACCTGCGCAAACAGCGCTTCAATATCGGGCGCGTTCATGCGGATACAGCCGGAGCTGACGCGTAAGCCGACGCTGTCCTGTGCATTGGTGCCGTGAATCAGATACTCGCCATTACCAATCCCCAGACGCATGGCAAAGCGTCCCAGCGGGTTATTTGGCCCGGCGGGCACCACTTTCGGCAACTCTACGCCACGCTCCAGCGAGCGCGCACGGATGCCAGCAGTCGGCGTCCAGGTCGGGTTAGGGATTTTCTGACTGATGCGGGTTACCGACACCGGCGTTTCCAGCCCCTGCTGGCCAATGCCAATCGGGTAGACCTGCACGCTGTTTTTACCCGGAGGGTAGAAGTAGAGCCGCAGCTCCGCGAGGTTGACGACAATCCCCTCCCTGGGTGTGTCCGGCAATAACATCTGCGTTGGGATAGTCACCGTCGTGCCCGGTGCAGGAACTGGCGCGATGGTGTTATTCGCCTCAAGGATCAGCATTGCTGCCGTATCAAAATGGCGGGCGATGGCCTGCAGGTTTTTATCGCTGGCTTGTACGGTGTAGGTCTGGTTCTGACCAATCAGGCGACCGCCATTCGCAGGCAGGCTGTATTCCGCCGCATGGGCCAGGTGAAGTGTGCTTAATGCACCAAAAAGAGAAAGAAAAAGTAAAGACGCGCGTTTCATGCTGTGTTTCCTGTAATCACTGACAGGCTGTCAGAAAGCTGAAGAATCAGCGAGGCGGCAAACGCCCCGCGTAAACAGGATAGAAGGGTCTTTTGAGTTTAGCTAAGATTGGCAGCTTTGGTACGGATGGCGCGGATCATTGCTTCCAGCCCCTGAGAGCGGGAGGGGGTTAAGTGCTGCGTCAGGGCGAGTTTTTCAAACCACGGGCGTACATCGAAGGCCACAATGTCCTGCGGGGTCATCTGCTGATAGAGGGCGAAGACAATGGCGATAAGCCCTTTGACGATGGCGGCATCGCTGTCGCCGGTCAGCTCAATCACGCCCTCATCATTGCGTTGCATCACAATCCACACCTGGCTCTGACAGCCCTGAATAAGATTGTCTGCGTTATGCGCTTCAGCACTCAGCGCCGGTAAGCGCTGGCCCAGTTCAATAATGTAGAGGTACTTCTCTTCCCAGTTGGCGCAACGGTTAAAGTTGCGCACCAGCTTCTCTTTATCGGGTAGTGCGGCCATGTGTTCTCCCTGTTAGCCCAGTAACTGATGAATACGTTTCAGGCCGGTAACCAGACGATCCACCTCTTCATGCGTGTTGTACATCGCAAACGACGCACGACACATTGCCGGGACATTATAGAAGGCCATCAGCGGCATCGCACAGTGGTGACCCGTACGCACCGCAATACCGTAATTATCCAGGAAGCTGCCCACGTCATAGGCGTGATGTTTGCCGAGATTAAAGGCAATCACCCCTTTTCTGTCGGCCGGGCCGTAAAGCGTCAAATCCGGCACCTCGCGCAGCGCATCGAGAGCGTAGCGCATCAGCGTCTGCTCATACTCGCCAATCGCGTCCAGACCGAGGCGCGTGACGTACTCCATCGCCGCGCCAAAGCCCATAATGCTGCCGGTGTTCGGCGTGCCCGCTTCAAAACGCCACGGCGCTTTCGCATAGGTCGTGCCTTCGGTGAGGCTGACAGTGGCGATCATCGCCCCGCCCCCTTCCCACGGCGGCATCGCCTGCAAAATATCCTCTTTAGCGTAGAGCACGCCAATCCCGGTCGGCCCATAGAGTTTATGGGCGGAGAAGACGTAGAAGTCGCAATCGAGCGCCTGTACATCAATCGCGTGATGCATTACCGCCTGCGCACCGTCCACCAGCACCTTCGCGCCGTGCTGATGCGCCAGCGCGATGATCTCAGCAACAGGGTTCTCGGTGCCGAGCACGTTAGAGATATGGGTAATCGCCAGCAGTTTGGTCCGCGCATCCAGCAGGCCGGGCAACACCTCAAGCTGCAACGTGCCATCCTGATTCAGCGGGATGACGCGTAGCTCGGCGCCAACCCGCTCACAGAGCATCTGCCACGGCACGATGTTGGCATGGTGCTCCATGGCGCTGATGATGATGTTATCGCCCGCGTTTACCTGGCTGTTGCCCCAGCTATTGGCAACGAGGTTGATCCCTTCGGTGGTGCCGCGCACAAACACGATCTCTTCCGGCAGACGCGCGTTCAGGAAGCTTGCCGCCTGCACCCGCACATTTTCCATCCGCTGCGTTGCTTCCGCGCTGAGCGTATGGATGCCGCGATGCACTGCGGCATAGCCGTGGCGGAAAAACTCCGCTTCAGCATCGATTACCGCATTTGGTTTTTGCGCGCTGGCGGCGCTGTCGAGATATGCCAGCGGGAGTCCGTTTACTTCACGTTGCAGTACCGGAAAATCGGCACGTACCTCGTTCACGGGAAAACTCATGCTTCGCCCCCTGCAAGACGCTGGCTGATACGCGCCAGAATCTGCTGTTTTAGCGCCTCGTCGCTGATAGCTTCGGTCAGTTCAGCGGCGAAGGCATGGATGATCATCTGCTGCGCTGCGTTCTCATCAATGCCGCGCGAGCGCAGGTAAAACATCTGCTCATCGTCGATACGTCCAATGGTCGCCCCGTGGCTACATTTCACGTCATCGGCATAAATTTCCAGCTGCGGTTTGGTATCCACTTCCGAAAGACGACCGAGCAGCAGGTTGTTGTTGGTCATCTGACCGTCGGTCTTAATGGCGTGTTGCGCCACCTTGATCAGACCGTTAAATACCGCCCGCCCCTTGCCGCTGACAATGGTTTTATGCAGCTGGCGGCTGTTGCAGTAGCCCTTATTGTGCTCAAGCCAGGTGCGGGTGTCGCACACTTCGCTCTTCACCGGCATCGCCAGGCTGTTGATATTGAGCTGCGTGTTTTCACCATTCAGCTGGGTACTGGTGTTATGTCGCAGCACCGCGCCGCCAAGCAGGAAGCTGTGGCTGTCGGCTGCGCCATCGTCGCCGAGTACAATATCGTTATGGGCAAAGTGGTAGCTGAGCGGGTTCTCGAAAGCCAGCTTGACGTGATGCAGACGCGCATTCGCGCCGACCTGCATGGTGAAGCGCGAGCCGGTAAAATGGCGCGCGCCATTCAGGCTGACATAGTGTTCGTAGATCGTCGCTTCCGCGCCCTGAGCCAGCGAGATGTGGTGGCGATAGTGCGCCGTGTTCATCTCCTCCCCGGTCAGCCCCTGGGTAACGTGCATCAGCAGCAGCGGCTTTTCAGGGCGCTGATTGCGCGCGACGTCAATGCGGGTGACGCTCTGCGCCAGGCTTTCGGTGAGGTGTAAAAAGACCTCCGGCTGCACCGGCGCAGGCAGGTTTTCGGCAGCTTCGCTTACCGTTACCGCAAACCCGGAGCCGGTGGTGTCGTCGCTCAGTTCAGCGCTGAACAAGCCGTCGACAAAGACCAGACGCAGCGCATCAACCGGCAGCGCCAGCGCATCACGCTGCGCGGCGTCGAGGGAGGCACTGCTGGCGACAAACTGGCTGTTTAACAGACCATCCAGCGGCGTATATTTCCAGTTCTCATGCTTACGCGTTGGCAGGCCGAGACGCAGCATCTGCTGCAGGTGCTGCTCAGCCGTGGCGGAGTGCGCACCCCTCTTTGTTTCAAACAGATGGTGCCACTGTTGCAGCGCGTTACTGCTGTTCGGTAAGCCAGCCATAGCCCTGCTCCTCCAGTTGCTTAACCAGCGTGAAATCGCCTGATTTCACGATGCGCCCCTGATACAGCACATGCACAAAGTCCGGTTTGATGTAGTCGAGAATGCGCTGGTAGTGGGTGACGATAATAAAGGCGCGTTTCTCATCGCGCAGCGCATTGACCCCTTCAGCAACGATCTTCAGGGCATCGATATCGAGCCCCGAGTCGGTCTCATCAAGGATGCAGAGCTCCGGCTCCAGCACTGCCATCTGCAGGATGTCGTTACGCTTCTTCTCGCCGCCGGAAAAGCCGACGTTAACCGAGCGGGTCAGCAGATCTTCCGGCATCTTCAGCAGCTTGATCTTCTCTTCCATCAAATCCTGAAAATCGAAGCGGTCCAGCGCCTCTTCGCCGCGATATTTACGCACCGCGTTGAGCGCCGTTTGCAGGAAGAACTGGTTGCTGACGCCCGGGATCTCCACCGGATACTGGAAGGCCATAAAGACGCCTTCGCCCGCACGATCTTCCGGTGACAGCTCCAGCAGATCTTTGCCTTTGAACTCCACGCTGCCGCCGGTTACTTCATAATCTTCACGCCCGGCAAGGGTGGCGGAGAGCGTACTTTTCCCGGAGCCGTTCGGGCCCATAATGGCGTGCACTTCGCCCGGACGCACCTCAAGGTTCAGGCCGCGCAGAATCGATTTATCTTCAACACCAACCTGCAAATCTTTGATACTTAACATTTATTATCCTTTAATTCTTAACCGACGCTGTGTTCAAGGCTGATAGCCAGCAGTTTTTGTGCTTCGACGGCAAATTCCAGCGGCAGCTCGGAGAAGACATCTTTACAGAAGCCGTTAACAATCATTGAGATGGCGTCATCTTCGCTGATGCCGCGCTGCAGACAGTAAAAGAGCTGGTCTTCACCGATACGCGAAGTGGTCGCTTCATGCTCCAGCTGGGCGCTGTTGTTGCGACACTCGACATAGGGGAAGGTGTGCGCGCCACAATCAGGGCCAATCAGCATTGAGTCACACTGGGTGAAGTTTCGCGCGTTGGTTGCCGTCGGCATGATTTTCACCAGCCCGCGGTAGCTGTTCTGGCTCTTTCCGGCCGAGATCCCTTTCGAAATAATCGTCGATTTGGTGTTCTTACCGATGTGGATCATCTTGGTGCCGGTATCCGCCTGCTGATGCCCGCTGGTGAGCGCCACCGAGAAGAATTCGCCAATCGAGTTGTCGCCGCGCAGGATACAGCTCGGGTACTTCCAGGTGATCGCAGAGCCGGTTTCTGACTGAGTCCACGACATTTTGCTGTTATCCCCTTCGCACAGCGCACGCTTGGTGACGAAGTTGAGGATGCCGCCGGTATTGTTATCGCCCGGGAACCAGTTTTGCACCGTGGAGTATTTCACTTCCGCATCTTTGTGGATGATCACTTCCACCACCGCCGCATGCAGCTGGTAGCTGTCGCGCACTGGCGCAGAGCAGCCCTCGATATAGCTGACGTAGCTCCCTTCATCCGCGACCAGAATGGTACGCTCGAACTGGCCGGTCTTCTCCGCGTTAATGCGGAAATAGGTCGACAGCTCCATCGGGCAGCGCACCCCTTTCGGGATGTAGATAAAGGTGCCGTCAGAGGCGACGGCCGCATTCAGCGCGGCGAAGAAGTTATCGTTCGACGGCACCACGGTGCCGAGGTACTTCTGCACCAGCTCCGGATGATCGTGGATCGCCTCGCCAAAGGAGCAGAAGATAATCCCCTGCTCGGAGAGCTTTTCGCGATAGGTGGTGGCAACCGACACCGAGTCAAAAATGGCGTCAACCGCCACCTCTTTGCCTTCACGCACCGGCACGCCGAGCTGGTTAAAGGCCTCTTCGACCTCTTCCGTCAGCCAGGTATTGGCGTTGGTTTGCTGCACCGCGCCGGGCTGCGAGGCGCAGGCGTCATCGCAGTTGCCGCAGGAGGGCGCGGAGTAGTAGCTGTAATCCTGGTAGTTAAGCTTGTCGTAATGGGCTTTTAACCAGTGCGGCTCTTCCATCTCCAGCCAGGCGTGAAAAGCGTTCAGGCGAAACTCCAGCATCCACTCGGGCTCGTTACGTTTCGCCGAAATGGCGCGCACGACCTCTTCGTTGATGCCCTTCGCCAGCTCATCCGTACTCAGCCGGGTGAAAAAGCCCTCTTTATAATTGATATTGCCGGTCCAGGTTTTGACATCGTCAGTTGCTTCAGTATTACGAGACATAGTACCGCCTATACCCCAAAGCTTTCGCCGCAGCCGCACTCGTGCTGCGCTTTCGGGTTATTGAATTTGAAGATCTGGTTCAAGCCTTCGCGCACGTAGTCCACTTCGGTGCCATCGATAAACGGCATGGCCTGTAAAGGGACATAGAGGCGAGCGCCATCAGATTCGTACAGCAGGTCGTCGTCGTTCGGCTCGCTTACGGTGTCGAGCACATAACCGAAGCCTGCGCAGCCGGTCTGCTTAATGCCAAGCCGCACGCCAAGAAGGCCGGGCTGTTTTTCGGTTAGTGCACGGATATGCTCCGCGGCGGCCGGCGTCAGGGTAAGCCCGCGCCATGCAAAATCTTCGGGGTTAAATGATTCCATCGTGTTACCTCACTTCATCTGAGCTGAAGGGCATAACGCTATGTTAGTGATAATAATTCTCACTTCAACCTTCTTACCGCAGGGTTATTCCCCCACGGGCCCTTTTTACAGCGTATCTGTTAAGCATAGACCCTGTTGAAAGGGTGTAGAGGACGGTAAAAAAATGATTAATAAATTGATAAATAATGGCTTTAGCAAGCGTAACGCGTTAAATCGGTAAAAGCGCAAAAAATGTATAGGAAATGCCTATTTTTGTTATAGGAAGGGCTTAAAGATGACCGCCCGCTGAAGAATAGGAATTTGCAGGCTCCCGAGGCGATCGATCTTTTATATGATGAGCGCACTTTTACCGCGTTCACGCCAACGAGCGCCCCTATAAGGAAAAGAGTGATGCAGACACCATCTACCCTGTCATATATCGATAGCGGCAGCGGCTTACCCCTCCTGCTTGGTCACAGCTACCTGTTTGATAAAACCATGTGGTCACCGCAGATGACCGCGCTCGCGAAGCAGTTTCGCGTCATCGTGCCTGACCTGTGGGGACATGGTGAATCCCCCGCGCTGCCCGCAGGGAAAAGCTCCATGGCCGATCTCGCCGCCGATCATCTGCAGATTATGGATGCCCTTGGCATTGAGGAGTTTGCCATCGTCGGGCTGTCGGTAGGGGGAATGTGGGGCGCAGAACTCGCCGCAATGGCTCCGGAGCGGGTTAAAGCGCTGATGCTGATCGACACCTTTATTGGCAGTGAAACGGATGAGGCGCGTGAAAAGTATTTCGCCATGCTTAACGCCATTGACGCTGCTGGCACCCTTCCCCCGCCGCTGCTGGAGTATGTGGTTTCGCAGTTCTACTCGCACAATGCCGATTCATCTGATGTGCAGGCGCTCAAGGCCCGGCTTGGCGCACTCAGCGCAGAGCAGCTGCGCGAGAGCATTGTTCCGCTTGGCAAGCTCATTTTCGGGCGGCCCGAGCGTATGGCGATGCTGGAGAAAATCAGTTGCCCGGTGCAGGTTGCCACCGGAGAGCTGGATTTACCGCGCCCGCCGCTGGAGGGCCAATTGATGGCGGAAAAAGTGGGCTGTGAATTTAGCCTCATCCCCAGTGCTGCCCATATTAGCAACAGAGAAAACCCGGAATTTGTTACCCGGCTGATTATTGATTTCCTCACCCGTTACGCTTAATTAGCATTTTTATCTTCAGGGTGCGTCTTTTTCCTTCCGGCGCGCCCGCGCTATTTTCATCATGGCCGATGATTTATTGGCAGCGCGGAGTTGGTATTTAAACAATTAATGCTTTTATTGCGGCATAAAAAACAAAACCCGGCGATCGCAGGCCCGTTTCACGGCGGTTTTCTCAGACAGTATAGAAATAAATTTTTGATGTTTTATCAGCGATAACAAGAAGATAACAAAAACCCAAAACAAACCAACAGATAATAATATGCCGTTAATACAAATATTACGCCGATAACGCTAACCAATTATATAGATTTAAGCGATCGGTTTTGTAATAGCAATAGATAGAGGCTATCAAACAGCAACAGATCGATCACTTAAAACAATTTTCAAATGTGATGATTGCGTAGGTAAAATTGCACTCTTGTATATTGGAAAAGTCCTGTTCTTTTGAGTAGGGAGCTTAATCAGGGAAATGAAATCAATAATAGTCGATATTGCTGATAAGAAACTTCTCGTGACGGCAGAATTTCTGCCGGTGACCGATCTGTCGGGGAAAAATATTCTTTGTTACCAGACGAGCGCGCGTTTTTTTGAATACAGCGATCGCCCTGCACTCCCCCGTCCGGTAGAGATAACATGCGGGCAGCCGCCGAGCGTGGCCGATTTTATTTTTACAACACTGTGCCAGCTGGCGAAAAAGAAAGAGACGCTCTGTTTCTCCTTTACGTTACCGCCGCAGCGGCTGAACGATAGCGATTATCTCGCCACGCTTCATCATCTCTGCACCCGCCATGATGTCGCAGCGGATCGTATCGAGATTGTTCTTGATAAGCGCATCGCGCACGCGGAGCTGCAACAGAGCCTGCCCTTTTTGCGCGAGATTAAAGCGTACGGTTTTATGCTGGGGCTGCAGAATCGCGCAGAGCACCTTCTGCAGAGTGGCGACAGCGAGTGGCAAAGCCTCTTTCCTGCCGTTAAAGGCTATGCGTTACCCCACGCTCTGACCCTTTCACAGCTGCAGTTATGGGAAAATCTCAGCAGTTAACGCCCTGTGCTCGCCTTTACGGTGACGGCGTTTCCTTCCCCTGGCTACAGAGGATCGCTTTGTCATCGGTGTGGTTTTTATCTGAATAGAAAAAAGCTTTTTTACCGCTTCCCAGCTGCGTGATGATATGGATCGCAACCCAGTTTGTTTCTGCGTTCTGATCCTCTTTATCACTGTAAAAAAGCGAACGCCCGGTGTACTGATCGCCAATCTCATACGGCTTCTCTTGCGGATCGCTGAAGTGCCGCCCGTTTACCGTCAGACCGTTGGGCTCCACCTCAACGCTGTACTCATCGCAGAGCAGCGTGATACCGGCTGACCACGAGCAGGCAGAGAAAAGTGCAAAACAGCCTGCGGCAATAATCCTGACCATAACCACTCCCTTTAATTAAACGGCAAAACGCCCCTGAAACGGGGCGTTAAGAAAGATTAGCTGTAGAGCGAAGGTTCGCCGATCGGGCGCGTTTTGAAACGCCGGTGGATCCATAAATACTGTTCCGGCGCGCGCAGGATTTCACGCTCAATCACCCGGTTCATATAGCTGGCTGCGGCAAATTCGTTATGGGCCGGATAATCATCCAGCGCCTGGCCGATGTGCAGCGAGTAGCCGGAGCTGTCCTCTTTACGCACCATTGTTACGGTCAACATCTTCGCGCCGGAGAGGCGGGAAAGCACGAACGTACCGTTGGTGGTCGCTGCGTCTTTGACCGAGAAGAATGGCGCGAAGCTGCTGCCCTTACGGCCATAATCCTGATCCGGTGCAAACCAGACGGCTTCACCCTGCTTCAGCGCCTGTACCAGCCCTTTCAGGTTGCGGCGATCGATCATCGATTTATTGGAACGCATACGTCCACGGGTTTGCACCCACTCCATCACCGGGCTGTTATGCGGCCGATAGGTCGCCATCATCGGCTGGCAGAGCCCCATCACGCGGCCACCAAGCTCCAGCGACATAAAGTGCACGCCTACCACCATAACCCCCTGGCGGCTTGCCTGCGCGGCCTGCAAGTGCTGATAACCGTCGACGTCAAACCAGCGACGCACGCGTTTATCGGACCAGAACCAGGCCATGCCGGTCTCAATCAGACCCATGCCCAGCGAGACAAAGTTTTTGGCGATAAGCGTTTCGCGTATCTCGTCGCTCATATCAGGAAAACAGAGTTCGAGATTACGTTTTGCGATCTTCTCGCGGCGTTTGAGGAAGCGGCGTGATTGTCGCCCCAGACCGGCGCCAAGACGCGAAAGAAAAGGATAAGGGAGTTGCACCAGCAACCAGAGAAAACCCAGACCAGCCCAGGTGAGCCAGTAACGCGGGTGGAGAAAAGCTAATTTAAATGCCGTCATTCATCAATCCTTCAAGCCTGTATCCAGTAGCGCTTAAAGAGACAATGAAGAACTTCATCAAGTCATTACGCGTTACAGCCCAATCGCTTGCATCAGAGCGCAAGCGTTACATCCCGTAGCGCGTAATATAGCACGGAGTGCTAATGGGTTATCTTAAGAATAGTGAATAAAACGTGAAGATTTTCGGCGGTAACCCGCCGAAATCGCTTCAGACAACGGCGGTGGTCAGGCGTGAAGAGCAGCAGAGGCGCGCCTGCTCATCGAAGATATCGATCTGCCACACCTGATGGCGGCTGCCGGTGTGCAGGGCGCTACAGACGCCGCGCACCCGCCCGCTGCGCACCGGGCGCAGGTGGTTGGCATTGACCTCCACACCGACCACCTTTTGCTCCCCTTCCGTGCAGAGATAGCCCGCCACCGAGCCGAGGGTTTCAGCCAGCACCACCGAGGCGCCGCCGTGCAGCAGGCCAAAGGGCTGATGCGTACGCGCATCGACAGGCATCGACGCTTCCAGCGTATCGTCGCTGATGCGCTCAAAATGAATATCCAGCAGGCCAACCATATTGCCGTCGCCCATGGCGTTGAGCGCTTCCAGCGTAACCGCGCGTTTCCAGATCATCACACCATCTCCAGCAGTGCCTGTAACGGATGGCGCACACCGTTTCCTTCAATGCGCTTCACCTGGCTGCGGCACGAATAGCCCGTCGCCAGACAGCGGTTGCGCGGAAGACGCTGCATCGCCTGATGCCACGACAACTCATAGATACCGAGTGAATTGGCGTGGTTCTTCACTTCATGGCCATAGGTGCCGGCCATCCCGCAGCAGCCGACGCTGACATTTTCCAGCTGTGCGCCGAAACGCGCGAAGATAGCCGCCCACTGCGCAGGCGCGCCGGGCAAGGCGGTCACTTCGGTACAGTGGCCGAAAAGATACCACGGCTCGCCGCTCACGGTGCGTGGCTCAACCTTTTCCAGCACGGCGGGCAGCCACTCATGCACCAGCTGCACATGGAAATCGCCGCGTTTATCCGCCAGCGCCAGCTTGTACTCATCGCGATAACAGAGCACCAGCGCCGGATCGACACCAACCATCGGCATCCCCAGTTCCGCAACACGGTTGAGGAAATCCGCGGTCTTCTGCGCCGTCTTCGCAAAGCGATTCAGAAAGCCCTTGATGTGCTGCGCTTTGCCGTTTGGTGAAAATGGCAGCACCACCGGGCGGAAACCTAACCGCTCGACCAGGCGGACAAAATCCGCCACCACCTGCGCGTCGTAGTAACTGGTGAAGGGATCCTGCACCACCAGCACCGTTTTCGCGCGCTGCTCTTCACTCAACGCTTCAAGCTGCTCCAGCGTCATATTGGCCGAGTGATGGCCGACCATCTGCCGCTGCAACGACGGTACTGAGAGTAACGGCAGATCGACCATGCCGATATGTTTCGCCGACAGGTTTCGCACCCATGGCTGGCTCATAAAGAAGTTGAAAGTCTTCGGTGCACGCGCCATCAGCGGCGCATAGTTTTCGACCGTCGCCACCAGATGATCGCGCAGCGGGCGCAGATAGCGACCGTGATAGATTTGCAGAAAACGGGAGCGGAACTCCGGAACATCAATCTTGATTGGGCACTGGGTCGAACAGGCTTTGCAGGCCAGGCAGCCGGACATCGCCTCTTTCACCTCGTGGGAGAAGTCATACTCGCCGCGGCGCGCATGCCAGCTGTTGCGGGTGCGCTCAATCAGGGTGCGCAGCGAGGCGCGTTTTTCCGGCAGCTCTCTCTCAAGCTTCAGCGGATCGATACCGCGGTCGGCCAGCAGGCGCAGCCATTCGCGCACCAGCGTAGCGCGCCCTTTCGGTGAGTGAATGCGGTTGCCGGTGATCTTCATCGACGGGCACATCGGGCTTTTGACATCAAAGTTAAAGCACAGCCCGTTACCGTTACACTCCATCGCACCACGCCAGGCCGTGCGCGAAGTGGTCGGGATCTGCCGATCAAACGTCCCGCGCTTAACCGCATCAACCTGCTTCATCGGCGCATCAAGTCCCTCCGGCGGGCAGATTTTCCCCGGATTCAGGCGGTT
The DNA here is from genome assembly GCF_016624785.1 of Kosakonia sp. S42. NCBI lineage: Bacteria > Pseudomonadati > Pseudomonadota > Gammaproteobacteria > Enterobacterales > Enterobacteriaceae > Kosakonia > Kosakonia sp. S42. The sequence goes on along the minus strand of NZ_JACVTW010000001.1, from coordinate 524,847 downwards.
CTCAGGATCAAACGCCGCTTTGATTTTCCTGAGCTCACCATAGAGCGCCTCGCCGAAGAAGGCCGGGCTGTACTCGGCGCGGAAACCTTTACCGTGCTCGCCCCACAATAACCCGCCATATTTCGCCGTCAGTGCCACCACCTCATCAGAGATAGTTTTCATCAGCACTTCCTGCTGCGGATCGCACATATCCAGCGCCGGACGCACGTGCAGCACACCGGCATCAACATGACCAAACATACCGTAACTCAGCCCGTGCCCGTCGAGCAGCGCACGAAACTCAACAATATAATCGGCCAGGTGCTCCGGCGGCACACAGGTATCTTCCGCAAACGGGATTGGCTTGGCCGCCCCCTTGGCATTCCCCAGCAGGCCAACCGCTTTTTTGCGCATCGCATAGATACGCTCAATTGCCGCCAGCTCATCGCAGCGCTGCCAGCCAATTACGCCGCCTTCGCCGCGCGCCATCAGCTCATCCAGCCGCTGACAGAGCGAGGCGACCTGTGCATCGATCAACGCTTCATCATCCCCGGCACATTCGACGATATTGAGGCCAAGCAGAGTTTTGTCCGGCACATCAGTAATCAGCTCTTTAACCGAATGCCAGACGATATCTTCCCGCGCCAGGTTGAGCACTTTCGAGTCAACGGTCTCCACCGACAGCGCGCGCGCCTCGACCATAAAGGGAGCGTTACGCAGCGCGGAGTCGAAGGAGTCATATTTGATGTTCACCAGCCGGCGCACTTTCGGCAGGCGGGTGATATCGAGCCGCGCTTCGGTAATAAAGGCCAGCGTGCCTTCCGAGCCGGTCAGCACGCGCGTCAGGTCAAACTCGGTCATCTCGTCATTAAAGACGTGGCGCAAGTCGTACCCGGTGAGAAAGCGGTTGAGTTTCGGAAAATTATCGACAATCAGCTGGCGGTTATCGCGACAGCGCTCGAGCACGGTTTTATAGATGCGCCCGATAGCGGTGCTGGCCTTGCCGAGGGTTTCGGCCAGCGCAACCGGCATCGCCTGGGTATCAAGGATATCGCCGCCCAGCAGCACCGCGCGCAGCCCGAGCACGTGATCGGAGGTTTTACCGTAGACCAGTGAACCCTGGCCGGAGGCATCGGTATTGATCATGCCGCCAAGGGTCGCGCGGTTGCTGGTAGAGAGCTCCGGCGCGAAGAAGAAACCGTACGGTTTAAGAAACTGGTTAAGCTGATCTTTGATGACGCCCGCTTCAACACGCACCCACCCCTCTTCGGGGTTAATCTCAATAATGCGGTTCATATAGCGGGACATATCAACAATGATGCCCTGATTCAGCGCCTGGCCGTTGGTGCCAGTACCGCCGCCGCGCGGGGTAAAGACCAGCGCCTTAAAACGCGCTTCGGCGGCGAGACGCGTGATCAGGGCAACGTCTGACGTTGAACGGGGGAAGAGAACGGCGTCGGGTAGTAGCTGGTAAATACTGTTGTCTGTCGCCATGGTTAGCCGGTCGGCGTAACTGGTGGCGGTATCACCTGTAAAACCTTGCTGCTCCAGTGCTTGCAAAAAATTGAGCACCAGTTGAACGACGCCTGGTGCCTGGGAAATCTGTGGGATCATTATGCTTGACCCTGCCTGACAGTTAATGTTGTTAAAAGTTAATCGTTTGCTTTAAGCCCTCATCGTTGTATCACATTTTTTTCTTAGGTGCTCAGCAGAATTGCAGGCAGAATCAGGCGGTGCAAACCAGCGCATATCGCTTCGCATAATAATGGGTGCCTGCCTGCCGCACCGCCCCTTCAGTACTGGAAAGGTGAATAATGGATAAAGTTGATAGTCGTCACTCCAGGGATGTGCCGCAATTAATGCTGTCGGTACTGTTTTTAGCCCTGATGATCATTGCCTGCCTGTGGGTGGTGCAGCCGTTTGTGCTCGGCTTCGCCTGGGCGGGAACCGTGGTGATCGCCACCTGGCCTTTGCTGCTGCGCCTGCAGCGATTACTCTTCGGTCGCCGCTCGCTGGCGGTGCTGGCGATGATGCTGCTGCTGATCCTGCTGTTTATTATCCCGGTCGCCCTGCTGGTCAATAGCCTTGTCGACTCCAGCGGCACGGTGATCCACGCCGTGACCAGCGGCGTCTCCTCACCGCCGGATCTGGCATGGCTGAACAGCATTCCGCTGGTGGGCAGCAAGCTCTACGCCGCCTGGCACAGCCTGCTCGATATGGGCGGTAGCGCGATTATGGCGAAGCTGCGCCCCTACGTCGGGACCACAACAACGTGGTTTGTCGGCCAGGCCGCGCATATTGGCCGCCTGATGCTGCACTGCGGCCTGATGCTGTTATTCAGCGCCCTGCTTTACTGGCGCGGTGAGCAGGTGGCAGAGGGTATTCGCCACTTCGCTTTCAGGCTGGCGGCTGAGCGCGGCGATGCTGCGGTGCTGCTGGCAGGCCAGGCAATCCGTGCCGTCGCGCTCGGCGTGGTGGTAACGGCGCTGGTGCAGGCGGTGCTGGGCGGTATCGGGCTTGCTGTCTCCGGCGTGCCTTACGCCACCCTCTTTACCGTGCTGATGCTGATGACCTGCCTGATTCAGATCGGTCCGCTGCTGGTGCTGGTACCGGCGATTATCTGGCTCTACTGGAGCGGTGATTCGACGTGGGGAACGGTGCTGCTGGTATGGAGTGCGGTGGTGGCAACGCTTGATAACTTTATCCGCCCGGTGCTGATTCGCCTCGGGGCCGATCTTCCGCTGATCCTTATCCTCTCCGGCGTTATCGGCGGCCTGGTAGCCTTTGGCATGATTGGCCTGTTTATCGGCCCGGTGCTGCTGGCGGTCTCCTGGCGTCTCTTCTCCGCCTGGGTTAACGAAGTCCCGGCACCGAAGACGCCCTCAGACGACGCGCTGGCGCAAGTCGACGATTTAGACAAGCCTGCCTGATACCGTTAAGGCGGGGTAGCCCGCCTTAATAATCATTAAGCATTGCTTATCATTTTAACACCGCTACATCACCCATCCTGTATAATCTCCGGTATATCGCCTCTTTTGCAGCATATATTCTTTACCTGCGTTTAACTAATGAGACGAATCTGATCGACGCAAAAATTCCGTATGCCTACTATAAGAGCACGGTTATAAATCAACACCTTGATTTATAAGCATGGAAATCCCCTGAGTGAAACAACGAATTGCTGTGTGTAGTCTTTGCCCATCTCCCACGATGGGCTTTTTTTTATCCTTTTTTTATTGATAGCGCTGATAAAAAAGAAACCCGCTTTGCATAGCGGGTTTCGTCTGAAATTAGCGACTTACTTCACAATTACTCATCATTCGCCATCGCTGCGGCAACACTTTTGTCTGCCCGGTTACCGTCACGGTTGCGCGCCCGCGAATGTCTGCCGATGAGGCGCCAATCTGCAACTCAAACTCGCCAGGTTCGACAATGCGCTTTCCGTCCCGGCGGGTGAAGTTGAGCATATCAACCGGTAGCGTGAAGGTGAGCGTCGCCGTCTCACCAGGGCTTAACGCCACGCGCTGAAACGCTTTTAACTCCTGCACCGGCCGCACCATCGAGGCGACTTTATCGCGCACATAGAGCTGCACCACGTCGCTGCCGCTGCGCTCTCCGGTATTGCTTACCTTCACGCGCAGCGTAATTTCGCCGTCGATATCGACCTGACTGCTCGCCAATTCAGGCTCGCCGTAGGCAAACTGCGTCCAGCTCTGGCCATAGCCGAAGGGGTAGCGTGAGCCAAAGTGGAAGGCGAAAGGCGTCCCGCCGCTCTTCAGTTTATGGTTGTAGTAATAGGGCATGGCGCCCGCGCTTTTCGGCACGCTCACCACCAGCCTGCCCTGCGGCTCTGCACGCCCGGTGAGCACATCGGCAATTGCCCATCCGCCCTCCTGCCCCGGAGCCCATGCCATCAGCAGGGCAGCGACGCGCGTTTCCAGCCCCTGCAGGTTATACGGCCGCCCGCCGGTCATCACCACCACCACCGGCTTGCCGGTTTCTACCAGCGCCTCCAGCAACTGCTGCTGGACACCGGGCAGCGTCAGGCTGTCGGTGTCAGAGCCCTCGCCGACCGTGCCACTCTGAAACAGGCCAGCGAGATCGCCCACGCAGGCAATCACTACCTCACTCTCTTGCGCCGCGCGTACCGCGTCAGGAATCAGGCTTATATCCTTTGAGACCGGCGACGCCTGCATCGGTTTTCCTGAGGCATCGCCCGGAAAGACCGGCGCGCCCGCCATCCGTTTTTCAATGATATGGCAGCCCTTGGCGTAACGAACCTGCGCCTCGCCAAGGGTCTGGCGCAGGGCGGCAAGCGGTGTGGTGACCTGCGACGTCTCCTCCAGCATATCGCTAATAATCAGATGCACCGGGAAGCTATAACCGCTCAACAAAGCCAGCGGATCGTCCGCGGTCGGGCCGATAACCGCCACCTTCGGCGCGCCGCTCAGGGGGAGCACGCCGTTATTCTCCAGCAGCGTCAGCGAGCGGGTCGCCACCTCGCGTGCCACTTGCCGTGTCTCCTCCGCTTGCAGAACAATCTTCTGCTCATCGCTGTAGGGGTGTTCAAACAGGCCGAGACGGAACTTCACTGACAGCAGCCGCGCGACAATCTCATCCACTTTTTCCATCGAGATCAGACCGCGTTCCACCGCCTGCGCCAGATGGCGCGCGCAGTCATCTTTTGGCAACTCAACATCAAGCCCGGCGTTAAAGGCCAGCGCCGCCGACTCGGCGGCATCGTGAGTGACGCCGTGATGCTGGTGCAGCAGGCTGACGCCGCCATAATCGGCAACAATAATCCCCTCAAAGCCCCACTGTTCGCGCAATACGGTAGTGAGCAGGAAACGATCGCTGTGGCCCGGCTGGTTATCGATATCGTGATAGGCGGGCATCACCGATCCGGCATTGGCGCACTTCACCGCCATCTCAAACGGCAGCAGGAAGGTGTCGTTCAGCTCACAAAAACCGAGATGCACCGGCGCGTGGTTGCGTGCTCCTTCACTGAATGAGTGGCCGACATAGTGCTTGAGCGTCGCCAGCATATCGTCCTTCTCGCCCTGCAACCCCTCAACGTAGGCGCAGGCCATCACGCCGACCAGCCATGGGTCTTCGCCAAAAGTCTCCTCCGTGCGCCCCCAGCGTACATCGCGCGAGACATCCAGCACCGGCGCCAGCCCCTGTTTACAGCCGGTCGAGCGCGCTTCATCGCCAATGTGCTGCGCGGCGCGTTTAATCAGCTCCGGATCCCACGTCGAGCCGTAGTTGAGAGAGGAGGGAAATAGCGTGGCGTCTTTACACAGCAGCCCCACCAGGCACTCTTCATGGAACAGCGCCGGGATGCCAAGGCGCGTCTCCTCCATCAGCGTTTTTTGCAGCCGGTTGGCGGCGCGTACACCCTGTTTCGCCTCGACAATATGGGTGCCCAGCGGGCGGGTAATTTGCCCGACGCCCAGTTTCAGCCGCTCCGCCAGCGCCTCCTGCGCGCTTACTCCGGCAAATTCATCGCTTAAATCGGTCCGCTCGCGGTGGTCGCCCTCCTCCGAGAGCACCAGCCACAGCCCGTGCATCTGGGCGAACTTCTCCTCTGGCGTCATGCGGGCGAGAAGATCGGCCACGCGCTCGGCGACGGGGCGGTTTGCGTCTTTGTAAATTGCGGTCATCGGGTCACTCCTGTGTTGCTGAGATCCGGGGTGGTTTGCACGTCGGCGGCTTCATTACTGCCACCGCGTTTTTGCAGAAGCTCTTGTGCGATGCTGTCGGCGACGCTGCTGTTGAGTTTGTAACGGGTCAGCAGCAGCACCATGCAGATAAATAACAGGCAGGGAATCAGGGTAAACAGCGCATTGATGGTGGTGAGCACGGTTGCGCTCTGCTGAGCCTGGTTCGGAATATAGTCAACCGCACCGAGCACCCAGCCCACCACTGCGCCACCGAGGGCAAGACCAAATTTAATGGCGAAGAGCGCGGTGGAGAAGACCAGCCCGTCGAGGCGGCGTCCGCTGCGGTGCTCTTCATAATCCACCACGTCGGAGAACATCGTCCATTGCAGCGGCGTGGTCAGGTTCTGAATAAAGCTGAAGACAATATTGAGGGTGAAAATAAGCCACACCTGCGATGGCGGAATGATAAAGATCAGCGCGGCAAAGATAACGAAAGTAATAATCGTCCACTGGTAAGCGCGCACGCGATCGAATTTACCGAGTAGACGTGCCGATAATAGTGCGCCGGTGAGTGAAGCCAGCATGCCGGAGACAATAAAGGTGAAGACCATTTCCGGGCGCAGTAACACATATTTGACGTAATACATGGTGGCTGAACCGCGGGTCACGACGGCGGTCAACAGCAAAATATTAAACAGGAAAACAATGCGCCATTGGCTATTTGCTGCCAGCAGCTTGAGATCGCCTATCATCGAGCCGGAAGTGTCATTACGCGGCGTAAAGCGTTCGCGGGTCATAAAGAAACAGCTAAAGAAGAGCACAATCCCTAATACGCCCATCATGCTCATGGCGTAGAAGTAACCCTTCTGCACGTTACCATCGCCGAGGTGCGCCACCAGCGGCAGGGCGATAACGGTAACAATCAGCCCGCCGATAAACGACAGGCCAAAGCGCCAGGATTGCAGCGAGTGGCGCTCGTGCGGATCCATGGTCAGCGCGCCGGGCATGGCGCAGTAAGGCACGTTAATCGCGGAGTAGATAAAGCTGAGAATGGCGTAAGTGACGCAGGCATAAATAATTTTCGCCGTGGCGCCCGCCTCCGGTACATAGAAGGTGATAACGCAGCTGACGCCGAAGGGAATAGCAAACCAGAGCAGCCACGGGCGAAAACGACCATGACGTGTTTGCGTGCGATCCACCAGCGCGCCGATACAGGGATCGACAAACGCATCAATAACGCGAACGACTAAAAACATAGTGCCCATAATGGCGGCGGGTAAACCAAAAACATCGGTATAGAAATAGGCGAGAAATAGCGTCGCCGTTTGCCACACCAGGGCGCTTGCCATATCGCCGAGGCCATAGCCTATTTTGTCTTTCGTACGCAGGACAGAGGAAATTGTCATTGTTATTAGCCTTGTGAGGTGAAAAATTATTTCATCCTGGTGCGTTATTTCTTATCGCACCGCTCACTACAGGCTCAAGTATTAGAAGAAGGCAGCATCGGAACAATTGCAATAATTGCCAGGCTTTTTACGTTTTTTAGTTATTGTGATCGGCCACATATTCGCGGCTGAAATAAAAAAATCCCCGACATTGTGCCGGGGATTTTGTTTTCGCCGTTATTTTTTCAGTTCGGCGAGGCTGAGCCAGGTTTGCACCACCGTATCCGGATTGAGCGACAAACTGTCGATGCCCTCATCCATTAACCACGCGGCAAAATCCTCATGGTCGGACGGCCCCTGACCGCAGATGCCGACATATTTGCCCTGCTTTTTCGCTGCGCGGATCGCCATCGACAGCAGCGCTTTCACCGCATCGTTACGCTCGTCAAACAGCTCCGACACTACGCCGGAGTCGCGATCGAGGCCGAGTGCCAGCTGGGTCATGTCGTTTGAACCGATGGAGAAGCCGTCAAAGTGCTCGAGGAACTGCTCTGCCAGCAGCGCGTTCGACGGAATTTCGCACATCATAATGATCTTCAGCCCGTTCTCGCCGCGTTTCAGCCCCTGGCGTGCCAGCTCGTCCACTACCGCTTTCGCCTGGTCAACGGTACGCACAAACGGGATCATAATCTCGACGTTGGTCAGCCCCATCTCGTTGCGCACGCGTTTTACCGCTTCGCACTCCAGCGCAAAGCAGTCGCGGAAGCTATCTGCCACATAACGGCCCGCGCCACGGAAGCCGAGCATCGGGTTCTCCTCTTCCGGCTCGTAGCGCTCGCCGCCCACCAGGTTAGCGTATTCGTTAGATTTGAAATCGGAGAGGCGCACGATAACGCGCTTCGGCCAGAAGGCTGCGCCGAGCGTCGCGATCCCCTCCGTCAGGCGACCGATATAGAACTCAACCGGCGAATCGAAACCCTTCATCATTTCGCGGATTTCGTTTTGCAGCTTCGGCTCCTGGTCGTCAAACTCCAGCAGCGCGCGCGGGTGCACGCCGATCATGCGGTTGATGATAAATTCGAGACGCGCCAGCCCGACGCCTTCGTTTGGCAAACAGGCGAAGTCAAAGGCGCGATCCGGGTTACCGACGTTCATCATGATCTTCAGCGGCAGATCCGGCATGGTGTCGACGCTTGAGCTTTTCACGCTGAAATCGAGCAGTTCGGCATAGACATAGCCGGTGTCGCCTTCAGCACAGGAGACCGTCACTTTTTCGCCGGTTTTGATGCGATCGGTGGCATCGCCGCAGCCGACCACCGCCGGAATACCCAGCTCACGGGCGATAATCGCCGCATGGCAGGTGCGCCCGCCGCGGTTGGTGACAATCGCCGCCGCCTTTTTCATGATCGGCTCCCAGTCCGGGTCGGTCATGTCGGTGACCAGCACGTCGCCAGGCTCAATCAGGTTCATCTCGCTAATATCGTGGATCACTTTCACCGTGCCCGCGCCGATGCGGTGGCCGATGGCGCGCCCCTCGGCGATGATCTTGCCCTGCGCATGCAGGGTGTAGCGCTCCATCACCTGGCCGCGCGAGCGTACGGTTTCCGGACGCGCCTGCACAATAAAGAGCTTGCCAGTGTGGCCATCTTTCGCCCACTCGATATCCATCGGGCGGCCGTAATGTTTTTCAATCTGCACCGCCTGTTTCGCCAGCGCCTGCACCTCCTCATCGGTCAGGGAGAAGCGATCGCGGTCGGCCTGCGGCACATCTTCAATCTGCACCTGCTTGCCATGCTCCTGATTCGGCGCATAGACCATGCGGATTTTTTTCGAACCCATGGTGCGGCGCACAATCGCCGGGCGATCGTTGGCGAGCGTCGGCTTATGCACGTAGAACTCATCCGGGTTGACCGCGCCCTGCACCACCATTTCACCCAGCCCAAACGCAGAGGTGATAAACACCACCTGGTCGAAACCGGATTCGGTATCAATGGAGAACATCACCCCCGAGGAGGCGAGATCGGAGCGCACCATGCGCTGCACGCCCGCCGAGAGCGCCACGCCACGGTGGTCGTAACCCTGATGCACGCGATAGGAGATGGCGCGATCATTAAAGAGGGAGGCGAAGACGTGCTTAATCGCCACCAGCACGGCGTCGTAGCCCTGCACATTGAGGAAGGTTTCCTGCTGACCGGCAAACGAGGCATCCGGCATATCTTCTGCGGTGGCGGAGGAGCGCACGGCAAACGAGGCCTCTGCGTCATCTGCCGAAAGTTGGGCGTACGCTTCATGTACCGCCTGTTCCAGTTCGGGCGGGAACGGGGTATCCACAATCCACTGGCGGATCTGCGTCCCGGCTTTCGCCAGTTCGGAGACGTCGTCGATGTCGGTTTTATCAAGCAGTTCATAAATACGCTGATTTAAACCGCTCTGTTCGAGGAACTGATTAAACGCGTCGGCGGTGGTCGCAAATCCATTCGGTACGGAGACGCCCATACCGGAAAGATTAGTAATCATTTCACCCAGGGAGGCATTTTTGCCTCCAACTCTGTCTACATCATTCATGCCGAGTTGGTCATACCAAAGCACCAGCGGTGACGAGCCATTGTTGGACATCGAGACAATCCTTTTGTGATATATGAAGGGGTACATAACGTCTTACAGCGTTTTTTATCCTGGCATAATAAATTGCGTTGAAAAAACGGTGAATCGTGTAAGCAATTAGCCTTAGCGGTTTTTCGGACAGATACCCATCAATTAATGGTGACCAGGTTAATTCTCAATACCCCGGCGATTCGCGTACTTCCCGGTGTTAAAAAATGAACCGTACAGTTCATTAAAAATAAAAACGGTATTTCATTTTAAAATGAGATAAAGGTTATACGCAGTGGCAGGCTTTTTAATTTAAGCTTTCAGATAATTGCGCATCACACTCAGGATGGGATTAATGGACAACGCAGTCGATCGTCACGTGTTTTATATTTCCGATGGAACCGCTATCACCGCTGAAGTATTAGGCCATGCGGTGATGTCGCAATTTCCGGTTGCCGTCAGCAGTATCATCCTGCCCTTCGTGGAAACCGAGAGCCGCGCCCGCGCGGTCAAGGAGCAGATAGATGCGCTCTATCAGCAGACCGGCAATCGCCCGCTGGTCTTCTACTCGATTGTGTTGCCGGAAATCCGCGCCATTATTTTGCAATGCGAGGGGTTCTGTCAGGATATCGTGCAGGCGCTGGTGGCGCCGCTGCAGCAGGAATTAAAACTCGATCCGACGCCGATTGCCCATCGTACCCATGGCCTGACGCCGGGAAATTTGACCAAGTATGACGCGCGTATCGCCGCCATTGATTACACACTGGCGCACGATGATGGTATTTCGTTGCGCAACCTCGACCAGGCACAGGTGATTTTGCTCGGCGTCTCCCGCTGCGGTAAAACACCCACCAGCCTCTATCTGGCGATGCAGTTCGGTATTCGCGCCGCGAACTACCCCTTTATTGCGGATGATATGGATAACCTCGGCCTGCCTGCCGCGCTGAAGCCGTTGCAGCATAAACTCTTTGGTCTGACCATTAATCCTGAGCGCCTTGCCGCCATCCGCGAAGAGCGCCGCGAGAACAGCCGCTATGCGTCGTTACGCCAGTGCCGTATGGAAGTGGCCGAAGTGGAAGCGCTTTACCGCCGCCATCAAATCCCCTGCCTTAACAGCACCAACTACTCCGTTGAGGAGATTGCCACCAAGATGCTCGATATGATGGGATTAAGCCGCCGCATGTACTAATAAGCTAGTACATGAATGCATTCTGCGCTATCATCCTTCCCACTGATGTGTTGCGCCCCGTAGCAGGCTTGTTTTCAGCCGCGATTGGTTTATGGTGAGCGCATCACTTCCGGCACTTTTGCCGCTGAAGCCCCTAATTTCGAGATCGTTAATGAACAAAACAGATGAACTTCGCACCGCGCGTATTGATAGCCTGGTGACGCCTGCGGCGCTGGCACAGCGCTATCCTGTCAGCCCGGAGGTCGCCGCCCATGTGACGGCCTCACGGAGACGTATAGAAAAAATCCTTAACGGTGAAGATCGCCGCCTGCTGGTGGTTATCGGCCCCTGCTCTATTCACGATCTGGATGCGGCGATGGAGTATGCCCGCCGCCTGCAAGCTCTGCGCACGCAGCACGAGGCGCAGTTAGAGATTGTGATGCGCACCTATTTTGAAAAACCGCGCACGGTGGTCGGCTGGAAGGGGTTGATCTCCGATCCCGATTTGAACGGCAGCTATCGCGTGAATCACGGTATCGAACTGGCGCGCAGGCTGCTGTTGCAGGTCAACGAACTGGGTGTGCCGACCGCCACCGAGTTCCTTGATATGGTGACCGGCCAGTTTATCGCCGATCTGATTAGCTGGGGCGCCATCGGCGCGCGCACCACCGAAAGCCAGATCCACCGCGAAATGGCCTCGGCGCTCTCCTGCCCGGTGGGCTTTAAGAACGGCACCGATGGCAATACCCGTATTGCCGTGGATGCGATCCGCGCCTCTCGCGCCAGCCATATGTTCCTGTCACCGGACAAAGATGGTCAGATGACCGTCTACCAGACCAGCGGGAACCCGTGGGGCCATATCATTATGCGCGGCGGTAAGCAGCCAAACTTTTACCCGCAGGATATCGCCAATGCCTGCGACACGCTGCGCGAGTTTGATCTGCCGGAGCAACTGGTGGTCGACTTCAGCCATGGCAACTGTCAGAAACAGCATCGCCGCCAGCTTGAGGTGTGTGATGAGATCTGTGCGCAAATTCGCAATGGTTCAACGGCCATTGCCGGTGTGATGGCGGAGAGTTTCCTGAAAGAGGGAACGCAAAAAATCGTTGCCGGGCAGCCGCTGATCTATGGTCAGTCGATCACCGATCCGTGCCTTGGCTGGGATGACAGCGTGCTGCTGCTGGAAAAACTGGCCGCCGCCGTCGCCACGCGCGGTTGATCCAGGCTCATCTGCGAACCAGGCAGAGGTTACCTACAGATTTTAGGGGGATCGGCGCGATCTCCCTGAAACGCACTTGCCTCACCGCGCTGTTTATCGATAATAATTCTCATTGTTGATTTACCGTTAAGCGCGACTTTGCCTATGGATAGCCCCGCCACGCCCACCAGCCCGCACGAAAAACCGGATCAGATTCAGGCCGACGATCGGCATATCACCAGCCAGGCGCTGCTCGGCGAACAGCGCCGTGTTGTGATTGAGCATAACGGGCAGCGCTATTTGCTGCGCGAAACCCACGCCGGCAAGCTGATCCTCACCAAATAAACTAGCTCGAGCAGCTTACTTCCAGCCGTTTGCCCCAGTCCGGCGGACGGCGGGCATAATCATCGCTGCGATCGCTAAAGGGCTGGCGCAGGATCTCATGCAGCCTTTCCAGCTCTGCCATGTCGCCCTGCTCCGCCGCATCGATGGCGCGCTGCGCCAGCCAGTTGCGCAACACCACCGCCGGGTTAACGCTCTGCATCTGCTGCTGCCGTTGCGCATCGTCAATCCCCTCCTGCTGGAGGCGCTGGCGATAGGTGGCGAACCAGTTATCAAACGCACCGCGATCGATAAACTCATCGCGCAGCGGCGAGTCCGCACTCTGCTGCTCGGTATGGCTTAACATGCGGAAGGTCCGCGTGTAGTCACTCCCTTCCCGCGCCATCAACGCAAACAGCGTGTTGAGGATCTCGTTATCCCCCTCTTGCGGCACAAACAGGCCGAGCTTGCTGCGCATCAGGCTGCCATACTCCGTCAGCAGCGCGGTCTGATACTCATCCAGCGCCCCATTCAGGGCATCGACGGCAATAAACGGCGAGAGGGACTGCGCCAGGCGTTGCAGATTCCACTGCGCCACCACCGGCTGATTTTCAAAACTGTAGCGCCCCTGGTAGTCAGAGTGGTTGCAGATAAACGCCGGGTTGTAGTCGTCGAGAAAACCATACGGCCCGTAATCCATCGTCAAACCGAGGATCGACATATTGTCGGTGTTCATCACGCCGTGGGCAAAACCGACCGCCTGCCAGCGGGCAATCATCACGGCAGTACGCCGGACCACATCGCGGAACCAGGCGACGTAGTGGTCAGGCTCCTCCTGCAGATGCGGCCAGTGATGGCGAATGACAAAATCGGCCAGCTCGCGTACTTTCTCAGGCTGACGACGATAGTAGAAGTGTTCGAAATGGCCGAAACGGACATGGCTTTCCGCGATGCGCATCAGCATCGCCCCCTGCTCGCGGGTCTCGCGCATCACCGGCGTGTCGCTGGTGACAATGCTTAACGCACGAGTGGTGGGAATGCCGAGATAGTGCATCGCTTCTGAGGCAAGGCTTTCACGAATGGTCGAACGCAGCACCGCGCGGCCATCGCCCATGCGCGAGTATGGCGTCAGCCCGGCACCTTTCAGGTGCCAGTCGCGGGTTGAGCCATCCGCCAGCTGCTGTTCGCCGAGCAGAATGCCGCGCCCGTCGCCCAGTTGCCCGGCCCAGACACCGAACTGATGCCCGCTATAGACCTGCGCCAGCGGCGACATGCCGGGCAGCAACGTTTCGCCGCCCCAGACGCCAGCGCCGGATTCAGGGTGAAAGAGCGCCTCGGGTATGCCGAGGGTTTCAGCCAGCGGAGCATTACGCCAGATAAGGCGTGCGTTGCTGAGCGGAGTGGGCATTAACGCGGTGTAGTAATCTGGCAGTTCATCACGCCAGCGAGTAGTAAAAGTCAGGGTCATAGATCCTCCAGCCTTTTAGTGTAGTGCCTAACGCGGTGTTTAAACACCGGGCAACACAAGGGCTATGGATGGATCAGTGACGTCAGCTGCGCGGCGGTAACCGCAGGCCAGAGTGCGCCTTGCATGGCGCTGAACTGAAACGCCCTTGCGCGCTTCAGCGACGGCTCATCATCAATGCCGGCAATCATCACCGCATCGCAATAGGGTTCAACCTGCGAAATGATGGCGCGCATAAAGGGTTCGAAGGCAAGCGTAGATAAACGTTGGTGAATAAAGTTTTTATCCAGCATGACCCGTTTAAACAACCCGTCAAATACCGCTCTGGTTGACGCAGCGCCAACGCCAAAATTCCACAGCACCAGCGGATATTGTTTCGCCAAAAGAGACAGAGTTTTGTTCTCTTTTCCGCTATTGAGATCTGGATAATTCTCATTGATGGCTAATTCAAGGCACGGGAATTTTCTTACCTGCGCCGCCAGCGTGTCATCCGTCAGTAATTGCTCGGTTATTTCCGGAGAAATATTAATCCAGGCGGTAAGGTGATGCTGAATTAAAAAGAGCTGGCAGGCTTCAATTAGCGCCAGTTGCTCAGTAAACAGCGTCACTTTTTCTGCATTCGTCAGGCGCGGCAAAACCAGCTCTGTCGGGGCGCGGACGGTGCTGTCCTTTCCAACAAAGTTAACGATAATTTCGACACCCTGAAGCACTCCGTTACCGTTTCTTGCCGGGAGTAATAAAAGCTCAGAGCGATAGCTGTAATCGAGTGAAACTATCATTTTGCCAGCCCCGCATTATGGGTGAAATCCGGCTTCAACAAAGCTGTTTGACAATATTCCATATTTACTGATTTTAATGAGATTGGCTTCATTTTTTTCCCGTTCTATTTTTCTACCCTCCCCTCCGTTGTTATTCGTTGGCTCCCGCATTCTCCTGCCCCCTGGCGGTGAGTTGCGAACAAGCATAATTAAACTTTAAAAAATGAATTAGTGGAAACGTCCTGGTTTATATGAAAATGTTCCGCTGCCGCAAACAAAAAAAGGGAGGCCTGCATTACGCGCGCTCCCTTTTTTCTCTGTCTGTCGATGCCGCGTCAGATACGTCGCGCCTGCCAGAAATTTTTGCGCCAGTAGACATTATCCAGCGAAGAGCGCATCACGCCCCGGCTGGTTGAGGCGTGAATAAAGGCGTTATCAGTGTCGTAGATGCCGACATGAAGCCCGCTCTCGCCAGAGCCGGTTTTGAAAAACACCAGATCGCCTGGCAGCAGATCCTCTTTATCTATCTCGGTGCCAAGCTTCGCCTGTTGACGCGTTTCACGCGGCAACTGCAGCGCGAATTTGTCGCGGAAGGTCATCATCACAAAGCCCGAGCAGTCGACGCCTGAACGCGCCATTCCGCCATAGCGATAGGGCGTGCCGCGCCATTCGCTCAGTTGATCGTTCAGGTTGGCGATCACCGTAATCGAGTCCGACAGCCGTGGGTTAGGCGGGGGGGCGCGATGAGAACTACATCCTGCAAGGAAAAGCGCTGCCGCCAGTAAAAACCAGATACGCATTCTGCAATACGCCTCGTTATCTCTTTTTATCGGATTAATCTACAGTGGGAGCGCGAGTCGTGGCAAGTCTCCATTGCGTCACACGGTCGGGATCAGCATTCGGTGGCCTTCCACCTCAACCTGCTGGAAAGCCATGCCGTAGGCGTCAGCCAGATGCGCAGGTGTCATTACCTCCGCTTTGGTGCCGCTTACCAGCAACTCTCCCTCACGCAATAGCCATACCTGGTGGGCCTGTCGCAGGGTATGATTCAGATCGTGGCTGCTCATCACTACCGAAATACCAGCGCTGACCAGCTCGCCAATTACCCCATCCAGCGCCGCCTGTTGTGCCACATCAAGGCTGTTCATCGGTTCATCGAGCAGCAACAGCTGCCCGCGATCGTTGCCCTGCGGATGGATCTGCAAAATCACCGCCGCCAGCCGCACCCGCTGCCATTCGCCGCCGGAGAGCTGGTTGGTTGCCCGCGCCAGCTTATCCTGCAGGCCAAGCTGACCGGCAATATGGGTCAGCAGGGCGTGCTGGCTTTTATCAGGCTGATGCAGCGACAGGTAGTGCCACACGGGTATGGCAAACGGTGCACTCTGCTGTTGGGCCAGGTAGGCGCGATGCCGTGCCAGCGCCGTCGCCGACCACTGCTCAAGGGGTTGGCCGCCAAAAGTTATCTTACCCGGCCCGCCGGAAAGCCCGGCGATACGTGCGAGCAACGTGCTCTTCCCTGCCCCGTTCGGCCCGACAAGATGCACGATCTGCCCGGGGGGCAGCGACACGCTTATCGGTGCCAGCCTGCCTGGCTCAGCAACCTGCTGCAGCTGCATCAGCATCGACATTACTTCGAGACGGCCTGCTTAATGGCGTTGACCAGCAGCGGATCCTCCGGCGTCATATCGGGTGAAAAACGCTGAATCACCTGGCCGTCGCGGCCAATCAGGAATTTTTCGAAGTTCCACAAAATATCGCCCGGTGCCTGCGGTGCGCGGCCTTTGCTGACCATGCGCTCATAAAATTCGCTGTCTGCCGGGGCAAGCGCTGTTGGTGCGGCAGCAATCAATTTTTCATACAGAGGATGACGCGCGTCGCCATTGACGTCGATCTTGCTGAACAGCGGAAAGGTGACGCCATAGGTGGTGCTACAGAAGGTTTTGATCTCCTCTTCCGAGCCCGGCTCCTGGCCAAGAAACTGGTTGCACGGGAAGCCCAGCACGCTAAAGCCTTCCCCTTCCCACGCTTTCTGCAGGTTTTCCAGCTGCTCGTACTGCGGCGTCAGGCCACATTTTGACGCGACGTTAACCACTAAAAGCACCTTGCCGCGCCAGGCGCTGAGCGAGATCTTTTCGCCATCAATAGTGGTAACTTCGGTATCCAGAATATTCTGTTGCATAACATCCCCTTAATGAATGTGATGGTTGCCGGGCTTAGCGCCCGACCCTCAATAATAGCCAGATAAACACCGGCGCACCTAGTGTTGATGTTACAACGCCAATCGGCAGCTCTGCGGCGCTAAGCGCGAGGCGCGAGACAATATCCGCAAACAGCAACGCAACCGCGCCCGCCAGCGCGCAGCCCGGAAGCAGAACGCGATGATCGCTTAAGCCACATAAGCGCAAAATATGCGGGATCACAAGCCCGATAAAGCCAATAGCCCCGGCAATCGCCACGCTGACGCCTACCATCCAGCCGGTGGCCGCCACCAGCAGATTACGCCATAACCAGAGCGGCAGCCCGAGCTGGCGGGCGGAGATTTCCCCCAGCGCTAACACGTTCAGCGCCGTGGATTGCAGGCAGATCCACACCATCACCGGCAGAAGTGCTGCCATCAGCCAGCCCTGCTGCCAGTCGACGCCGCTGAAGCCGCCCATCATCCAGTACATCAACTGGCGTAAATCGAGCGAGGTAGAGAAGTAGACCGCCCAGGTCATTAAGGCGGTACAGATAATGCCGAGTGCGACACCAGCCAGCAGTAAGCGGCTGGTGGAAAGATGGCGGCGCGCAAAGCGCAGCAGGATAAGCGTAACCATTAATGCGCCGGCAATGGCGCAGAGACCGAGCGCCCAGTCGGGCAACATCCCGCCGCAGAGAAACACTGCCGCAACAAGGCCTACGCCCGCGCCGCTCGATACGCCAAGCAGGCCTGGCTCTGCCAAAGGATTTTCAAACAGCGCCTGCATGGTGGCACCACACAGCGCCAGCGCAGCACCCACCAGCAGCACGGCAAGAGTGCGCGGTAAGCGTATCTGCCAGACAAAAAGCTCACCCTCAGGAGTGAACCAGCGATTGGGGGCTATCCACTGCTCGCCTGCGCAAAGACTTAAGGTGAGCGCAAGCAGTAACAGCAGCGCCAGCGCGCCGAGCCAGCGGCGGTTGCGTTGCTGTTGAAGATGGGCGTATGCCAGCATGGTTTCACGTTTACTCATCAGCCAGGTGACTGATTCTAAGAGGGATAGCGGATGCTGAAAAGAAAAAAGGCCGCGAGGCGGCCTTTTTGGTTAATGCAAAATCATTCAGCTTTGGGCGAAGCGTTTTCGACGCGGCTCTTTAACTTCTGGCCGGGTCTGAAGGTCACCACGCGCCGTGCTGTAATGGGAATATCTTCGCCGGTTTTTGGATTACGACCCGGACGTTGATTCTTGTCACGCAAATCAAAGTTGCCGAAGCCGGAGAGTTTGACCTGCTCACCATTTTCCAGAGCACGACGGATCTCTTCGAAAAACAGCTCTACCAGCTCTTTTGCATCCCGTTTGCTAAGCCCGAGCTTATCAAACAGATATTCTGACATTTCAGCTTTTGTAAGCGCCATAGGTTCAATCCCTCAATGATGCCTGGAATCGCTCTTTTAATGCCTCTACACATCTGGCAACGGTAGCGGCAATCTCCTCTTCTTCGAGTGTACGGCCGGTATCCTGAAGGATCAGACTGATGGCAAGGCTTTTCGACCCTTCCACGACGCCCTTACCGCGGTACACGTCAAACAAGTTTACGCCAACTACCTGATTTGCGCCAACTTTCTTACATTCAGCCAAAACATCTGCTGCGGGTACATTTTCATTGACCACAACAGCGATGTCGCGGCGGTTCGCCGGGAAGCGAGAAATCTCCTGAGCCTGAGGCACGGCGCGGTCTGCAAGGGCATTCCACTCCAGTTCAAACACCAGCGTGCGGCCATTCAGATCAAGCTTACGCTCCAGCTCCGGATGCACCACGCCGATAAAGCCAATGCGCTTATCTTTCAGATAAATCGCGGCAGATTGACCCGGATGCAGCGCCGGATTGGTCTCAGCGCGGAACTCGATAGCGCCTGTTTTGCCGGTCAGCTCCAGCACAGACTCCAGATCGCCTTTCAGATCGAAGAAATCAACGCTGTTTTTCGCGAGGTCCCAGTGCTCTTCATAACGGTTACCGCAGATAGCACCCGCCAGCATCACATCCTGACGGATGCCGAGGTTCGCCTGGGTATCCGGCACAAAACGCAGACCGGTTTCGAAAATACGCACACGGCTCTGCTGACGGTTCTGGTTATAGACAATGGTGCCCAGCAGACCAGTCCACAGTGAGAGGCGCATCACCGACATTTCGCTGGAGATCGGGCTTGGCAGCACCAGCGCTTCTTCGCCCGGGTGGATCAACTGCTGCAGTTTCGGATCAACGAAGCTGTAGGTGATCACTTCCTGGTAGCCTTTGTCGTTAAGCATAGTTTTCACTCGCTTAAGGGACAAGTTGGCTTCGCGATGTTCGCCCATGATCAGCCCGGCCTGTACTGGCTCGTCAGGAATATTGTTGTAACCGTAAACACGGGCAACCTCTTCCACCAGGTCCTCTTCGATCTCCATATCGAAACGCCAGCTCGGCGCGACCGCCAGCCACTCATCCTGGCCTGCGGTGACTTCGCAGCCAAGGCGGGTCAGAATATCGCTCACCTGCTCATCGGCAATGTGATGACCAATCAGGCGGTCCAGCTTGCTGCGACGCAGACGGATGGTGGCGCGTTTCGGCAGAGAGGCTTCATTAGTCACGTCAATGACCGGGCCCGCTTCACCGCCGCAAATATCCAGCAACAGGCGCGTGGCGCGCTCCATCGCTTTATACTGCAACTGCGGATCGACGCCGCGCTCGTAGCGGTGAGAAGCATCAGTGTGCAGACCGTGACGACGCGCACGACCGGTAATGGAGAGCGGGTTGAAGAAAGCACACTCCAGCAGAACGTTTTTCGTTTCGCTGTTTACACCGGAGTGTTCCCCGCCGAAGATACCGCCCATTGCCAGCGCATTTTTCTGGTCAGCAATGACCAGCGTGTCTGTGCTCAGCTTCGCTTCGTTGCCGTCGAGCAGCACCAGCGTTTCGCCCTCTTTCGCCATACGCACCACGATGCCGCCTTCCAGGCGATCGCTGTCGAAAGCGTGCATCGGCTGGCCGAGCTCAAGCAGAACGTAGTTGGTGACATCGACTACCGCATCGATTGAACGAATGCCGCAGCGACGCAGCTTCTCTTTCATCCACAGCGGCGTCGGCGCGCTGACGTTGATACCTTTGACCAGGCGGCCCAGGTAGCGCGGACAGGCCTCTTGCGCTTCCACAACGATCGGCAGCGTATCGTTAATGGTGGCGGCAACCGGTGCGATTTCTGGCTCGTTCAGCGGGGATTTATTCAACACTGCAACGTCGCGAGCAACACCGATAATGCCCAGGCAGTCGGCGCGGTTTGGCGTGACGCTGATTTCGATAGTGTTGTCGTCAAGCTTCAGGTATTCACGAATATCGGTGCCAATCGGCGCATCTGCCGGCAGTTCAATGATGCCGTTGTGATCGTCGGAAATACCGAGTTCGGAGAAGGAGCAGAGCATCCCTTCAGAGGGTTCGCCGCGCAGTTTCGCCGCTTTGATTTTGAAATCGCCCGGCAGTACCGCGCCGACGGTCGCAACGGCCACTTTCAGACCGAGACGGCAGTTTGGCGCGCCGCAGACGATATCCAGCAGGCGATCGCCGCCCACGTTCACTTTTGTTACTCGCAGTTTGTCGGCGTTCGGGTGCTGAGCGCACTCCATCACTTCGCCAACCACTACACCATGAAACGCACCGGCGACCGGTTCAACGCCGTCCACTTCCAGGCCGGCCATGGTGATCTGCCCGGAGAGCGCTTCGCTATCAACCGCTGGGTTCACCCATTCGCGTAACCACAGTTCACTGAATTTCATTGTTTCGCCTGCCCTTATTTAAACTGTTTGAGGAAACGCAAATCGTTTTCGAAGAATGCGCGCAGATCTGTCACACCGTAGCGCAGCATGGTGAGGCGCTCCATCCCCATGCCAAACGCGAAGCCGGAGTAGATTTCCGGGTCGATGCCAACGTTACGCAGCACATTCGGGTGGACCATGCCACAGCCCAGCACTTCCAGCCATTTACCGTTTTTACCCATCACATCCACTTCGGCGGAGGGTTCGGTGAACGGGAAGTAGGAGGGACGGAAGCGGATTTGCAGATCCTCTTCAAAGAAGTTACGCAGGAAGTCGTGCAGCGTCCCTTTCAGGTTGGTAAAGCTAATGTTTTTATCAACGATCAGCCCTTCCATTTGATGGAACATCGGGGTGTGGGTCTGATCGTAGTCGTTACGGTAGACGCGGCCCGGAGCAATAATGCGGATCGGCGGCTGCTGATGCTCCATGGTGCGGATCTGCACACCTGAGGTCTGCGTACGCAGCAGACGCGTGGCGTCGAACCAGAAGGTGTCGTGATCGGCACGTGCCGGATGGTGGCCCGGAATGTTCAGCGCGTCAAAGTTATGGTAATCGTCTTCGATCTCCGGCCCGGTGGCGACGGTAAAGCCCAGCTCGCCAAAGAAGCTCTCGATACGATCGATGGTACGGGTCACCGGGTGCAGACCGCCATTTTCAATACGACGGCCCGGCAGGGAGACATCGATGGTCTCAGCAGCGAGGCGGGCATTCAGCGCAGCGCTTTCGAGATCGTTTTTGCGCGCGTTCAGCGCTTGCTGAACCTGCTCTTTCGCTTCGTTGATTACCGCTCCGGCAGCCGGGCGCTCTTCTGGCGGCAGCTCACGCAGGGTGGTCATCTGAAGGGTCAGATGCCCTTTCTTACCCAAATATTCGACGCGTACGTTGTCCAGCGCGGCGACATCTGAGGCATCGTTAATGGCTGCCTTCGCACTGGCAACCAGCTCTGCGAGATGTGACATGGTTTTCCTCGTTATATGACGATATTTACACGCGGCAGATACAAAAAAAGCCTCCACAAGGGAGGCTTTCTGGCGCTGTTTTCCGTTTCTTCTTTCACGCGCAAGCCCCCTGGATTCAGGTGCTAAAGTAAAAAAAGAAGCGGAAAATAGCAGCATTCATGCTTGCATTACCTTAATCGGCTACGTGGCGACGATGGGCTATTGAAAACGCATCACGGCAAAAAGTCAATGTATTGATACTGTTAAAGCAAAAGAGGGAGCCAGGCTCCCTCTCTTAAACTGGCTTACGCCAGAGCTGCTTTCGCTTTTTCAACCAGGGCAGAGAATGCCACTTTGTCGAATACGGCGATGTCAGCCAGGATCTTACGGTCAATTTCAACAGAGGCTTTTTTCAGGCCGTTGATGAATTTGCTGTAAGAAATACCGTTCTGACGTGCTGCTGCGTTGATACGTGCAATCCACAGCTGACGGAACTGACGCTTTTTCTGACGACGGTCACGATAAGCGTACTGACCAGCTTTGATAACAGCCTGGAAGGCAACACGGTAAACGCGTGAACGCGCGCCGTAGTAGCCTTTAGCTTGTTTCAAAATTTTCTTATGACGTGCACGTGCAATCACACCACGTTTTACGCGAGCCATATGCTCTCCTGTATATTCTAATTAAAAAGTTAAAAGGTTAACGACTTATGCGTACGGCAGGCACGCGATGACCAGGCCCAGATCGCCTTTAGAAACCATGGCTTTCGGACGCAGGTGACGTTTACGCTTGGTAGCTTTTTTGGTCAGAATATGACGCAGGTTAGCATGCTTGTGCTTAAAACCACCTTTACCGGTTTTTTTGAAGCGCTTAGCAGCACCGCGTACGGTTTTGATCTTTGGCATTTTTCAATTTCCACTTCGCATTGTTAATAAACGAAACAAAGGCGAACTAAACCCGCGAGCACGAGGCCCACAGGTTTAATTACTTGATGGCCTTACTGTTTCTTCTTAGGAGCAAGCACCATAATCATCTGGCGGCCTTCGATCTTCGTAGGGAAGGATTCGACAACTGCCAGTTCGACCAGATCTTCTTTCACGCGGTTAAGCACTTCCATACCGATCTGTTGGTGGGCCATCTCACGACCGCGGAAACGCAGTGTGATCTTGGCCTTATCGCCCTCTTCAAGAAAGCGAATCAGGCTGCGGAGTTTTACCTGATAGTCGCCTTCATCTGTACCAGGTCGGAATTTGATTTCCTTGACCTGAATAACTTTTTGCTTCTTCTTCTGTTCCTTAGAAGATTTGCTCTTTTCATAGAGGAACTTGCCGTAGTCCATTATACGGCAAACGGGCGGCTCGGCGTTAGGGCTAATTTCAACTAAATCAACCCCGGCTTCTTCAGCTTTTTCCAGAGCTTCTCGCAGACTCACAATACCAAGCTGCTCGCCTTCCAGACCAGTTAAGCGAACTTCCAGGGCGCGGATCTCGCCATTAATACGATTGGGACGCGCCGTTTGAACTCGTTTTCCGCCTTTAATACCTTATTCCTCCAGTTGTTTAAGACTGCGGCTGCGAATCTCTTGTTGCAGCTTCTCGATAACTTCATTTACGTCAAGGCTACCCAGGTCTTTACCGCGACGGGTACGCACAGCAACTTTGCCGGCTTCAACCTCTTTGTCACCACAAACAAGCATATAAGGGACACGACGTAAAGTGTGCTCGCGGATTTTAAAGCCTATCTTCTCGTTTCTCAAGTCTGCTTTTACACGAATGCCTGCATTTTGCAGTTTCTCGGTCAATTCGTTGACATATTCAGACTGTGAATCAGTGATGTTCATGACCACTACCTGCACCGGCGCAAGCCAGGTTGGGAAGAAGCCTGCGAACTCTTCAGTCAGGATGCCGATAAAGCGCTCCAGTGACCCAAGAATTGCGCGATGAATCATAACTGGAACCTGACGCTCGTTGCTTTCGCCCACATAAGAGGCGTTCAGACGAGCCGGCAGGGAGAAGTCCAGCTGTACCGTTCCGCACTGCCATGCACGATCGAGGCAGTCATACAGGGTAAATTCAATTTTCGGACCGTAGAATGCGCCTTCACCCAGCTGATATTCAAATGGGATATTGTTCTCTTCCAGCGCAACTGCCAGATCCGCCTCAGCACGATCCCACATCTCGTCACTACCGATACGTTTCTCGGGACGGGTGGAGAGTTTGACAACGATCTTTTCGAAGCCAAACGTGCTGTACATATCGTAGACCATACGGATGCAGGCGTTCACTTCATCGCGAACCTGCTCTTCCGTACAGAAGATGTGCGCATCATCTTGCGTAAAGCCGCGCACACGCATCAGACCGTGCAACGCGCCCGAAGGTTCATTACGGTGGCAGCTACCGAACTCCGCCATACGCAGCGGCAGGTCGCGGTAGGATTTCAACCCCTGGTTGAAAATCTGCACATGTCCCGGGCAGTTCATCGGTTTGATGCAGTATTCACGATTCTCCGAAGAGGTCGTAAACATAGCATCTTTATAGTTGTCCCAGTGGCCGGTTTTTTCCCACAGCACACGGTCCATCATAAACGGGCCTTTAACTTCCTGGTACTGGTACGCTTTCAGCTTAGAGCGTACAAACGTTTCCAGTTCACGGAAAATGGTCCAGCCATCGTTGTGCCAGAATACCATACCCGGCGCTTCTTCCTGCATATGGTACAGGTCAAGCTGCTTGCCGATTTTACGGTGGTCGCGTTTTGCTGCTTCTTCCAGACGCAGCAGATAGGCGTTAAGCGCTTTTTTATCTGCCCATGCGGTACCGTAAATGCGCTGCAGCATCTTGTTGTTGCTGTCGCCACGCCAGTAAGCGCCCGCCGTTTTCATCAGTTTGAAATGGTGGCAGAAACGCATATTCGGTACGTGCGGACCACGGCACATATCGACGTATTCTTCATGATGATACAAGCCAGGCTTATCATCATGGGCAATATTTTCATCAAGAATGGAGACTTTGTAGTTTTCACCGCGTGCGACAAACGTTTCACGCGCTTCCTGCCAGCTCACTTTCTTCTTGATAACGTCATAGTTGGATTCGGCGAGCTCGTGCATACGTTTTTCGAGCGCGTCGATATCTTCCTGAGTCAGGGTGTGGTCGAGATCAACGTCATAATAGAAACCGTTGTCGATAACCGGACCAATCGCCATTTTGGTGTGCGGCCATAGTTGCTTGATCGCATGGCCCAACAGATGCGCACAGGAGTGGCGGATAATCTCCAGCCCTTCCTCATCTTTTGCGGTGATGATAGCAAGGTTTGCATCACTGTCGATGATATCTGAAGCATCGACCAGTTCACCGTTGACGCGCCCGGCAATGCAAGCTTTCGCCAGGCCAGGGCCAATATCAAGCGCGACATCCAGGGGACTTACGGCGTGGTCATAATGGCGTTGACTGCCATCAGGAAGCGTAATTACAGGCATTTCATTTCCTTAATTTGCAGTGGTGCGCCACACGAAAGAGCACATGCAAAATGAGATTTCAAAGATATAACAGCCGCTTAGATAAGTTTTCTCGCTTCACTCTGCGGAATATGTATCGAACGGTAATGACCGCACTTTACCCTTACCCGCTGCTGTTAAGTACCCGACAATAGTACACATTTGCACTCGGCGTTGAAAGGGCTAGTGTGGCGCGGATCGTTATTGCGCCCTTTTTCGGCTCTATTGGGGAGTAAGTCGCCATTCAACTGTGCTGGCGCAAGGAAGGTATTATCTGATTTTGCTTTGCCATCTTGACACAACAGGGGTGGAAGCAGTCTATTTGGCTTCCCATTAACCCCTAACCCACTGATAAATCATGGTAATAGTTTATATCTTAGCCATTGTTCTGCTGATTGCGATTGTTTTTTTTGCCTTTTATAAACACAGCAAAGTGAAATATTCACAAACCCTACCGGTTTCCCCGAGAAAACGACGCTAGGGCTTTCGCTTCTCCCGGGCACGCAGCAATGCGTGCCCTGTTGAAACCCGGCTCAGGCGTCGAAACCCAGTGCGCGAATCACCTCTTCCATCGCCGCTTCGGTCAGTTCGGTACGTTTAATTCTCTGATTAGCCAGCATGGTTCTTACCACACCCGCAATAACAATATGCTTAGGCTCCTGTCCCAGGTCACGCATCTCAAGCACCACCTTGCCCACCACCCGGCACATCTCATCGTATAACGCCGCATCATTCAACTTGCCCATATCGCCCCACTTTTTTCATTAGAAAGCCTTGAGTAAAACGCAATCTATCCTTATCCCCATTGCCTGTAAGTGTGCCACAACACAGCAAATCTATAGCGGAAATGTAAAAGCACTTGTTTTTTATACAGTTGCACAAAGTTAAATTTCCTTATCGATTTACCTTAAAGAAACTCACTCCTGTTGCCGATAAATAGAGCATTCGTGGTTTGAATGATATAGCGACGGTAATGCAAGCGATCAATTACAACGAGATGACGGGATTGAACCTGACGGTTCGAAAAACGACCTCATCGACTCTGCAGGAGTCAATTGAGCGTTTATCGTCAGGCTTTCGAATCAATGGCGCAAAAGACGATGCGGCAGGCCAGGCCATCGCCAATCGTATGCGTTCTAACAGCAACGCAGACACCGTGGTTTCCCGCGGGCTTGATGACGCCATCAGCATGGCGCAGACCGCCGATGGTGGCCTGAGTACCATTAGTGAACGGCTGATTCGCGCTAAAAGCCTGGCTATCCAGGCTGGCAACAGCACGCTTTCCGACAGCGACAGACGCAGCATACAGAATGAGTATCAAAGCATTCTGGATACCATTCAGTCGATTTCCGAAGGCACCGAGATTTTCGGCTCTTATCCGCTGGCAACGGACGCGCCGGAACTTCCGCCAGCACTTATCGGCGATGTTCCGCCGCTGAGTACGAAATTTCCGGTGAGCGGAACGGACTATTCGTTCAGCTCAGGCATCGTCTCGCTGGCCTATATTCCTGCGGGAGCGAAAAATATTACTATTACCATCGACTCACTCGGTCTGGATGACGATATCCAGCTCTTTACGCGTGACGGTAAACATCTGGCTGGTACGCCGATTAATGGCAGTGACCCGGATTACACCTGGAAAAGCCGCGGCATCACGGATTCAGCAAAGGCGACCAGCCGCGTTTTGACCGCATCGAATGGCTTTAAGAGTGGCGCCACTTACGATGACTCGTTACTGATTGAGGGTGGCTCTTCCTGGGCATTAAATGGTAGTTCGACGCTCGCCTATAATGGCATGACCATCAAATACAGTGGTGACGGCGATCGTTATGAGTCCGGTGCTGCCTACAATGATGGCAGCAATGGTTCGAACCGCCTTGAGCGTTTAACGATCGATAATGTCACCGAAGATCTTGTTGTCATGGTCGTCGGTAGCGGCTCTTTTACCAGCAACCTGACCTGGGGCGAGCTGCCAAAACCGACCATTACGCCGGAAGTGCCACCTAAGCAGAGCAGGCCGTGGGAAGTGGTGACCAGCGCCACTGTCGGGGATGAGATCAAATCAACGACCATTCCGACCACGCCCGCGGATGTTAAATCCCTTGGCTTAACCGGCACGGATCTGCTGTCAGAAACCACTGCTGGTAAGGCGATGGGCAAACTCGACCAGGCGCTGGAGAAAGTGAGCGGTTACCGCGCGCAATATGGCGCTTTTATTAATCGTTTTGAATCAAACAAATCGGTGCTGGCGCAGCAGAGTGTCGCCATACAGGCGGCAAAGAGCCGGATAGAAGATGCAGATTACGCGCTGGAAGCGAGCAAGATGGCTAAAGCACAGCTGTTACAGCAGGGTCAGGACGCCGTGCTAAAAGTGGCGAACCAGGCGGCGGAGAATATTCTCTCTCTCCTGCGTAGCTAATACTTTGAGATTTAACGCAACCAGAGATAAGCGTTATTCGTGCACTTTTTATAAATAACTTTTCAGAATCGACTCATTATTAAGTCTGTCTTGCCAAATTTAAAAACCGGTACCGCATAATCCGGTTTTTAAATTAAGCAGATGAAACTGCTAAGAATAATCTTTATTCCCATCCACCGGCTACAAGCGTATGCGCATTAAAAGCAGCGTCATTAGTACCTTTTACTGCATGCGTGCCGGGGATCATGTTTGAACCCGCTTCGATGCTGGTGATGTGGTTAGTAGATTGTGCAGGCTGTGCCGCGAAAGCGCTGAAAGAGAGCGCAGAAATAACCAGCGCGGCGGCGGTTGTTGTGATTGTTTTCATGATTGAATTCTCTTGCTGAAATAGATTTAACTGGCCGGGCAGCAGCGTGCCCACAGCAAGAATTGTAGATCTGGATCACACTTTTTCCCAGTCAATTTATTTAGCCGTTCGTGTCAAATAAACTGAATATGTTTCTCAAAGAGGAAATGTGGAGAGAAAGTGCAGGATGGGACTTAAATAAAATTAATCAGCGAATTGCGCACTGCGTGTAAATAAAAACGGGCCGGATAATCCGGCCCGTCCAGTTAAATTTTGTAGCCTAAGGTAATAGACGTTCTGCGATCGGTATGATCCGGTGCCGATGATGGCGGCTCGGAGTTCCAGGTCACGTTATAGGCAACTTTCAACGCGAAGTGGGAGTTAATCGCCACGTTCAGTGCGGTTTCGGAGTTGACGGTGGTATCGTCCGCACCAAACACCGAAACGCCCTGGGTAAATTTCGCATTGTCAGAGAACTGCCACGCGTAAGTGCCAGACGCATAGCCCAGCGCCGTCGTTTTGGTATCGCCGTTAGTGTACTTGTCATAACGTACACCCGGACCGAATTCGAGACGGAAACTGTGAACCGGGCCATTCAGGAACTGACGACCATAACCGGCGGTAGCGATGTCACGGGCGTGGTAACCGTTGTAGCGATCGGTTAACCAGCTCGCCTGGCCAAACAGGTAGTCGTAGTCAGTCATGTTATAACGGCTACGACCACCAACGGCATACTTCTCGGAAGAACGTTCGTCATTAGACGAGGTATTACTGGCGTTGCCCCACAGGGACCAGGCCGTAGAATCGCCATACCATGTCAGGGTAGAGTCAGCCGTCAAAGAGGAACTCTTTGTGTTGCCTGACTGACCGAGATAGCCACCGTTAACATTACCTTCAAACGGTTTTTTCGCGGAGGCGGGGTCATCCATGACAGTAAAAACGGTATCATCTGCGACAGCATTCATCGACGCAAGCACGCCCGCAGCCATAACCAGCGCGGGTACTGTCTTAAAAAGCTTCATTTTTTTAAAATCCGTACAGTAAATGAGACCAACACGGTCCCGGAAACTTTCTTATGGATCAATGACCAACGGTCCGCAGAAAGGTAACAAATTATAAAAAGACCGCTTAAACATATCAATGAAATCTTATTTGATTTTTTGAATAAGAGAGATCTCAGAATAATTGTTATAGATTCCGAAATATCACCGTAAAAATAATATCGTATTTAAAATCATACTGTTATTTACTTTCCCTTCGCTGTAAATGGTGCCAGGCTTACTGCACCCTACGTAACAGGAGGTCAATATGGTATCGATTTATACGCTAACGCTCGCGCCATCTCTCGATAGCGCGACAATAACGCCGCAAATTTATCCGGAAGGAAAACTCCGTTGCACCTCGCCGGTTTTTGAACCGGGTGGCGGCGGCATTAATGTTGCCCGCGCCATTGCCCACCTCGGCGGCAAAGCTACCGCGATTTTCCCGGCGGGCGGCGCAACCGGTGAACACCTGACTGCCCTGCTCGCCGATGAGCATGTCCCGACCCTCAGCGTGCAGACCGCCGACTGGACGCGACAGAACCTGCATGTGCACGTTGAAGCGAGCGGCGAGCAGTATCGCTTTGTGATGCCCGGCGCCGCCCTCAGCGAAGATGAGTTCCGCCAGATAGAAGAGAGAGTGCTGACGATAGAGAGCGGCGCGATTCTGGTCATCAGCGGCAGTCTTCCGCCTGGTGTACAGCTTGAAAAACTGACGCAGTTGATTACGGTCGCGCAAAAACAGGGGATCCGCTGCATTATCGACAGCTCAGGCGAAGCGCTGGCCGCTGCGCTGGAGATTGGCAATATCGAACTGGTCAAACCCAACCAGAAAGAGCTGAGCGCGCTGGTTGGCCGACCGCTGAACCAACCCCATGACGTATTGCGTGCCGCGCAGGAGATCATTAACAGCGGCAAAGCGCGCCGCGTAGTGGTCTCGCTTGGGCCGCAAGGGGCGCTGGGGGTGGATCAGCAGGGGCATGTTCAGGTTGTGCCGCCGCCGATGAAAAGCCAGAGCACCGTTGGTGCGGGTGACAGCATGGTCGGTGCCATGACCCTTAAGCTTGCCGAAGATGCCCCGCTCGACGATATGGTGCGCTTTGGCGTCGCAGCCGGCAGCGCGGCAACCATCAATCAGGGTACGCGCCTGTGTGCCAGTGAAGATACGCAAAAGATCTACGACTACTTATGCGGTGCTTAAGCGCGTTAACGCAGCGAGAATCGCTGGCGATGGTCGACAAATAGTCGTCGCCGACTATGCTAAAAAAATTTGCATTAACAATGAGGTGAAATATGAGTAGCGATGGCATCAGCCGCTACGTCGTCACGGTGAAATTTCACGATGAGACGCTAACGGATATCAATGAGCTGAATAACCACTTTACACTTGCGGGCTTTCTTATCACCATGGCGGACGACGATGGCAAGGTGCACGATCTGGGCACCAACACCTTCGGCCTGATTAGCGCCTTAAATGAGCAAGAGGTTCATGATCTCGCCAGCGGCCTGGCCGAAAGCGCCGTCGGGCGAAAAACCGATGTCACGGTTTCCACCTGGGAGACGTGGCGGCAACAAGAGCAATAAGTGCCATCCTGCGCCGTGCGTGCGCCTGGTGTGCGTTAAGTCGAATTTTTTCACAGCTTTAGTGCGCTAACCTAATGATCTGGCTGATTACATGGGAGAAATATCATGTGGCAAGCGATAAGTGGTCTGTTAAGCGAGCAACTGGGTGAAGGCGAAATTGAACAACGCGATGAGCTACCGGGCGGCGAAATTCACGCTGCATGGCGCATACGTTACGCAGGACGCGACTGTTTCGTTAAATGTGATGAACGCGCCCTGCTTCCCATCTTCACTGCCGAAGCCGATCAGCTGGCGCTGCTGGCGCGCAGCAATACGGTCCGGGTGCCTGAAGTGTGGGCGGTCGGCAGCGACCGCGACTACAGCTTCCTGGTGATGGAGTACCTTCACGCCCGCCCGCTGGATATGCATAGCGCCTTTTTGCTGGGCCAGCAGCTTGCCCGGCTCCATCAGTGGAGCGATCAGCCGCAGTTTGGTCTCGACTTCGATAACGATCTCTCCACCACCCCGCAGCCGAACGCCTGGCAGCGACGCTGGTCGACCTTTTTCGCCGAGCAGCGTATCGGCTGGCAGCTTGAGCTGGCGGCGGAGAAAGGGCTACAGTTCGGCAATATCGATGCAATTGTTGAACATGTCCAGCAGCGGTTAGCTGGCCACCAGCCGCAGGCCTCTTTACTGCATGGCGATCTCTGGTCCGCCAACTGCGCCCTTGGCCCGGATGGCCCCTATATTTACGATCCCGCCTGCTACTGGGGCGACAGGGAGTGCGATCTGGCGATGTTGCCGCTCCATCCGGATCAGCCGCCGCAGATCTACGACGGTTACCAGTCTATCTCCCCGCTCCCGCCCGACTTTCTCGACCGCCAACCGATTTACCAGCTCTATACCCTCTTCAACCGCGCCATTCTTTTCGGCGGTGAACATTTGATGAATGCACAGAAGGCGCTGGATCGGGTATTGGCCGCGTAAAAGTGGAAGGCTAAGAAGCCCGATCGCGAATGCTATCGGGCGCTGTCACTTTACAGAAAGCCGAGCAGCTTAAAGAAGAAGTACCCCGCCACGATGATAATGGCCGGCAGCACATAGAGCGGGAAAATCTGCAAGAAAATGGTGTGGTTTGGCACATTAATACGCGCTTCGATCTGCTCGCGGGTCAGCCCCTCGTCGCCTTTGGCTTTTTCGAGGATCAGCTGGTTTTCCACCCCTTCACGCACAAAGCGTGCCTGGCGGCTCATGCGTGCACCGGAAGCCTGTAAAGCCAGGCCAATAAAGATCAGCGCGAAGATAATCCAGAAGAGAACGTTCAGACCCTGCTGAAAATGGGGCGTCGGCGAGTTGTACCAGAAGAGATTGAGGAATGGCGTATTGAACCGCATCATCTCAATCATCACGTGGGCGAAATCGAGCATCACGGCGTTAATACCGGGCTGTTTATCGCTATGCTCATACATAAACTTCAGGATCGAAATAACGGTCGAAATAACGGCCGGAATAAAAATCACCCAACCCAGAACGCGTTTCAGTACGGCGATGCGTCCAGCTTGTTGATACGTCATGGATTCCCCTTGTTGTTGACGCACTGTTTGTGCCTTAGTCTACCTGCTGATAACTATTTTCGCCTGATTTTTAAAGACGCCAGGGTGAACGCATTGCCATACTCACTACCTTCACCCTGTTTAATCACGCTAACCGGAGAGGTGTTATGTCTGCCCCGCGCCAAACAGTTGCAGCAATTTTTGATATGGATGGTTTATTAATTGACTCGGAACCGCTGTGGGATCGCGCTGAACTTGAGGTGATCTCAAGCCTCGGCGTCGACATCACGCGCCGCGACGAACTGCCTGACACGCTGGGCCTGCGCATCGATATGGTGGTTGATTTATGGTATGCGCAACAGCCGTGGAGCGGTCCGTCCCGCCAGCAAGTGACCGCACAAATTA
This sequence comes from Kosakonia sp. S42, assembly GCF_016624785.1. NCBI lineage: Bacteria > Pseudomonadati > Pseudomonadota > Gammaproteobacteria > Enterobacterales > Enterobacteriaceae > Kosakonia > Kosakonia sp. S42. Next base: position 492,538 of record NZ_JACVTW010000001.1, on the reverse strand, counting down.
TCGAGCGCGCAATCGCGCTGGTAGAAGCAGAGCGCCCACTGCTGCCGGGCGTGCGTGAAGCGCTGGCACTGTGCAAAGCGAACGGCCTGCGTGTCGGGCTGGCCTCCGCCTCGCCGCTGCATATGCTCGAAAAAATTTTAGCGATGTTCGACCTTCGTGACAGCTTCGATGCACTGGCCTCTGCCGAGAGCCTGCCTTACAGCAAACCGCACCCGCAGGTTTATCTTGATTGCGCGGCGAAACTCGGTGTCGATCCCTTAGCCTGCGTGGCGCTGGAGGATTCCGTAAACGGGATGATTGCCAGCAAAGCGGCGCGCATGCGTTCGATTGTGGTGCCCGATGAGGAGCATCGTGCCGATCCGCGCTATGTGCTGGCGAATGTCAAACTCGACAGCTTGCAGCAGCTCACCGCTGCACATCTGCTCGGTTAATAATGTGCAGGAGCAGCGCAAAGCTGCTCCTGCATCACAAAAATATTGAAACATGATTTCATTTGTTTGTATTTTACGCTCCCGCCTTCTATTCTGATCCGCAGGCATTGACGCCCGTCACGACATGACATCACGCCGGAGTAGATATGATACTGGATGCTTTTAAGCTAACGGATAAGGTGGCTCTTGTAACCGGATGCGATACCGGTCTGGGCCAGGGCATGGCAATAGGGCTGGCGGAAGCAGGCTGCGATATTGTCGGTGTTAACCGGAAAATCCCTCATGAAACGGCAAAACGCGTCGAGGCGCTTGGCCGCCGATTTCACGCGATTCAGGCCGACCTGCGCGACCAGCAGCAGCTGGCCTCGATTGTCGATCAAGCGGTGGCGAAGATGGGGCACCTTGATATTCTCATCAATAACGCCGGAACTATCCGCCGCTGTGACGCCATCGATTTCAGCGAAAAGGATTGGGATGAGGTGATGGATCTCAACCTCAAATCGCTCTTCTTCCTCTCCCAGGCTGTCGCCCGACAATTTATCGCCCAGCGCAGCGGCGGCAAAATTATCAATATTGCCTCGATGCTCTCTTACCAGGGCGGCATTCGTGTTCCCTCTTATACCGCCTCAAAAAGCGGCGTGATGGGCCTTACCCGCCTGCTGGCGAATGAGTGGGCGAAGCACAATATTAACGTCAACGCGATTGCACCCGGCTATATGGCGACCAACAATACCCAGCAGTTGCGCGAAGATGCTGAACGTAATCAGGAGATCCTCGATCGTATTCCCGCGGCTCGCTGGGGTACGCCGGAGGATTTACAGGGCGCGGCGGTTTTTCTCGCCTCTTCGGCGGCTGACTACATAAATGGTTACACGCTGGCGGTCGATGGCGGCTGGCTGGCGCGCTAAATTAGCAGGATTGTGACAAAGAGTTACACCGTCACCTCTTCCGCCTACTGTACAAACATCCTATACTGTATGCATCGACAGTTTAGCGAGTTTGATCATGACGGCGGAAGGACACCTGCTTTTCTCCATAGCCTGCGCGGTGTTTACCAAGAATGCCGAATTGACGCCCGTGCTTGCACAGGGCGACTGGTGGCATATTGTGCCTTCAGCCATTCTCACCTGCCTGCTGCCGGACATCGATCACCCAAAATCCTTCCTCGGCCAGCGGCTAAAGTGGATCTCAAAACCCGTTGCGCGCGCCTTTGGTCACCGTGGATTCACCCATAGCCTGCTGGCGGTCTTTCTTGCGCTTACCCTTTTTGCCTTAAAAGTCCCTGATAGCTGGATCCTGCCGACGGATGCGCTGCAGGGTATGGTCGTCGGCTATCTCAGCCATATCGTTGCAGATATGCTCACGCCTGCCGGTGTACCGCTGCTGTGGCCCTGCCGCTGGCGCTTTCGCCTGCCGATTCTCGCGTCACAAAAAGGTAACCAGATGGAGCGAGTGCTCTGCATGGCCCTGCTCACCTATGCCGTGTGGATGCCGCAAACCTTGCCCGAAAATGGTGCAATCCGCTGGTCATCCGAAGCGATAAATATCCTGCAAAATGAGTTCAATCGCTTTATTGATCGCCAGATTGCACGATAAATAGTCGCTTTTGAACACTTCGCTATAAAGCATTCCATTTGGATATAAGCCGCCCCGGGCACTTCTGCTAACCTTGCGCCACAGGATGACCTCGATGTCATCAATATAATGAAATCAGGAGAACGGGGATGAATTTTCCATTAATCGCGAACGTTGTCGTGTTCGCTGCACTGCTGCTTTTGCTGGCGCAGGCGCGCCACAAACAGTGGAGCCTGGCAAAGAAAGTACTGGTTGGTCTCGGGCTTGGCGTGGCATTCGGTCTTGCGCTGCAGGCCATTTACGGTGCCGATAATCCGGTGCTGAAAGAGTCTATTCAGTGGTTCAACGTAGTCGGTAACGGCTATGTGCAACTGCTGCAAATGATTGTGATGCCGCTGGTTTTCGCCTCGATCCTCAGCGCCGTTGCACGTCTGCACAACGCGTCGCAGCTGGGCAAAATCAGTTTCCTTACCATCGGCACGCTGCTGTTCACCACGCTTATCGCCGCGCTGGTGGGTGTGCTGGTGACCAATCTGTTTGGTCTTACCGCTGAAGGGCTGGTGCAGGGCAGCGCAGAAACCGCGCGTCTGAACGCCATTCAGAGCAACTACGTTGGTAAACTGGCCGATCTGACCGTGCCACAACTGCTGCTGTCGTTTGTGCCGAAAAACCCGTTTGCCGATCTGACTGGCGCAAGCCCAACGTCGATCATCAGCATCGTTATCTTTGCCGCTTTCCTCGGCGTTGCCGCGCTGAAGCTGCTGAAGGATGATGCGCCGAAGGGCCAGCGCGTGCTGACCGCCATCGACACGCTGCAGAGCTGGGTGATGAAGCTGGTGCGTCTGGTAATGCAGCTGACGCCGTACGGCGTGCTGGCGCTGATGACCAAAGTGGTTGCTGGCTCCAACATCCACGACATCATCAAGCTGGGCAGCTTTGTTATCGCCTCTTACCTCGGCCTCGGCATTATGTTCGTGGTACATGGCGTGCTGCTGGGCGTAAATGGCGTCAGCCCGCTGAAGTTCTTCCGTAAAGTGTGGCCGGTACTGACCTTTGCCTTCACCAGCCGCTCCAGCGCAGCCTCTATTCCGCTGAATGTGGAAGCGCAGACCCGTCGCCTTGGCGTACCGGAGTCGATTGCCAGCTTCTCCGCCTCCTTTGGTGCGACCATCGGCCAGAATGGCTGTGCGGGTCTCTACCCGGCAATGCTGGCGGTGATGGTTGCACCAACGGTCGGCATCAACCCGCTGGACCCGATGTGGATCGCCACGCTGGTCGGTATTGTCACCATCAGTTCCGCCGGTGTAGCGGGCGTGGGCGGCGGTGCTACCTTCGCCGCGCTGATTGTGCTGCCGGCGCTTGGCCTGCCGGTTACGCTGGTTGCGCTGCTAATCTCCGTCGAACCGCTGATCGATATGGGCCGTACCGCGCTGAACGTGAGCGGCTCCATGACCGCCGGGACGCTGACCAGCCAGTGGCTGAAGCAGACAGATAAAACCATTCTGGATAGCGAAGAGCACGCCGAACTGGCACATCACTAAGCTTCCCGCGTAAAAACAAAAACGCCTGCACACTGCAGGCGTTTTTTTTATTCCTCTATCTCGCCTTCCTGACGCATCTGCGTCGCCCAGCGCTGCGCCGCATCCGGCGTAGTGAAGGTCGGCGAGCGGCGGAAATTCTCGCCCATCAACACAAACGCGACATATTTAGCGCGCAGCCTCCAGACATCACGATAACCTTCGACCTTTGACGCATGGTCGGGGGGCGCCGGTTCGACGCGCGGGACATAGCTGATAATGACTCGATTCTGTTGACGAAGCGTTTTCATAAGCGATGCATTCACTAAAGACAAATTTCACACACACGAAAGCCAATGATAGCCGATTGTGACCCCGCTCGTCGCGCCCGGCGTGCGCTTCTCAGCGCGTTTTCAAGGCCGGGCCGGTAAACGGGCGCGACCGGGACATTGTTCTATAGTTAGAAGGGTTAATGGCAATAACCTGCCTTTTTAGTCATGGATAACAGGAGACGAGTTCAATGTCGCAGCATGAGAAAGAGACGCAACCTTCCCGCGCCCCGGTTGATGATGAAAACGAAGCCCGCCCGGGACTGGATTCCCTCGCACCATCCGATAACTCCCACCGCCCTTCGCCAAAACCGACCGCACCCGGTGAAGAGCCCACCGCACCTGGCAGCCTTAAATCACCCGATACCGCCAATGAGAAATTGAATGCGCTGGAGCCGTTCCGTAAGGGCGGCGAAAACGCCGCGCTAACCACTAACCAGGGTGTGCGCATCAGCGACGATCAGAACTCGTTGCGCGCAGGCTCGCGCGGCCCGACGCTGCTGGAAGATTTTATTCTGCGCGAAAAGATCACCCATTTTGACCATGAGCGTATCCCTGAACGTATCGTGCATGCGCGTGGCTCGGCGGCGCACGGGTACTTCCAGCCCTACCGCAGCCTGCAAGATATTACCAAGGCCGATTTCCTCTCCGACCCGGAGAAGATCACCCCGGTGTTTGTGCGCTTCTCAACCGTACAGGGCGGTGCCGGTTCAGCGGATACCGTGCGTGATATTCGCGGTTTCGCCACCAAGTTCTACACCGAAGAGGGCATCTTCGATCTGGTCGGCAACAACACGCCGATCTTCTTCTTGCAGGATGCGCACAAATTCCCCGACTTTGTCCATGCGGTGAAACCGGAGCCACACTGGGCTATTCCGCAGGGTCAGAGCGCGCACGACACCTTCTGGGATTACGTCTCCCTGCAACCGGAAACCCTGCATAACGTGATGTGGGCGATGTCCGACCGCGGCATTCCGCGCAGCTATCGCACCATGGAAGGGTTTGGTATTCACACCTTCCGCCTGATTAACGCCGAAGGGAAAGCGACCTTTGTACGCTTCCACTGGAAACCGCTGGCGGGTAAAGCGTCGCTGGTGTGGGACGAGTCGCAGAAGCTGACCGGGCGCGATCCGGACTTCCACCGCCGTGAGCTGTGGGAAGCGATTGAAGCGGGCGACTACCCGGAATATGAACTGGGGCTGCAACTGATCCCGGAAGAGGACGAATTCAAGTTCGATTTTGACCTGCTCGACCCGACCAAGCTGATCCCGGAAGCGCTGGTGCCGGTGCAGCGGGTCGGCAAAATGGTGCTCAATCGTAACCCGGATAACTTCTTTGCCGAAAACGAACAGGTGGCCTTCCATCCGGGCCATATTGTCCCAGGGCTCGATTTCACCAACGATCCCCTGTTGCAGGGGCGCCTCTTCTCCTATACCGATACGCAGATCAGCCGTCTCGGCGGGCCGAACTTCCACGAAATTCCGATTAACCGCCCGACCTGCCCGTACCACAACTTCCAGCGTGACGGCATGCACCGGATGGATATCGACACCAATCCGGCCAACTATGAGCCGAACTCCATCAACGATAACTGGCCGCGCGAAACGCCGCCGGGGCCGAAACGCGGTGGTTTTGAGAGCTATCAGGAGCGTGTTGAAGGGCATAAAGTGCGCGAGCGCAGCCCCTCATTTGGTGAGTACTACGCCCATCCTCGCCTCTTCTGGCTAAGCCAGACGCCGTTTGAACAACGCCATATCGTTGATGCCTTCAGCTTTGAGCTAAGCAAAGTGGCACGCCCCTATATTCGCGAACGCGTGGTCGATCTGCTGGCACATATTGATGTCAAGCTGGCGCAGTCCGTCGCGGAAAACCTGGGTATTACCCTGACGGAAGAGCAGTGCAATATTACGCCGCCGCCTGCGGTAAATGGCGTGGAGAAAGATCCCTCCCTCAGCCTTTATGCCATTCCGGATGGCGATGTGAAGGGCCGTGTGGTCGCAGTGCTGCTGCATGACAATGTTCGCTCGCAGGATGTGCTGACTCTGTTGCAAGGGCTGAAGAACAAAGGCGTGCACGCCAAACTGCTCTATTCACGTATGGGCGAAGTGGTGGCTGATGATGGCTCCCGCTTGCCGGTGGCGGCAACTTTTGCCGGTTCGCCTTCGCTGACGGTGGATGGCGTCTTTGTGCCCGGCGGCGATGTCAGCACGCTGCTGCAAAATGGCGATGCGAAATACTACCTGCTGGAAGCCTATAAGCATCTCAAAACTATCGGTCTTGCCGGTGACGCCCGCCAGTTTAAAGGGGTGATCCACGTAAACCCGCAGGGCGAAGAGGGCATTATTGAAGGCGATATCGCGTCCACCGCGCTGGTGGAGGATTTTATCGAACAGCTTTCCGCGCACCGCGTCTGGTCACGTATCAGCAAAATCGATAACGTGCCGGCATAAGGCATAAAAAAACCGGCCAGATGGCCGGTTTTTTGTGTGCTCAGGCGAATCAAAAAATTACTGGAAAGGTTTTTTCTGCTGAGACTGCTGCTGCGGTGCCTGCGGGTCGGTGTCGTATTCAGAACAGGTCTGATAACCCGAGTTCAGCACGTGACCGGTCTCATCCAGTGCAACGAAGTAGGTTTCAGTTTTGCCGTTACGCTGACCCAGGATATAGGTCTGGCAGGTACCACGAGCGTGAACCATGCTCACTTCTGATGACGGACGGCCTGCAATCTGCATTACCTGCTGGCGGCTCATCCCTTTTTTCACATCTTTAACGACCGGCTGACTAACCTGATCTTTCGCGCGATCGTAAGCGGTACAACCAGCCAGCATAGTCAGTACTGCTGCGGCGCCCAGAATTCCTGCGATATTCTTATTCATATTCCATCCTCTTTAGTATCCGCTTCTGTATCAGCGTGTTAACTAAGCCTGGAATATAATATTGGAATTTTCAACTCAGGACAGAAAATGATATATCTTTCAGAAAAATCTAATAAAAGTGCGTAAACGACCTGAATCGGCGCAAATTACGGCACGTAAAACTGTGAACCTTGTCGTTTTCCCACGAAGGGGTTAGCTTTAATGAATAACAATTTGCAACCTGCACAGCAGGATTCAACAACGGAGGGGTTAATGGCTCTGCAACAAGAGATTATTCAGGCACTGGGCGTCAAGCCAACCATCAATGCCGAAGAAGAAGTTCGCCGCAGCGTGGATTTTCTGAAAACGTATCTGAAAACCTATCCCTTTATCAAATCACTGGTGCTCGGCATCAGCGGTGGCCAGGACTCGACGCTGGCGGGGAAAATCTCCCAGTTAGCCATCTCGGAGCTGCGTGAAGAGAGCGGCGACAGCGAGTTGCAGTTTATCGCCGTGCGTCTGCCCTACGGCGCGCAGGCAGATGAGCAGGATTGCCAGGACGCGATTGCGTTTATCAAACCTGACCGCGTCCTGACCGTCAATATCAAAGCCTCGGTGCTGGCAAGCGAGCAGGCGCTGCGCGATACCGGTATTGAGCTGAGCGACTTTGTGCGCGGGAATGAGAAAGCGCGCGAGCGTATGAAAGCGCAGTACAGCATCGCCGGGATGTGCAAAGGGATTGTTGTCGGAACCGACCACGCCGCCGAAGCGGTCACCGGCTTCTACACCAAGTATGGCGATGGCGGTACCGATATTAACCCGCTGTTCCGCCTCAATAAGCGTCAGGGCAAACAGCTGCTGGTGCACCTTGGCTGCCCGGAGCATCTCTATAAGAAAGCACCGACTGCCGATCTGGAAGATGACCGCCCTTCTCTGCCGGATGAAGCCGCACTTGGCGTCACCTACGAGAATATCGACGATTATCTGGAAGGCAAAACGCTGGATGAAGCGACCGCCCGCATTATTGAGGGCTGGTATGTGAAGACCGAGCACAAGCGCCGTCCGCCAATCACCATTTTCGACGATTTCTGGAAGAAACAGTAAACCGTGACGCCCGCTCAGGCCTACAGATACGCTGTAGGCCTGCTAAGCGAAGCGGTATCAGCTCCCTTCTTCCCGCCCCACACTTGCCTGATCTTTCCAAATGTTTCTTTTTTAACCTGAAGCACCCTGCTACACTGTACAAGTAACCAGTATCAGGAGTTCCGTGTGGCAAGGCGTCAATCGGCCCCGCGTCTTTCATTTGAGGCGGCGGCAATCTATGAATACCCCGAACATCTGCGTCAGTGGCTTGAGGCGATGCCTAAGCACCCTGGCGTCTATATTTTTCACGGTGACAGCGAGGCCATGCCGCTCTATATCGGCAAAAGCGTCAATATTCGCAGCCGCGTGATGTCCCATTTCCGCACCCCGGATGAAGCCTCCATGCTGCGCCAGTCAAGGCGCGTCAGCTGGATCTGCACCGCCGGCGAGATTGGCGCGCTGCTGCTGGAAGCGAGGCTTATTAAAGAGCAACAGCCGCTGTTTAATAAACGCTTGCGCCGTAATCGCCAGCTCTGTTCCCTGCGCGTGGAGGAAGGTAAACCGCAGGTGGTCTACGCCCGCGAAGTGGACTTCTCCTCATCGCCGCATCTTTTTGGCCTGTTTGCCAACCGGCGCACGGCGCTACAGGCGCTGCAATCTATCGCTGATGAAGAGAAGCTCTGTTACGGCCTGCTTGGTCTTGAACCACTCAGCCGTGGCCGCCCCTGTTTTCGCTCGGCGTTGAAACGTTGCGCCGGTGCCTGCTGCGGGAAAGAGAGCGTTGAAGAGCACAATAGCCGTTTTCTCGCCGCGATGGCGCGCATGCAGCTGGTGTGCTGGCCGTGGCAGGGCCCGATTGGCTTAAAAGAGAGCTTTGGCGAGATGACGCAGTATCACATCATCCATAACTGGCTCTGGCTGGGTTCGGTCAATACGCCAGGCGAAGCGGCAGCCTTGCTGCGCACGCCCGCCGGCTTCGATCACGATGGCTATAAAATTCTGTGTAAACCGCTGCTGTCGGGTGAACACGAGATCGTCGAGCTGGCTTAGTGCCCGGCCAGCCACGTGATTTCGCTAAAGAGTAACTGCCCTTCGGCGCGGAGCAGCCGCAGGGTCTGCCTCCCCTCCTGCCAGCAGGCGCCCTGATCGGCGGTGAGCAGTTTATCGCCCAGCTGCCATGCGCCACTCAGCACAAACACCACCCCGCCGCGCGAGCCGAAGGTGGTAAAGGTGCGATCGGCGATGCGCACGTTCGCCTGGCAGCGATCGCGGCGGGTCATAATATTAAAATCCATCGACATGCGGCCTTCGCAAAGCTCGGCCTTGACCGGCTGATCCCCGGCGAAGGTGAAGGGCTGGTGGCGTTTCAACGTATGGCGCACGCTGCCGCCGTTGAGCGTCACTTCCCCGCCCTCAATCAGGGTGATCACGCGATCGACGCCGGGAAACGGCGTAAACTCGCCGTTTCCGGCCAGCGAGGCAATGCTGGCGCGCCAGTTAAATTCGCGGGTAGCGGGCGGAAAGCAGCAAATCTCGCGCGTTTCGCCTGCGCCATTTCGCCAGAGATTGACCGGCATTTTGCGAATATCAAAGAATTCCATCATCACTCCTGAATAGCACAGCGATACGCTGCGCCGCTGCTTCTGAAACAGCGTGCATTCTTGTTCTTGTTCACATTGGCTATAAACAGGTTATCGGCAGCCAGGCAGCGATGCCTTAGGCTACGACGTAACCAGAGATGTAAAAAAGTATAAACTTCAGATAAGTAGCAACTTCGGGCACACAGGAACAACGAGGATACCGCGCCGGTAGCGGCTGGCAAGAGGCAGGCGAGAAAAAACCGCCGGTTCTGCCCATCATGTGCTATTGGCGATGGGCAAAACCGGCGGTCTTAAGAGGGGTCGACTAAATTATTCAGCCGGTGCAGGAGGCATTTTATCGCCTGCGGCTGGTCGTTCTGTCAGACGCTTCTCAAAATTGGCATTGAACTGTTTTTTCTGATCCGGCGTCAGAATGTTGTAGATCTTGTTCTGCGTTTCCATATGTTTGAGCATGTCGGCTTTGCGCTGCTCATCCATCTTGTTGATTTGCGCTTCGGCTTTGGCTTTATCGAAGCTGTCGCTGGCAACAATCTCATGCATCGCGCGCAGTTCTTCCACTGGCGGACGTTTCATCTCTTCACGCTGGCTCTTCATAATGTCGCGGATTTGCGTTTTCTGCGCATCGGTCAGGTTCAGGCCCTGGAACATCATCTCGTGCGGCCCTTTTCCTTTGTGATGATGCATCATCGGTTTGGCATCGGCCGGTGCAGCCGGAGCATCATCAGCGTGCGCAAGGCTTGCAGCACCAAACGCCAGGGTAGAGGCAACAAACAGGGCAGTCAATTTACGCATAATATTCTTCCTTACTTCAGTTTTATATACGGCGGTTGCCGTGTTGACGCTAATCACTTTAGCGCTTCAAGCGTCAATTAATCAGAGCGATGGTAAAACAGTGAAAGTATAAAAGTGAGATTTTAATCAAATATGAAGGAAATAAGGATAAACGGTGAAGAGTGGAAATAAAAATAAACAAGCCGCTGAAATATAAGTTTTTTATGGAGATAAGTAAAAACTGAGTATGCTATTTTTTTCAGCACTCAACAAGATAATTCCGTAATAAATTCAGAGAGCAAAAATAAGCCCTGCGGTGGCAGGGCTTAACGCTACGCTATTTTTTCCAGCATTAATCCGGCGCGTAATCCAATCTCGACATTGGGGTTGGGAAACAGCACATACTCCTGCGGGTGCGTCACCACATAGCGCTCGCCGCGATCCTCCGCCAGCAGCGTACCTTCACTGAAGGGGGTAAAGTTCAGCGTCTCATTGTCCATATAGAGGGTAAACGCCTCGCTGCGCCGGGTCAGTTGCTGCACCACCCGGTAACGCAGGGGAGCAAGCTCGGTATCAGGCGCGGGTTCACCGGCAAGCAGCGCCGCCAGCGCCCAGGCGGTGCGCTGAAACTGGCTGAGATCGTTGGCACCAAACGGCAGCGCTTTGCCCAGCTCCAGCGTGCACGCAAGCGCGTCGAAGCTTTCACAGCTAAAGTGGGTAAAGGTTCCGCCAGGTGCCTGATGGAACACCAGTGCTTCAAGCCCGGCCGCGCCGAGCCACGTCAGGAAAGCTTCATCCCAAGGCGTGGCGCGCTGCGGCAGGACACCAAAACGCACATGGTGCGAGCCGCGAATGGCGGTATGCAGATCGAGATGCCAGCGCGTCTCATCCCCTTCAGAGAAAAAGTGCGTCACCGCCCGCTCAAGCTGCGCCGCGCGGATGGTTTCATCACTCGGCGGAAGCTGCTGCCAGCGCCCGCCGAACATGCGGTTGAGATCGCTTTTGATATAGCGCTTGCCCTGCGCCAGCGCCTGCGGATTGCCAAGAATAATCAGCAATCGCCAGCTCAGCGGCTGCTCACCGGAGAAGAGGTTGTGCAGCAGTTGATCGATAAGCTCCACCGGCGCCGTCTCATTGCCGTGAATGGCACAGGAGATCACCAGCGAACGTCCTACCGGCTGCGGCGGCACCAGCTCGAGGATCCCCTGCTCATGCCACAACCAGTGAATTCCGCCCGCTTCACCGGACATCTTGCGTGGAATATCGCCCGCAATGGTTGCTGCCAGAAAGTTCTCCATACCGCCTCCGCTTAACGCTGAAAAGGATAAACCGACCCGAGATCCAACAGTTGAGTGAGGCGATCCAGCGCTTCACGCCCTTCGCGCAGCAGCTGCGGATCGGCTAAATCGGCCTGCGTGAGACGGTCGCGATAGTATTTGTCTACCCACGCATTGAGCGCGGTAAACAGCCTATCGTTCATCATCACCGCCGGGTTGACCGCCCGCTGTTCCGCCTCGCTCAACACCACCCGCAAACGCAGGCAGGCTGGCCCGCCACCGTTCGCCATACTTTCGCGCAGATCGAAGACCTTAAGGGCGCTAATCGGGTTATCCTGCGCCAGCAGGTCGTTGAGGTAACGCCAGACGCCCGCATGCTCCTGCGACTCCTGCGGCAACACCAGGGTCATGCGTCCATCATCATGGCTCAATAATTGACTATTAAACAGGTAAGTTGCCACCGCGTCTGTGACCGATACCGCCTGTTGCGGCACTTCGATCGCCATAAAGCCCGGCACTTTTGCCGCAAGTTCTGCCAGCAGCTGAGGCTGCCCGGCAAACGCCTGCTCGTGGCAGAACAGCAGCTGGCGGTTGGAGACCGCAATCACATCATTATGGAATACGCCCAGATCGATAACTTCCGGGTTTTGCTGAGCATAGACCACCTGATGCGCACGCACCTGGTTGAGGCGGGCAACGGCCTGGCTTGCCTCCAGCGTCTGGCGCGCCGGATAACGCCCGGGAGCCAGTTCGTTGCCCTCTTCGCGGCCATACACAAAGAGCTGCACCCCCGCATCGCCATACTCGCCGCCGAAGCGGTTATGGTTCGCGGCCCCCTCGTCACCAAAACGTGCCACCTGCGGCAGCGCGCCGTGCACGCTGAAGGTGTGCGGATCGCGGAAAATCGCCCGCAGCAGCGCTTCGGTGGTGGGCGCTTCGATTGAGCGGTGGAACTTATTGTTCAGGTTCGCCACCGTCAGGTGGACTTTGCCATCCTCGGCGTCTGCCGACGGGCAGACGGTGGCGGCATTCGCCACCCACATCGCTGAAGCGGAGCTGGCAGCAGAGAGCAGTTCCGGCGCCTGGGTTGCCGCTTTTTCAACGACCTGTTCATCGCTACCGCGAAAACCTAACTGGCGTAACGCAGCGACGTTCGGGCGCTCGTGAGGCGGAATGACCGCCTGTGGAAAGCCGGCGTCCGCCAGCGCTTTCATCTTTAAAAGCCCCTGCTTCGCCGCCAGCTTTGGGTTGGATCGCTGAAAGCGGTGTTTAGTCGAGGCTTCATTACCGAAGGATAAACCCGCGTAGTGGTGCGTCAGCCCGACCAGGCCATCAAAGTTCACTTCACGCGCGCTCATGGCTGCTCCTCACGCAAATGGCCAAGGCCCGGGCTGAGGCTCTGCGGCAGAGAGAGATCCGCCGTCTCAAGGCTCGCCATTGGCCAGGCGCAGTAATCCGCCGCATACCAGGCGCTGGCGCGATGGTTGCCGGACGCACCAACACCGCCGAACGGCGCAGTGCTCGCCGCACCGGTTAACGGCTTGTTCCAGTTAACGATCCCGGCGCGCGCCTCCAACAGCAGGCGATCGAACTTCTCCCGCTGCGGCGAAATCAGGCCGCAGGCGAGGCCATAGCGCGTGTTGTTCGCAAGCGTAATCGCATCGTCAAAGTCGTCATAACGCCAGACGCAGAGCAGCGGGCCAAACACCTCTTCATCAGGCACGTTGCCCACCGCAGTCATCTCAATAATGCCCGGCGTCAGCAGAGAGGTGCCCGCCGCCAGCAGACGCGGAGCCAGTAACGTTTTGCCACCGCGCGCTTCATGCTCCTGCCAGGCGTGATAGACCTGCTCCGCCGCCTGGGGTGAGATCAGCCCGCCGAAAAAGGGTTGCGGCTCGGCGTCCCAGGCAGCCGGTATCAGCTTGCTGGCAACCTCCACCAGCCTTTTCAGGAAGGCATCGCCCGCCGCCGAGCGTTTCACCAGCAGCCGCCGCGCGCAGGTGCAGCGCTGACCAGCGGTTACAAAGGCGGACTGGATCGCCAGATGCACCGCCGCATTAATATCATCAGGATCTTCAACAATCAGCGGGTTATTGCCGCCCATCTCCAGCGCGAGGATCTTCTCTGGCTGACCCGCCAACTGGCGATGCAGCTGATAGCCGGTATTGGCACTGCCGGTAAACAGCAGCCCATCCAGCCCTGCCAGCGCGCTCAGCGCCTGGCCAGTTTCGCGCCCGCCCTGCAATAAGTTGAGCACGCCAGCCGGTAAGCCCGCCTGCTGCCACAGTTTCACCACCGCCTCGCCGATCCACGGCGTCAGCTCGCTCGGTTTGAACAGCAGCGTATTGCCCGCCAGCAGTGCCGGGATGATATGCCCGTTTGGCAGGTGGCCGGGGAAGTTATAGGGGCCAAACACCGCCAGCACGCCGTGCGGGCGATGACGCAGGGTTGCCGCGCCGTCGGCCATCTCCGTCTGCTGTTCGCCGGTGCGCGTGTGATATGCCTTTACCGAGATTGCCGCTTTGTTGATCATCGCGGAGATTTCGGTGGCGGCTTCCCAGCGCGGTTTGCCGGTTTCGCGGGCGATGATCGTTGTCAGCTCTTCTTTATTACTCTCCAGCAGCGCGGCAAATTTCTCCACGATCGCCTGGCGGGCGCTAAAGGGCTGGCGCGCCCAGGCGGGGAAAGCGGCGCGCGCGGCCTGGTAAGCCGCCCCGACCTGGGCGCTATCCGCATCAAAGCCCTGCCACAGCACGTCGTGGCTCACCGGGTTGGTTTTCTCCCGCCGTGCGCCCTGGCCCTTTATCCACTCATCGTTGATCCATAAACTCATTGCGCTCTCTCCTCACCACTCTTCTCTTCCGCACACAGGCGCACCAGCCGGACGCTATCGCCGGGCTGACACTTCAGCGCATCCAGCTCGCCCGCCGACAGCAGCAGCCGTTCCGTCTGCGGGTCAACATTGATCAGCATCGCGCGAAAATCGTCATAGCGCTCATTCGAGACCATGCAGGCTGGCCACTCGCCCGGCGCGCGCTGCCCTTCGCCAATCGCCACCAGCCGACTTTTGCGGATCGCCCGCACGCGGTCGATGTCGCACTCCAGCGTCGGCCCGCCATCAAAGATGTCGACATAGTTGCGGTAGCGGAACCCCTCTTTCTCCAGCACCGCGCGCGCAGGCGCGGTTTGTGGATGGACATGACCAATCACCGACTGCGCCTCTTCCGAGAGGAAGTGGGTATAGATCGGATGTTTCGGCATCAGCTCGGCAATAAAAGCTTTCTGCCCGGTGCCACAGAGATAATCCGCGCGGCTAAACTCCATCGAGAAGAAGCGTTTACCCACGCTCTCCCAGAAGGGGGAGTAGCCGTGCTCATCAATCACCCCGCGCATTTCGGCAACCACTTTCTCATTGAAGCGATCGCGAAACGCCGCCATAAACATAAAGCGCGATTTCGACAGCAGGTAGCCGTTGCCCGCTTTGCGCCAGGCGGGATCGAGAAACAGCGTGCAGAGCTCGCTGCTACCGGTGTGATCGTTACTGAGAAACAGCGTCGGCAGCGCGTTGTAGACATTCAGCTCTTTCGAGGCGTGTACCTGGGTGCCAACGCGGTAGTTGTACCAGGGATCATTTAGCCCGACGGCGACCTCAATGGCGCAGATGCCGCCCACTTCGCCGCTCTGGGTATCTTCCAGCACAAAGACATAGCCCTGCTCGCCCTTCGGCAGCGTGCCTTGCCAGGTCTGGCGGGCGCGCTCAATACGCGCCGCCAGGGTTGCCTCATCGGCGGGCAGTGAAGTTAAACCGCCGCCGGTTTTGCCAGCGAGTTTCATCAGGGCTGCGAGATCGCTTGCCGCGACCGGACGAATCACCATCATGTTGTGCTCTCCGAGAGGAATTTTTCACAGGCGCGGGCAAAGCGCTCAAGGCCGATGCGCACCTCCTCTTCGCTGATATTCAGCGCCGGGGCGAAGCGCAGCACGTTGCCACCGGCAATCAGCACCATTACCCCTTCCGCCGCCGCCAGCTGGGAGATCTGCTTCGCTTTACCGCTAAAGGCGGGCACCAGCTGGCAGCCAATCAACAGCCCAAGGCCGCGAATGTCGCTGAACAGCAGGTGACGGGCGTTGATGGCGTTGAGCTGTTCGGTAAACCACTCGTGGCGCTGTTTCACGCCGTTGAGCATCTGCGGGGTGTTGACGGTATCAAGCAGCGCGCCTGCCACCGCGCCCGCCAGCGGGTTACCGCCATAGGTGGTGCCGTGGGTGCCAACATTCATCACCTTGCCGAAGGTTTCGGTAGTGAGCATCGCGCCAATCGGGAAGCCGCCGCCGAGCGCTTTTGCGGTGGTTAATACATCCGGCGTCACGCCATAGTGCATATAGGCATAGAGCTCGCCGGTGCGACCGACGCCGGTCTGCACTTCATCAAAAATCAGCAGCGCATTGTGGCGGGAGCAGATCTCGCGCAGCCCCTGTAAAAAGGCCGGATCGGCAGGCACCACGCCGCCCTCGCCCTGCATCGGCTCAACAATCACCGCGCAGGTGTCGTCGTTAATCAGGGCGCTGGCAGAGGCGAGATCGTTAAAGGTGGCATGCTGGATCTGCGGCGGCAGCGGCGCGAAATCCTGTGAATAGGCGGGCTGACCCCCGGCGCTGACGGTAAAGAGCGTGCGGCCGTGGAAGGCATTTTTGAAGGCGACAATGCCGCTCTTCTGCGCGCCAAAGGTGTCGTGAGCATATTTACGCGCCAGTTTCAGCGCCGCTTCGTTGGCTTCCGCCCCGGAGTTACAAAAGAAGACGCGGTCGGCAAAGGTGGCATCAATCAGCCGTTTTGCCAGCCGCAGCGCCGGCTCGTTGGTGTAACCATTGCCGGTATGCCAGAACTTCGCCGCCTGCTCGCTTAATGCTTTGCACAACACCGGGTTAGCGTGGCCCAGCGCGTTAACCGCAATGCCGCCAGCGAAGTCGATATACTCCGTGCCCTGCTGATCCCACAGACGTGAGCCCTCGCCGCGAACCGGGATAAAGGGCGCAGGCGCGTAGACCGGCAGCATCCATTGATCGAAATTTTCACGCGTAACAGACAGAGACATAGCGACCTCACCGGTAAATAAATGGTTGAATAAATGTTAATAAAAATGACGTTTTCGCCCTTAATGTAGATTGCACGCTTCGTGCCAGCTAGAGGGAAAAATGCATAAACGGCGTGCAACAACGTTATTTCAATAACTTACAACCGATCGCTATTCGCTTATCATGCATAAAAAGTGAATAATTTTAGATATTGCGGCGAACCAGGGCGGGATTTAGCGATAGTTTATGCATTTATGAAATTTAATTCTGGAACTGTGATCGTCCGCGAAATTAATTCTGCCAACGCGCCCCATTTTGGCGCAGCGCGCCCTGAAAAGAGGCAGCTGGCCTGATTTTTGCGCAGACGCGATGAACGTCGGAATAAGTGGCAGTGATTGAAAGTAAACTCTGATAACATTCCTGCATCTTTCACCCCATTAAGTGGCTGCGACTATGAAATTTGTCTCGTTCAATATCAACGGCCTGCGCGCCAGACCCCACCAGCTTCAGGCAATCGTCGAACAACACCAGCCCGATGTGATTGGTTTGCAGGAGACGAAAGTCCATGACGATATGTTCCCCCTCGAAGAGGTGGCGCGTCTCGGTTACAACGTCTTTTATCACGGCCAGAAGGGTCACTATGGCGTGGCGTTGCTGACCAAAGAGACACCGGTTCTGGTGCGTCGCGGCTTCCCGGAAGATGGCGAAGAGGCACAGCGTCGCATCATCATGGCGGAGATCCCCTCCCCGCTTGGCAATATCACGGTAATTAATGGCTACTTCCCGCAGGGCGAAAGCCGCGACCATCCGACCAAGTTCCCGGCAAAAGAGAAGTTCTACCGGGATCTGCAACACTTCCTCGATAACGAACTGAAGCGCGAGAACCCGGTGCTGATTATGGGCGATATGAATATCAGCCCGACGGATCTCGATATCGGCATCGGGGAGGAGAACCGCAAGCGCTGGCTGCGTACCGGTAAATGTTCTTTCCTGCCGGAAGAGCGTGAGTGGATGGAACGCCTGAAAAACTGGGGGCTGGTGGATACCTACCGCGAAGCCAACCCGGACACTACGGATCGCTTCTCATGGTTTGATTACCGCTCAAGAGGCTTTGATGATAACCGCGGGCTGCGTATCGATCTGCTGATGGCGAGCCAGCCGCTGGCGGAGCGCTGCATTGAGACCGGCATCGATTACGATATCCGCGGCATGGAAAAACCCTCTGACCATGCACCGGTCTGGGCGACGTTCAAACTCTGATGACGCAGACGCCAAAGAGCATCGACGTGGTCGCCGCTATCATTGAGCGCGACGGCCATATTCTGCTCGCGCAACGCCCGCCGCACGCGGATCAACCCGGTTTATGGGAGTTCGCAGGCGGCAAAGTGGAAGCGGGTGAAACGCAGCCGCAGGCGCTGGTGCGCGAGCTGCGTGAAGAGTTGGGTATCGAGGCGGTTCCGGCGCGCTTTGTTGCCAGCCACCAGCGCGAAGTCTCCGGGCGGCTGATTACGCTTCACGCCTGGCACGTGCACACCTTTGCAGGCGAGCCAACGCGCCATTATCACAGTGAGCTTGCGTGGGTGACACCCGCCGACGCGCTCACCTATGCGCTGGCTCCGGCGGATATCCCCCTACTGGAGGCATTCAGGGTTTTACGCGACGCCACACCAGCGGATTAGTGGAAATCGTGCGTTCATCGCGCTGGCACTGCAGCAGCACCCCTTCCATTTTGATCACCGACCCTTCGCTGTAATTTTGATTGCCGTAGACGCAGCACTGCATGCAGGGCTGTGTCGTTTGCGTCTGCCCGCCGCTGCTGAATACTTCAGCCGGCACATTCACTTCCACATCCGGTGACGGGTAGCGATCCGCCAGCGCGCTGCCCGATGCGATCAGCAATAACGCGGCGGCAACGCCTGTAAATCGGCTCATAGCCTCTCCTTTTTGATTGACTGCACTTATTACTATAACGGATCTATTTTCCGGGACTTTAGTTTCCCGCTTCATCGTTTTTCATTATGACCGTAAACAGGTTCTTAATTTATCTGATGAGCGAGATTTTCCCTTGCGGCGTGGCCTGTCGCCGATGTTATAGTCGAAAAGCGCCCGTTTTTTGCGCATTGCAAACACAACAACACTCATCAACATAATAAGAGACGCTTATATCTATGGATCAGACCTCCTCTCTTGCAACATTCCTCAACACTGTTCATCAACGCGATCCGCACCAGCCGGAGTTCTCCCAGGCCGTTCGCGAAGTGATGAGCACCCTCTGGCCCTTTCTCGAGGCCAACCCGCGCTACCGTCAGCTTTCGCTGCTTGAACGTCTGGTTGAGCCGGAGCGCGTGATTCAGTTCCGCGTCGCCTGGGTAGACGATCGTAACCAGGTGCAGGTTAACCGCGCATGGCGCGTGCAGTTCAGCTCCGCCATCGGCCCCTATAAAGGCGGCATGCGCTTTCACCCCTCGGTAAACTTATCGATCCTCAAGTTCCTCGGCTTCGAACAGACCTTTAAAAATGCCCTCACCACGCTCCCGATGGGCGGGGGTAAAGGCGGCAGCGATTTCAATCCTAAAGGCAAAAGCGATGGCGAAGTGATGCGCTTTTGCCAGGCGCTGATCACCGAGCTTTATCGCCACCTTGGCGCAGACACCGATGTGCCTGCTGGCGATATCGGCGTAGGCGGGCGCGAAGTGGGCTTTATGGCCGGGATGATGAAAAAGCTCTCCAACAACACCGCCTGCGTCTTTACCGGAAAAGGCCTCTCGTTTGGCGGCAGCCTGATCCGCCCGGAAGCGACCGGCTACGGCCTGGTCTACTTCACCCAGGCGATGCTGGAGCGCCACGGCCTTGGCTTTGAAGGGATGCGCGTGGCGGTTTCCGGCTCCGGTAACGTTGCCCAGTACGCGATTGAGAAAGCGATGTCGCTCGGCGCGCGCGTGATTACCGCCTCTGACTCTGCGGGAACGGTGGTTGACGAAGCGGGCTTCACGGCGGAAAAACTGGCGCGCCTGTGCGAGATCAAGGCGAGCCGCGACGGCCGGGTCGCCGATTATGCGCGGGAGTTTGGCCTGACCTATCTGGAAGGGAAACAACCGTGGTCAGTGCCGGTCGATATCGCGCTGCCCTGCGCCACGCAGAATGAGCTGGACGTTGAGGCCGCGCAGACGCTTATCGCCAACGGCGTCAAAGCGGTAGCCGAAGGGGCAAATATGCCGACCACCATCGAAGCGACGGATCTGTTCCTCGACGCGGGCGTGCTGTTTGCCCCGGGCAAAGCGGCGAATGCCGGCGGTGTCGCGACATCGGGTCTGGAGATGGCGCAGAATGCAGGACGCATCAGCTGGAAAGCCGACGAGGTGGATGCCCGTTTGCAGCACATCATGCTGGATATTCACCAGGCCTGCGTGGAGTACGGCGGCGAAGAGAAGCAGACGCATTACGTGCGCGGTGCGAATATCGCGGGCTTTGTTAAAGTCGCCGACGCGATGATCGCCCAGGGCGTGATTTAACCGCCGCGCATTGCCGGATGGCGGCGTAAACGCCTTATCCGGCCTACGGGTTAGCACGCTGTTGTAGGCCCGATAAGCGCAGCGCCATCGGGCAATTTGCAGAACCGGTGCGGAGTGCCGGATGGCGGCATAAACGCCTTATCCGTCCGACGGGTTAGCACGCTATTGTAGGCCTGATAAGCGCAGCGCCATCAGGCAGGGTATCAGATACGGTGCAGAATGCCGGATGGCGGCATAAACGCCTTATCCGGCCTACGAGGTGGCACGCTTTTGTAGGCCCGATAAGCGCAGCGCCATCGGGCATTGCTGACGGAATTACGAGGCAGGCGCTTCCGCCGCGGGCGGGCGTTTCTTACTCTTTCCTTTGGCGAAGGATTTTTTCTTATCGCCGCCGGGTGCCACCAGGCCGCGGAACTGCCGCACCGGGGTGCTGCGCGCCTGGTGGATCAACTCATGCAGCGTGCCGACCAGCGGCTGCATAAAGTCCTGGTAGCGACACTCTTTTTCGCTGATCTGCGTCAGCACCGACTCCCAGTGCGCGGTCATATCGGGTCGCGCCGCCATCTCCGGCAGCGAGTGGATCAATGCCCGTCCTGCATCGGAAGAGTGAATATAGCGCCCTTTCTTCACCAGAAAGCCGCGCTTAAACAGCAGTTCGATAATGCCCGCGCGCGTCGCTTCGGTGCCTAATCCATCGGTGGCGCGCAGGATCTTTTTCAGATCCTTATCCTGCACAAAGCGCGCAATACCGGTCATTGCAGAGAGCAGCGTCGCATCGGTGAAGTGGCGCGGCGGCTGCGTCTGGCGCGCCACCACTTCGCCCTTCTCACACAACAATTCATCGCCCTTTGCTACCACCGGCAGCGGCGTGCCGTCATCATCTTCATCGCGCTCTTTCGCACCGAGCAGCGTACGCCAGCCCGCTTCCGCCAGGAAACGCGCTTTGGCGATAAACTTGCCGTTGGCGATATCGAGATCGATCTGGCACTTGCGGAACACCGCATCCGGGCAGAACTGCATCAGATATTGCCGCGCAATCAGGTTGTAGACTTTGGCTTCGTTATCGCTGAGGCTCACCTTCGAGCTGCGCGCGGTCGGAATGATGGCGTGGTGAGCATCCACCTTTTTATCATCCCAGCAGCGGTTGCGCGTATCGGGGTTAACCACCGGTTGCGGCAGCAGATCGGCGGCATGCACGCCAATCGCGTTCAGCACCGCATGGCGACCGGCGAAGTGCTCCTCCGGCAGATAGCGGCTGTCGGAGCGCGGATAGGTAATTAATTTGTGGGTTTCATACAGCTTCTGGCAGATATCGAGCACATTCTGCGCGCTCAGGCCAAAACGCTTCGCCGCCTCAATCTGCAGTGAGGAGAGGGAGAACGGCAACGGTGCCAGTTCTGATTCCCGTTTATCGTTATAGGCGGTGACCATCGCCGGTTGACCGCTAATGCGGTTAACCACATGCTCCGCGAGCGCGCGATGGAGCAGGCGCCCCTCTTCATCCTGGTAAGGCTCACAGGCATCGCTCGGCTGCCAGAGGGCGGTAAACCGCTCCCCGGCGGGCGTCACAATGTGCGCTTTCACTTCAAAAAAATCTTTCGAGACGAAGTTCTCAATCTCTTCATCGCGCCGCACCACTAGCCCCAGCACCGGGGTCTGGACACGCCCAACGGAGAGCACCCCCTGATACCCGGCGTTGCGGCCTAAAAGCGTATAGGCGCGGGTCATATTAATGCCGTAAAGCCAGTCTGCGCGGGCGCGGGCCAGCGCCGAGACGCAGAGCGGAATAAACTCGCTGTTGGCGCGCAGCCGCCCAATCGCTCTCTCCACCGCCTGCGGGTTGAGATCGTTAATCAGGCAGCGTTGCACATGCTGGCGCTTTTCCGCGGGCAGTTGCAGGTAGTCAATCACTTCATCCACCAGCAGTTGCCCTTCGCGATCCGGGTCACCGGCATGCACCACTTCGTCGGCGTCGGCAAGCAGACGCTTAATAACATTGATCTGCTTGAGCACCGACGGGCGCGGCTGCAGCTGCCACTTCTCCGGCACAATGGGCAAATCCGCCAGGTTCCAGCGCGCATAGCGGCTGTCATAGACATCCGGCTGCGCCTGCTCCAGCAGGTGACCAATACACCAGGTCACCACCTGGCCATTACCGCACTCAATGTAGCCATCGCCTTTGCGATGCGGCTTGGGCAACACATCGGCAATGGCGCGCGCCAGACTGGGCTTTTCGGCAATAAATAACCGCATCGACTTATCGGATCTCAATCATCGGGCGACCGCCGCGGGCGGTGACCAGCTCGCCAATGGCGCTCAGTTCAATACCATACTCCGCCGCCGTGGCTTTCACCTGCGCTTCGGCCTCCGGCGTCACCGCCAGCAGCAGACCGCCGGAGGTTTGCGGATCGCACAGCAGATTGCGCACCGCGTCCGGCATTTCGCCCATCAGATGGCCGTAGCTGGCAAAGTTACGCTGCGTACCGCCCGGCACCGCGCCCTGAGCAATGTACTCCTCCACGCCAGGCAGCTTCGGCACGTCGGCGTAGGTAAGTTGCGCCTGCACGCCCGCGCCCTGGCACATCTCGCTCAGGTGGCCCAGCAGACCAAAGCCGGTGACGTCGGTCATCGCTTTCACACCCTCAATATCGGCAAAGGCCGCACCGGCGAGGTTCATCCGGCACATCACCTCCGTCGCCAGCCCGACATGCTCCGGCTTAAGCAGGGATTTCTTCTCCGCGGTGGTCAACACGCCAATACCCAGCGGTTTGGTGAGGAAGAGTTTACAGCCCGCCTGCGCGGTGCTGTTCTTCTTCACGCGCTCGGTCGGCACCACGCCGGTGACGGCGAGGCCAAAAATCGGTTCCGGGGCATCGATTGAGTGGCCACCGGCCAGCGCAATCCCCGCCTGCTGGCAGGCAAAACGCCCGCCTTCGATCACTTCACGGGCAACCTCCGGCGGCAACTTATCAAGTGGCCAGCCGAGGATAGCGATCGCCATGATCGGTTTGCCGCCCATCGCGAAGACGTCGCTGATGGCGTTTGTTGCAGCGATGCGGCCAAAGTCGAAGGGGTTATCGACAATCGGCATAAAAAAGTCAGTGGTGCTGATAACGCAGGTGCCATTGCCAAGGTCGTAAACCGCGGCGTCGTCACGCGTCTCGTTACCAACCAGAAGGCTTGGATCGATGAACTTCGCCTGCTCGCTGTGCAGAATGGTATCCAGCACTTTGGGGGAAATTTTACATCCGCAACCGGCTCCGTGGCTGTATTGCGTTAAACGAATAGCTTGCTCGCTCATGGACATCTCCTGTCATTGCAATCGCGCTATGGTAGCGCCCAAACCGTAAGGTAGTAAGTGTGACAATCCGATTTCGCGCCCCGTTGCTCATTAAGCGAGCGAAAGAGTGATAATCGCTGGTTATCTTTTAAGCGTTCACACCGCAGCAGAACGGTGCAGGAGCGGTTTTGCGATTCACCGCAATGTTATTTTGCGCAGATTATGACAGAAATATGACAACAGCCACCTATGGCTGTTGCAGTCAAAAATCTAAGGAATCTCTAATGAAAAAAAGCCTTATCACCCTTTGCCTTGCGGGTTTACTTTCTGCCAACGCCTTTGCTCTTGTACCAACGGGAAATGATGCCACCACCAAACCGGATCTCTACTACCTGAAAAACGACCAGGCGATTGATAGCCTGGCGCTGCTGCCGCCACCGCCGGAAGTGGGCAGCATCGCTTTTCTCAACGATCAGGCGATGTATGAGCAGGGTCGTTTACTGCGCAATACCGAGCGCGGCAAGCTTGCCGCTGAAGACGCCAACCTGAGCAGCGGCGGCGTGGCCAACGCCTTCTCCGGCGCGTTCGGTTCACCGATCACCGAAAAAGATGCGCCGCAGCTGCACAAGCTGCTGACCAATATGATTGAAGATGCGGGCGATCTGGCAACACGCGGCGCTAAACAGAAGTACATGCGCATTCGTCCTTTCGCCTTCTACAACGTGCCAACCTGCAATACCAAAGATCAGGATGAGCTGTCGAAGAATGGATCCTACCCGTCAGGCCATACGGCGATTGGCTGGGCTACGGCGCTGGTGCTGGCGGAGGTGAACCCGCAGCGACAGAATGAGATCCTCAAGCGCGGCTTCGACCTGGGCCAAAGCCGGGTGATTTGTGGTTACCACTGGCAGAGCGACGTGGACGCCGCGCGCGTGGTCGGCTCGGCGGTTGTCGCCACCCTGCACACCAATCCGGCGTTCCAGCAGCAGCTGCAAAAAGCCAAAGCGGAGTTTGCTGCGAGTCATAAGTAATCCTGCTGCCGGATGAGGGCAGCGTTTAATCCGGCCTGCAAACCAGCGTGGTGGCCCAGGCCGGATTAGCGTTTATCGCCATCCGGCAAAAGTGGCACTCAGAAGTGGGTAACGAACGGCGTATGATCCGGCACGGTCACCGTGGTAGAGGCTTTCAGCTGCGGGGTACCGAGGTAGAGGAAGCCGACAACTTGATCCAACTCACCACAGTTAAACGCCTGGCGAACCTCGGGGCTGTTGGTCAGCGGGCCGGTACGCCAGATGCCGTTAAAGCCCTGCGACAGAGCCGCCATCTGCATCGCCATCACCGCACACCCGGCAGAGAGCAACTGCTCCCACTGCGGCACTTTGTGGTGCTGCTGGCACTTTGCCACTACGGTGAT
The DNA here is from genome assembly GCF_016624785.1 of Kosakonia sp. S42. NCBI lineage: Bacteria > Pseudomonadati > Pseudomonadota > Gammaproteobacteria > Enterobacterales > Enterobacteriaceae > Kosakonia > Kosakonia sp. S42. Next base: position 467,817 of record NZ_JACVTW010000001.1, on the reverse strand, counting down.
AATCATCGGCGCACGAAACGGCGAGGTGCGCGCTTTCTCAATGCCTTTTTCATCCTGGCCCGCGGCACGCGCCGCCTGCTCCATTGTCTGGCTGAAGCGCTCGCGCCCTTCCCCCTCAATCACAAAGAAGTGCCACGGTTGCAGTGTGCCGTGGTCTGGCGCCCGCATCCCGGCACGCAGAATGTTATCCAGCTGTTCGCCTGCCGGAGCCGGCTCTGCCAGGCGAGAAGCACTGCGTCGGTTGACGAGAAGTTCAAGTGCGTCCATTAGTTAACCTCTTGTTGTGAAATTTGTTCATAAAATTAACATGGGCGTAGAAATTGTTACAGCGCCGGAGGCGATTCCTGCTGACAAGAGGCAGCGGGATAATTAGGATAACCACACTTTGCCGCTCGGGCAGCGGTGGCCGTTAACTCGCAGGGAGAATACATGCAAACCCTTTGGCGCATTATTGCCGGATTTTTTAAGTGGTGCTGGCGACTGCTGAACTTTACCCGCAACCTGGTGATGAACATTGTCTTCATCCTGCTGATACTGGTCGCAGTCGGCGTATGGGTGCAGATGAGCGACAGCAAAGCGGAGCACAGCGGGCGCGGTGCGCTGCTGCTGGATATCTCCGGCGTGGTGGTCGATAAAACCTCCGCCAGCGGTCGCCTCGGCGCACTGGGTCGCCAGCTGTTCGGCGCCAGCTCCGATCGTCTGCAGGAGAACTCACTCTTCGATATCGTCGAAACTATTCGTCAGGCACAGCAGGATCGCAACATTACCGGCATTGTGCTCGATCTGAAGAATTTCGCCGGTGCCGATCAGCCCTCGATGCAGTACATCGGTAAAGCGCTGCGCGAATTCCGCGACAGCGGCAAACCGGTCTATGCGGTGGGCGATAACTACAGCCAGGGTCAGTACTACCTTGCAAGCTTTGCCAATAAGATCTGGCTCTCGCCGCAGGGCGTGGTCGATCTGCATGGTTTCGCTACCAACGGCCTTTACTACAAAGCGCTGCTCGACAAACTGAAAGTGACGACCCACGTCTTCCGCGTCGGCACTTACAAATCCGCCGTTGAGCCGTTCATTCGCGATGATATGTCCCCTGCCGCGCGCGAAGCGGACAGCCGCTGGATCGGCGAGCTGTGGCAAAACTACCTCAACACCGTGGCGGCTAACCGCCAGATCACCGCCCAGCAGGTCTTCCCTGGCGCGCAAGCGATGCTCGACGGTCTGCGTAAAGTGGACGGCGATACGGCGAAATATGCGCTGGATAACAAGCTGGTTGATGAGCTGGGCTCTGCCGCTGACGCTGAAAAAGCGATGGTGAAACAGTTTGGCTGGAGCAAGGAAGATAAAAACTTCCGCGCCATCAGCTTCTATGACTATCAAACCAAAACGCCGGCCGACGTGGGCGGTACCGTGGCGGTGATCTTCGCTAACGGCGCCATCATGGATGGCGAAGAGACCCCGGGGAATGTGGGCGGTGATACTACCGCAGCGCAGATCCGCGATGCGCGTCTGGATGACAAGGTCAAAGCGATTGTCCTGCGTGTCAACAGCCCGGGCGGCAGCGTCAGCGCCTCCGAGGTGATCCGCGCTGAACTGGCCGCTGCCCGTGCGGCAGGCAAACCGGTTGTCGTTTCGATGGGCGGTATGGCAGCCTCCGGTGGGTACTGGATCTCAACGCCAGCCAACTACATTGTTGCCAACCCGAGCACCCTGACCGGCTCCATCGGCATCTTTGGCGTGATCAATACGCTGGAGAACAGCCTCGACAGCATCGGTGTGCATACGGATGGCGTTGCCACTTCGCCGCTGGCAGATGTGAGCATGACCAAAGCGCTGCCTGATGAAGTTCAGCAGATGATGCAGTTGAGCATCGAGAACGGCTATAAGCGCTTTATCACGCTGGTAGCGAAATCGCGCAACAGCACGCCGGAGCAGGTGGATAAAATCGCGCAGGGCCACGTCTGGACCGGTCAGGATGCGAAAAATAATGGTCTGGTCGATGCGCTGGGCGACTTCGATGACGCGATTGCTAAAGCCGCAGAGCTGGCGAAGCTGAAACAGTGGCATGTTGATTACTACGAAGAGGAACCAGGCTTACTGGACCGCGTGGTGGACAGCATGACCGGCTCGGTGCGCGCAATGCTGCCGCAGGCGCTGCAGGCTTACCTGCCGGCACCGCTGGCCAGCGCAGCGCAGGAAGTGAAAGCCGAAACGGATAAACTGGCGGTGTTTAACGATCCGCAGAACCGTTATGCGCTGTGCCTGAACTGCGCCACCGTTCGCTAATTTTCTTACGCATCCCCTCCGCCGGAGGGGATTTTTTTGATTCAGTCAGAACCTACTTACCATGCAAAAAAAATCCATTTACGTAGCCTACACGGGCGGCACCATCGGCATGCAGCGTTCAGAGCATGGCTATGTGCCGGTTTCCGGTCATCTGCAGCGCCAGCTGGCGTTGATGCCAGAGTTCCATCGTCCGGAGATGCCCGACTTCACCATCCATGAATATGCCCCGCTGATGGACTCCTCCGATATGACGCCGAAAGACTGGCAGCATATTGCGGATGATGTGAAAGCGCATTATGACGAATATGACGGTTTCGTGATCCTGCACGGCACCGACACCATGGCTTACACCGCCTCCGCGCTGTCGTTTATGCTGGAAAACCTCGGCAAGCCGGTGATTGTGACAGGGTCACAAATCCCGCTGGCGGAGCTGCGCTCCGACGGGCAGATCAACTTGCTTAACGCGCTCTATGTGGCGGCGAACTTCCCGATTAACGAAGTGACCCTCTTTTTCAACAACCGTCTCTATCGCGGCAACCGCACCACTAAAGCCCACGCTGACGGTTTTGACGCTTTTGCTTCGCCGAACCTCTCGCCGCTGCTGGAAGCGGGTATCCATATTCGCCGTCTCGGCACGCCGCCTGCGCCGAGCACCGTGGGCGAACTGATCGTTCATCCGATCACTCCGCAACCGATTGGCGTAGTGACTATCTACCCGGGTATTTCTGCCGATGTGGTGCGTAACTTCCTGCTGCAGCCGGTAAAAGCGCTGATCCTGCGTTCATATGGCGTGGGCAATGCGCCGCAAAACCGCGAGTTCCTTAAGGCATTGCAGGAAGCGAGTGAGCGCGGCATCGTGGTTGTGAACCTGACCCAGTGCATGTCCGGCAAGGTCAATATGGGCGGTTACGCTACCGGTAACGCCCTCGCCCATGCGGGCGTGATTGGCGGCGCGGATATGACGGTCGAGGCGACGCTGACTAAACTGCACTATCTGTTAAGTCAGGATCTGGACGCAAATGCGATCCGCACCGCGATGACGCAAAACCTGCGCGGTGAACTGACGCCGGACGAGTAAGGAGTTAACGATGAAAGCACGCGCTCTGCTGCTGGTCGATCTGCAAAACGATTTTTGTGCCGGCGGCGCGCTGGCCGTTGCGGGCGGCGACAGCACCGTGGATGTGGCAAACACGCTGATCCCGTGGTTTAAAAGCCGCGGCGAACCGGTGCTGACCAGCATGGACTGGCACCCGGCCAGGCACGGCAGTTTCGCCAGTCAGCACGGTGTTGAGCCGTTTGTTACCGGCGAGCTGGAGGGGTTACCACAAACCTTCTGGCCCGATCACTGTGTGCAAGGGAGCGAGGGCGCGGCGCTGCATCCGCTGCTCGATCGGCAGGCCATCGATGCGGTGTTCCACAAAGGGGAAAACCCGCGTATCGACAGTTATAGCGCCTTTTTCGATAACGGCCACCGTCAGCAGACGGCGCTTCACGACTGGTTGCAGGCGCATGGCGTTCGCGAGCTGGTGGTGATGGGCTTAGCCACCGATTATTGCGTGAAGTTTACGGTGCAGGATGCGCTACAGCTTGGGTATGAAGTGAGTGTGATTACCGATGGTTGTCGCGGTGTAAACCTGCATGCCGACGACAGCACGCAGGCGTTTATGGCAATGGCAAGCGGCGGCGCAACGCTCTATACGCTGGCGGACTGGCTGGAAACGCACGGGTAAGTGTTGCTGATTCCCGTGCACTGCCTGATGGCGGCTGCGCCTTATCAGGCCTACAAAAGCATGCCCCCGTAGGCCGGATAAGGCGTTTATGCCGCCATCCGGCAATCCGCGCCGGGTCCGAAAACCTGCCTGATGGCGCTGCGCTTATCAGGCCTACAAAAACGCGCGTCCGTAGGCCGGATAAGGCGTTTACGCCGCCATGCGGCACTCTGCACCGGGTCCGAAAACCTGCCTGATGGCGCTGCGCTTATCAGGCCTGGAAAAGCGTGTGAACCCGTAGGCCGGATAAGGCGTTTACGCCGCCATCCGGCAGATCGTCAGGATTTGAAGGTGGCGATCGGTTTGGGGGTGATGCCAAACTCCTCTTTCAACTGCTGTTTGCTCTTCATCACCATCTGCCCGTTGGTATCGATGGTCATATGCTGCGCCTGCACGTTATTGCGTGCCTGCCACAACATCACCAGTTGCAGACTGTTCTCTTTCTGCTCCGGCGTCAGCGCCACGCCGTCGGGCCATTTTCCCAGCTCAACTGCCGTTGCCAGACGCTGATAAATCTCCGGCGTCATATTGCTCACGATCTCATCAATATTCATCTTACTCTGCTCTCTGGAATAATAGCTGAATCGATTTTTCAACCGCGGGTCTGGTCGCCATTCTCTTCATCGGTGAAGCTCAGCGACGCGGAGTTGACGCAATAACGCTCGCCGGTTGGCTGCGGGCCGTCCGGGAAAACGTGCCCCAGATGCGCGTCGCACTTGCCGCAGCGGATTTCAACCCGCTGCATGCCGTGGGAGTAATCATTGATATAACGAATTGCCTCTTCGCTCACGGGCTCGTAGAAGCTCGGCCAGCCGCAGCCAGAATCATACTTGGTCTCGGCGCTGAAGAGCGCAGCATCGCACACCAGACAGTGGTAAACGCCATCGCGCTTGTTGTGCAGCAGGCGTCCGCTAAACGGCGGCTCGGTGCCATGATTTTGCGTTACGTAGAACTGCATTTCGGTCAGATCGTTTTTCAGATCGTCCTGGGAAGAATTATTCGCCATTTGTTTACATCTCGCGGTCATGATTCGACAACTTATCAGCCTGATTCTAACAAAACATTAACACTCAGGGCGCGACTTTTGTTCTAAACTTAGCAGTTGCGATAAAGCAGCCAGGGAATTGTGATGAGTCTCACACTTTTATCTTTAGTGACCTTTAAAATCTTGGGCGGCACCCCATATGGGGAAGATGCTCAAAGGGAAAGTGAGATTAATCAGTCTGACCACGGACATGCGGATGATTGATTTGTCGCAATGATTGACACGATTCCGCTTGACGCTGCGTAAGGTTTTTGTAATTTTACAGCCAACCTTTTATTCACTAACAAATAGCTGGTGGAATATATGACTATCAAAGTAGGTATCAACGGTTTTGGCCGTATCGGTCGCATTGTTTTCCGTGCTGCTCAAGAGCGTTCTGACATCGAAATCGTTGGTATCAACGATCTGTTAGATGCGGATTACATGGCGTACATGCTGAAGTACGACTCCACTCACGGTCGTTTCAACGGCACCGTTGAAGTGAAAGACGGCCACCTGGTTGTTAACGGCAAAACCATCCGTGTTACTGCTGAGAAAGACCCGGCTAACCTGAAGTGGAACGAAATCGGCGTTGACGTTGTTGCTGAAGCTACCGGTATCTTCCTGACCGATGAAACTGCTCGTAAGCACATCACTGCCGGCGCGAAAAAAGTTGTTCTGACCGGTCCGTCCAAAGACAACACTCCGATGTTCGTGCGTGGCGCTAACTTCGAGAAATATGCAGGCCAGGACATCGTTTCCAACGCCTCCTGCACCACTAACTGCCTGGCTCCGCTGGCGAAAGTTATCAACGACAACTTCGGCATCATCGAAGGTCTGATGACCACCGTTCACGCGACCACCGCAACTCAGAAAACCGTTGATGGCCCGTCTCACAAAGACTGGCGCGGCGGCCGCGGCGCAGCTCAGAACATCATCCCGTCCTCTACCGGCGCTGCTAAAGCAGTAGGTAAAGTTCTGCCGGAACTGAACGGCAAACTGACCGGTATGGCGTTCCGCGTTCCGACTCCGAACGTATCCGTTGTTGACCTGACCGTTCGTCTGGAAAAAGCAGCGTCCTACGAAGAGATCAAGAAAGCCATCAAAGCCGCTTCTGAAGGCGAAATGAAAGGCGTTCTGGGTTACACCGAAGACGACGTTGTTTCTACCGATTTCAACGGCGAAGTTTGCACTTCCGTGTTCGATGCTAAAGCTGGTATCGCACTGAACGACAACTTCGTGAAACTGGTCTCCTGGTACGACAACGAAACCGGCTACTCTAACAAAGTTCTGGATCTGATCGCTCACATCTCCAAATAAGTTGAGATGGTAAGCTTTCTGAAAGGGCGACTTCGGTCGCTCTTTTTTTGTTTTGAAGACAGAGGATTGCGTTAATGATTACTAAAATTTTTGCACTTCCGGTAGTCGAACAAATCACGCCGACGCTCTCGCGCCGCACGCTGGATGACCTCGACCTGCTGGTTGTCGATCATCCGCAGGTGAAGGCCGCGTTTGCTTACCAGGGCGCGCATCTGCTGTGCTGGAAACCACAGGGTGAAGAAGAGGTACTGTGGCTGAGCGGCAATACGCCATTTAAAGAGGGTGTGGCGATCCGTGGCGGCGTGCCGATCTGCTGGCCGTGGTTCGGCCCGGCGAAGGAGCAGAGTCTGCCGGCGCACGGTTTTGCCCGTAACCTGCCGTGGGCACTCCAGGCGCATAATGAAGATGAGAGCAGCGTAGTGCTGACCTTCGAACTGCAGAGCAGCGACGCGTCGCGCCAGCACTGGCCGCACGACTTCACCCTCTTCGCCCGGTTCAAGCTGGCAGCAACCTGCGAAATGGAGCTGGAAGCGCACGGTGAATTCGAAACCACCTCTGCGCTGCACACCTACTTTAACGTTGGCGATATCGCAGATGTCAAAGTAAGCGGCCTCGGCGATCGCTTTATCGATAAAGTGAACGACGCCAAAGAGGATGTGCTGACCGACGGCGTGCAGACCTTCCCGGATCGCATTGACCGCGTCTACCTCAACGCCGAAGGTTGCAGCCTGATCCACGACGCGAAGCTGAATCGCGCGATCGAAGTGACTCATCACCACAACGCTAACGTCGTTGCCTGGAACCCGGGCCCGGCGCTCTCTGTCAGCATGGCCGACATGCCGGATGATGGCTATAAAACCTTTGTCTGCGTCGAGTCGGTCAATGCGACCGTGGCGCAGAAAGCGAGCGAAGAGAAACCCTCCCGCCTTGCGCAGACCATCCGCGTCGTTAAACGCTGATCGCCCTGCCTCCCCTCTCCCGCCGGGAGAGGGAATTGCCTGCCTTACACTACATCAAGCGGGGTTTTGCCCTTCGGCACCGGAAACGCCGCGTCGAGCTGTCGCATTTCATCATCACTGAGCACGATAGCGAGCGCGGCGGCATTCTCTTCCACGTGCTTAATGCTTGATGCTTTCGGAATCGCCATCACGCCCTGATGATGGATCACCCACGCCAGTAAGATTTGCGCCGCGCTGGCGCGATGCGCTTCGGCAATCTGCTGCACCACGCGGTTTTCCATCAGCCCGTCGCGCAGCCGCCCGGCCTGGGCCAGCGGGCAGTAGGCCATTACCGGCATCGCCTGCTGCTGGCACCACGGCAGCAGATCGTACTCAATGCCGCGCGAAGCCAGGTGATAGAGCACCTGATTGGTGGCACAGGCATCGCCGCCGCTCACCTGCATCAGCTCCTGCATATCGCCGTAATCGAGATTGGAGACGCCCCAGCGGCGGATTTTCCCCTGCTGAATGAGCGTCTCCATCACCTCAACGGTTTCCGCCAGCGAATAGTTCCCGCGCCAGTGCAGCAGATAGAGATCGAGCGCGTCGGTTTTCAGCCGTCGCAGGCTCGCTTCGCAGGCGGCAATCGCCTTCTCACCGCCCGCGTTCCATGGGTAGACTTTGGAGACCAGAAACACCTTGTCGCGCAGGCTACCCTGCAATGCCTCGCCGACCACCTCTTCTGCCGCGCCATCGGCATACATCTCTGCGGTGTCGATAAGCGTCAGGCCCAGATCGATGCCCGCGCGTAGTGCAGCAACCTCCTGCTGCCGGGAACGGGCGTTTTCACCCATATACCACGTGCCCTGCCCAATGGCGGGCAGTAGCGTGCCGCCGAGACTTACCGTTTTTTCTGCCATCTTCTCCTCCTGGGTTGAACGCACCACCATAAAACAAAACAGGGCCATAGGCCCTGTTGGAATGCACAACATGCACTGTAGACGTGCACAATCAGAAGCGGTAGGTCACACCCGTTGAGAGCAGACCAGACCAGGATTTATCCACCATCGGGCTGTCTTTGATCTCATCAGAGAGGTGCGAGTAGCGGCCGGTGCCGTAAACGCTCCAGTTGTCCGCGAAACGGTAGCTGACGGTCAGCTCAAGATACGGATCCCAGCTGCTGTCCGGGTCGTAGCTCGACAGCCCGCTGCGGCGCGATTCTGAACGTGATACGCCGTAGTAGTATTCGTTCTGGTTATCGCTGCTCCACTCGACGCCGATACCCGGCGTCACGGTCAGACCGCCGTTGGTGTAGTTGTAAAGCCAGGCCAGATCCCACACCACGCCATTACTGTTATCCAGCACGTCACCGGCAAGGGTGGTGCGCAGGAAACCATACTGCGTGTTATGGATATAGCTTAAACCGGCCATTGCCGTTGATTTGCGGCGATCCAGCTGGCGCAGCTGGATGTTGTCGCTATCTTTCGGCTTGAACTGCCAGGGTGAATAGAAAGCCATCACCGACAGTTTGTCCGCTTCGTCATTCCATAAGTAGTAGCCGCCGCCGATGCCGCGGAACCAGAAGTCATCGCTCTCATAAGTAACAACCGGAAGCGGCGTGACGCGCGTGTCGTACTCCTTATAAGGAGACTCCATCACGCCCACACCCGCGCCGAGAGAAAAATTGCTTTCTGCATTGGCCGCGCAGGCAGAGATCGCCGTCACTACGCCCAGTGCCAGGAGTTTGAATTTGGTCACAGTCCTTTCTTTCCTGTTCGTCAAATAATTGGCGGATGAAGTGTAGTCGCCCCGCGCACCCCGCCCAACTCTTTTTGTCTGAAGATTACAAAAAATTAACTTTCTACTCTGAAGCCGGGTTATGACGTTCCCATTACAGCGTTATGAAACAACGATGAAAGCGCTGGCTGCGGCTTATGACAAAAACAGGATTTTTAGGATGAGTTATTGATATGCCATTGAAATTGGTTTTGGGGCGCATGCAAGATTTGCAAAGCCTTCTACGCTTAGATTAAGAAGATGATTTACCTGATCCGCGCTCAGTTGTTGGCATGCAACCTGGCACAAGGGTTGCTCGGTGACTAAATGCGTCGTTCAGCTAACGCTTCCGGGAGCCTCCATTACTCATACGAACGGCTCTTAACCTGTGCTAAAAAACGAAAGGACGGCATGCCATGAATATATTCGATCACTATCGCCAGCGCTATGAAGCTGCCAAGGACGAAGAGTTCACACTGCAGGAGTTTCTTGCCATCTGTAAGCAAGATCGCAGTGCCTATGCTAACGCGGCAGAACGGCTATTGATGGCCATTGGTGAGCCCGTGATGGTTGACACCGCTCAGGAGCCACGGCTTTCCCGTCTTTTTTCGAACCGGGTTATCGGACGCTACCCGGCGTTTGAAGAGTTCTATGGTATGGAAGAAGCTATCGAGCAGATTGTCTCTTACCTCAAGCACGCCGCGCAGGGGCTTGAAGAGAAGAAACAGATCCTCTATCTGCTCGGCCCGGTCGGCGGCGGTAAATCCTCGCTGGCTGAACGCCTGAAATCCTTAATGCAGCGCGTGCCGATCTACGTGCTGAGCGCCAACGGCGAACGCAGCCCGGTCAACGACCATCCGCTCTGCCTGTTTAACCCGCAGGAAGATGCGCAGATCCTCGAAAAAGAGTACAGCGTGCCGCGACGCTATCTCGGCACCATTATGTCGCCGTGGGCGGCAAAACGGCTGCATGAGTTTGGCGGCGATATCAGTAAATTCCGCGTCGTTAAAGTGTGGCCGTCGATTCTGGAGCAGATCGCCATCGCCAAAACCGAACCGGGCGATGAGAATAACCAGGATATCTCCGCGCTGGTGGGTAAAGTCGACATCCGCAAACTGGAAAACCACGCGCAAAACGACCCGGACGCCTACGGTTACTCCGGCGCGCTCTGCCGCGCCAACCAAGGGGTGATGGAGTTCGTCGAGATGTTTAAAGCGCCGATCAAGGTGCTGCACCCGCTGCTGACCGCCACCCAGGAGGGGAACTACAACGGCACCGAGGGGATCTCCGCCCTGCCGTTTAACGGCATTATCCTTGCTCACTCCAACGAATCGGAGTGGGTGCAGTTCCGTAACAACAAAAACAACGAGGCCTTCCTCGACCGTGTTTACATCGTCAAGGTGCCTTACTGCCTGCGCATCTCGGAAGAGATGAAGATTTACGAAAAACTGCTTAATCACTCTGAGCTTTCCCACGCACCGTGCGCGCCGGGGACGCTGGAAACGCTGGCGCGCTTCTCTATCCTGTCGCGTCTGAAAGAGCCGGAAAACTCCAGCATCTACTCCAAAATGCGCGTCTATGACGGCGAGAGTTTGAAAGATACCGATCCGAAAGCGAAATCCTATCAGGAGTACCGTGATTACGCGGGTGTCGACGAAGGGATGAACGGCCTTTCAACGCGTTTTGCCTTTAAGATCCTCTCGCGGGTGTTCAACTTCGACCATGTGGAAGTGGCGGCCAACCCGGTGCACCTCTTCTATGTGCTGGAGCAGCAGATTGAGCGCGAGCAGTTCCCACAGGAGCAGGCCGAGCGCTATCTCGAGTTCCTCAAAGGCTACCTGATCCCGAAATACGCCGAGTTTATCGGGAAAGAGATCCAGACCGCCTATCTCGAATCCTACTCGGAGTATGGGCAGAACATTTTCGACCGTTATGTCACCTACGCCGATTTCTGGATTCAGGATCAGGAGTACCGCGATCCCGACACCGGACAGCTGTTTGACCGTGAGTCCCTTAATGCGGAACTGGAGAAGATTGAGAAACCGGCCGGGATCAGCAACCCGAAAGATTTCCGTAATGAGATCGTCAACTTCGTGCTGCGCGCCCGCGCCAATAATAGCGGCCGCAACCCGAACTGGACCAGTTACGAAAAACTGCGCACGGTTATTGAGAAGAAAATGTTCTCTAATACCGAAGAGCTGCTGCCGGTCATCTCCTTTAACGCCAAAACCTCGACCGACGAGCAGAAAAAACATGATGACTTTGTCGACCGCATGATGGAGAAAGGCTATACCCGCAAGCAGGTACGCCTGCTGTGCGAATGGTATCTGCGGGTTCGTAAATCCTCATAACAGCACCACCCCGGCCGCGCCCCGTGCGCGGTCTGTTGCAAAGTTGGCATACGCAGCGGGAGGGAACTATGACCTGGTTCATTGACCGGCGTCTGAACGGCAAAAACAAGAGCGCGGTGAACCGCCAGCGCTTCTTACGCCGTTACAAAGCGCAAATAAAGCAGTCCATTTCCGGGGCGATCAATAAACGATCGGTCACGGATGTCGAGAGCGGCGAGTCTGTCTCAATCCCGACGGAAGATATTAGCGAACCGATGTTCCACCAGGGACGCGGCGGCTTACGCCATCGCGTTCACCCGGGGAACGACCATTTTGTGCCCAACGATCGCATCGAACGTCCGCAGGGCGGCGGCGGTGGCGGAGGGAGCGGCCAGGGCGACGCCAGCCAGGATGGTGAAGGCCAGGATGAGTTTGTTTTCCAGATCTCGAAAGATGAGTATCTCGATCTGCTGTTTGAAGATCTTGCCCTGCCAAACCTGCAAAAAAACCAGCAGCGGCAGATGAATGAGTACAAAACGCACCGCGCCGGGTATACCGCCAACGGTGTACCGGCAAACATCAGCGTTGTGCGATCGCTGCAAAACTCCCTCGCCCGCCGTACGGCGATGACGGCCGGCAAGCGTCGCGAATTGCGCGAGCTGGAGAGCAATCTGGAGACCGTTGCCAAAAGCGAGCCAGCGCAACTGCTGGAGGAGGAGCGTCTGCGCAAAGAGATTGCCGAGCTACGGGCAAAAATCGAGCGCGTACCCTTTATCGACACCTTCGACTTACGCTACAAAAACTACGAAAAACGCCCGGAGCCCTCCAGCCAGGCGGTGATGTTCTGCCTGATGGATGTTTCCGGGTCGATGGATCAGGCCACCAAAGATATGGCCAAGCGCTTCTATATCCTGCTCTACCTCTTCCTAAGCCGGACCTATAAAAACGTTGAAGTGGTCTATATTCGCCACCACACGCAGGCGAAAGAGGTGGATGAACATGAGTTCTTCTACTCGCAGGAGACGGGCGGCACCATTGTCTCCAGCGCCCTGAAACTGATGGATGAAGTGGTGAAGGAGCGCTACGACCCGGGGCAGTGGAATATCTACGCTGCGCAGGCCTCCGATGGTGATAACTGGGCGGATGACTCACCGCTGTGTCATGAAATTCTGGCGAAGAAGATCCTGCCGGTGGTGCGTTACTACAGCTATATCGAGATCACCCGTCGGGCGCACCAGACGCTGTGGCGGGAATATGAACATCTGCAAACGATGTTTGATAATTTCGCTATCCAGCATATTCGTGACCAGGATGATATCTACCCGGTATTCCGCGAGCTGTTCCATAAGCAAAACGCCTCAAATTAACCGCTAAATCAGCCAGTTAAATGAAAATAACTGGCTGTTTTCCTGCCTGCTTACGCAATAACTTAGCTTTCTTAACCCTCCTCAAAATCTACAAAACCCGCAATTAACTAACGCGCGACACAATTGAACACATTTTGATTGATTTCAACCCTAATGGTTTCTCGTCTGCTTGCCGATAGTGCTCCACACCATAAATAGGATGAGAAAACTGATGAAAATTTCTACACGCCTGAGCGTTGGGTTTGGCTTGATTATTGTGTTATTTATCCTTTGTGCGGCAACCGCACTGCAGGGCTTGTGGCAAGCGCGCGACAGTATGAACGACACCGTTAACTCCAAAATGAAGCGCTACGATCTGGTGCTGGATATGCGGGGCAGCGCGCGCGATATGGCTATCGCCGTGCGTAACCTCGCCCTGCTGACAGACCCGGCTCAGATGCAGCCGGAGTGGAAGCGACTGAACGATCAGCGCGAACTCTTCATCCATAACCGTGAACTGCTGGAGCAGAGCATGGCGTCAAATGTTTCCGACGAAGGCAAAGCGGCGCTTTCACGCATTGTTGCCGCAGAGCCTGCGGCCCTGTCGACGCTGATGGAAGCGGGAAAACTGGGGCTGTCAAATCGCCAGGAGGAGACCACCACCTACCTGATGAACACCGCCCGCCCGGCGCAAAAAGCGCTGCTGGACGCCCTTAATGCCCTGACGGATGTGCAGATGAAGTTAAGCCGCGATACGCTCGCGGAGAACGGTGAAAATATCTCCCGTACGGCGATGATCCTGATGGGGCTGGCAGGGCTGTCGATCTTACTGGCAGTGGCAACCTGTATGATTACGGTGCGCGTGCTGATGCGCCAGCTCGGCGGCGAACCCGCCCAGGCGCAGACCCTTGCGGCAGCGATTGCCGGGGGCGATCTCAGCTCGCCTGTAGCACTGCGTCGCAACGATAGCAGCAGCCTGCTGGCTTCGCTTGCCGGTATGCAGGCCAATCTGCGCAGCCTGGTCTCTGATATCCGCGATGCCTCCGTCTCGGTGGCCTCGGCGGCCGATGAGATCTCGCAGGGCAACACCGAACTCTCATCCCGTACTGAGCAGCAGGCCGCGGCCCTGCAGGAGACGGCCGCCAGCATGGAGCAGTTGACCGCCACGGTAAAAAGCAATGCCGACGGCGCGCGCCAGACTGCTGACACTGCCCGCACCACCGCCACCCTTGCCCGCACCGGCGGTGAGGAGCTGGGGCGCATGTCGCAGACCATGAACGCCATCTCCCAGAGCGCGGTAAAAGTACGTGAGATCACAAGCGTAATCGAAGGCATCGCCTTCCAGACCAACATCCTGGCGCTGAACGCCGCGGTCGAAGCGGCCCGCGCAGGTGATCAGGGACGCGGCTTTGCCGTGGTCGCAGGGGAAGTGAGAACCCTGGCGCAGCGCAGTGCCAGTGCGGCACTGGATATCAAAACGCTGATCGAACAGGCGGTTGCCCAGGTGGAAGATGGCGTCGCTGAAGCCGCCGACACCGGTGACAACATCCTGAAGGTGGTTGGCATGGTCGGCGATCTGGCGGACGCCATGGATGATATCTCCCTCTCCTCTTCGGAGCAGATGCAGGGTATCAGCCAGGTCAGCCTGGCGGTCAGCCAGATGGACGGCGTGACGCAGAACAACGCCGCGCTGGTGGAGGAGTCCTCCAGCGCATCGCAGTCGCTCTCTGCTCAGGCGCATGCCCTGCGCGGCATGGTGGACACTTTCCGCCTCTAATCGGCCACAGCGCGCCGCCTGAAAAGAGCATAATGGCGGCGCGGTTTTGCCTCTGATTCATACACCAGCCTTAATTAGGTTGACGTCAACATAATTAGACTCAATACTTCGCTCTGACAACCGACGCGCAGGCCGTTTTTTCCTCTTCCCCTGCGCCTCTTTTAATCCGACGTGAACATGCCAGCCTCCCTGAATCCGTTGCCGCTATTCAGAGAGAGAATTCCATCTTTGCAACAGGCCCATATTGCTTATGTGTATCGACGCAAATAACGACAGCGATAAGAGTGATGACCTGCCGGCCCCGGGCAATGCGCCGGTGACCGTGGATCAATTTCTCTGCTTCGCGCTCTACTCCGCCTCGCTGGCGATGACCCGGCTTTACCAGTCACGGCTGAAACCGCTTGGGCTGACCTACCCGCAGTATCTGGTGCTGCTGGCGCTGTGGGAAAAAGATAACGTGACGGTGTCGGAAGTGGGCGCGCGCGTTCAGCTGGACTCCGGCACGCTAAGCCAGCTACTGAAAAGGCTTGAGGCCTCCGGTCTGGTCGCCAGAAAACGCGATACGCAAGGCGACGAGCGGCGGGTGCTGATCACCCTGACCGAACAGGGGCAGCAGTTAAAGATCGACGCCGCCGGCGTTCCCGCCGATATGATCTCGGTAATGGACACGCCGTTTGCAGAGTTATCTGACCTGGCAACCCGGGTTAGCGGGCTGCGTGAAAAACTTTTAAAAGCTCTGCCCTGACACATTTTTTTGTGCCTCAGGCGAGGCGACCAGTGGCTACGCACCATAAACACCGGCGCACAGATAAGCCACCAACTGGATTAGCATCCCGAGGAACAGAGCGTGACAATTTCCCACTCAGACGACAACGACGCCGTCCATGCCGCAATAGGCAACGCAGCACAAGCGGTGCTTCGCGCCGGGCGCACCCTAAACAAGGGTAATATTCTGGCGCACCTTATTGCCTGCGAAGGTGAAGCCGTCGGTGCCGCAAAGGCGGTTTATGTGCAGGCCGTCGCGCTGTTACAGCCCAAAAAGCACTCGTAGAGGATGTAAACCCCGCTCTACGGGGGAAACGACATGAAAAAATTACTCTCCACTCTCCTGCTCACTCTGCTGTGTACGCTGCTGCCCGGCTGTAAGAGCCTGAAAAAAATCGAGCCTGAAAAGCACTTTTCGGGCGCGCAGCTGGTGCTGGCAAAGGCGATTCAGGCTGGAGATCGCTACACCATCCTGCGTCTGGCAAAAAAGACGGACCTTAGCACGCCAGGAAATGAAGACCTGACGATCCTCTTTTTTGCCCTCAATGAGTCTTTTTATAATGGCAACCCGCCTGAGCGGTTGCAGATCGTCACGGATTTGGTGCGCCTGGGTGCAGACCCGTTGCAACCGCAGAAGGATAAATCCTGGAGCCCGGCAGAAATGGTGGCGATGGGCGATAAGGATATCTGGCTGAAAGCGATGCTTGACGGTGGGCTGGATGCTAACGCCCGCGAGAAGCGTTACGCTGAGCCGCTAATCTTCTCGACCATCAGAGCGAAAAACAACGCCACGCTGGCGCTGTTGCTCGCACGCGGTGCGGATGTAAACAGCCGTGACTCGCTGGGCAACACACTGCTGGCCGAGGCGTTTTATGGTGCCGAGTTCGACAAGATCGCGCTTCTGCTGGATAAGGGTGCTGACCCGGATCTGCGCAATCACCAGGGTGACTCCTTCAGGCAGATGGTCAGTGAACGTCTGGCGGAGATTAAAAAAGAGGGCGAGTTCTACCACAATCTATTCAAGGTGAACGAGAGGCTTAAAAGCCACGGGGCGTAGGGCGTGGCGCGTTGCTGACGCCACCCTCCCGTTCCATGTTGATCCGCGCTGGCTTAAGCGGTCATCTGCATACAGACTTCGGCACAGCGGCGACACTCTGCGGCGCACTGCTGGCAGTGTTCATGTTGATGTTTCGAGCACTCTTCGGCACAGGCGCGGCAGGCGTCAGCGCAAATGCGGCACACCTGCTTCGCTTGCTCGCTCTCAAGGCTTAATAGCTGCGCCGTCACCCGGCAGAGCGCCGCACACTCCATATCCGCTTTAATGCACGCTCTCATCATCTCAAGATGCGGCTCCTGCAGAGAGGAGACCGCACAGCGATCGCAGGCTTCAGCACATTGATAGCAGGCATCAATGCATGACTGATATACATTAGCCATAGTCACACTCCCGATGTGGATAAAGTGAATCTCTAAGTCTAGTTAAGCCACCCGAGATCGCCATTTTTGTCAGGGCTGCGCCTAAGATGGCGTAACATAAGCGAAATTTGCCGGTGATAGGCAGAAATAGACGTAAAAACGGGGTTTATTTACCCTCTTGCCGCCGCCAGCATGTGGCACATTATCGTCATTGAAGTTTGAGGCGCAGCGGGAGTCATCGCTGCGGCTGGTAATGTGAGCGAGTAAAGCCCACCAGGGCTTAGAACCGATTTTTCCGTACACACAAAGAATTGTTTGTAGTGCTTGTATTTTTTGGCCGCCCCCCGGGGCGGCATTTTTATTTTCAGCCCCCGTGATGTGCGGTAATGTAAGCCTCTTTACATTTTCCGGGAGCGAACATGTCTGAGATTGCCAGCCGCGATATCCACGCGCATCTACTCCAACTTCTTACTGAGCAACAGGCACGCTTTCGCGTGGTTGAGCATGATGCCGTCGGCAAATGTGAAGCGGTAAGTGAAATTCGCGGTACCGCCCTCGGCCAGGGTGCTAAAGCGCTGGTGTGTAAAATCAAAGGCAACGGCGTGAAAAAACATGTGCTGGCGATCCTTGGTGCCGACCTGCAGGCCGATCTCAGCCGCTTAGCACAACACTTTGGCGGCCTGAAAGCGTCGCTGGCAAGCCCGGCGGAGGTCGATGCCCTTACCGCCTGCGTTTTTGGTGCCATTCCCCCCTTCTCTTTTCACCCTGACCTTGACCTGGTTGCCGACCCGGTGCTGTTTCAGCGCTTCGATGAGATCGCCTTTAACGCCGGGCTGCTGGAAAAATCAGTGATCATGAATACCCACGACTATTTGCGCATCGCCCAGCCAGCGCTGGTCGATTTCAGGCGCGAGAGCGCAGAGTAAGGACGCTTTGCATGTTTGATACCACGCTGTTTATTCTGCTCGCCCTCGCCGCGCTCGGCTTTGTCAGCCATAACACCACCGTTGCGGTCTCGATTCTGGTGCTGATCATTGTGCGCGTCACACCGCTCAACACCTTCTTTCCCTGGATCGAAAAGCAGGGGCTGACGGTCGGCATTATCATTCTGACGATTGGCGTGATGGCACCAATTGCCAGCGGATCGCTGCCGCCCTCGACGCTGCTGCACTCCTTTGCCAACTGGAAATCGCTGGTGGCGATTGCCGTCGGGGTGTTTGTGTCATGGCTGGGCGGGCGCGGGGTTACGTTGATGAGTTCGCAGCCCTCGCTGGTTGCGGGGCTGCTGGTGGGAACGGTGTTAGGCGTGGCCCTGTTCCGGGGCGTACCGGTCGGGCCACTGATTGCCGCAGGCCTGGTATCGCTGCTAATTGGCCGGCAGTGAAAGCCGCCGCTGCCAGCGCTTCACGCCATACTCCAGCGCGCTGCACAGCAGGTAGTAGACCAGCCCGGTGAAGATAAACAGCGCCGCCGGATAGACCTGCACCCGGTTGTTCACCTGCCCGGCGACGGTGGTCAGCTCCGGGACGTTAACAATAAAGGCCAGCGAGGTGTCCTTCAGCAGCGCGATCACCAAGCCGATAAACGACGGCAGCGCGTTGCGTAGTGCCTGCGGCAGCAGCACGCGAAGCAGGATCTGTGCGCTGGAAAAACCGCTGCTCAGCGCCGCTTCATACTGCCCGCGCGGCAGTGCGCCGAGTGCCGCCAGCGTCGAGTACATCACCGAGGCCGAGGTAAACCACGCCAGCGCCAGCGTGACCGTTACCGCGCCGGGCAGATCCGCTCCGGTTATCCACGGCAGTAAAAACCAGAGCCAGAAGATAACGAAGATCAGCGGGATACCGCGAATCAGCTCCGCCCACAGAAACAGCACCTTGCGCGGCCAGCCGCGAAAACGCCAGGCGCAGCACGCCAGCAGAATGCCGCCGGGAAATGCCAGCGCCGCCGCGCCTATAGTCATTAACAGCGACAGCAGCACGCCGCCCGGCTCACGCTGAGCGGCTCTGCCCCACAGCAGGTAGTCGAGGTTATCGGTAATGACGGTGATATTAGCGATCACGCGGCACCTCCGTGGCGTGGCGCAGTGAGCGCCAGTGGCGCGGCAGGTTAAACAGCACGCTCATCAGCAGACCAAGCAGCAGATAGAGCGCGCTGCCCACGGCAAACGCCTCCAGCGCGTGGGCGTTGAAGCTCTCAATCTGCCGCGTCTGGTAAGTGAGTTCGCCCAGCCCAATCCCGGTCGCCAGCGAGGAGAGTTTCATCAGGTTGAGATACTGCCCCACCACCGGCTGCCAGGCATTCTGTAGCCCCTGCGGCAACAACACCCAACGAAAGATCGCAAGCTGGCTGAAGCCCTGCGACTGCGCCGCTTCCACCTGACCGCGCGGCACAGCGAGCAGCCCGGCCTGGATCTCCTCCACCAGAAAAGCGGCGGTAAAGAGCCCAAGCGCCCAGGCAGAGGAGAGAAACTCCGGTGTAAACCACCAGACATCGCCCGGCAGAATGCTAAAGGCGTGTTCGTCGTTTACATACTGGCGAACCGCCAGCGGCAAAACGTTCCATGCGGCGAAATACCAGAACAGCAGCTGCACCAGCAGCGGTGTGTTACGAAACAGCGACACCCATGCCGCCACCGCGCCGCGTCCCACGCGGCCACCTGCCAGGCGCAGCGCCAGCAGCAGCACGGTAAGCAGGGTGGCGAGGATCATACCCACCAGCGTGACCCACACGGTAGTGAGAAAACCGGAGAGGATCCACGCTGCGGGCTGGCCGCTGAGCACGCCCGCCCAGTCAAGATGCAGTGCCATTACAACTCCTTGTTATCGGCATGCAGCGGGTTAAGCACCTTTTGCAGAAAACGCTGCGCGCGCGGATGCTGCGGCGCGGTAAAGAAGTTGGCGGGCGCGGCCTGCTCAAGAATTTCGCCGCCGTCGATAAAAATCACCCGGTCGGCGATTTCGCGCGCAAACTGCATCTCGTGTGTAACCACAATCAGGGTGATGCCGCTGTGCGCCAGCGATCTCATCACCTGCAACACTTCGCCAATCATCTCTGGATCGAGCGCCGAGGTCGGCTCATCAAACAGGATAATGTGCGGGTCGGCCGCCAGGGTGCGCGCAATCGCCACCCGCTGCTGTTGACCGCCGGAGAGCTGCGCCGGGTAATGCTGCGCTTTCTCCTGCAGGCCAACGCGCGCCAGCAGCGCGAGCGCAATCTGCTGCGCCTCGGCAGCGCTTTTGCCGTGAATGTGGCGCAGCGCGAGGGTGATATTCTCAAGCGCGGTGAGGTGGGCGTAGAGGTTGAACTGCTGGAAAACGAAGCCAACATGGCGGCGCAACTCACGCAACTTACGCCCGGTGAGCTGGCTGGTGGGCTGACCATCAACAAAAATCTCGCCGCTGGAGAGGTTTTCGAGCTGGTTAATCAGGCGGATCAGCGTCGATTTCCCGGAGCCGGAAGGGCCGCATACCGCCACCACTTCTCCCGCCGCAACCTGTAAATCAATCGCTTTCAGCACCACGTTGTCGCCAAAGCGTTTGCTCGCCTGGCGAAACACTACCGTGCCTTTTTGCACGGGCAACGCCCCTGCGGCATCTGCCGCAGAGGAAGAGAAGAGACCTGCCAACATCGTTATTTCGCTTCTATGGTAAAGCTACGCGGAGCCGGAGTTTTCGTTTGCGGGCCAAACCAGGTGTCATAAATTTTCGCTGCTTCACCGCTCTTTTCGAGGTTCACCAGCTCTTCGTTAACTTTGTTCAGCAGGGCGCTCTCCCCTTTGCTGACGCCGACACCAATCTCCTCTTTCGACAGCAGATCGGGCAGGATCTTAAACTTCGCTTTGTCCGGCGCGCCCGCCAGCAGCCCCGCCAGAATGGTGCTGTCCTGGGTGATCGCCTGCACGTTGCCGTTACGCAGTGCGGTCAACGCCAGCGGGATATCGTCATAGGCCAGCACGCGGGATTGCGGGAAGCGCTGATGCAGCGCCTGCTCGCCGGTGGTGCCTTTTACCGCCCCGATGCGCGCTTTGCTGTAGGCATCAAGCTTGTCTGGTGAAGAGGCCGGAACGAGGAACTGCTGGCCGGTGACAAAGTAAGGGGTAGAGAAATCAATCACCTGCGCCCGCTCCGGGGTAATGGTGATATCCGCAACAATCAGGTCGACCTTGCCGGATTGCAGCAGCGGAATACGGTTCGCCGGGTTGGTGGCAACCAGTTGCAGCTTAACGCCGAGGCTTTTCGCCAGCGCTTTTGCAAAATCGACGTCGTAGCCAACAATATCGTGGGTTTTAGGGTCGATCGCGCCAAAGGGCGGGTTAGCGTCAAAAGTGGCGACTTTAACGACGCCTGCGGCTTTAATATCTGCCAGCTTGTCTGCCTGCGCGGAGAAGGAGAGCGCCGAAAGCAGCGCCAGCGCGCTGAGCGCAACGATGTTTTTTGTGTGTAATGAAGTTGCCATGCTAATCCTTATGCCCGGTTATTGTGTTATTGCCGCGTTAAAGTCACATAAGGTTTTTCATCACACAAATATCAAAAAGTGCATTGAATATCTGAAAAAGTTATTAAAAACAGTTTCGCGATATTAATGACTTATCCTTTTGTTTCGGGCGCTATAAACGATTTAATTCCACACAACATAAGTGGACTTGGCAGGAAAAAATATTACTGCTCGCCAAGCGTTGCCAGATAGCGCCCCGGCGTCTGCCCTAACCCCTTTTTAAACATGGTGATAAACGCCGTGGTTGAGTCATACCCCAGCGTCTGGGCGATATGCTGCACGCTATGCCCCTCAATCAACAGACGCAGGGCGAGGATCAGCTGCAACTGGTGCCGCCAGCGGCGAAAACTCAGCCCTGTCTCTTTCACCACCAGGCGAGCAAGGTTGCGCTCACTCATGGCGAAACGCTGCGCCCATTGCGCCAGCGTCTGCCGCTCCGCCGGGGCCTGCTCCATCGTCTCGACCATCTGACGGATCTTGTGGTGAATGGAGACGGGAAGCTGGAGCTGCATTTGCGGCTGATGGGGTAACTCATCAAACAGCACCTGGATCAGGCGCTGGGTCTGCGGCTCACGCCGTGCAGCGGTTGAACGGGCAGCAAGTTGCAGGATCAGCTCGCGCACCAGCGGCGAGATTTTGAGGGTGCAGCAGTGCTCCGGCATTACCACCGCCCAGCTTTCAATAAACAGAAAGCAGAGCTGCGCATTGGCGGTGGCGTGATTGCTGTGCGGCACAAAACCCGGAAGCCACATGGCGTGGTGCGGCGGCACCATCCAGCGGGCATTCTCCACTTCACAGGTGATCGCCCCTTTTAAGGCGAGGATCAACTGCCCTTTGCGGTGATGATGCGCGGGAATGCGCTGCTCGTGCGCCGCCATACGGATGTGAAAGGCGACGGCGGCTTCCTGCTGGCTGTCGGGATCGAAGCCCGCTAAGGCTAAGTCGTGCATAAAGTTGTCCGAATTTAGCGATAAAGTGTCATTTTAGCTTGATTCAAACAGCGGTGAAAAACGCTATCGTAGTGTCCTCTGTTTATTAATGAGAACACCATGACCACTCCCTCTTTAAACGGCAAACAGCGTGTGCTGCTGATTATTGGCATTCTGATGATTGCCACCACGCTGCGCGTCACCTTCACCGGCGCCGCACCGCTGCTGGATGCCATTCGCGCCGACTATGGCTTAACCACCGCGCAAACCGGTATGCTCACCACGCTGCCGCTACTGGCCTTCGCGCTGATTTCGCCGCTGGCGGCGGGCGTGGCGCGCCGGATTGGTATGGAGCGCAGCCTGTTTGCCGCGCTGCTGCTGATCTGCGCTGGCATCGCCCTGCGCTCGCTGCCCTCTTCTCTTCTGCTGTTTATCGGTACGGCGGTGATTGGCTGCGGCATTGCGCTTGGCAATGTGCTGCTGCCCGGCATGCTGAAGCGGGATTTTTCGCAGCATGTCGCCAAACTGACCGGGGCTTATTCCCTCACCATGGGCGCGGCGGCAGCGCTCGGATCCGCGGCAATGGTGCCGATTGCGCAGAGCGGCGCGGGCTGGCACGGCGCGTTATTGACGCTAATGATCTTCCCGCTGCTGGCGCTGCTGCTCTGGCTGCCGCGGCTGCGCCACGGCGCACCTGCTGAGCTCAGTGCCAGCGGAGCACTTCACAGCCGCGGTATATGGCGCTCGGCGCTGGCCTGGCAGGTGACGCTCTACCTCGGGATCAACTCGCTGATTTACTACATTGTGATCGGCTGGCTGCCGTCGATTCTGATAAGCCAGGGCTTTAGCGAGACGCAGGCTGGCTCGCTGCACGGTGTGCTGCAACTGGCTACGGCCGCGCCCGGTTTACTGGTGCCGCTGGTGCTGCACCGCCTGCGGGATCAGCGCGCTATCGCGGCGCTGGTCGCACTGCTGTGTGCTGCGGGCGCGCTGGGGCTATGGCTGCAACCGGAGCACGCGGCGATCTGGACGGTGGTGTACGGATTTGGCTCCGGGGCGACGATGATCCTCGGCCTCACCTTTATTGGCCTGCGGGCAAGCTCGGCGCATCAGGCCGCCGCGCTGTCGGGAATGGCGCAGTCGGTTGGTTATCTGCTCGCCGCCTGCGGGCCGCCGCTGATGGGGAAAGTGCATGACGCCAGCGGCGACTGGCATCTGCCGCTGATCGCCTGTGCGCTCTTGTCGGTAGTGATGGCGCTGTGCGGCGCGTTTGCCGGACGGGACCGGGAGATTGTTTCCGGGTAGAGGATGGATGGTGGGTAAAAGCGGGATTGCGGGTAAATGCCGGATGGCGGCTTACGCCTTATCCGGCCTACAGAAGCGGTACCGGGTCGGAGGGTGGCACCGATGCTCTGCCGGATGGCGGCTGGCGCCTTATCCGGCCTACAAAAGCGGTACCGGGGTGTTGTAGGCCGGATAAGCGTTTACGCGCCATCCGGCACAATCCACGGGCTTATTCGCCTGCGGCGCGGAGCATTGCATGCACCAGCGGCACCGGGCGACCTTCCAGCGCGCCGCGCTCGTGCTGGAACAGCGTGGCGACAAAGAACGGATGGGTGATCAACTCTACCGCTCGCACCTCACCCTCTTCATCCCAGCCGGTCACCCGCAGATCGCCGCGCTCCAGCTCGCTGGCAAACTCCGGGGAGACGCCAAAGCTACAGCGGTAGGCTTCATCAATCTCGTTGCGCCCATAGGCACGGGCAATCAGCGTGTTGGGTCTTAACTCAATGGCAGCGGTTTGATCCATCAGCGCACAGGTCAACGGCGTAATCACCATCTGCCCTGCGGTTTCGGTTTCAGCATGGGCGGCATCCTCCCAGCCCAGCACATTGCGGGCGTACTCGATCACCGCATGCTGGAAACCGCCGCAGGTGCCGAGAAACGGAATGGCATTTTCACGCGCATATTTGATGGCGATAAATGCCCCTGCTGCATTCTCATACGGGCTGCCCGGCACGACCCAGATGGCGTCATAACCGACCAGATCTTCAGGATTGTCGATCTCGCGGGTCGCCAGCCAGTCATAGTCAGCGGTGATCTCAAGCACAGCCGCGGCATCATCAATGGCAAGCGGAATCGCCTGATGCGCAACAGTGTCGTGGTTATAGTCGCCGATTAGCGCAATACGCAGTGTCTTTTTAGGCGGAATGTGGTTCATGGAGAAGTGCCCCTATGCCGTGGTAGATAATGGCTAACATAAGGCGCATCACACTAGACGTCTTTAACATTAATCACAACACTTTAAAATCAATGACCAGACGAAAAGGGAGAGAACGCGATGATCCAGTGTAAACGTGTTTACGCCGCCGCCAGTAAAGAGGATGGCTACCGGGTGCTGGTCGACAGGCTCTGGCCGCGCGGCATAAAGAAAGCCGATCTGGCTTATGACGAATGGTGCAAAACGCTGGCTCCGTCAACGGAGCTGCGTAAAGCGTTTCACGGAGAGGCGATCGATTTTGCCGCCTTTAAGAGAAGCTACTGTGAAGAGCTGAAGGCACAGAAAGAGGCAGGAGAACAGCTGGCGGCGCGGGGGGGAAACGGCACCGTCACGCTGTTATATGCGGCAAAAGAGAGGGATCAGAACCACGCCGTCGTGCTGGCGGAGTGGCTGCGCGCGCTGCGTTAGCTCATCACCTGCGTACGCTCGCCCTGCGGCGCGCTGTCCGGCTGCAGGGGCATCAGGTGCTCGGCGCGCACAAAGGCAAAACCGTGCTGACCATCAAACGCGGTCACATCGCCCGTCACCAGCCAGAGCGCGCGCGCTGCGGTGCGCGGCATTTCGGTGACCACGCCATTCACCGGGTTAAGAAAGCGCTCACCCGGCTGGCAGAGACCAAATAACTCAACGGATTTACCGATATTGCTCCGCCCGCTGGCGGTCTGGGCGCCGATGACTAATGCCTGGCTGCCCGGTCGTAACTGAAACATGCTTCTCTCGCGTGATCTCGTTAAAGCTGAATATGAGATAATTCTGAAAGAGAAGTTTACCGGGCTTTTCTGCCGCTGTCACGATCCCGGTGTCGGATGATCGCGACGCCACAGCGCCCACTCGTCGATCACTTCGCCGCCTGGCAGTTTGCACTCGGTGCGCACACCCTGCGGGCTCTGCACCGGCACGCGCTCGCCGCCGCGCTGCTGGCAGTAGACTGCCGCCGGGTTAGCCATGCCAACCTGCGGATGATCCGGTTTTTGAGCAGGTGATGAGGTGCAGGCAGAGACCAGCAGCGGTAAAACGAGTAACCCATAACGCATCTTCTTTTCCTTACAGTGACCAACAACGCTCTTCAGAATAGCCGTGCAAGCAGCATATCTCCATGATTTCTCCATCCTTAATGCACTTTTCGCCGTTATAGTCTGCCTTGTTCTCACCCATGACCAGAGAACATCATTCCGTAATCAATGAGTTTTTGCCCCGCTTCATCAGCGGGGCTTTTTTTTGTCCGTTACACGATATATCAAATCTTCTAGGTTCATGTTTTAATGGCGCGCCGTCGAAATAGTCAGCAATAACGTGCCGGGTTAACGAGGTACCCACGCACCGGAGCCCAATATTCATGTCCGATTTCATTCTCGCCCGGGTATCGGAAACCCTGTCGAAAGAGCACTCGCTGGAAAGCTTAGTCCGCCAGTTTCTGGAAATGCTGGAGATGGTGACCGATATGGAATCGACCTATCTGACCAAAATCAGCAACGACCCCCGCCAGCAGCATATTGTCTACTCCCGTAACAGCAAGCAGCTTGAGATCCCTGAAGGCTTCTCCCTCCCCTTTGGCGACAGCCTGTGCAAACGCGCGTTGGATGATAACTGCCTGTTTGCCAATGATGTGGCAACCCGCTGGCGCGATTGCGAAGCCGCCCAGGCCCTGGGGATCACTACCTATCTCAGCCAGCCGGTGCAGCTGGCGGACGGTTCGCTCTATGGCACGCTGTGTGCGGCCAGTAATCAGAAAAAGATGCTCAGCGCGCGCGGCGAGCAGGTGCTGCGCCTGTTTGCCAGCCTGATCGCGCAATATATCGAAAAAGAGCATCTGGTTGACCAGCTGCGCGAAGCCAACGCCGCGCTGATCGCCCACTCCTATACCGATGTATTAACCGGCCTGCCGAATCGCCGCGCGCTATTTGAGTCGCTGCAGACGCTCTTCTCCCTCGCCCGTCATCTCCACATTCACGTCATTATCGCCTTTATCGATCTCGATAATTTCAAAGGAATTAACGACCAGTTTGGCCATGAGGCCGGCGATCGCTTCCTGATTGAGGTAGGTAAGCGGCTGACGCAGGATCGCGGTAACGATGACATCATTGGGCGTCTTGGCGGCGATGAGTTTTTACTCGCCTGCCCCGGCGGCCCGCTCCACCAGCCGCAGGGCGTGCTGCTCAGCGCGCTAAAAACGCGCCTTGATAAGCAGATTGCCGGTGAGTATCAACTCGGTGATATCCATCTTTATTACCCCGGTGCCAGCGTCGGCGTGATTGAAATTAACCCTGAGCAGTACGATGCGGACAGCGCCCTGCGCGCGGCCGATGAAGTGATGTATCGGGTGAAGAAGAGTAAAAGCAAAAAAGCGTTCCAGCAGCTCAATTAATGGCGTTTTCTCGGTTGCTGACATGAGGCAAATCTTAATGGCCTCGCTTTCATATACACTTAACAGGGTCGGCGCATGCCGCTGACCGAGGAGCCCCTATGAAAAAGACCACCATCATTATGTTGATCGTTGCAATTATCGCCGTGGTCGGCACCCAGCTTGGCTGGTGGAAATAGTGATACGCGGCTGCATCGGATAACCCGGGGCCTGTCACGCTGATGGCGTTCTCAGAGTAAGACACCCTGTTTTAACTTGTTGGCCAGGAGCGCACCATGTTTACGGGTCTTAAAAAAAATGAAAGCAGACAGCTGGCCGCGCTCGAATTATTGAGTAAGGCAGATACGGCCCGCGATGCGGCGCTGGCAGAATTTGCGCGTCTGGCAAGCGAAGTGATGGGCGTAGCAGGCTGCTTTATTACTACCTTTGATGATAAGTTTCAGTACATCAAGTTCGTCGAAAACGTGCCGATTGAGCATGATAAAATCGCCATCGATCGCACCATGTGCCAGTATTCGCTGGCCGATCGCCAGACGATTGTTTGTATCGATACCCGCCTCGACGCACGCTTTTCCCATCAGCCGCTGGTCAAAGGTGGCGATATCCTCTTTTATGCCTCGGCGCCGCTGATCGCCAAAGAGGGCACGGTGCTCGGCACGCTGTGCGTCACCCATCCGGATATTCACCAACCCACTGCCCGGCAGCTCGCCAGTTTTGAGCGCATCGCGGCGCTCGCCACGCTCTACCTTGAATCCTGCTACAACATCGGCCTCGTCGATGCGCTGACCGGCCTGCCGAATCGCCCCTGCTTAATCAAAGAGATGACGCGCCTGAAGCAAAGTGCGACCGGTGACTATGCGCTGATCATTTTTGACTGTATTGATATTCCCCGTGCCTATGAATTGACCCGCTATCTCGGCGTTGAGGCGCTGGAGACGCTGCTGCGCAGCTTTGGCCCGCTTTTACAGATGCGCCTGCGGCTTAACAAAGCAACAACCCTTTACGCCTTCGCCACCGGGCGCTTTGCGGTGCTGACCGAGCGTAACGCGGCGCTCAGGCTGGCTAAGCGGGTTCAGAGCATGCACGGTTTTCAGGCGACCATTGGTGCCGATATCAATATTAATCTCTCTATTCACGCGGGTTATGTCCCCTTTACGCCGCAGACGGACAGCGTGCAGGAGGTGGTGCGCCAGGCAATCAGCGCCCTGCATGAGGCGATCCGCGAGAACATTCCGGTGCTGCACTTCAACCAGGTTCTTGATGAGCAGCGTAATACCGATTTCCGCCTGCTGTATGATCTGAGTGAAGCGATCAAATCAGGCGATCAGCTCCATATGGCCTATCAACCTAAAGTCTCACTGCGTACAGGAAAGACCGAGGGCGTGGAGGCGCTGCTGCGCTGGACCCACCCCGAGCTTGGGCCAATTTCGCCGGCGGTGATCGTCACGCTGGCGGAAAAAACCACCCTGATGGCCGATATCACCCGCTGGGTAATCAAAATGGTGATTGCCCAGGTCAAAGCATGGAAGGCGATCGGCATCGTTCTTCCTGTCTCCATTAACGTCACGGTGAGTGACTTTTCGCGCAGCGGTTTCGCCGATGAACTGGCGCAGCACATTATCGATGCCGGGCTTACACCTGCCGATATTCATATTGAGTGTCTGGAAACAGAGAAAGTGCTGGAGAGCGATGCCGCGCTGCGCGAGCTTAACCGCCTCGATGCGCTCGGTTTTACCATCCTGCTTGATGATTTTGGCGCAGGTTACAGCAACATCAGCTACCTGCGGCGCATCCCGATTGACATGATCAAGCTCGACCGCTCGCTGGTCAGCCAGATCGCCACCGATAACGACAGCCGCATCATCGCGCGCAATGTGATCATGATGCTTAAAGAGTTGAACTACGAGGTGCTGGCGGAAGGGGTGGAAGATCTGGAAACCGCGCGCATGCTCGAAGAGTATGGCTGCGATGAAGCGCAAGGTTATCTTTTTGCCCGCCCGTTACCGGCGGCGGATATTCCCGGCTGGCTGCTGGATAGCAAACCCTGGCGCCTGCTGGCAAAGATCCATGCCGATCCCAGGCATCATTTGAAGGGTTAACCCCTCTGCGCACACGGTAAGTTGAGCAGTAGCACAGCGTCACGAAAATGTCATAAAAATGCCATCTGTATATATATCAAAATATTAAGCTAAAAATGCTCTATTTCTGTTCAGATCGACATTAAAGCCCTGCTTAAGTAGGTCGATAGTGCTGGCGTGTGCGCCATTTGCGCCTCATCACCAGGGGAAGTGACACAGCATGAAAATTAACCATCTTACTATCGGGCAGCGTCTGGGTTTGCTGGCGACGTTATTGTTATTGGCAACGCTGTTTATGGGGATACGCGGTCTCGCCATTAACGCCGGCGCACTCGCGCAAAACAAACAGATCATGACAACCGAAGGCGAAGTTGCGCAGAGCATCGACACCGCGCGTAATGCGCAAGTGCAGTTCAAAATTCAGGTGCAGGAGTGGAAAAACACGCTGCTGCGCGGGACGCAAAATCAGGAAACCTTCGTTAAATATAAAAACGCCTTTGTTGAACAGAGCCAGAAAACGCAGGCGCTGTTAAAAACCCTGAGCGTGCTGCTTCCAAAGATTGGTGTCGCGAACAATGAGGTTGTCAAAACCATCGACTTGCATGCAAAGCTGGAAAGAGAGTATCTGGATGCCTTGCAGCACTACGATATTACTGATGCCAGCAGCGCACAGCGGGTCGACCATATGGTGACCGGTATCGATCGGGAACCGACTAAAATGATCGATACGGTGGTGGCGAGCACGCTGCAACATGCGGCGCATATCCGCCAGCAGACCGAGGCGCACAATAACACCCTGTTTGAAGAGACGCGTCTGATGCTGACGCTGGTGATGGCCTTTACGCTGATTGTCGGCATGCTGATCACCTGGTGGTTAATTCGCAGTATTACGCGTCCGCTGGCACAGGCCGTCTCCGTTGCCCGCACCGTCGCCGCGGGCGATCTGCAATCCTCCTTCGTCATTTCCGGGCGCGATGAGACCGCCGAACTGATGCGCGCCATGCAGGAGATGAACCGGAACCTGACGCGCGTCGTCTCCGGGGTTCGCTCCGGCACTGAAACGATCGCCGGCGCCTCACAGCAGATTGCCAGCGGCAGCCGAGAACTCTCCGCACGCAATGAAGCGCAGGCCAGCGCGATTGAACAAACCGCCGCCTCGATGGAAGAGCTGACGTCGGTGGTGAAGAATAATGCTGATAATTCACGCATCGCCAGTGATATTACCCGTGAAGCCACGCGGGTAGCTAACCAGGGCGGTGAGGTCGTGGAGCGCGTCGTCACCACCATGAGCGAGATCAATCACCTTTCGACCGAGATCAGCAGCATTATCGGCGTGATCGACAGCATTGCGTTTCAGACCAATATCCTGGCGCTCAATGCGGCGGTAGAAGCGGCACGCGCAGGGACTGAGGGCCGCGGTTTTGCCGTGGTGGCCTCGGAAGTGCGCGCCCTCGCCCAGCGCTCCGCCACGGCGGCGAAAGAGATCAGTGAACTGATCCAGCGTTCGGTGAATCGCATTGATGAAGGCAACAAACTGGTGAGAAACGCTGGCAGCGCGATGACCGAAATCATGCAGAGCGTTGAGCGCGTAAGCCAACTTGTCGATACCATTTCGCTGGCCAGCAACGAGCAGAGTGTGGGCATCGATCAGGTACATGTCGCCATCACGCACATGGATGCCGCAACGCAGCAGAACGCCACGCTCTCACAAGAGTCCTCCGCCGCCGCGCAGGCGATGCAGCAGCAGGCGGAACAGCTGGTAGAGATGGTTCGCATCTTCAAACTTCAGCGCGACCCGGTATAAGCACATTTTCGCCAGGGGAATTACAAAGGCTGATGATTAATACACTGATCATCAATTTTATGAATCCCTCCAGCGAAAAATTTGCGTTTGTGCACTTTTGGCCGACAGGTTATAAAGTGCGCAAGTGACGGATATACGCTTAAACAATTTGTACTCTCTTCGCTGGCAGTTTTGATGTCGAAACTGCCATCCTTTATTTCTTCCCCCTGCTAAAAAAACACCCCCTGCTCTGCCCAATATGCCCGGTTTACGCGCTTGTACGCAGAATGCGCCTCTCTTACACGCTTTAATCTTGAATACTGATTTTTTATCCAGTATAAATGCTGCACGAAAAATTCAGACTGAATAGGACGACCCTGTGTTTGTTGAACTGGTTTACGACAAGCGTAATGTTGAAGGTTTACCTGGCGCGCGCGAGATTATCCTCACTGAACTGACAAAGCGCGTACACCGCATTTTCCCGGACGCCGATGTGCGGGTAAAACCGATGCAGGCTAACGGCCTGAACAGCGATGCCAGCAAAAGCGATCGCGAAAAGCTCAACCGCATGCTGGAAGAGATGTTTGAAGAGGCAGATATGTGGATGGTTCAGGAGTAAACGTCAGTGACGTGATACGCGCCGTGCATTATTTCAGGGTCGCTCTTTCCCCCCGCCGGGCGACCAAATTTAACACGTGGTGCGCTTATTCCCTGCCTTCCGGGCAAATGTATCAAAGCATTTCCCTCGTTTAGGAAATATTTAACCGCGCAATCTCATAGTACCCGGCAAGGAGAGTAACCATGCTGATACTAAAAGAGAATATAGGTAGCGGTCGCCACCGCCGGTGTTACCAGCACCCGTTTGATAGTCAAAAATGTGTCAAAACCCTCTATAACCCCGACGACGGTGGGTTAAAAGAGGTGAAGCGCGAAATGCGCTACTACCGCAAAAAATCAGGCTCTATTCAGGCATGCCAGGCCATTCCCAACTACTACGGTAAAATCCAGACCAATTTTGGCACCGGCCATGTTTTCGATCTGGTCACCGATTACGATGGGAAAATTTCTAAAAGCCTGGAGTTCTACCTGAAAAATAAGCGTCTTTCTCTGCCGCTGCTGGAGGAGAAACTCGCCGAGCTGCGCACGCATCTCGTTGAGTACGGCATCTCGACCATGACGCTGAAAGAGTACAATGTGCTGGTGCGTAAAACCGCGCCGCAAGAGTATGAATTGGTCGTTATCGATAATATTGGCGAAGCTGAGTTTGTTCCGCTCTCATCTTATTTCCGCTTTCTTCATCGCCGGAAAATAGACAGGTCAATTAAGCGCTTTAAACAACGCATCCATAAGATTATCAATACCGTTCAGGCCGCCTGAAAATAACGCACCGGCTATTTTGCCGGTGCGTTTCCCACCCTGGTAAGTCAATACGCCACTAATCGCAAAGCAGCACAACCCCTCATCCGCTATGTTAGCCCGCTAATTATTATCAATGTGGCAATATTATGAAATTCGATAAACGCCTGACGCCCACTACCGTGATGCTGGCGGTTTTCTCCTGCATCATTCCTTTTTTCGCCGACTTTTCTCTGCCCCTTTATCACGGGCTCTCAGTATCAGTGATAGAAAATGTCCAGGCACTGTGGCTGCTGTTTGCTTTTGTTTTTACCTTGCGCTTCGCGCTCACTACTCCGCTGACGCCCGAGCGCAAACGCTTCTGGCTCTGGGCGGCAACGTGGTGGCTGGTATTGCTCGGACGCAGCATCAGCTGGGGCCGCGACTATTTTCCCCACGAGCCGCGCCTGCTCTTTCGCGCCATTTCGGTGTTACTGATTGGCACTCTGGTGCTGTTTCCCCTCTTTTCCCATGCGCTACGCCAGCAGATTAGTGACCGACTGCGCCATCAAACTCTGCTTATCTGGAGTTTCGCGCTGGTGGTCGTCACCTTCCTGATCTCCGACAGCGTGGAGCACCATCGCGCAATTGCCCACTTCTTCCTGCACAAGCGCGACTATCAGGATTTGATAGAAGAGCTGTATGAGTTCCCCTTTATGATTGGGCTCTTTTATGTCTGCCGCGATCTGATGCGCCGGGAACCGTTAACAGCGCATCAGCCGCAGGAGATGTCACTCGCGAAGGGGTTGCGTTGACCCTTTTTTGGCGAAGCCGAGCCAGATCAGCAGCGCCGCCAGGGCAATGCTCGCCAGCGTGATAAACGCCGTGCGCCATGAATAGTGCGTTGCCACGGTTCCCGCAAGCGAGGGGCTGATGGCGGCACCAAAGCCCTGCATCAGCATCACCAGCGCCTGCCCGGCATTGACGTGCCCCGTGCCGTTTAATAGCGAAGCAATAAAGCCTGGCACAGCCACGCCGAGAATACCGGCGCTCATTCCATCGAAAATCTGCACCGGGATCGCCGCCCACGGCGAGGGCCATAGCGCGGCGGTCATTGCGCGAACCGGCAGGATAATCAGCG
Source organism: Kosakonia sp. S42 (assembly GCF_016624785.1). Taxonomy (NCBI): domain Bacteria; kingdom Pseudomonadati; phylum Pseudomonadota; class Gammaproteobacteria; order Enterobacterales; family Enterobacteriaceae; genus Kosakonia; species Kosakonia sp. S42. The sequence goes on along the minus strand of NZ_JACVTW010000001.1, from coordinate 434,670 downwards.
CGATCAAAATCAGTTTTTCATAGCCATATCGCTGGGCATAACGCGAGACCATCAGCGCTACCGGGATCATTACGCCCTGCGCTATCACCACCGTCATTGCGGCATACGCGCCAGGGTTAAACAGTGTGGCGTTATGGCCTGAAGCCACCTGCATACTCAGCATCGGTAGCTGTGCGGCATTCGACAGATGGAACAGCATCAGGGTCAGCCCGGTAATGGTGAGCGCCGGGATTTTGAGCAGCGTAAAGAGCGAGGGGATCTCGCCGAGGGCCTCTTCAGGATTCAGCCCACGCGCGACGCGGTGATCGATATCTTTTTCACGGATCGCGAGCACCGCCATCAGCGCGCCAAAGGCCATCACCAGCATCAGCAGGAAGACCGCGCCGATGCCCCAGTACCAGCTGGCAACACCAGCCAGCAGCGCCGAGAGCATATTGCCGCCGTGGTTATAAGCCTCATTGCGCCCCAGTTGATGAGCAAAGCGCTTCTGCCCCACCAGGCCGAGCGTCAGACCGGCCATTGCCGGGCCGATAAACGCCGCTGAAATGCCCGTTGCCACCTGGCTTGCGTAAACCATTAACGAGCCGGGGAAGAACCACAGCAGCAGCGTGCCCGCCATAATCAGCAGCGCGGCCACGGCGATAATCGCCCTCTTGCGCGCCGAGGCATCCACCATAATCCCGGAGGGCAGCGTCGCCAGCAGCCCGGCAATGCCGCCTGCGGTCATCGCGTAGCCGATCGCTTCCGCACTCCAGTGATAGTGAATCAGGAAGATCCCCAGAAAGGGGCCAAGACCATCCCGCACATCCGCCATAAAAAAGCTGAGCAAACACAACGCCTGAATCGAACGTAATGGCATCTTAAAGTTCTCTTTTTTCCATATTCAATGAGCAGGCAGAGTCTACCCTGGCGAAGCGCTACCAGGATGCGATGAAAGTGTTACAAAAATGTGATTAGTTGCGCGACGGTCGGAATCAGCAGGGCCAGTCGAGCTGCTCGCGAATCGCTCTGCGATAGGGCGTATCGAACACGGCGGGAACCCGGCAGAGATAGTCCTGCGCGTGGCTGAGGGTGTCGCCCGTTAGCGAGCGCAGGTAAGCGAGCGCATCATCGACACAGGGGATCCGCCCTTCAATGCCATTGAAACGCGGTGGCAATGCGGTCCAGATCACCGCATCAAGCTGTTTCGCCGCCGCCCATGTGGCGAGCGCACCGTCCATATTACCCGCCAGCACCAGCGAGCCGACGCCATCTTCCCGTGAATCCGGGATCTGCTCGCGCTTGCGCAGAGCCGCAGTCGCAAGCTCCAGATCGCCGGTATTGAGAAACGCCCAGTGAACCGGAACAGCCGGCGCGTTGATGCAGAGCGCCGTTGCCAGCTCGCCCCCATCACCGACGCGGGAAAACTCGATCGGTAAACGTGGGCCATCGGCATGCCAGCGGCTGGCCAGTGGTAAACCCTCCGCTTTCCAAATCAGCGATCCCCAACCAAGACAGGCAATGTTCATTCTTGCTCCTTGTTCTTTTTTCCATTCACCACAGCTCTCGCGCAGCCCGGTTACAGGCCGCTGCGTCACACCTTTTAAGCGTAGGCCGCGCCGCTAAAAGCGCCAGCAGCGGCGCGGGCACGGATGCGGATAGTCTGAAAATATCCGCTGAGATTAAAAACGAGGCGTCGGGAAATCAGTCATTTGATAGTCATATCACGTGTGAATAAAACGTATATTTAACATATAGATACAGTTATAAGTTTCACTTAAGTAACAATAAAAATAGTGTATGGGGTGGGTGTCATTGCCCTGATGGAGGAAACGTTAAATGGAGAAGAGAAAGATGAAAATGACAATTGCTGCCCTGGTTCTGATTGCAGCGGCGGGTAACGCTGTTGCCGCGCCGGGCTCCGCCCTGGAACTCACTAGCGGTGAAGCGGCTGGCGCAAACGCCTCTGAATTTGCAGTGGGATCGTCCGCCATTGCAGGGGTGACCATAGCCACAGCCATAACCGGCCTCGCACTGATGGCGGCAGGCGGCAATAACGGTTCGAATACCGGTACCACAACGACGACGACCACCTCGACACAGTAAGTTGCGCTTCGCCTGACGGGTTCAGGTGGCTGTCATTGCACACAAAAACGGGAACCTTCAGGTTCCCGTTATATTTACGCCTTTGTCAGCGTATTACGCGCTGCAATTAACGACCTTAAAGATTTGGTCTATTTCTTCTGTTCTAGCCGTGGAAAGACGCCCAGAGGATAACAGAGCGTTATTAAGGAGAATACGAACGCAGCGATCCCACATCCCCAGCTCACAACGGTACCTAACTGATGAGCACTGCCCCAGGCAATCACGCCCCAATAGAAACAAGCATGCGCAATATAGATCAGATGCAGAACCGGTCTTTTAAAACCGAATAAAAACAGCAGCGCAGAGACAATGTAGACCAGCCCATAGGCAGGAAGCGTTTTCCAGCCTGCCTGGGAGGTTAAAAAGTAACCCGTTACGCCACCTGCAACCAGCCCGTGTAGGATAAGGACCGCATAGATAAACCAGTTGTCGTTTCCACCGCCATAAACCCGGCGCCTGATACTGCTTAACTCTTCCCGGATCTTTACCAGTTCATCTTCTGTACTCATTTTTATACCCTTTCTTAAAAAGCGAACAACGTTCGCGACGGCAAATAAGCCAAAGGTGAACACCCTCACTGTGCTCAGGTATAAGTCTGTTTCCTTGTACATTAATGGAGCCGCTATCCTACATTTTTCGTCATAGCCCTTCAACAACGCGTTAGCATCTTGCCAACATGTCAGTCGAGACATTGATAAAATAAGAGGCCCTAAAGCTAAATTTATTATCGTTTCCTTGCGTGATAATTTAGCCATATAAGAATGACCCTAAGGCATATGAAAGGTGCAAAAAATATCGCTATCTCACCTGCATGCGATATTCAATCATGCCGCTCTTCTTCGCCACCCAATCATATAAACGCTGCCCACGATAATTGGTTTCGTGGGTATGCCAGTAGAGATGGCTGGCGTGACGCTTTCTGCTCTCGCGCTGCACATATTCAATCAGCTGCTTGCCCGCCTGCTGGCCGCGAACCGATTCGCAAACATAGAGATCTTCAAGATAGCAATAATCGCTCTCCGCCCAGGTTGAGCGGTGAAAGAGATAGTGAGCAAACCCCACCACCTTGCCGTTATATTTCGCCACCACGCAAAATACCGGCTCAACCGGGCTGTAAAATCGTTGCCACGTACGTCTGGTCACCGCCTCGGGAATATCTACCTTATAAAACTCCTGATATTTCTCCCACAACGGCAACCAGCCTTCATAATCACTCTCAATGACCGCTTCAATCGTAAAAATAGTATTACTCATAGTAATGACCTCTCTTTTTTATATCTGTTACGTGCCCGGCAGGCGCAAATAAGCTGCACCGGAATAGATCCCGGCGGTAATTTCCCACTCACTCCATGGAAATAGCTAATCAGGCTTGCGAAATGATTATAAGCAGGGAATGGCACGTTTAGCCCCACCAATTTTGGCGTGCAGAGCAGACCAATTTAGGTTCGGCATTTTCCCCTGTTGCTTTAGACTGACGGCTAAGATGCATCATGGCGGGGAGAGCCGATGTTTAAGCATGCACAACTTGAAACGGTAAAAGCGTGGATAATCGATCCCGCCAACGGATCATTGCCGCTGCATGAGAGGATCCAGCGGGCGATACGTACGCTCATCCTTGACGGGATCTTGTCTGAAGGGAAAGCGCTTCCCGCCTCCCGCGCGCTGGCAACATCGCTTACGGTCTCGCGGGATACCATTGAAGCCGCCTACAGCCGCCTGCATGCGGAGGGGTTTATTGAACGACACACCGGAAAAGGGAGCTTCGTCTCGCCCCGTACCCGGTTGCTGAAATCGCATGCCCGGCAGCGCCGTTCAAGTGCTGGAGCGCGCAAACCCGCGCTCAGCGCCCGGGGAGAGGTTATCTATGAAAGCGGAGGGGTGCGTGAGTTTTCCCGGCCTCGCCCGCTGGCTCCCGGTATTCCTGAAACACGGTTGTTCCCGATCCATACCTGGGAGCGCCTGCAACGCCAGGTACTGAAAGAGTATCGTCACCAGGCTCTCGATCAAAGCCCGCCCCAGGGGATGGAACGGTTACGACGGGCGATCGCTGAGTATGTCAACCTGGAGCGCGGCGCGCACGCTACGGCAGATCACATCATCATTGTCACCAGTTCCCAGCAGGCGCTGGCGCTCTGCGCCAACGTGCTGATGGATAACAACGATGGCGTGGTGATTGAAGATCCCGCCTATCAAGGGGCGCATAAAGCGTTTAAGGCCGCCGGGCTAAAGACCCTGCCGGTTGCGCTCGATGAGAACGGCCTGTCGATTGAGCAGCTTAACGCGCTGAGCGAACCGGCAAGGGCGATCTATCTCACCCCTTCTCATCAGTACCCTACCGGCGCCACGCTCTCTCTCGATCGGCGGCTGGCGGTTATCGACTGGGCAAACCGGCACCAGGCGTGGATCATTGAGGATGATTACGACAGTGAGTTTCACTATGAGGGCAAGCCAATGGCCTGCGTCCAGGGGCTGGATGGCTCTGACCGGACGATCTATATCGGCACTTTCACGAAATCACTTTTTCCTGGGCTGCGCATCGCCTACATGATTGTTCCCGATGAGCTGGTAGAGCCGCTGACGGTAGCGCGCACATTAATGGATGGTCATACCGCCTCCATTCCCCAACTGACGCTGGCTAAATTTATCGAGGGCGGACACTTTGGCGCTTATGTGCGGATGATGCGCGGCGTCTATGTTGCGCGGCGTGACAAACTGGCCAGCCTGATAGCGCAGCACCTCGCTGATTTCGTCACCTGGGTGACGCCAGCGGGTGGTATGCAGATGCCCTGCCACCTCCGGGAGGGGATCGCAGAAGCTGAAATTGCCCTCGCCGCCCGCCGCGCCGATGTCGATATGCTCGGGCTGACCGCGTTATATGCAGGCCAACCTGCCTCAACAGGATTTCTGATGGGCTTTGCCGCCTACAACGAGCGGGAAATTGAGTCCGCCGTGTTGAAGCTGGCGGCGATTTTTCGCGCGCGCGGATGAAACTATCTCTTTACGCACCAGAGCAGAAACGCGCAGGCGCTGACGCCCGCTCCGGCGATACAGACCGCGCTCCAGCCAAAGTGAGCGTAGAGCTGGGTGGCAATAATTGCGCCCGTTGCGCTGCCCGTCGAGTAAAAGCACATGTACGCGCCCACCAGCCGGCTTGCGGCCTCTGGCCTGGCGGCGATGAGTATACTCTGGTTGATTACGTGCACCGTCTGCACGGCGAAGTCCAGCATCAGGATGCCAACAACCAGCCACAGCAGAGAAGATTCGGTACATGCGATGGGCCACCACGAGAGCGTCAGCATGACCAGTGCGGCACCGCAGGCGCTGCGCCCCCAGCCTCTGTCGGCCCAGGCACCCGCCTTCGCCGCGGCCAGTGCACCGGCCACCCCTGCCAGGCCAAACAAGCCTGTCTCCGTATGGGATAACGACAGCGCAGTGAGCGGCAACACCATCGCGCTCCACAACATGCTGAACGCAGTGAAGATAAGCAGCGCGAATGCACCGCTTCTTCTCAACTGCGGCTCGGTGATAAAGAGCCTGAAAACCGAGATCAGCAGAGAGAGATAAGGCGCGGTGCGCCGCTCAACAGATGGTGCGGGCGCCGCTTTCGCCACCACGCAGACCATCAGCAGAATCAGGCAGGCTGAAGTCAGGTAAACCGCCCGCCAGCCGGCAAGATCCGCCAGGCTGCCAGCGACAACGCGGGAGAGCAGAATGCCCAACACAATGCCGCTGGTCACCGTGCCAACAATCTTTCCGCGTTGCTCCGGTGCCGCCAGGATGGCGACCCAGGCCACTACCAGCTGCACCACCACCGCCAGCAGGCCGATAAAGAACAGCGCACAAAGCAGAGTGACAAAATTGGGCGCTAATCCCGCCGCCAGCAGTGCCGTAGCCGAGAGCGACAGCAGCGTGATGGTGAGGGTTTTTCGGTTAATCCCATCCCCGAGCGGCACAAGAAAAATCAACCCGAGCGCGTAGCCCGCCTGGGTGGCTGTTACCACGCTGCCAATCACCGCCTGGGGAATATTGAGCGTCAGCGCAATGGATTCCAGTAAAGGCTGTGACGCGTAAACATTTGCCACCGACAGCGCGCTTATCAGCGAGAACAAAAAGACAATGCCCGGTTTCAGCACCAGAGCAGCGCCAGATCCTGCAGCCTGCGTAATACCCGCCTCTACACTCAACTTATTCCTCATCGCACCCGCCCATTCTGGTTGCTTTTTAAAACCACAAGAGCGACAGAGATAGCATCGACGGTTTTCTTTTGCAACCAGTTTGCGAGGGACTTATACTCATCTCCCTCAAGAGATGCCGGGAGTGCAGAAATGGCGAAACAGGAATCCCTCAGAACCAGTGAATGCCCCGTGGCCCGAACCCTCGAGTCGATTGGTGAGCGCTGGTGTTTGATGATTATCCGGGAAGCGTTTGACGATGTGCGCAGGTTCAGTGAGTTTCAAAAAAATCTGGGGCTGGCAAAAAACATTCTCGCCGCTCGCCTCAAACTGTTAGTTGAGCACGGCATCTTTGAGATTTGTCCGGCTTCCGATGGCAGCGCCTACAGTGAATATGTGCTGACCGACAAAGGCCGCGCGGTGTTTCCGATTGTGGTGGCGATGCGCCAATGGGGTGAGCGCTACCTCTTTGCCGAGGGAGAGGTGCACTCTGTGCTGGTAGATAACACCAGCGGTCAGCCTCTGCAGACGTTACGTGTCTGTTCCGCAGAGGGGAAAAAAGTGGAGCCGGCGGATTGTCACCGCCAGCGGGTGACGTCAGGTGGCAAAGCGTAGTCGTCGATTTAGCTGGCCTGGCGGGCCAGCTAAAGAGAGATCGTTATTCAAATGAGGTTGCAGGGGTATTCGCCCGCGCGCTGTTTGCCTGCACAAGACGTACTTTTGTGCCAATAACAAGCGCAGCAAGGAACATGACGCCACCTGCGACAACAAAGACACCGGTTATGCCACTCAAGCCAAAGATGACGCCTCCCAGCGCCGCCCCGATGGCGATTGAGGATTGTACGGCGGCGACCACCATGCCGCCGGCCGTTTCCGCCTGATCCGGAACAGCGCGCGCTACCCAGTTGGACCATGCCACCGGAATACCGCCGAATGCCAGCCCCCATATCGCAACCAGCAGCATCAGCCCGGTTTCCTCAAGTGGAAAGATGATCATGCTTAATGCGGCTGCGCCGACAATGGCTGGCATCACCACCAGAGTGAGGCGAAGGCTACGCTCGATTAGCCAACCGGAGAGCAGCGTGCCGATAAAATTGGCGACGCCAAAGCCCAGCAGAATCAACGACAAGCGATCGACATCCAGCGGCACAACGCTCTCCAGCGCCGGGCGGATGTAGGTAAACAGCGCATATTGGCCGGTATGCGCCAGTACACATCCCATCATGCCTGTCGCAATGCCTGGCCTGCGGAGTAAGTCTGCCACTGAGGCCGTTTTCACCGTGCTGCGCGGCGGCATCGCGGGGAGCGTAAAGAGCTGGACGATCAGCGTCAGCGCCCCTACTGCTGTTGCTGCGATAAAGGCACTGCGCCAACCGTACATTCCCCCCAGATAGCTGCCCAGCGGTATCGAAACCACTGTCCCGACAGCAATACCGCTGAAAATGATGGCAAGCGCACGCGGTACCCGGTTTTCAGGCACGAGGCGCATGGCGACGGCTGCTGCCATACTCCAGAACCCGCCGAGCGCGATCCCGAGCAGGATGCGCATCGCTAAAACAATCATCAGGCTCGAAGAGAGCGCAACCAGCAGGTTAGAGGCAATCATCAGGACCGTGAAACCAAGCAGAACAATTCGTCGATCGAGGCTGCGGGTTAGCCGGGGAACGGCCAGCCCGGCAAACAGCGCGACTACTGCCGTTACCGTGACCGCCTGGCCCGCCATCGATTCGGTGACACCCAGATCGTAGGCCATCGGCGTCAGTAAACTGGCAGGAAGGTATTCCGCCGTCAGCAGACCAAACACGCCCATTGCCAGTGAAAACACCGCCAGCCATGCCGATCCTGATCCTTTACCCTCTTTGACCTTTGTGCATCGTGCTTCAGTTACATCATTTCTCATCACAATCTCTTCCTGGGTTAAATTTCCACCCAAAGTCTAGAGTTGAACGTCTGGACGATCTATGATGCTGCGTCCTGCATTTTTACCCGAAACGCCTGATATGAACACAGAAGCACATTTTGCCCTCTCCTCCGATTTGATCAGTGAACTGCTGATGGGTTTACGCCTGCGCGGCGTTCAGTACCGTCGTGTGCAGACCGGGCCGGAATTTGGCGTCGGTTTCGACACCAAACCGGGCCACGCCTATTTCCATTACGTTGCGGTGGGTGACGTCCTTTTACGCCTCAGGGATGGCACGCTGCATGCGCTCAAAGCCGGAAGCGCGGTATTTATGCCCCAGGGTGCAAGCCATCAACTGCTCTCCAGCGCAACGAGTACTTTTCAGCACATTGATGAACTGGGTGCCGCGCCTATCGGCGAATCCGTGTATGGGGTCGACACCTGCCCCAGTACGCATCCGACTCCAGGCACGGTGCTTTTTTATGGCTGTATGGAGTTTGATCTCGGCGCGATGCAGGCGCTGGGTAAACTGATGCCTGAAGCCATGGTGGTTGACGCCGGGGAGCAGCGTTATCCGGGGCTGGTGCCCATCATGAACGCGATGAAAAGTGAAATTTGCTCCGGGCGTATTGGCTTCGCCGGTATTCTCGCCCGGCTTGCCGAGGTGGCCGCGTCGATGATCGTGCGCGGATGGATCGAGTCCGGCGGAGAAAACGCCTCTGGTCTTATGGCTGCCTTGCGCGATCCCCGCCTGGCGCGCGCCATTCTGGCGCTCCACCGCGATCCTGGCCGGGAGTGGAGCGTTGCCGAACTGGCAAGCCAGGCGAATGTCTCTCGCTCTGTTTTTGCCGATCGTTTTAAGTCCACCATTGGTGTCTCGCCCTTACGCTATGCCACGGAGTTACGTATGCGCCTGGCAAGCCACTGGATCAGCAATGAGAAACTCGCCATCGAGACCGTCGCCCAGCGTCTGGGTTATGCCTCGCAGGCCGCCTTCAGCCGTGCGTTCAAACGCATCAATGGATGCCCTCCCGGCGTGCTGCGACAGCGTTGAGCGAAAGATGTGTGGCTGGGTGGCAGCCATAATAGCGGTCTGTTCACACGGAACAGGTTCAGCCACGCTGCATGGCTTTGACCCTGTCGACAAAAAGCCTCAACGCAACGGGCATATGGCGATTTTGCGGAAAGTAGAGGGCGATCCCTGCTGACGCCACCGCCCAGTCGTCAAGCAGCGTCACCAGTTGCCGATCGCCAAGATGGCGGCGGGCGTATCGCTCCGGCACATAGGCAATGCCCAGACCGGCGACGGCGGCTTCGACCATTAACGCGCTGTTATTCAGCGTCAGGCTACCCGGCACATCCAGCGCGAACTGCGCGTCACCCTTCTGATACTCCCAGTGATAGCGTTTTCCGCCAGGCAAACGCTGGCGCAAACAGCGGTGTTGCATCAGGTCTTGCGGATGCGCAATTGTCGGCCGTCCTGCCAGATAAGCGGGCGAAGCGACCGTTACAAAGCGCAGCGGCCCGCTGAGAGGAATGGCGATCATATCGCCCGGTACATCTTCAACCAGACGAATGCCGGCATCAAACCCCTGCTCGACGATGTCGACCAGGTGCCCCTGCGCCACCAGATCAATTTCAATGCCGGGCTTTTGCTGGATAAAGTCCGGCAACACCGTTTCCAGCAGCAGGCCGATCGCTGTATCGCTGGCGCTGATACGCAGCGTGCCATAAGGCTGCTGCGCGCTGGCGCTCACATCATTTAGCAACTCATCCATTTCAGCCAGCAGCGGCGACAGGCGCGCCATCAGCATTTCACCAGCATCGGTGAGCGCAACGCTGCGGGTGGTGCGCAGAAAGAGCTGCACGCCAAGCGACGTCTCCAGCCCTTTGATCGTGTGGCTCAGTGACGAGCGTTTCAGCCCGAGCAGATCGGCCGCGCGGCTAAAGCTCCGCTGCTCGGCAACGGTTTTCACCGCTAACAGTTCATTCCAGGAGGGACGTTTCATTGTTGAATATTCCACACCAGCTCATTCCAGTTCAGGGCGATTATGGCATCAATCATTCGTTTTATGATTGTTTCCACTTTATCAAACGGAGATAAGCATAATGAAAACCTGGCTAATAACCGGCGCATCCAGCGGCCTGGGTCGCCTGATGTGTGAAGCGCTGCTGGCACGCGGCGATCGGGTGGTTGCAAGCGTGCGCAAGAAAGCTGTGCTGGATGAGATGGAGGCGAAGTATGGCGACCTTTTGCAGGTTATCGTGCTCGATCTGAGCCAGTCGGCAACGATAAAACCGACCATTGAGGCGGCATTTTCGCAGGCGGGACGCATCGATGTGGTGGTCAGCAATGCTGCCTACGGCCTGTTTGGTGCCGCCGAGGAGTTGAGCGATGCCCAGATCGAGCGGCAAATCGCCACCAATCTTACCGGCTCCATTCAGTTGATCCGCGCGGCGATCCCATTGTTGAGAGAACAAGGCGGCGGGCGCATTGTGCAGGTTTCGTCAGAAGGGGGGCAGATCGCCTATCCTGATTTCAGTCTCTATCATGCGACAAAGTGGGGAGTTGAAGGCTTTGTCGAAGCGGTTCGTCAGGAAGTTGCGGCCTTCGGCATTGACTTCTTACTGGTCGAGCCGGGCCCGACGGCGACACAATTCGGTGCGGGTCTGGATATTGCCGATGCCCTGCCCGCCTACCGCGATACGCCAGCGGGGAGACTGCGTGCGGCTTTGCTTGCGGGTGAATTCGCCATCAAAGGCGATGCGCAGAAGTGCGTGGCGGCAATGATTGCAGCAGCGGACGCTGCCAGCCCCCCGCTTCGCCTGCCGCTCGGCAGCACGGCTTATGAAAATATCAACGCCGCGCTGGAAACCCGTCTTGAAGCGTTGCAGGAGATGAAAGCAGTCGCGTATAGCGCCGATCGTGAGCAGAAGTAAGCGGATAAGGTGAAAATAGTAACGGATCGCGTAATGTATCAGTGTCATTAAAAAACTGAGCTGGACTCAGATAACTATGGAGTGACCTAATGAGCGAAACATTCACCATAAAAAACTTCAATAAAGTAAATGACGTACGTTTTGAGCGCGAGCCACTCTATGCCTCAGAGGGTGGTTCGCTCACCTCCGGCACGCTGGCCAACAAGCTTGGTGCCTCTGTAGATACGCTTCCGCCGGGGAAAAGATCGACGCCCTTCCATTTCCATCACGTTCAGGAGGAGATGTTTATCATTCTGAAGGGGAACGGCACGCTGAGGATCGCCGATCGGATGGTGGCTATCGAAGAGGGAGACGTCATTACCATTCCGCCCGGGAAAGCGTGGCCGCATCAGATTATCAACACCTCCTCCCTGCCACTGATGTATATGTCTGTTAGCACCATGGAGTTCCCCGAAGTGTGCGAATACCCGGATTCGAATAAATATTTAGTGAAATCCACCAATCAGAAAGATGATGGTTTCAGGGTGCTCGACTTCAGGGGTAAAGGCGTCGATTACTGGGAAGGCGAGCCGTGATGAGTTGAATCTGGTGCGCGCTGCGGCAAAAGAAGCTTGTCACGGCGCTCAAAAACCCCACCAAACCGCACCGCTGGATAAGGTGATTTTTAATACGCTCTTTCAGGCTGATGACACTTAACGACGCTTACCGGGAGTAACACGCCATGACAAATCAAACACCGCAGGCAGTAGCAGAAACCTTTTTTCACCGTATCGCCAACGCAGAAGACGTGAATGAGATCGCGGCGCTGATGAGTGAGAACGTCGACTGGTTGGTGGCAGGCAATACCCCGCTGGTTCCGTGGGTTGGCCGCAAAGAGGGCAGAAAAGGCGTGGCAGAATTTTATGCACAAATCCGCTCACACCTGACGCCAGAGCGGTTTGAAATCAAAGATATCCTCGTCAAGGGTAAGCGGATTGTGACGATTGGAGAGCTTGCATCCCGGGTTAAAAAAACCGACAAGCTGATCGAGACAGAATTTGTCCTCGATATGGAGATTGAAAACGGCCTTATTACTCGCTTTCGCATGTTCGAGGATAGCTATGCCGTTTCCGAGGCGTGCCGTTGATGGCTGAGATGGTTTGTATTAAGGGTCCGCTGCTGGAAGGAAGCGGAAGAGCTAATTGAACTGATGGGCTGCTTTGAGCGAGGAACGGAAGTTCAAGATTGTCTCATATCCGATTATGACGTGAACATATTCGTGCTCAGGCTCATGATGAAGGCAATACTAAATTGGGGTATCTTAATCAACGTGGAGCAGGTAATCTGCAGTTTAATACCCGCCTTGAACGGCTTTTGTGCTTTATAAACCTCAAGCTCAATTCAGGAGTAAAACAGTGGATACTTTGTCTATTAAAGAGATTTTTGAAGTTTTCGTTAACAATTGGATTCCTGGTATCTTCACCTTCTTTTTAGGTATCTGCTATTCAAATATCGTTGAAAAAAAGAAACTTAAACAGAAATTAAAGAACGATATTCTTGAGATCTTCATTCCAGTCTTTAACATAGGAAACGAGATCTCATTCGAAATCGTGGAGAATGCTTGCAGGAATATGAAAGGCACTTTTCAGTCATACAAGAGAATATATCCAGGCGTCTTCAACAAAGAGGCAGAGAGTGAGCTTGAAGACCTACTAAAAGAAGGCTTTCTCATAAATGGTGAAGTTAATCAGCATTACTTGAAACCAGCCAACATTGAGAACCTGATTAAAAGATTATAGCTACGTTCAAACACTGCTCTCGCGAGGTATTTTCATCATGCGTCAATAACTGCTATTTAATCTGCATCTCTTTGATCCACGCAATCTGCTATAAGACACTGCCGCTTTTGGCACGAAGCAGACCGCCTTAAGCGCCGAGAGGTCTGATATAAGCGATCTGCGGACATTACTAACAGCATTCTGTATGAATAACGGGGAGCAACTCACATTGTGTAGGTATATAATATATCAAATATTTAATTTAATTTCTGTTTTGATTTAATACTGATTTTATTGGAGTTTAATTTAATGAGTAAAGACGAAATTGAAAATATATCTAATAGACCTGAGGTACTTTACAGTATTCCGTTCTATAAAGATTTGCCAAACATTCCTTTAAAAATAGACTTGGAGGGTATGACTGGTGATTTTTTGAGTTATGATATAGCGGATTTATTCGGATTGCAGCCGATTGAGAAAGAACACTTAGATACATATGGTGAGATAATTACTATCAATCCATCAAAGGAGTCCCTTGAGCTTTATAAAAAAAGAGATGACTCCTTTCAAATGGTATTTTTAGTAATTAATGCGTATGGCTTTAAAGAAATTGATGGGGTAATCCATTGCAAACCTTACAATATATCACTTTTTCCAGCAAGCAAAAGAGGTGAGTTGACTTCGCTTAAGTCGGATTCGATTAAGAAATTGGATCTTGAGATGGATGCTAACGTGCCGAAGTTTTACTATGGATTTAACCCATTCAAGGGAGCATTTGGTTTCTATGTCTATAATCATGTCGACTACTCTGGAATCGAATCAGATATGATTGGTTTCGTATATAGCATGTATCTCTTGTCAGATAAATATAATTACCATAATGTCATACCTCCAATCATCAAATCCATTGAAAATAATGCGCAAATAAAAGCTGATTACAAAAGATATAGAAAGGACAGATACTTCAAGAAATTTAACAAAATAAAACCAAGAAAAATATGGGGTTGTGATTCACCTATCGAACTTTTTTTACTTCAGGCAATGGATACCCTAGGTTTAACACCTGAAATTCAGACGATAATTACTAAAGATGGACTCACAATCCCTAGTTTGCATAAATTGTGGGAAAACTGTCGCTCACGTAAACGTTTGAATACTATAACAGATGCAGATTTTTATTTTCCTGAAAAAAAGTTGGCAGTTTTTTGTGATTCTAAAGAACATCATTCGTCCAAGGAAGCTACTGATAAAGACTGTAGTATTGATAAGTCCTTAGCAGAAATTGGTATTTTCAGCATTAGGATCTTTGGTAAGGATATTGTAGAAGATCCCATAGCATGTGCGACGAGAGTAAAGGACCGTTTAAACAAGTTATAAGTTAAAGTGATTTCTTTGAGTTTGGTTGGAAAAATGCCGATGGGCCTGAATGCTCAGGCCTTCAATCAAGGATGCTACAATCGCCGCTCATGCTGAATGTGAGATATTTTAAAGGCAGCTATGAGCGAGAGGCGGACTTTGACACTTTCAACCACTCCCAAGCTGACTATAGAGGCTATTCCGTTCTCAACGAATTGGCTTGGAAACGACTCTGTTTTTCAGTTCAATTTCCAATTTCGATAACAGGTCACTCACTCTTTCAGAAAGAATCTTATAGTCTTCAGTAACCTGCTCCTGACTCTTATTTGCCAGGAAAAATAAGGTTCCTGACATTTCTTTCAACAAGACAATTGAGGGATCAGTATTACTGAGATTATTGTTATTAGACCATCGATCTATGGCTTTCTCGGTCAGACTTAATAACGGTTCACTGAATAATCCTGAACCATTGACTACTTTCAATGCTTCTCTTTGAGCTTTGATTCTATTATTAAACTCACTCATACTTTCCACCAATTGCTTTTATTACATCTCGCATCCAAGACTCAATTAAACCTAATTGAGCCTTGACTTTTTTAATGTCATCAGCATTCAATATTTCACCAATACCTCTGGTACAAAGTACTCTGGCCCTTTCTAATAATTGATAGGTCAAATCACAAATTGGTATGCTATGAATACCCAAATTACGCGCCGAGTTCCGCGAAAAGTCAGGTCTTGGATTGAAATCTAAAGAAAAGCATGTTGCAAAATTTCGTATCGACAAAAACACTGAGGATAGATCAAAGATCACCGTAAGATCAGATGATTCAATTGAATTTTTAGCGCTCATGAATATCTCCAAGAACTTTTCACAATCAGCTAAGCCTGAATTATAGTTACTCGGCTTACCTAAACTCTGTAAATAATCAACGTTATCGGTTGAATAAATAATCTTGGATTCCAAAAAAAGATGCCAAGCGAATGGATTACCTTCTTTCCAGAGTTCATTTATCCGTTCATACGAGTAAATCGAGTAATCTCTCGGATTAAACCTTTCATCCCGTCCACTGACAATAGCTAACATATCAATGTCTGAAAATGAATCAACCTCTCCGCGACATATCGAACCAAAAGCATAGATATGCATAATTACCGCCTATTGAATCGTTTGATTATTATAGACATAAAGAAACCAAACATAATTAGTCTTACTAAAACAACTATTGTCAAAAACGATGCTGAATACGGAGAGGATTGTAATGTCCCCAAAAATATCAAAGGGGACATTGCTAACGCGTCAAAATATGAGCTAAGTAGTTTAGGATCACCATAGTTAAAAACGTGATGTAAGGCTATAATGCACAGAATAACAATAACAGCCCTGCATAATTTAAAAGCAGACTCTCCGTTTCCCCAGATAAGATCTAGTGCCTTAAATTCAAACCATTCGCCAAACATTTTAAAACGGTCAAGTCCTTTATATTTCTTTCGGTAATAAGATTCATTGGATTTCCATGCTTTATGAAGGTGCTCTCCTGTAGCCTGTAGCTCGATTGCTATGGCTTTATTTGCTGATTTTGAATCACCAATTTGCTGATAATTCAAACGTAAAGAACGCGCAAATTTGAGCTTAAGGTTGTCCAGTCCAGGACAACCATTTTCGAGGATGTCATTATCAATGTAGGTTTTATCAAAAGTGGCATAGTCAAATTTGCAGCCACCAAAACTTGCCCCTATTAAGTTGCAATTTAAAAATCTGCAACCGGTAAAATCACAGTCCTGAAAACTACAGTTTCTGATATAAGCAGCATCGAAAATACAGTAGCTGAAGTTAACATTTTTAAATTCAATATTTAGCGCTACTAATCGTTCAAATAATTTATTAACAAACTTATCCTTGGATACTACAGAGTCAAATCTTTTGTCTGACAGCTTTTCTCTTCCGCTATCTTTTATCATTTTTTTCTCTACAAGTTAATAGACTAATCTTTAATGAATTATAATTCTTTTTTGGGCTAATTTGAAGCCATGCTGACCTGCTATAACAACGTCTTTTTCTTGCACAAAGCGAACTCATCTTGCTCCCACATCAACTCTTCTAATCCGCTTTCGCCCTCGAAGTAAAACTCAAACCTTCGACTTAGCGCAGAACTCAGCTTTCAAGCGCAGCAACAATGGCAGCTTCCATCTTCTCCGGCTTGGTAAACGGCGCAAAGCGCTTAAGCGGTTTGCCGTCGCGGCCGATCAGGAACTTGGTGAAATTCCACTTGATCCGCTCCCCCAGTACACCGGGCAGCGCCTTTTTCAGGTAACGAAACAGCGGATGCGCGGCGGCGCCATTAACCTCGATTTTTGCAAACATTGGAAAGCTGACGCCGTAGTTAATGTGGCAGGTCTGCGCGATATCATCCGCACTGCCGGGCTCCTGTTTACCAAACTGGTTGCAGGGAAAACCGAGCACCACCAGCCCCTGGGCGGCATATTTCTGGTAGAGGGTTTCGAGGCCGGCATATTGTGGCGTGAAGCCGCAATGGCTGGCGGTATTAACGACCAGTACCACCTTCCCCGCGTAGTCGGCCATCGGCACAGGCTGGCCGCCCAGGCTGGTAGCAGTATGTTGATGAAAATTGCTCATATGAGGTCCTCGTAGCAGAACAGGTCGACATTACCGCTCAGCGCGTGTCTGGGGGCACATGGTGGCAAAGTTGGCGCTAAAGAACAACAAACCGCACCGCTTCGCGGTTTTGCTGCGTGATAGCCGCCTCTTTTTAGCGCCGCTTGCCGGGGTAAAAAGCGAAAAACATTTTTTTATCGAATAGATCCCCAGGGTGTGGCGTTTACCCGTCATCAACAGACTGATGGAATCGCTTTATGACCGCAACAACACCGGCGCTGACACGACAGCGCTACGATAGTTTTACCCTGATACTGCACTGGATCACCGCAGCCAGCGTCATTTTCCTCTTTGCCAGCGCACATATCTGGGAGCTGCTGGAGCGCGGGACGTCGATGCGAAAAGGGTTGCAGGCCGTGCATATCTCCTGCGGCATCCTGCTGGCGTTGGTGATGGTTGTCCGCCCGCTCTGGCGGCTATTCAGCCAACGCTCTCGCCAGTTTTCGATGCCGCCGCTTGAAGGTTCCGCTCTGGCGAAAGGGCTCGCGCATGGCATGCACGCCGCGCTCTATCTGCTTCTTTTTATGCAAATCGTGCTCGGCTTTCTTTTCCGCTGGTCACAGCATGAGCCTTTCCAGTTCTTTGGTCTGTTCGACCTGACAGGCTGGGTGGAAATTACCCCCACGCTGCGACATACCCTTGATGGGTGGCACGACACAGTAGCGTGGGCACTGATCTCACTGGCGCTGGTGCATGCGCTGGCCGCGCTTTTCCATCACTACCTGTTACGGGACGGCGTGCTGCGTCGCATGCTGCCCGGCCGTGCGTTTCGTTAACCTGGAGTCCACCATGAAATTACCCACCGCCATGATTCAACGTCTGCTGCCTGTGGCCTTTGTTCTGTTAAGCGCGCCGGTTTTGGCCGCCGGGGACGATAGCAGCAACAGCAAAACGCCGGATTGCCCAACCGGGCAGGTGTACGACAGTTCGACAAAGCAGTGCGTGCCCGAAAAAACAGGCCAACTCAGTGATGAAGATAAAACCCGTTACGCCTATCATCTGGCAAAAAAAGGGGAGTATCAGGCTGCGCTGAATCTGCTCAACACGCTGAAAAAGGGCGATACAGCTGAAGCGTGGAATTATCGCGGCTACGCCACGCGCAAATTGGGGCGTACAGATGAGGGTATCGGCTATTATCAGCGCGCTATCGCCCTCGATCCCACGTATGCCAAGGTGCGGGAATATCTGGGTGAAGCGTGGCTTATCAAAGGGCGTCCTGACCTGGCGCAAGCACAACTGAAAACCATCGCCGCACTCTGTGGGCAGAGTTGCGAGGAGTATCGGGATCTCGAAGCGGCAATTAACAGCCATGCTGGATCCTGAGTAAAGGTATGAGGATAAAAAAATCACTAGCAGTGACGTCCGCCAGCATCTTGCTGAACATCTGACACGCCTGTGGCGCTATGGGCTGGTGCTGTCGCGCAATCGTGAGGTTGCCGAAGAGCTGGTGCAGTCTACCTGTGTGCGCGCGCTGGAAAAAAGCGCGCAGTTCACCCCCGGCACGCGCATCGACAGCTGGTTATTCACCATCCTGCACTCCATCTGGATCTCAGATGTGCGTGCCCGCCGGGTGCGCCTCGGGCAGGGCTTCGTCGAAAGTGATGAACTGCTGGCGCCGGAGACCCATGAGCAGGATGAGGCTCGCCTGCACTATGGAAAAATTATGCAGCACGTCAGCGACCTGCCGGAAGCACAGCGCAACGCGGTCTTTTTGGTCTATGTCGAAGGTTTTACCTATCAGGAAGCGGCAGATACCTTGTCTGTGCCGATTGGCACCATCATGAGCCGGCTGGCGACGGCGAGGGCGAAAATTGCCCAGCTTATGCACGCCGCGCGACCTGTACAGGAGAAGCGAGAGTGAAATCCATCAGATTTACAGCGCCCTACAGCGATGAAGCTATCGTCGCCTGGCTGGATGGCGAAATGGAGGCAAGCGACGCCCGACGTTTCGAGGCCGCGCTGGCTGAAGATGCACAGCTCGCCGCACGCACTGACGCGTTAAGGCTCAACCAGCAAGAGATTGCCAGCGCTTTTGCGCCACTGCTTAATGAAGCACCGCAGTCACGCATGGAAGCACAACTCGCCACCCTGCTCGCCCGGCCAGCAGCAACTGAAGCGAAGGCCAATGGTGTCAGCCGGCGGGCGCTTATCGCCGCCTCGCTCAGTTTTCTGGTGATCGGCTCCGGGCTGGGCTATCTGGCACGTCCTGCAACAAAGACGTTGGGAGAGAGCGAAAAAATTCGTGACCTTGAGGCGCAGTATATGTCGCTCTACAGCGCAGAGACGCTGCTTGATGCAGACAGCTCGCCCACAGCATTGCAGCGCGGGCTGGCACGCACGGCACAGGACATCGGTTTACAGGCGAATGCGCAGCAACTTGAACTGCACGGAGCAGAGCTGAAAATGGTGCGCATCCTGCGTTACGACACCACCTCCATTGCGCAGATCGCCTGGATGCATGCCGATTATGGCCCAATGGCGCTCTGCATTTCGCCGGACAGCCAGCCCGCGCGCACGGAGCTGAATCACGAGCAGCGCCACCAGATGAACCTTGTCTGGTGGCACTCAGGGGGTTACCAGTTTGTGTTGATTGGCCGTAACCCCACCTCCCAGCTGAAGCAAAACGCGCTCACCCTGCAGGCAGCGTTTGCATAGCCAAAGGCTTGCACTCAGACGGCCCGGTGCAGGCGGGCCTGAATCGCAATATTGATGGTCACGTGGTCATCAACCAGCGCCGCGAAACTGGCCATATTGAACGCCGAGCGTGAAATGGTGGTTGATGCATGCAGGGAAATGTTCTCTGGCCCGCTGGCTTTATCATTCAGTAAGGCGTCCAGAATGACCGGGCGCGCAATATTCTTCACCGCCAGAGTGCCCAGGATCCGATAGTGGCCCTGCCCGAGCGCCACCACCCGGCTACTGGTGAATATGATGTTCGGGTAGCGTTCAGCGTCAAAAAAGAGGTTGCTTTTCATCTGCCAGGTTAACAGCGGGTTAGAGGCATTGAGCGTCGCTACCGGGATGGAGACATGAACAGTGTCATCTCTGTCGTTGCCGGCATTAAGCGCAATATCACCGGTGACATTTCCCAGCCTGGCCTGTGACATATCGCCAAATGCCTGCCAGGAGAGGGTAATGGTGGTCTCCTGCGAATTAATTCGGTAGTCAGCCGGGCTGGCAAATAACGAACAGGAGCAGAACAGAAATCCGAGAGCGATGGCAGGCACGATACGCGTCATGTTGATAATCCCTGGGGTGTTTAGCGTGTAAACGTGCCAACCCGGTTTTTTATTCGACTCCCTTTTGCTGAATCTGAAAGTGCTACGGTTGCAGCGCTTCGCGGGTTGGGCCCTGGAAGTAAATCTGGCCGATATGGCAACTGCGCGGCTGCGTCAGCACAAAACGCATCGTCTCCCAGACCGAACGCCCATTCAGCAGACGCTCGCCCATTTTCGCCTGGCTCGCAGCAAGCGGGTCTAATCCTGTCACTTCGAAATCGGGTGGATAGAGGCCGGTAACCCGAATATTCTCTTCGCTAAGTTGCTGAGACAGTTTCGTGATAAACCCGCTAAGCCCATGTTTGCTGGCGAAGAACGCCGGGTGGGCAATGGAGTCCGTAAAGTTCGGGATGCCGCATGAAGAGATGATCGCGACGATATCCGCACTCTCTGATCGCCGAAGCCCTGGCAGCAATGCCCGCGTCAGCAGAATCGACCCGGTCACGCCAGAGTTGATGGTCGTGATAATGTCTGCCGCAGGCTGCTCGTCTAAGATGCCTGACAACCACTGCGCAGCATTGAGGATTAAAATATCGATTGGCTTATCTGACGCTAACAGCCGATCGGCAAAGTGAGAGAGGGATTCAGGCTGGGCTAAATCGCAGAGATACCCTCTTGCGACACCGCCCTCCGCGGTAATGATGCCGCAGGTTTTCTCAATATCCTCAGCCCGCCGCGCGGAAAAATCGACCTCAACGCCCTCTCGCGCCAGCCATACGCAGAGCGCCTGGCCAAATCCCCTGCCCCCGCCGGTAATAACCGCTCTTTTACCTTTCAGCATCTTCATCTCCTCTTTTTTCTCTGTGAAGGGAGATATACATGAGGAGGCGGGGTGACATCTTTCCGTTCGTGCCATTTTTAAATGAGCGTTGTTCAGATTAGAGATTGAAAACGTTATTTGCCTGGTGTTATAAGCGAAGAGGCGCTTCTGTCATCTTTCTCTTTCCTGTTTTAATCGTTAACGCATCACTAAAGGCCAGAAAATGATTAAGTCAGTTCACTCAATAACGACCACCACCACCGGGCCTTGCGGCGGTGTGGAGTTATCTGTGACTGAATTCTGACAAACAGATCCTCGCCCCCGCCAAACCGGACGGGGAAAACGATCTCTCCGTTCATAACATGCTGAATGGAGACACATCATGATTTCATCTGACAAGGCACTTTTGGTTATCGATATGCAGCAGGGGCTTTTCCGTGGCCCTGTTGCCCCACACTCCGCAGACAGCGTGCTGGAAAATATTTGCCTGCTGATTGCTAAAGCGAGACAGGATCGGGTGCCGATCTTTTTTGCCCGCCACACCGGACCAGATGACTCGCCCTTCTCAGAGCAGAGCCCGCTAACGCAACTGATAGCGGAAATGGACGTCGATGCCGGGCGGGATACCATTTTTGTTAAAAAGTATCCCAGCTGTTTTCGGGATACGACCCTGCTGCATCACCTCGAGCAGGCAGGCGTAAAACAGCTGGTTATTGCCGGCATGAAAACAGAGTTTTGTGTCGATACGACCTGCAGGGCAGCGCCGGAGCGGGGCTTTAAAACCGTGCTGATTTCAGATGCGCACACCACCATGGATAGCGAATGCTTGTCAGCAAGTGACATCATCAGCCATCACAATGCCACGCTCGGCGGGCCGTTCGTAACGCTTTCGACCACCGCTGAATGGCATTTTGGCTCTGACAAAAGTGCCTGAAGGATGATGCCCCCCTGATTCTGGGGGGCGCTACAGTTATCTTCGGGCAGAGATACGACTCGACATCATGGTTAATAACAGAGCAGCAATCGCTAATGCGCAGGCAAGCCACAAAGGCGCGGTAAGCGTTAACGCATCAACCAGCTCCCCGCCAACCCATGCCCCTGTCGCAATGCCAATATTAAATATGCCGACATAAAGGGCTGCGGCTATCTCAACGGCGTCGGGAGCGGCTTTCATCATCCAGGTCATCAGCCCGACGGAGAGCCCACCGTATGCCAGCCCCCAGAAAATCAAAATCGCCCCGCCGCCCATGACCGTCTGCCCTGCGCTCAGAAAAAGCAGCGGCGTTACGGCCAGTGCAGTTGCCACCACCATCAGCGTGCGCGTGGTATTGCGGGCAGCGCCGATCCCCACAAGGAAATTACCAGTGATGCCCGCGATACCGTAGGCGAAGAGGATCGCCCAAATCCACTGGGTATGGAATCCGGATACAGAGATCAACAGCGGGCGTACGAAGGTAAAAGCCGCAAAATGGCTGGTAACCAGCAACAGTGTCAGGAGCAAACCTGCCACTAATGTGCGGTTGGTAAGTTGCGCAATGAACTGGCCGACCTTCGCGGAGGCAGCAACAGGCAACGGCGGGATAACAGCAAGATGCAGCGCCAGGACCAACGTGCTAAAAAGCGCCATGCAGCCAAAAGCCCAACGCCATCCGATCGCATCGCCAATGAACGCCCCCAGCGGTACGCCGAGTACCGATGCGGCCGCAACACCGCCAAATATAATAGATGTCGCCAGGCCAACCGATTTTTCCGGCACCAGGCGCGCCGCCAGACCGCCCGCGATGGCCCAGATTCCCCCCATGCATAAGCCAACAAGGGCACGAGCCATCAGCATCATGGTCAGGCTGGATGCCAACGCCGAGGCCAGGTTAGCCACTATCAGCAGCACCAGCAGGCCACACAGTATCAAACGCCGATCGATCCCCCCCGATGCAATAACCACGAAGGGTGCGAATAACGCAGCAAGCAGTGCTGGCAGAGAGATCACCAGCCCCGCACTGCCTGTGGTGACAGAGAGCGTCGCGGCGATGGAAGTCAGCAACCCGACCGGCAGCATTTCCGTCGTCACTACAGAGAATGTTGCCAGACCAACCGCGAGGACCGGCGTCCATAAACCGCGAACCTGCGTCGCGCCAGAGAAAGTACTCATCATGCAGTTCCTTATGTGAGCGCCCTGTCAGGCGCAATGATCCGAACAACAACCTAGCCAGGCATACGCGGCTAAAATCAGCCCAGCCGCCGTAAAACGGCCGGTTCCAGGGGCAGAAAAAAGGTCTCGATAGAGTGTTGCCATCTCATTCTCCGGTAGCATGTGCTTGCCACAACGCCGTGGCACAGCGACAATTCATACAAGGCGTATGAAAACAATCCTATATTCATACGCTGCGTATGTAAATAATCATTCATTGCGTATGTAAAGGAAAAATCATGGTTCGCCGTACCCGTACCGAGATGGAAGAGACAAGAGCGACATTGCTGACAACTGCCCGCCACTTTTTTAAAGAGCATGGCTTCGCTGAAACCTCGATGGATGATCTGACTGCTCAGGCGGGGCTAACGCGTGGTGCGCTCTATTACCACTTCGGGGATAAAAAAGGCTTACTGGCCGCGGTAGTAGAGCAAATTGATGATGAAATGGATCAACGGCTCCAGGCGATTTCGGACAGTGCAGCCGATCCGTGGGAAGGTTTTTGCAGCCGTTGCCGGGCTTGCCTTGAGATGGCGCTGGAGCCTGAGTTTCAGCGCATTATGTTGCGCGATGCAAAAGCCGTACTGGGCGGTTTCTCACCTGAATCACAGCGCCATTGCGTGCAATCCATGCAGGCCCTGATTCGCGATCTGATCCAGCAGGGCGTAATTGAAGAAGCCGACCCGGAGGGGCTCGCTTCGCTGATTTACGGAAGCCTGGCTGAAGCCGCGTTCTGGATTGCCGATAGCGATGAAAGCGATACGCGCCTCGCGCAAGGCATTGCCGCGCTGAACCTGCTGCTTCGCGGATTACGGCCAGTTCGATAGCGTGCGCATCGCAAAAGGACAACTGCGAAGCGTATGCCCTTTCAGACTTCACAAAAAGCCAGCCAGATCCAGTGGGGGTTAATGGCGTGCAGATAGTGATAATGTGCAGTTTCCCGACATCATTTTGACAGGTGTGAGCGTGAGCACTTCAGCGATACATGAATGGCGTATGCATGATTTTCTGTAAAGCAGCTCCTTTTTTCAGGCAGCGGTGTGGCTCGGAAACTCAACGGTCACCACTAATCCGCCCTCTTCAGAGGTGCTTAAGCTGACGCGGCTGTTGTGTTGCTGCGCCACCGTCCTGACGATGGAGAGCCCTAACCCGCTACCGCTCTGCATCTGATTGGGATCGCGGAAAAAGCGGTCGAAGACGCGCTCGCGCAGCTCAACGGGGATGCCGGGCCCGGCATCAGAGACGCGAAGCTGGGTGAATGCACCACACGTTCGCACTGCGACCTCAACCCGCCCGCCCTCCGGGCTATATTTGATGGCATTTTCAATAACGTTATCAATTAGCGACATCAGGCGCTCCCTGACACCGTCGATGCAGAACTCATCATCGGCGTAAAACTCCAGTTCAATCCGCCGCTCAGCAGCCAGCGGCGACAATGCCGCCATACGATCCTGAATAAGCGAGGTCAGCGGCACGGGGGCCATCACCGTATCGGTGCGCGCTTCGCTGTGCATCAGCAGCAACAACTGATTAACGAGACGTGCCGCACGGCTGTTACTACGAATAATTCCTGCCAGCAACGCCTGTTGACGCTCGCTGCTGATATAGCCCTGCAACGCCTCAACATTGATGCGCATCGCCGCCAGCGGGGTGCGCAGCTCGTGAGCGGCATCGGCAATAAACACCCGCTCCCGCTCCGTGCTTTCCCGCAATCTCGCCAGAAAGTCATTGATTGCATCCACCATCTGGCGAAGCTCTTTATGCTTCGGCACGGCGTTTAAGGGCGAGAGATCCTCCGGCGTGCGTAAGGCAATCTCGCTGACCACCCTGTTCCAGGGGCGCATGGCGATGCGGATCGACAGCCAGGCGGGAAATAGCAGAAACGGGATGCAGACCAGCAGCGGCAGGATGTAGTAGCCGCGCGAGTTGAGGTAGATAAAGAAGTTCAAGCTGCCGGCAGGCGTGATGAGCGTAACCTCCGTGTTGCCGTCTGCTGATTTCAGGGTACGGCTGGTCCAGCTGCGCCCTTCGCTCTCGATTTTTTGCAGCTTGCCATAGCTGCTGTTGGTTACCCCGGTTGGCGCGCCTTCAGAGGCGTAAATAATCGCGTGATGCTTGCGCACGATAAGGCTGATGGAGAGTGCCGGGTCGTCACCGCCGCCATACCCCTCGCGCAACGCCCGACTGAACGCTTCCAGCATCCCGGTTCGTTCCCGCGGGCGATCGTCCATATGATCGACCATGGTGAAGATGGTTTCGTAAGTCTCACTCCCGGTGAGGATGGGCGGGCTGCGCAGGTCCTCCCACAAAATGAAGGTGAGAAAGAGGCACCACAGCAGCGTAAGCAGCAGCATCTGGGCGATGATAATTCGCCGAGCCAGCGTCGGGGCCTTCAGGCTGCGCCAGAACGTTCCCATCACCCTTCCCTCTTCTCGATGGGAACGGTATCAATGACATACCCTACGCCCCGCACCGTGCGCACATACCCTTCGCCAATTTTGCGCCGCAGATTGCCCATATGCACATCGAGGGTGTTGCTCATATTCTCTTTTTCACCAAAGACGCGCTCTTCCAGAAAGCGGCGCGTCACTACGCGATCGGGGCGCAACAGTAGCGTCTCAAGCAGCGCGTACTCGCTTGCCGTCAACTCAATCGTGCGTGCGCTTACGGACACGCGCCGCGTTGGCACATGAAGGGACAAGCCGCGAATGTCGATCACCTCATTGTCAAAACCGTAACTGCGCCGCGCAAGGGCTCTCACCCGCGCCAGCAGCTCGGCGAGCACAAAGGGTTTGACCAGATAATCATCAGCTCCGGCATCCAGCCCGCCCAGACGATCCTGCAACGTGCCTCGCGCGGTCAGAATGATGACCGGGATCCTGTTAAGCCGCTGGCGTAACGCGGCCATCAGGCTCATGCCATCGCCGTCGGGCAGCCCGAGATCCAGCAGCACCAGCTCCGGCACGCAGAGATCGAGCTGATGCAGCGCATCCGCTTTGCGGCGAACCCATATGACGTCTAGCCCTTGATCGGCCAGCGCAATACGTACGCCGTTGCCAAGATCGAGGTCGTCTTCGATAAGTAGAATTTTCACAATAGTTACGTTACCAGGCGTGAATGAAGAACGTCTGAAGAAAAAACGGTTGCTGAAATCTATCAGGTTTATCTCACCGTTACGCGCTTCAGGCTTTCTTCATTTTCGGCTCATGAGAACTTTAGGGTGGGTATGCAAACTAGGCGTGATTCGTAATCAGATGACTCCATAAGGACGTATTTAATGAGAAACCCCGAACCGCGTCGTAAGTTCCTCCCTGCATTCCCGGGACGCCCGCTGAAAAACATCGTGCCGGGCGCGCTGCTGGCGTTGCTCGCCACTCCAACACTGGCGGCAGAACCGCCCCAGGGTACCACCTTAACGTTAGGGGGCGGCGTGGGTGTTACGCCGCGCTATTCCGGTTCCGATGAAAACCGCGTCTCGACGGCGCTGGTGCTCGATTACTCAATGCGTAATGGCTTCTTCGCCAGCTCGACGCGCGGCCTCGGTTATGGCAACAGCCTTGGCAACGTCGATTACAGCGCGGCGCTGAGCTATCGCACCGGCCGCAAGGATCACAATGTCGACAGCGATACCATGAGCGACGGCAGCGACCACTTGCGCGGAATGGGCAATGTAAAAGGCTCGGCGCTCGGCGTGGTGGGCCTTGGGTATAAGTTGACCCACTGGCTGAGTGCGCAGTTGCAGGCTGAGGTGCCCTTTTCCCAGCGCGATAACGGCGCGGCGCTGCATTTCGGTATCGTCAGCCCGCTATATCACTCGCCGAAAAATAGCGTGACGCTGGGGCTGACCAGCAGCTGGGGGACAAATGATTATATGCAGACCTATTACGGCGTGAGCGCCTCGCAGTCCGCCGCATCGGGTTTTACGCAATACACCGCCGGTTCGGGGATCTATGCCTGGTCACTCAATCTCGACTGGACGCACAACTTCACCGAACGCTGGAGCGTGGTCGCCGATGCAGGCTATACGCAGCTGGCGGGTGATGCGCGTATTAGCCCCATCGTACAACGCAAAGCTTCCCCCACCGGAAGCCTGACTGTGACATATCGCTTCTGATGAATATTCGCCCCGGCGGCTGGCGGTTATCTGGCGTTACAGTACAGAGATTCTATCCGCCGGGTTAGCGATAAATGGGCTGCGTTTCAGTCAGTTAGCCTGGCTGAAACCTCTGTTGCCACTTCAGTGAAGGCACGGGCGGAGAAGCTTTGATAGCCATCTCTTCGCCCCAGTAAAACAGCCGTACGCTGTAACCGCTCGGGCTCAAGCGCGATGGCTAACAGGTCGTCCTGGGCAAACGCTGTCTTCGCAGGCAGCAACGTTGATAGCGGCGTCCAACGGACAATCTCAATCACCGCGCCAAGGGCGTTGGCTTCCATCAGCACCTGTGGAGTGATGTGATGCTTGCGAAAGTAACGATCGATCTGCTCGCGCGTGGCGAACTCCGAGCTGAGTAACACAAGCGACTCCTCACCAAGCCTTTGCAACTCAACACGTTTCTCTTTCGACAAGGGGTGTCTGGGGCTGACCACCAGCGCAAGCGTCTCCTCCAGCAACGGCACCGATTCAATATCGGGACTGTGCACCGGCGCAAAAGCGATACCCACGTCCAGCTCCCCTGCCAGAAGCCGCTCCTCGATTTGCTCCTGGGCGATCTCCTGCACGCTGAGGGTGATTTTTGGATAGCGGGCGTGAAAGGCTTCAATCAGCGGCCCCAGAAGGTAGGTCGTAAAAGTTGGCGTCACCGCCACGCGTAACGATCCGCGGCTGAGATCGCTCACCTCATGGATGGCACGCGTAGCTTCACGCAGCTCCTGCGAAGCGCGACGGGCGTATTGCAGATAGATCTTGCCGCTGTCCGTCAAACGTGTCGTACGCCCTGAGCGATCAAATAACTGAGCGCCCAGACTCTCCTCCAGTAACTTAACCTGCTGCGAAAGCGCTGGCTGGGAAACGTGCAGCTCCGCTGCCGCTTTCGTAAAGCTAAGGTGCTCTGCAACTGCAAGAAAATAGTGAATATGGCGGGCGAGCATCATGCTCTCCATTAGATTATCTAATAAACCTCATAATAAATGAGTCTTTTACCTTATACAACGCACGGCTTACTCTCTGCTCCACACCCAACGACAGTGAGAAAGCACGATGAAAGCGATCATTGACGGTATTTTGAAGTTCCAGCAGGAGGCGTTTCCCGAGCGCATCAAACTGTTTCGGGATCTCGCCACCCAGCAAAGCCCGAGGGCGCTGTTTATTTCCTGCTCCGACAGCCGGCTGGTGCCGGAGCTGGTCACTCAACGCGAACCCGGCGATCTGTTTGTGATCCGCAACGCCGGCAACATTGTGCCGTCGTACGGCCCCGAACCGGGCGGTGTTACCGCCTCCGTGGAGTACGCCGTTTCCGCCCTCAGGGTCGCCGACATTGTGATCTGCGGTCACTCCGACTGCGGCGCAATGACGGCAATTGCCACCTGTCAGTGTCTGGATCATATGCCCGCCGTGGCCAGCTGGCTGCGATACGCTGATTCAGCGAAGGTCGTGAATGAGTCGAGGCAGCATGCGGATCGGCCGACGAAAGTCGCGGCGATGGTGCGTGAAAATGTGATTGCGCAGCTTGCCAATATTCAGACGCACCCCTCTGTTCGCCTGGCGCTTGAAGAGGGCCGCGTCACGCTGCATGGCTGGGTATATGACATCGGCAGCGGACGCATTGACGCCTTCAATGGCCGGGAATTCGTCTCCCTTGCAGAAAACCCGGATGTTCATGCTGTTTTCCAACGTACCAGGCGTGTTGCCTGAAATACCTATCAACAGGAGATAAAATAGTGATCCAGACTCAAGTTACCCAGAGCGCCCGCCAGGTGCTTACTGAAACCATCATTCTGGCGAAGGCGCGCAAAAACCTCTCCTATGCGGAGATCGTTGATGGCACAGGGCTTTCCGAAGCCTTCGTTGTTGCCGCATTGCTCGGCCAGCACCCACTTCCGGAGAGTGCCGCGCGCGTCGTGGGCGAGAAGCTTGATCTGAATGCTGATGAAATTACGCTACTACAAACGGTGCCGGTTCGCGGAAGCTTTGGGGGCGGCGTGCCCGGCGATCCGACCCTCTACCGTTTCTATGAAATGATGTCGGTCTACGGGCCGACCCTGAAGGCGCTGGTTCATGAGAAATTCGGCGATGGTGTGATCAGCGCGATCAACTTCAAGCTGGACATCAAAAAAGTCGACGATCCGGATGGTGGCCATCGCGCCGTGATCACGCTGGATGGCAAGTACCTTCCCACCAAACCTTTCTGATCCTCCAGGCCTGCGGCTTCTGCCAGCCGATAACGGACGGGCATCCTGCGAGGGATGCCCGGAGACTTACAGGCCCAGCGCGGATAATCCCGGATGATCGTCCGGGCGACGTCCCAGCGGCCAGTGGAATTTACGCTCGCTCTCTTTAATCGACATGTCATTGATACAGGCGTAGCGATGGTGCATCAGCCCGTCTTCGCCAAACTCCCAGTTCTCATTACCGTAAGAGCGGAACCAGTTCCCGGAGTCATCGCGCCACTCATAGGCGTAGCGAACAGCGATGCGATCGCCGTCAAATGCCCACAGTTCCTTGATCAGTCGGTACTCCAGCTCTTTTTTCCACTTACGCTCAAGAAACGCTCTCGCCTCTTCACGATTATTGGCAAACTCCGCCCGGTTGCGCCATTTGGTATCCAGAGAGTAAGCAAGCGACACTTTTTCGGCGTCGCGGCTGTTCCAGCCATCTTCAGCAAGCCTGACTTTTTCAAGCGCTGACTCGCGGGTAAACGGCGGCAGTGGCGGACGGATAGGTGAATCGGACATGGTGCTGCCTCCAGCATAAGTGGACAGGTGAGTGTTTCATTTTTGGAACGCAGATCCCGGCTACGGGATCTGCTTTAGTAATAGCTGAGCGATATCTTTTGCCTCATCGGCGGCGCGGTAATCGCCCATCACGCGCGACATGGTGATGGCGCCTTCAATCAGTATCAGTAACTGCCTCGCCAGCGGTAATGGCTGATCCGCATTTAACTGCCCGGTAAGTTCAACCAGGTAGTCGAGCAGTTTCTGTTTATGCAGCCTGGCGATTTGACGAACCGGATCGTCCGCATCCCCCACTTCGCCCGCGGTGTTAATAAACGCGCAGCCGCGATAGCCTTCCGACTCGAACCAGCTTTTAAGCACGGTAAAGATATTCAGGATCCGCTCGCGCGGCGTCTCCGCTTTGTCGCACTCACGCCTGAACCACGCCATCCAGCGCACATCACGCGCATTAAGCGCCGCGGCAGCCACCTCATCTTTGTTGGTGAAATGGTGATAAATACTTTTGCGCGCCACGCCGGACGTCTTCACCAGAAGCTCCATCCCGGTGGCATGAATACCGTTCTGATAGATAAGCTCTTCAGCGGTTGCGAGAATTTTCTCGCGTGTGTTGGTCATGTTTTTGTTCATGGGTTGATGGTAGAACGATCGTTCTACTTTGGTCAAGCGATAACGTATACGCTTTTTGCTGCTCACGGGAAGAGATTAATAAAAGGCTTTTAAATCAAGGGTGAAGAATCGGGTTGCCATAAATTACTTATGCACAGGGTAAGTACGGAGCGGATATTCACGCTCCGGCGGGATTTTTTGGAGACATAGAACGGCAGTACGGATGGTGGGTTGATGAAAGGCAGGACGGAGAGAAGTCGCGGCTGTTTCCAGTGAAAAGCCAACGTTTGCCTAGTCAAAGCGATTGTTATAGTAGATTGTTACTATCACGGAGATTACTAGTAATGCAAACTAAATATGGTAAATGCCAATGGCTTCTATAAATGCACAAACTTGGTAGAAAAACTGTGGCAAAATGAGTTAAGGTATTACCTAATGTAAAAAAATAAACACTATTATGATAGGAGATAGTATGAGCAAGATTGAAACTACAGCTATTAATCTCACTAAGGGAGATATAAAGTTCTTTTTAACTTCATTAACTACTAATGAATTAATGAGCACGTGTAAAATCTCACGTGTCAATGAAAAAGCTGAGCAAGGATTCCAAAGAACGCTAGACACTGCACGAGCCAGTAAAATAGCAAAATACTTAAATGATGGGAAAGTAATCCCTGGCGCCTTAATCCTATCCTGTCAAAGAGATAGTGACGTCGAATATGATGAAAAAACGCAAAAATTGATTATAACTAGGTCTGAAGGTTTGTTCATGGTTATCGATGGACAGCATAGGTTATATGGTAGCTATATTGCTTACAAAGAAGATGATAAAACCAGAATCCCTGTATGCATTCTATCTGGATTAAATCGCCAAGAAGAAATAGAATATTTTATAGATATCAATTCAAATCAAAAAGGTGTTCCTAAAACATTGAGAATTGAATTAACCAAATATCTTGTCGAGGAAGGTTCACTTGAAGGTATCAGACTAAAGTTATTTGATGATTTAAGTGATAATTTAGACTCCCCTTTATCAGGTAGATTAAGTGCCTCACAAAAAGGTCGGGGCTATATTACCCACGTTCCTTTTCAAGCTGCTTTAGATCGAGTTCTGCAGATTTCACCTTTAAAAGACTTGCCATATGATGACAAATTAATTCTTATTAAAAACTATCTTTTTGGTGTCAAAGTAAACCTTGTCGAAGTAGGAAGCCAAGAAAAGTTATTTCAAGCCACTTTCTTTCAATCGATATTTAGAGTTTTTGAACAAGCGTGTTCAATAGCAATGACTATTGGCTCTAATTATAAAAAAGAAACTTTTGTATCTTTGTTTAATGTGCTTCAGAAAATAAACTATGAATTGCATTCAGGCACCAACGATCAAGCAATTACTGCACTCGAAAAAGACATTTCTGCCCTATTAGATATTGAAGTCAAAATTAAAATCTCCAACAGGAATCTATTCTAATGGGAAAAATATCCTCTCTTATCGCTAGTGAGATTGAAGACAGATTATTATTTCTTTTAAAGAAATCCAATATCGACGGGATAAACACTGAACGGCCATCAATAAACAATGGCTTGAAAATGACCCTAATCAGAGATCAGGCTCTTGAAGTAAATATAATATCGGAAAAAATTTATTTTAATGATACTACTGGAAAATCAGTATATGAAGCATTACTTTATGATTATGCTATGGGACACTACAGGCGCACTAAGCAGAACGAAAACCTCATTCAATTAGTTAGTGAAAAACCAACTTGTAATCCAGTATGGCCTCTTGTTACCGCTTATTATTGTGCTTTTTTTTGCGCAATCGATATTGGTAGAATCTTTAACAAAATAAATATAAATTTCGACAAAGAGCAAATTTTAGAACTGAATAGGCGCTCCCGGACTAATGACAAAAGTGTCTCGTCCCAACGTGGGTTTCTCGGTGAGATTGATGAGGTAAACAATACTATCTCCTTAAGCTCCAACAATGAAAAACCTCATGCATACGCATGGTTCCAATTTGAGAGCACAATCTTAAATATTGCTTATAAAAATAAAAAGTGGATAGAACTGAAGACCATGCGAGAAATAATAAAAGGCTCAAAGTATAATAATCATGGGAATAAATGGCTGAATCTAAGTGATACCAGAAACAAATGGAACTATACTGACCCATTGCTTTTTCATGAAAAAGGCGACACTTTAGGAAGTGATTTCATGAAAATAATTAGGAATGAAATAAGTGCAGAGGAATGGCTGGCAGGAGCTAAAACCAAGACTGATGAAATGAGCAATGCTACATCTATTGCGTGTTTCTACAAGATTTTGTATGAGGCAACAACCAAAGCTTATAATAATATTCTTCTTGAATAATGTTTTTAACTTGAATTGCCAAATAAATAGTTTCCACTGTGATTATACCCAGCGCATTTACTTAAATATATATCTGTGACTTTTTCACGAGTATGGCTTTGGGTATTTTTATAATACATTTTTCTTTTGATTTACTTCCCAGCATCCCGCAAGAATCAATTTGCGTCAAATCCTTGCATAAAGCCGACATTAGTTACGCCTGAATCCTGAACGAGGACTACCAGATCCGCAGCGACTAACTTCTCAGCAAAAAACAACATTTTTACGACTAGAGAAATGTAAAACAGGAAGAGAAAAAAGCCGACCCCGCAGGGCCGGCTTTTATGTATGTCAGAGCTTAAAGCTGCCAACCACGTTTTCGAGCTGGACGGTCTGCTCTTCCATCGATTGCGCAGCGGCCGCAACCTCTTCCACCAGCGCCGCATTCTGCTGCGTGGCGCTATCAAGTTGGTTGATGGCGATATTGATCTGGGCAATCCCGCGACTCTGTTCATCGCTGGAAGAGCTGATTTCTGAGATCAGCACGCCCACGCCCTCTACTTTCTCCATCAGGCCGTCCATTGTTGCCCCGGCCAGACGAACCTGCCCGCTGCCCTGCTCAATGCTGCTCACCGACTCTTCAATCAGTTTTTTGATCTCCTGAGCCGAGCGGGCACTGCGCTGCGCCAGAGAACGAACTTCACCGGCCACCACAGCAAACCCACGGCCGTGCTCGCCCGCCCTGGCTGCCTCTACAGCGGCGTTAAGCGCCAGGATGTTGGTCTGGAAGGCGATGCCATCAATCACACTGATGATGTCCACCACTTTAGCGGAGGAGTCATTAATGCTGTTCATCGTGGAGACAACTTTGTTGACCACGCTGGCCCCCTGTTTTGCCGCCGCTGAAACCTCTTCCGCCAGTTTGTTCGCCTGCAATGCGTTCTCAGCATTAAGGCGCACGGTGCTGGTCAACTCTTCCATCGACGCTGCCGTTTCCACAATCGATGCCGATTGATCTTCGGTGCGCGAAGAGAGGTTAAGGTTACCGCTGGCAATCTGGCGCGAAGCGGACGAGATCGCCAGCGTGCTGCTCCCGACCTGCTGCATCAACTCATTAAGGAATGAAATAAACTTATTGAAGTTGTTAATAATCGCATTAAATTCCGGGCTCTTACTTTGCGCAAGACGCTGCGTTAAATCCGCACCGCCGCTTGAGAGCGCTTCAATATTACGGTTGAGCAACGTCACATTATGGAAAATATTGCGCACAATAATCATCATGATCACGACGATAAGAAGTCCGATAATCGCCTGTACGATGGTGAGCTTGGTCATAATGGCGTCAGAAATACTCACCAGCTGGCTGCTCGGAATATCAACCGCCATAAACCACGGGCTGCCGCTAATAGGCAGAACGAACAGCGAATGCGCGCCGTCTTCACCGTCATAACTTCCGCGCACTTCCGTTGTTTTACCCTGCCCTAACAGGCTCATTAACGGCGACGCCGCCGGAATACCGAGATCGCGGACATTTGAGAGCGCGGGTTTATCCTGTACGGAAGAGCCATTGCCGACGATTTTGCCGTCCGCTTCAACAATCAGGACGCTGCCATTGACCGCTTTGCCCATGTCGACAGCCAGCTGGTTAAAGAAGCCCAGCGTCACGTCAATGGTCGCCACGCCCCAGACTTTGCCATCTTTCCAGATCGCCATGGCACAGTTAGTGCGGGGCTGTGGGCTGGCCGCATCCTGGTAGGCTTTCGCCCATGCACACTCGCCTTTTGGCGCATTCATACCGTCTTTATACCAGGGTTGCTCCCAGTATTTAGCCGATTCCGGCTGGTTCCATACGGTGTTGACTTGCAGATTGCCGCCGCTGTCGCGGGCATAGAAAGTACTGAATTTGTCCCGCGCCGGATCGCGCTGACCAGGCAGAGGCCAAATCCCACCGCCGAATACGTTGAGATCCCCATACTGGTTAACCAGATGCGGTAATAATGCGTCGATTTGCTCGCTTTGCAGACCGACAACCAGTTCAGTAATTGAGCGCTGCTGAGCCTTAACCCGGTTCATCTGCTCTTTAATGGCATTACTTTGTAATTCAACCGTCGCCTGAATATTTTTGGTTTCGGTTTCAATAATCTGCGGAGAAACGAATAGCTTGATAACAATATAGGTAACGATCAATAAGATAACGAAAAAGCTTATAAGTAACAGGCCTATTCGGCCCTGGGTATTTTTCCATGTCATATTAGCGGCACTCATTGGGGTTGTTATTCGATCTAATATCGACATTCCGTTGAAATGCTTTAACTCACCCGGCGCCACTATTTCATTTCGAAGCACATTTAATCGGACAAACTATTTTTTGAGAAAAAAACGTTATGTCGATCACATTTTATAAATGCGCTTTAAGAGTTTAGCCGCGAACCAGAAGCCGCACCTGCTTACTGCGATAACTCACATAATGTTGAAACTCGAAGCCGAAACGCTCGGCTAAATAGTTTGAGCGTTGGTTTTCTTCAGCAATGATGCAGCAGACAGGCGAAGCGAGTGTCTCATCGGCCCATCGTAAAATTGCTGCCAGCGCTTCAGAGGCATAACCTTTGCCACGGACTTCCGGAATCAGTGTCCATCCCGCTTCCGGGTATGCCAGCTTCGGCGTGGTGTCGCGATGCGCATCCTGAAAGCCAAACGCACCGGCATACTGGTTCGTTGCTTTTTCAAACACCGCCCAGTAGCCATACCCTAACGCCTGCCAGTGCCCGATATAACGTAATAAGCGAGCCCAGACCATCTCTGCCGTCGGGATCTCGCCACCGCTTATTTTTGCCATTTCCGGGGTCGACCAGCACGCCTGGAGCGCCGGAAAATCATCGAGGGTAAACTGCTTTAAAATCAGGCGTTCTGTTTCAATGTAAGGTGCTTGCTGGTGTGCCACGGTTACCCCTTATGCGGGTTTTATGATGTGGCTACGTTATCACCAAAAACGAAACACCCACAATGAATTAACATATCAGCAACAACAACCTCTACTGATCTCCAGCCGACTGCATCAGTAGGCAGAATGCCCGGATCTTTCAGCCATCTCCGGCAGCGTGGTCTCCCCCTGCCCGAGGGTGCGTTGCATCATGACGGTATCGAGCCAGCGCCCATGTTTAAATCCCACCGATCTGAGTGTGCCGGTAAGCATAAATCCCGCCCCGCGATGCAGGGCAAGTGAGGCGGCGTTTTCGCTATTACCCACCACGGCGACAAGCTGGCGAAAACCGCTCGCTTCGGCCCATGCCACCGCACGCGAGAGCAGTTTTTTGCCAATGCCCTGCCCCTGGCAAGCGGCATCGATATAGACCGAATCTTCGAGAGTAAACCGATAGGCATGCCTTTCGCGGTAGCGCGCCAGATAGCAGTAACCGCGCACGTGGCCATCCACAATAGCAACAAACCAGGGCAGCCCGGCGGCCTGCAGCCTCTTGAGGCGGAATGCCATTTCTGCTTCATCGGGCGGTTGGGTTTCAAACGTGGCGCAGCCGTGTAATACGTGGTATGCATAAATTTGTTGTATAGCCGGGATATGTCGTTCTTCTGCCTGAATAATTTCCATCAGTACGGCTCCTTATTGCGTCTGAGAAAGAGACTATCCCCTGGCGATCATTTCAGACAGGCCACCGGGCTTATCAGCAGCATAAGGAAAACTTTGGCATGACAAACCTTAACCTCGACCATCTGGCCACCTTCAGACTGGTCATCAGCCGGGGCAGTTTCTCCAAAGCGGCGGAGGAGCTTGGCCTGACACAGCCCGCTGTCAGCCTGCAAATAAGACAACTGGAGCAGACGCTGCAGGTGCGGCTTATTGAGCGAACCGGCCGGGGAATCAAGCCCACTGCGGCTGGCATAACGCTTTGCGAGCACTGCCAGAAAATAGCGGCAGCGGTAACCACCGCGGTGGAAGCGGTCTCGCTACATTCAGATGAGATCACCGGCACCGTCACCGTTGGCACAGGCGCAACGGCCTGCATCCATCTTTTGCCGCCGATATTGCAGCAGTTGCGCCAGACGCATCCGCTGCTGAAAGTGAATGTGCGCACCGGCAACACCTCAGAGATTGTCCGCGGCGTCGAGGAGAACCGGATCGATATCGGCCTGGTCACACTGCCAGCAGCAGGCAAAAGCGTGAGCGTTAATCCACTCTACAGGGATGCGTTTGTGGTCATCATGGAGGAGGATTTATCCGCGCGATCGATGAAAGCGCTTTCTCCTGACGATCTCTTATCGCTGCCGTTGATTATTTTTGAATCAGGAAGCGGAACGCGCGCGCTGATTGACGAATGGTTCCGGCACGCAGGCCAGCTTGCCAGCCCGGTGATGGAGCTGGGCAGTATCGAAGCGATCAAACGAATGGTGCGATCCGGGCTGGGTTACAGCATCGTTCCCCGCATCGCCGTAGCAGCCCGTGAAGAGTGTGAAGGACTCAGCGTATACCCGCTGACGCCCCCGCTTCAGCGAACGCTTGGGACTGTTATGCGTGAAGACAGGATCGTCAGCAGGGGAATGAACGAAGTGCTGAAAAAGCTCGCTGAATCCTTTGTCAAAAAGGAGAGCTGATGGCATCGCGTGGGCTGGCACGGCTATTTCTGGCGGGAGATGAAAACCGTCATCGCTGCCGCCGCAAGCAGTAATACTCCACTGAGGGCAAACGCACTTCGCCATCCCAGTATGTCAAATGCAAGGCCCCCTGCCGTTGAACCCAGCGCGATAGAGAGCTGAATAACTGCCACCATCAGCCCGCCGCCGGCTTCTGCATCGTCGGGCAGCGTGCGCGCTATCCACGTCCACCATCCCGTTGGCGCAGCCGTCGCAAGCCCGCCCCACAGGCTGAGCAAAAAGGCTACCGTCCACACGCTCTGCGCGGTGAGCAGCAGCGTGCCGGCAATGGCGGCCATCAGCAACGGGATGAGGATTAACGTCAAATAAAAGCGGGCGTTCAGGGCGCTCGATACGAGCAGAGTACCGACAAAACCGGCAATCCCTATCGCAAGCAAAATCCACGAGAGGCCAGATGCATTCACCCTGGTCACGCTCTCCAGAAACGGCCGCACGTAAGTGAACAAGGCAAACTGCCCCATAAAAAAGAGCCCGCAGGCCAGCAGCCCAACAGGAACGATGGAAACGCGGAGCAGACGGAACAGCGATCCCTGCGGCTTGCGTTTTGTCTCGCTCTCCATCGACGGCAGGCTGATGCATTGCCAGATAAATGCGGCTATCGCCAGCGGGATCAGACACAGAAAAGCACCCCGCCAGCCAACGGTTGCGCCCAGATAGCTGCCAAGCGGCGCCGCGACAACGGTGGCCAGCGCGTTGCCGCCGTTAAAAATTGCCAGCGCGCGAGGAACCTGATGTTGTGGCACCAGCCGAATAGCGGTCGCCGCCGACATCGACCAGAAGCCCCCAATAACAACACCGATCAGCGCCCTGCCCAGCATATAAACCGGGTAGACGGGTGCCAGCGCGATAATTGCGCCTGAGATTGCCATCAGCGCCGTCAGCCCCAGCAGAAGATATTTACGGTTGATGCCTCCGGCAAGGCGCGAAATCATCAGGCTGGTCACGACCGCCAGCGCACCGGAGATGGCAATTCCCTGCCCTGCCAGCCCTTCGCTGATGCGCAGATCGCTGGCAATCGGAGTCAGCAGGCTGACCGGCAAAAACTCAGAGGCGATCAGCACAAAGACGCAGAGCGTCATGGCGAATACGCCTCCCCAGTGTGCGGAGCTGTTACGGTACGGAAGAGTTTCGGTGGACATTATCAGCCTCTTTTTATCGCGATCCGGCGCAGCCGGAACCGACGCTATTCAGGGAATAACGACATACGGTGTGAATAAGATGAGCGTGAGGCAGCCTGTGCGGCCTCACATCAAAGAGATGAGAGCCACCCGCGCAGAAGGGGTGGCTCAATAAAAGCGTCAGTTCAGTGCGTTATTTTAGATAGGTCTTAAAAAACGCATCGAATTTAGCAAACGGGATTTTCCCGGCCGCGTTGTCATATAAGTCGACATGGTTTGCCCCCGGAATAACCACCAGCATTTTATCTTTGCTACCGAGAGCCCTGAAAGCCTCTTGCGCAAAATAACGCGAGTGGGCTTTTTCACCGGTGACGATAAGCGCAGGAATAGTGACTTCACTGGCATAA
Source organism: Kosakonia sp. S42 (assembly GCF_016624785.1). Taxonomy (NCBI): domain Bacteria; kingdom Pseudomonadati; phylum Pseudomonadota; class Gammaproteobacteria; order Enterobacterales; family Enterobacteriaceae; genus Kosakonia; species Kosakonia sp. S42. The sequence goes on along the minus strand of NZ_JACVTW010000001.1, from coordinate 395,482 downwards.
CTCAGCAGTGGCATCGTCATAAATGAGAGCGGCATTGTCGCATTCCATGCGCCGGTTGAGTTGACCGAACGCGGATGGAAACCACGCGGCATGCGGTAGTAATCAAAGAACTCTTTCAACACCGGGTTGGGATTGGCAGGCAGCGTTTCCGGCAGAATACGCTCAGCGGCGGTCACGTTGCGCTTCTCATCGACGTAAATGTCATGCCCGCCCGCTGCGAATGTGCCGTTTTCCGCATCTTTCCAGCGCTGGGCGTTCAGATACTGCAACACAGCGCGGCGATCCGCCGTCGTGTAGCGATCTTTGCCATCACCTACGCCATGCCCCATCGCGCGGCTCATGTCATACATCACGCTGGTGGCCACCGCTTTGACGCGGGTATCCATCACGGCATCGTTCAGTGCCATGCCGCCCCAGCCGCAAATACCGAGCAGCCCGATGCGGTTGCGATCCACCTCTTTTTGCAGACCCAAGAAATCAACCGCCGTGCTGAAATCCTCAGTATTGATATCCGGCGAAGCAACATTACGCGGGTAGCCACCACTTTCCCCCGTGTAGGAGGGGTCGAACGCGAGAGTGATAAAGCCCTGCTCCGCCAGTGTCTGCGCGTAGAGGCCGCTGGACTGCTCCTTAACCGCGCCGAAAGGCCCGCTCACGGCAATCGCCGCCAGTTTGCGATCGCCACGATCCTTCGGCAGGTAGAGATCTGCCACTAAGGTGATCCCGTAGCGGTTCTGAAAGGTCACTTTACGGTGATCAACGTTCGTGCTTTCAGCAAAGGTTTTATCCCACTTTTCGACCAGCGAAACGGGGGCGTTCGGATGGGTTGTATCAGCGTAACTGATGGTTGTGACTCCACTTAATGATGCGCATAACAGCATGGCAGGAAGCGCGGCTGTCAGCGTGCGGGTGAAAACAGTCATCAAAATGCTCCTGAAAAACGGCACAGCGAGCGCTGTCACGTGGACAACGCGGCTGCGCCTGGTTGGAATGCGCTCATTATAGTTAGCAGTAATCGTGCTGATTAGAGGCAAAAGAGTGCTAGAATTGATACCAATTTGTTATGAATAGCGACGGGCAAAAGCATGGCGAAACGGGAAAACTATAACGATCTCTACCTCTTTATGCTGGTTGTGCAGGAGGGGAGTTTTACCGCCGCGGCACAGCGCCTTGGGCTGGCGCAATCAGGCGTTAGCCGTGCGGTACGCGAACTGGAGGAGCGACTGGGCGTCCAGCTTCTGGTACGTACCACGCGCCGATTATCGCTTACCCACGCCGGTGAACAGCTCTATCGGACCGTCGAATCGGGTTTTGATGCATTAGATATGGGGCTCGCCACACTGGCTCACTATCGGCAGACGCCCTCCGGCACGGTGCGCATCAATGCCAGCCAGCACACCATCGATAAAGTGCTGCTACCGAAGCTTGCGGTCTTTAAGCAGCGCTACCCCGATATCCGGCTGGAGCTCATCAGCGAAAGCCGCTTTGTCGACATTATTGCCGAGAGGTTTGATGCTGGTGTTCGTCTCGGGCCAGAGGTGGGCAGTGGCATGATTGCGGTGCGCATTTCACCTGACATGGAGATGGTCGTGGTCGGCGCGCCGGACCATTTTCGTCGCTACGGCTTCCCGCAAGATCCCGCAGATTTAGTGGCGCACCCCTGCATCGCTTATCAGTTCGGCGATGGTAGCCTGTATGGCTGGGAACTCCAGCGCGAGGGTAAAAAAGTGACCCACCAGCCACAGGGACAGTGGGCGTTTGCTGACAGCTATATGGAAGCGAAAGCCGCGAGGCTCGGCCTGGGGCTGGCCTATGTTCCACAAGAGCTGGTCGCTGACGAGTTAGCGCAAGGTAAGCTTATCCGTGTGTTGCAGCCTTACAGCCAGCGTCTCGACGGTTCGTTTCTCTACTATCCGCACCGCAATGTCTCGCCCGCTCTGCGCGCGGTGATTGATACATTGCGGATCTGAGGGTGCCGGTTTTAACCGCAAACGCCTATCGGAGGACGCACCGCGTTGAAGATAAAACAGCCCTCGTACTGATCTTTGGCTGTCACGGTTTCACGCTCAAAGGCATGGTGCCATGCGATGCAGGTATCCGGTATTTCTGCCGCGGTAAGCAGAGTGCAGGCAGCATCACCGCACAGAGACTCTGCGGATTGTGGGTCGGTAATGTGAAAGCTAAAGGGGGATAAATCATTGTGTAAGGCGCTGCCACTGCGGGCAAGCTGAGCCACAGAGTGACTTTGCCCGGGAAAAACCTCTTCGAAATATTCTCGTACAGATTTCAGCTTTAATGCTGCCCGCTCACGGCTCCCGGCTCGTTTTATATGCAGGTTATGCAGCATGATCAGCATCCGCTGCCGGGGGTAGGCTGAGGTTAAGGCAATTAACTTTTCAGCCATGCTTGCGTCACGCCAGGCAAAAAGCGTACCCGCTGATTTGGCGCTGGAATAGTCATCTGTTTCCCGGTGCCGGATTGCGTGCCACTGCTGGGTGAAATCGGTTAAAGGTCTGCGAGGAATGGGGTCGATGCCCAGACAGGGAATATCTCTTGAGATAGCCCATGCCAGTAAGCTTACGGTTTCCTGAGTGCGTAATATTTTGGGGAAATTCTTCAGTCTGCCCAAGGCAGATTCGTTGTGTTGATGAGAAAACAGCATCCCTGTACTGTCAGCCTCAAATATCAACACTGCGGCGTGATCAAAATAGCACGCCGCGATCTCCTCTCTTAACTGCGTAAATTCCGCTACACCATGGATGGACTCGCCCAAAAAAATAAACCGTTTGTCGCGAAAAAGCCGTTGCTCGTTACGTGCATAATCCGTGGTTCTGATCATCAGAATGCGTCTCCTTCCGGGATATTCACGCTCTAACCTTAACGTTATGAGGCGGCGGTGTCGTCCGCCATGCTCGCCTGGGATGCAAACGCCATTTAAGGTGCGATAGCGACGCTGGCGGATAGCCCGGCCACTAACACTACGCCCTCAGGGATCCTGTCTAACTGGATACGCACAGGTACCCGCTGCGCAAGCCGCACCCAGTTAAAGGTTGGGTTAACCTCCGGTAGCCCCAGCCCGCCGGTTTCGTCATTGCTATCGCCGATCCCGCGCCCGATACTCTCCACGTGTCCGCTAATCATCGCGTCATACCCCATCAGCGAAACCTGCGCACGGTTGCCAACCTGGATATGTCGCAGCCGGGTCTCTTCAAAATAACCGACCACCCAGAAACTGTGCGCATCGACAATGGCGACTTTTGTCTCCCCCGCCGTGGCATAGTCACCAGGGCGGAGCCGCAGATGCGTGACATAACCTGCAACCGGCGAGCGAACGGTGGCATGGGATAAATTCAGCTGCGCCAGCTCCAGCGCAGCCAGCGCGCCCTGATAATTAGCCACCGCGACACGTGCCGCGCTGCGTGTCTGCTGGATATCCTCGCCGGAAATGACCTCTTTGATTTGTGCACGTCGGCGCGCCGCATCCTGGCGCATCAGCATCTCATGACGTTTTGCCTCAACGTCGGCATGCGCGCTGAGCACACTCAGCTTCAGCCAGTGCGGATCGATAACATAGAGAGTATCGCCCCGGTTAACCCACTGATTATCGCGCACCATCACACTGCTTACCGGCCCGGAGACATCCGGCGCAATCTGCACCACATCTGCACGCACCCGCCCGTCGCGCGTCCACGGCGTCTGTGCGTAATGTTTCCAGAGGATAAACGCCACAAGCGTTGCCACCGCGACAGCACTCAGCGTCACCACATAGCGTCCCAGTAAAGAGAGTAAAGATTTCATACGAGTAACCCCAGGGTGGTCAGGCCCTGCAACAGCAGGAAAAAGGTAACGATATAGCTTGAGAGATCGAGCAACGGGCGAAACGGCAAACGGCGGTAAAGCCTGCTGTAGCAAAGTAGCGGCACGAGCAGCAACGTGCAGACCAGCGCGATAAGCGCCGTTACCAGCAATCCGGGGATAAAAACGCCCCCGATATTAATGTCATTAATCATTGGCGGACTCCTCGTCCTGCGCGCGTAACGCGCAGTGCAGATCAACCAGCTTGTCGACAAACTGGCGCGATGGCTCATCAGTTGCACGCAAGCAGCGGCCTGCGATCGCGACGATGCGCTCACGCAAGGCTTCGGTTTCAGTTGTGCGGGTTAGGCGATACAGCACTTCGTTGATCTCACATCTCACAGGCGAATCGCCGCGGCGCAGGTGGCGGACAGAAAGACCGATGCGCAGAAAGTGCAACAGATGATCGAGCGCCCGTGCTGATGACGCCCCGCTGCGCGACAGGCGCGGGATCAGCAGCGCGGCCCGATCAATCATCAGGTTGGTCCAGTGCGCCTCATCGCTGGTCACCACCCCGCTCACGCTGCGGCGAATATCGCGCTGGCAGAGCTTCAGCAAACGACTTATCGCGGCGTCTGCCTGCACGGTTTGCAGCAGGCTCATGCTGATAAATGCAAAGCCGGTCGCTATAAAGAGCGCGATTGCGGTATTCGCCGCGACGGCAAAGTCACCGCTGTAGTGCGCCCCCAGTTCGCATAACACCGGCAGCGTCAGCGTGATGCCCATTGCCATAAAGGTGGTGGGTGGCCGCGCCTGCAGTGACCCGGCCAGCAGATAGACCGGTGCAAACACCGCAACCAGTACGGCGAAATCGCTGATTTGGGGAAGCAGGAGAAAGCTATAGATCAGGCTTATCAAAACGCCCCAGATGGAGCCGATAATGTATTTCAGAATATGGGGTGCCGGCGTGTCGAAGCTGCCAAACAGCGTGCAGCACACTCCAAGGATAGAGACCGCCGTACCGCCCTCTGGCCAGGCTGAGTAAATCCATACCAGACAGCCGCTCAGGATGATGGCAAAGGCGCCCAGCGCCGTGCGGGCGGCCGTAAGCGGATCGCGATGAAAAACATACCCTTTCAGCGCGTGGTTTTCTGTTGGCGCAGGCACTGGCCTGGCGTGATGGATGGCGGTAGAAAGATGCTCACACTCGTGTATGAGGGTTATCGACTCCGTGATATAGCGGATCATATTCACCACCAGCGCGTCCTCAAATGTCTTTATCTGCGCCGCGCGCCGCTGCGCCAACCGGGCGCTGCGTTTTCGTAGCGCCTCTGCCGTGCTTTTACGCTGCCCGGCATCATCACAGATAAGCCAGGCCTGAACGTCATCCAGCAGCAACTGAATATCGGCTGGCATGCTGGCAATCATCTGTATGCGATCGCGTAATTCACCGTTGACGATGACCAGCCGCGCCAGCCTGTCATGCAGGGCTTTCCTTGCCTGGCGCACCGGCACCGAAAGGGCAAAATCATAGGGAATATGGTGGCTGATGCCCTGCAGAAATTGCAGGTCCAGCGCCAGATGCAGCGGCCCTGACTGCGCAACGGGCTTGCCTGACAAGGTGTCGGCGATACGCTGGCGCGCCGAGTGCAGGGTCTGCGCTAATGTCGTGTTGAACAGCCCGGAGATCCGGCGCGGAAAAACGTATCGGTGGATCAGCGCGGCGCAAAGAATGCCGATGGTGATCTCCTGCACCCGAATGATGGCGATGTCAAACACCGAGCCAGGATCGGAGACAGCGGGGAAACCAATCAGGCTTGCGGTATAGCCGGCCAGCACAAAGGCATAGGCGCGGGGCGTGCGTTCCAGCAGGGATAAACAGAGGCAGAAGGTGATCCAGCCGGTCAGCATCACGCTACATAAAATGGGCATGTTCACACATGTCGGCACAATCAACACCGTCGCCCCTGCCCCCACGACGGTGCCTGCCAGGCGATAGAGGCTGCGGCTTAGGGACGCGCCCACCGAGGTTTGCGAAACAATATAGACGGTGATGATTGCCCAGGAGGGTCGCTCAAGACCGATCGACAGGGCAACGTACCAGGCAAGCATCGCGGCGGCAAAGCTCCTGACGGAGTAAAGCAAGGCGTGGGCATCGCTCAGCAGCGTCGATGCAAGCCTGCGTCCTGATATGCGGCTGATCAGATTCACGGGAACTATGTGACGAAAGGTTATTTTGCTCATACCGGGCATTATTTCCGGTTTGCGCAGGTCACTAAATACCCTATTCTGTCAAAAAATACCTAAATGTTGCCAAAGTGATGATGCCCCGACTTGCTCATACTCTGTTTGATCCGGACAGCACCTCCGGCCCGGCGGTTGCACGCCATATTGATTTCGTGGATTACGCGGCTGAAGTGCCGGTTCATACGCACCGCAAGGGGCAGCTGATCATTGCGCTGTACGGCGCGGTAATTTGCCGGGCGGAAAATGATCTCTGGATCGTGCCACCAGATTGCGCGATGTGGATCCCCGGGGGGATCGCGCATAGCGCCAAAGCGACCTGGAATGCGCATCTCAACTATCTGTTTATTGAACCAGGTGCCGCTGCGCTGCCGGAGAGATGCTGCACGCTGGCGATTTCACCGCTGATTAAAGCGCTGGTGGAGCGCTTAACTCATGAAGAGGTGGATTGCGCCGCACAGAGCCATGCCGGCAGGCTGACCCGCGTGACGCTCGATGAGCTCGCCACCATGCCGCAGCAGAAACTGAGCCTGCCGGTGTCATCGCATCCAAAAATCCGCGCCATGGCCGATGCGCTGGTCAGCCATCCGGAAGATCGGAGCACCTTTAAAAGCTGGGCAAAGCGGCTGGCGCTCAGCGAGCGCTCTTTAGCCCGCTTGATGCTACGCGAAACCGGCCTGACCTTTGGAAGGTGGCGCCAGCAGCTGCATCTGATCGTTGCCTTGCGGGAGCTGGCAAGCGGAGTCTCGGTACAAAACGTAGCGGCCAATCTGGGCTATGAGTCGGTTAATGCCTTTATCACCATGTTCAAGAAAACCATGGGCAGCACGCCAGCACACTATTTTGCCGCAAAGAGAACGGCAGATCCCGCACCGTGATGTGCAGCGAGGTTGCTGACATTCGCCTTGGGCATAACGCTGCCAGCAAAAACCTGCCGCATAAGCGATTAATTGCAGGTAAGAAGTAAACCCGCCTCTGCCAGTGACCTTTGGCAACCCTCTCTAAAAGAGAGAGGAAGCAACACTTGCCAGCCAAAATTTACTGCACCGCCCAACGTCATTAATAAAACAGGCAGTGTGAATCCGCGATAATAGTTACTGTAATGACTTTTTAAACGGTTCTTGTTCACAACAGAATTCTGCACCTGTTTTTACCCGCCATTTCACTCTACCACCTGCACATATCGCAACCGAAACAGATAGTTGACCGCGAAATGGACGCCGAATTTTTCAGTTCAGTTGCCTTTTTCTTTTATCTTACTAAAGCAAAAAAACTTGACATAAACGACGATACGCATAAATTTGAGCGACCGCTCTAATTTTGCAAAAGGTTCTGGCGTGACCTGCAAATATTTACCTGGCGGGAAGATGACATTTATATGACAGGGGAATCATTCGTATGTTTCTTTTAAAACAGGCAACAAAATCCGCAACAATACGTAGGTTAACCTTATTAGCTTTGTTCTTTTTAACCCCTTCTTACGGCACTGCCGCGGCTGGAGTCCAGGATCATAAGACTTATCACATCGCCCTTTATCGCGGTCAGGCCGGATGCGCTGGCTGTTCCGAAATGGTCTACAAATCGTTGATGAAAACAGGGTTGCCGCTGGATATTACCTATGTAGGCGAAGCTGAAAAGCTCAAAGTGAATGAACAAACCTTGAGAAGTTTTGATATCTACGTTCAGCCTGGAGGAGGACAGGATATCCCGGGTTCTTATGAGGCACTCAGCGATGAAGGTGCCGAAGCTGTGCGTAATTTTGTAAAAAGTGGCAAAGGATTTATTGGTCTTTGCATGGGCGCTTACCTCGCAGGCAAAGATTGGATTGGGCTGGTCGATACTTCACTGGAGTCAGAAGTAGGCAGGCCGGGATCGCGCGCCTACGATCAGGGTGATTACACGCTGCAGATAGACTGGAATAATAAACGTGAGCCTTTTTACTATCAGGATGGGCCCTATATGGATAATGGCGATCCAACGGATGGGTTCAAAGCAATTGCCTATTATGAGAACGGCGATATCGCAATGGCACGCTATAAATACGGTAAAGGTACCGTGCTGCTTTCTGGCCCACACCCTGAGGCTGATAAAACCTGGATTGATTCCACAATGCCAGGCAACACCACTGCGGAGAGTAAAATGGCGCGTATTTTGTCTTATTTTGACATAAAAAAGTGATGACTCCCGCAAGGCATTTTGTCACCTCACCGGGAGCTTACTTTAAGTATCTCAAAAGAAAGCTCAGAAAGTTCGCTGATATAAACAGTGCGCTTTTCAGCAGTAAACTCAAGGATCAGCATACTGGAGTAACCATCTACTAATGCATTTATTTTCCGGGCAGAGGCTGAGGCGTCCTGGGTGAGGAACGCTTTTTCTTTAATGCCGAGATTAATAATTTCCTCGAGGATGCTTCTCCACCTGAGATATTGATTGTGAACTAATTGAGCATAATTATTATCGCGGGCGGCCATTGGCCAGAGTTCAAGATAGAGCAACCAGTGTGCGGAAGGTGCGTCAGGCAGCAGATATCGAATATAGTGGAGAACGTTCTCAGTTGCGCTTAAGACTTCAGAAGCCTGTAAAAAGCTATGGTATTCATTAATATCTTTATCCAGCATGTACTGGATAGCATCTATTTTGAGACTTTCCCAATCACGATAATAGTGATAGATGTGGCTTCGTGAAATATTGAGTTTTTGCGTTAAATCACGGGTTGAAACCTTATTCAACCCGTTTTCTTTGAACAGTTGCAGAGCTGTCATTTTTATCAGCTCAGAGAAATTAGGGGTTTTCAATAGGGTTTTCCCTTCAGGCGACACGGTCTACTCGAGTGTCGGTAAGTTTACCCCCCCGGTTACAACGTTACAACCTGAGCAAATGCTCCCCTTTCTTAGTGTGAAGAGCAGAGGCTTATGCCTGCTAAAAGTTGCTCCCTTCAACCAAAACAAAGGTGCCGTTCGCCGCACCTGCGCGGAGTGTTTTTGCCGCCTGATACTCAGGGCTCTCATAGAAGCGTTTAGCCTCGTCAAAAGAAGCGAACTCAAAAATGACATGCCGTTGATGCGACTCGCCCTCAAGGTTTTCATACTGCCCGGACCAGGCAATGATCTTTGGCGCGAAGGGCTGAATGGCCTCCCCCGCTGCCCGGGCATATTCGGCATACGCGTCGGGGTCTTTGACGGTCACATGACCAATTAAATAACCTTTGTTCATTTCTGTTTACTCCTCATTTGCCTTCAGAAAACGTGATGCGAAATAGACGCTGTGAAAGTACTCTATTGAGTTTTAATACCTGCATAAACGGCGCCAGAAAATACGCACTGTTACCCTGAGGATGAACAATGAAGAACCTTGAGCCGCTGGTTATTTTTGCTCGCGTGGCAGAACTGAAGAGCTTTACCCAGGCAGCGGAAAGCCTGGGGATCCAGAAAGGACGGGCGTCAATGGTGGTGCGTGAACTGGAACATGAACTGGGCGCTACGCTCCTTCACCGTACAACACGGACGGTACAACTGACGGAAGACGGGCGGGCTTTTTATGCCCGTGCGCGGGATCTACTTGCGGAAGCCGACGATCTGCGCTCAATGTTCACTGCATCCGGCATGCCGTTGAAGGGCAAGTTGCGCGTCGATATGCCTGCGATCCTGGCGCAGAGCGTGGTGATCCCTGCCCTGCCCCAGTTGCTGGAAGCACACCCTGAACTGGCGATAGAGCTGTCAAGCAGCGATCGACGCGTCGATCTGGTTCAGGAGGGGTTTGACTGCGTGGTGCGCCTGGGGCCCATTGTCGACGAAACGCTTATTGCCAGGCCGCTGGGCCATTTGCGCATGATAAATGCCGCCAGCCCGGCATATCTCAATCGCTTTGGGGTACCAGAGACGTTAGAGGATCTTCTCAACCAGAAACACAGGATGGTGCATTACCTCCGGAGTTTTAGAGCGAAACCTGACGGCTGGGAGTATCCGTCGGACGACGGTTATAAATCGCTGATGCTGCCTGGTGCGGTCACGGTCAACAGCGTTCCGGCTTATCATGATGCGGGTCTTGCAGGTCTGGGACTGATTCAGGGTGGCTACCCTTCACTGTTAACGCATATCCAGCGCGGCGCGCTAATAGAGATCCTGCCAGACCTACGTCCTGAACCAATCACCGCCTCTTTTGTTGTCGCGCACCGGCGCAATTTATCGCCGCGTGTAAGAGCGTTTATGAACTGGACGGAGGAAGTTTTAAGACCTTATTTTGAGTGATGATGCTTTTCGCGAATTTAATCCGGGCGCGGAGCTATTCAAATAGCAGAGCGTGCACGGACTATGAGGTTAAAAACCACGGTGCCGGGGATGGGCAGGAATGAAAACGTCCCCTTCTGGCAGCGTAGGTTTCCCGAACAATACAGCGTCATGTGCCGCTGCTTTATCTGTTACTCAGGAAAGATTTAAAGCTATCAATAAAAGCCCGCACCCTGACAGGAAGATGTCGCCGGTTAGGGTAGATAGCATGAATAGCGACTTCTTCACCTCGTGTGTCGGGCAGCACCTGGGCCAGGCACCCTTCCTGAATATCCTTCTCAACCATAAATGAGGGGAGAAATCCGATACCCAGCCCGGCTATAGCTGCTGTACGAATGGCATCCCCGCTGTCAAACCTGACGTGATTGTGGCCGTTCACTGTTACCTGTCCCTGCGCTTTATCAACGAGAGTCCATGCGGTGGAAGCCGCGCCCAGACCATAAACGAGTCGACGGTGGTTTTTAATCTCAGCAAGTGATTCAGGCATGCCTGCCTGGCGGAGATACTCTGGTGAAGCCCAAAGTTGTGGGCTTGTTCTGTCGATCACCTGGGTGATGTATTGATAACTGGTACTTCCGTTGCCTACGCGTATTGCAAGATCGAACCCCTCTTCTACGAGATCGACAATCCGATCGCTGAAGCTGATTTCAATACTTATATCTGGCGAGGCCCGCAAAAACTCATTGATAAAGGGCAGAACGATCATTTTGCCGTAGCCTTCTGACACGGTCATTCTGAGGGTGCCTTTCGGCAACGGCAGGTTCTGACGAATATTAGCTTCAGCTTCGTCTAAATCTTCCAGTATCTGGCTGCATCGATGATAAAATTCGTGCCCCTCTGTCGTAAGCGATAAACGGCGGGTTGTACGCTGAAAAAGCCGGATCTCAAGGTAAGCCTCTAAACGCGCAATGGCTTTCCCTGCGGCTGAACGCGTCAGCCCCATTGCCTTACCGCCAGCAACGAAACTGCCCGCCTCTGCCACAGCAACAAAGATACGTAATGCGTTAATTTCCAGAGCTGAGCCAGCACTCTCTGGCGACGCGATTTTTCTGCCCGTCATTGGGGAACCTTTTTCGCCAATCATTTAAATATACTCGGATTGTAGAATTTCAATCAGTGAGGATTCAATAATGTTGTCGAAAAACGCTCAAAAAAATCTGAATGGATGGATCAGTGCAGCTGGTCCGGTTGTCGAGAAGGTTTACGGTACGTCAGAAGCCAGTTGGCCTGAAGTTCGCGCCCGCTATATGCAGGGGCTCGAAAAAATCTTCCCTGCGATCGAAGGGGTCACCTACAAGACAAGCGTGTTGGGCAATATGCCCGCGATGATCAGTGAGAGGCATGAACATATTGGCAGCAGAGTGGTGCTTTATATTCATGGCGGCGGCTATGTCCATGGCGGGGTCGAAGCATACCGCGGCCTTACTGGACGTATCGCTAAGGCACTAAAAGCCAGGGTGTACACACCAGATTATCGGCAGGCGCCTGAATTCCCTTTCCCTACGCCAATAGATGATGTTTTTTCAGCTTATCGTGCCCTTCTCGATAGCGGCGTCCAGCCTGAAAATCTCGTGCTAACAGGCGATTCAGCCGGTGGCGCGATGGTGGTGACGATCATGCGCAAGGCCCGTGACGCGGGTATTCCGCTTCCGGCCGCAGGCGTGGCTATCTCGCCCTGGGCTAATCTTACCCATAGCGGTTTATCTGCGACGACCCGTGACGGGATTGATCCCCTTTGTAACGTCGACTTTCTTAACAGGCTGGCAAGATGCTTTCTGGCGAGAGAGCTTGCCACCCATCCTGATGCCTCCCCGGTTTATGCGAATGTCCAGGGGCTTGCACCCATCCTCATCCAGATAGGTGAGAATGAGGTCATGCTGAGCGATGCTATCAAGCTGGCTGCAAATTTAGGCGAAGCGCGCGTACGAACAACGCTCGAAGTGTGGCCAGGGATGTTTCATGTATGGCATCTTCTGGCCGGTACTCTGCCGGAAGCCGACCAGGCGTTAAATAACGCGATTCATTTTCTGGAACAGGCTTTAACAAAAGAACAGGAATCAGCGAAATAACATTTGTGAAGAAAGCCACTCTTTATTAGTAAATAACCACAACGCCATAACCTGGATTATTAATCCCTCGTTCTACAGGCAGAACTTCATTTTTATAGCGCGTCAGGGAAAATTAAAATGGTGAAATCCTGTGTATATAAGACACAGGATTTCTTCCTGATTTTGCATCTGATAGAGCTCTGCACTGCCCTGCTTGCGCCACACCACCAGCGCAAACGATATATCCTGCTTCACTTCTTGCGTTTGCAGTGCGCTATCTCCTTAAAATCAGAAGCATAGAAAAAAAGCAAAGTGGATATATTCTTCGTTGCCTGTAGTTCGACGAGTTTTAGTTAAAGGCAGATTAATCAATGCCGATAACTTATCTGTTTAAGGGCTCATGGAGCTGCTCTGTCATTCTCTGTAGAACGAGGTTCAAATGTTCAGGAATTTACCTATCAAGAAAAAGTTCTTTTTTGCCTTTGGCGCCGTTTTAATTTTACTGCTATTACTCTGCGCCACTTTCTACAATAACTTTTCCAGAATTGTCAGTACTAACGAATGGAATATACATAGCTGGCGCGTTATTGATAAAAGCCGTGCCTTGACCCAGGACCTGGTAAATATGGAAACCGGACTACGCGGCTATGCCATCAATGGCAAAGAGGAAATGCTGGCTCCGTGGAGCTCAGGCAAAGAGGATTTCGTTAACGTTTTGCAGGAAACGAAAAGCTTAACTTCTGATAACCCTACTCAGCAGGATCGCCTGAATAATTTGCTGCAACAGGAGCAAGAGTGGGGAAATAAGTTTGTTACTGAATTGCTGGCTCATCGTCGTGCACTCAATGCCGGGACCATGACGCAGGCCGATTTCAATGCCGCCTTTGAAGCTAACACCGGCAAGCAGCAGATGGATCAAATGCGCGCCACCATTGATGAAATCATCAACAATGAAAAAAAACTGCTCGGCGAGCGTCAGGGTTCTGTCGACTCCGTTGAAACGCAGACCCGGCTGGCGTTGTTTATCGGCGCGCTGTTAGGTGTCCTTATCGCTTCAGGTTTGGGCTATCTTCTTGCCCGTGCCATCACCCTTCCACTTGGGGAAGCGGTAAACGCAGCGAAGGCGATTGCCTCAGGCGATCTCTCCACCCGCCTGGTTGCGCGTTCAAAAGATGAAGCCGGTGTTCTGATCGTCACCCTGACCGCCATGCAGGAGCAGCTCAAAAAAGTAGTCTCTGATATCCAGACCGCCGCGACCTCTATCGACAGCGCTTCTAAAGAGGTCGCGATGGGTAATACCGATCTCTCTTCACGAACGGAACAGCAGGCCGCTTCGCTGGAAGAGACGTCAGCCAGCATGGAACAACTGACGGCGACAGTAAGGCAAAATGCCTCTAACGCACAAAACGCCAGCAGCCTAGCGTCTGACGCCTCCAGCGTCGCGCAGCAGGGAGGCAAAGTTGTGGATAAAGTTGTCACCACCATGGCGGCTATTTTTGACAGCTCGAAAAGCGTGGGCGATATCATCAGCACCATTGAAAGCATCGCTTTCCAGACCAATATCCTGGCGCTTAATGCTGCGGTGGAAGCAGCCCGCGCTGGTGAGCAAGGCCGTGGCTTCGCCGTAGTGGCAAGCGAAGTGCGCGCACTTGCCCAGCGCAGCGCGACGGCGGCAAAAGAGATTAAAGCGCTGATTGAAGCCTCGAATAGCCGCATATCGGAAGGCACCGACCTGGTCGCGCAGGCGGGCAAAACCATGACCGGGGTGGTCACCGCGATCAACAACGTCTCTGCAATTATGGCCGAAATCTACACCGCCTCCGGTGAGCAGGTGAACGGTATTGAGCATGTCAGCATCGCTATCACCCAAATGGATGAAGTGACCCAACAAAACGCCGCACTGGTTCAACAGGCCGCTGCTGCTGCCGCATCGCTGGAAGATCAGGCGGCTCATCTGAACCGATCAGCTGCGGTTTTCAAACTTGCCTGACAAAAGGTTCCTGATGGCCGCATTGGGCCCGCTGCTGCTGGGTAACGCCAGCAGCCAGCCGTTACCGTTGATATTAACGTGGCAGTCGCGGGCACAGCTGTCAGACGAAGAGCTCTCGTTGAGCGAGTTCAATCAACGGGCTAAAAGGAATTTTTTCCAACTTTAATAACCATAGAGCCCGTCTGGTTAAATTTTATTATGGCTATGTTCTGCTTATTTTTTTGTAAATTGACTTATCTATCAGTCACTTTCACAACGGTGATTAATTAAGTTATTTAATATGAAAGAGGATAATGAAATTAATTTTGGTGAAAAAAAAGCTGGCTAGCATAAATTCAGGAAGTAGCCATTTTTTCAAAAAAAATATATTTATTAAATATCGTTAAAGCCTTTAAACGCGGCGTCGATAACCCCTTTTTGCTTCATTTACTAATAACACCAGGGTTCTTATGACTATCACACAGCGTTTGTCGCTGGCATTTTCTTTGCTCGCTATATCACTTTTCGCGGTTGTTGCCGTCTCACTTTCGGTGATTTCAGGTTTCCAGTCGCGTTTTGAGTATGTACAGGTCAATGCCATACCCAGCATCAAGGATTTGAATAAATCAATCAGCACCACCAGCCAGCTGGGTATCGCCTTTTATCGTCACCAGACTGCTTTGGACACTGCTGGCCAGACTGCGGCTGAAGAGAGAATAAACAGCCTGCTTAACACGCTGAAATCGCTCACGGATTATTACATGGCAAATGATATTTCCAGCGATGAAGATAAAGCGATGACCGAGCAGGCATACCGTAATATCGAAGCCGTTCGTGCGGCGTTACCCGCTTTTTTAGCAGCCTCAAAAAACCACGACAATGCGTCATCCCTGTCTCTTCTTAAAAGTGAAGATGGTGTGGGTGCCGCATCGCGTAAAATGGAAGCCGATTTCACCAATCAGATTGAATTAAATATAAAAATTGGCGACGCCCTGCGCGAACAAAACAAGACAATTTATGCAAAAACGTGGTGGATGATGACCAGCGCTGCAGCAGTGGTGATCCTTCTGCTTGGTCTGTTTTCCATCACTATTATTCAGGGCATCAAGCGCAGCCTCAACAGCATAAAGAGCACAATGACAGAGGTCAGTAACAGTCTCGATCTGACCCAGGTTGCCACTGTCTACAGAAACGATGAAATAGGCCAGACTGCATCAGCGTTTAACGGCCTGCTGGAGAAGGTTTCAACAACGCTGCTATCGGTAAACCATGCTGCGCAATCGGTCAGCACCGGCTCCGCTCAGATTGCCGCAGGCAACGAAGACCTGTCATCACGAACCGAAGAGCAGGCCGCCTCTCTGGAGCAGACCTCTGCCAGTATGGCCACCCTGAGTGAAACCGTGCGCCAGAATGCCGATGGCGCAGTTCAGGCAAGCGAACTGGCGAATAACGCTAACAGTTTATCGAGCATGAATGCGGGCGCAGTCAGCCAGATGCTGGAAACGATGTCAGAGATTCGCGGAAGTTCAGAAAAAATCTCCGATATTACAGGCCTTATTGAAGGTATCGCCTTCCAGACCAACATCCTGGCGCTTAACGCGGCGGTAGAGGCCGCGCGTGCAGGTGAACATGGCCGAGGATTTGCGGTGGTTGCTTCTGAAGTGCGTACTCTGGCACAGCGCTCGTCCTCTGCTGCCCGTGAAATTAAAGATCTCATTTCACTCTCTGTTTCCCAGGTTGAGCAGGGTCTTAACCAGGCAGCGAATGTGGGAAGTAACACTGAAAATGTGAGCAATGCGGTTCGCCAGGTCGCGGATCTGGTTAACGAAATTGCGGCTGCGACCACTGAGCAGAGTAAAGGTATTGAGCAGGTTCACCAGGCGATCGGGCAAATGGATGAAGTTACCCAGCAAAACGCCTCACTGGTTGAAGAAGCCTCTTCGGCATCTAAATCTCTGCAGGAGCAGGCTGAAACCTTGTCGAGCCTGGTCTCTACTTTTACGCTTAACGAAAATACTGGGTATGTCGGAAAAGCAGTAAGCACGCCGATCGCCAGAACACAGCAGCTGCAAACAAAACCCGCATCTACTGCTGGTGAAGCTCGTAATACAGACTGGGAAAGTTTCTGATTTTTGACTTTTACACACGATTATTAATTACTAAAAAGCGCTGCTCTAGCAGCGCTTTTACCCTTCAGGACGATCTATCTGTTTGTTCTTCACCATACTTACGACGCTTATTCTCCCCACGTTCTGAAGCTACCCAGCTAAAGACTGCATCGATAAAAGCTCGCACCTGCTGACCTACTTCAGCAACAGCCGTATTCCAAGCAAGGCCATAATGCCTCCACTTAGTTTATCTATAAGCTTACGGTATTTAATGTAAGCCTGGCGTGGCCCGTGAGTTGATAATAAGCATGCGACGACTGCATACCAGAGCACATCGATAACGAATGCCATTGTTGGCAGGATGATGTACATAACAGGCTGAATATTTTTGCTAAGCGCTGCGGAAAAAATACTGGCAAATACCAGTGCCGTATGGGGATTGCTGATCTGCGTAAATACGCCAGTTATAAATGCTTTTGAGACGCTGACTTCCTCTGTTTCGGTCAAATCATTAAAACGATTTGAAGGACGACGAAACATTTTCACAGCCAGCCATAAAAGATAGCAACCGCCTGCAAGCTTCAGACCTGTGTACAGTGACGGGATCAACGTCAACAGGGTGTGAAGACCCGCTAAGGCGATGGCAGCAAAAACAAACGCACCAAAACCCATCCCTGTAGCAACAGCTAAAGCCGCCCTTCTCGAACTGGACATGGCCGTTCGGGCGACGAGCAGAAAACTCACTCCCGGGCTCATTGCGCCAAACAGGATAGCTACGCCAATAGCAGAAAGCGCGATCACATCACTTGTCATTCATCTTCCCCATCAGTAAACAGTGTCGTCAGGCAATTCCGCCCTTCATGAACGGCATCCGGTTAACAACATAACACAATGCCAACAATGTCTGCCCCTGCGCATAGTTCATGTACCCGTCTCAGAAATTTTGTTGAATTGATTAGTCAAACCTGAATATCTTTATCGAAATCAAAATAAGGACGCGATCATAATGATTTCAATCAGGGCTGCTGAACTCAAAGACATTCCATCGTTAAAACGGCTTTTCCTGCAGTTGGGCTATAAGACAGAGAGTGCGAGTTTAGAACAACGTATCCGTGAACAGCATGACACGCTGTGTACTTTAGTTGCCGAATCAGAGAAAGAGGTTTGTGGCGTTATTGTCATAAATTTCATCATGCCTGTTCATGAAAATAACTTATGGGCATTAATCTCAGCGCTGGTAATAGATGAGTCGTCACGAGGACAAGGCGTAGGGCAGCAACTCCTTATCGCCTCTGAACGCATCGCGGCTATCAAGAGATGTTCTCAGATTGAACTATCAAGCAGCGAAAAAAGGGTTAAGGCGCACAAATTTTATGAAAATAACGGATATAAGGAAGTGAGAAAGCGCTTTGTAAAGCTTCTCAGCGATCTGCCGCCGCTTGATTAATATCCCGGTGGTATAAGCAACTCTGGCTCAGGTATTGGCTGGATCCATTAAATAATTTTGCTCCCTGTTCACCTGACAACTAACAGGTATGAAAAATCGCGCTATACGTGCGGAAAGCATTTCACGCTTCATCTACCGTGCGGGATCTATCCCCTCCCCGGCAAAATAAAGTGCGCCTCGCCCGCCCTTCGCATTCAGGTGATCCTGAACTTACATCAGCTTTTCATTTTTGCCACGATAGGAAGCCATGAGATCAGGTAAATCGCGCTCAAAAATCATTCTCAGCACCAAAATTTACATTTTGTAACATACAAAAAATCAGATGATATCTAAATGATGTCATTATGATACATAAGATAAAACGCGTGACCTATGGAAGGCTTATGAAAAAATTACTCATCCGACTTATTCCTGAAAATATATACCAGGCTCTTGAAACAGCCGCCAACGAAGCAGAACGTTCTCTGGAAGGCCACGCCAGATATATTCTTACTCAATCAGTGGAGAGCAAGAAAAACATCTCTGGTGGAGACCGTTATCAGCATGAAATAACTGAACGATTGAACAATATTTTGCCAACTGTGAATAAATTTCGCAGGGGATCTCCGTTAACTCCGGCAAAGTTGGCGGAGCTATTGGGACACCAAAATGCATTGTCCGCTGAAAACTGGTTTACAGGTAATGAAGTTCCCGGATTTATAGATCTCAATAATCTGAGCGAATTACTAGGCTGTTGCGCAGAATGGCTTAAATTTGGAGAAAGAGTACCCTTTCCGATGAATTCCCAGAGTCGAATCAACTGGAAAGGAGGGAGTACTGAAGATGTTGATGCTTTGCTCGCTCCAGATGCTAAAGGTAATCCCGTAACGTTTATTCGCATAATTCGTCTAACCAATTTCGCTGGTAACATACTGATTTTAAGAGAATTCAAAGATACTTTAAGCACTGACTTTTTTTACACAAATCTTCATTTGAGTGAAGAAATCGGTAACGGCGGGTTTCATGATCTTGCGG
Organism: Kosakonia sp. S42; assembly: GCF_016624785.1. Classification (NCBI taxonomy): domain Bacteria; kingdom Pseudomonadati; phylum Pseudomonadota; class Gammaproteobacteria; order Enterobacterales; family Enterobacteriaceae; genus Kosakonia; species Kosakonia sp. S42. The sequence goes on along the minus strand of NZ_JACVTW010000001.1, from coordinate 376,571 downwards.
ATTTTCTTGTTATCCTTCAGGAATTATATTCCCGCTACATAAAAGGGAATTTTTTCGTGAAAAGCTATGATCTTAGTGAAAATGACTTATCCCTTTACTATCGCGAAGGGCATTGTCATCCACACTATTTAATTGAACATGGCTGTCAGGAATCGGTATGGTGGGAGGATATCTGGCACTCTGAAATGTTAGAGAGAAGGGGCAAGAAAGGATATTACTTCTGGGAGGGTGATAAAGCCCTGATTGAGCGCCTTCATAATTACCTTGTAGAGAATAAACGCCTCAAAGCAGCCGACGAACTGGAAATAGATCGACTGGGACTGCCAGGTAATAACGCTGTTTAGTGCCTGACTACGGCCTATTTCTATAGATAAGCCTGTTCAAAAACAGGCTTATCGTACAATAATTCTCTATATCCAATCAGACCCTGCAAGTGCTGCGGATTCGATTTATTAAAATCTATGGTGAGCTGGGTAAAAACTCATCCATTTCCATCACATCTCACCCCTCAGAACCATTGGCGAAAGCTACAAAATTCTTCAGGGAATAAATATGAAAATAATTAACACCTCGGCGGCTGTGCTGGTTTCTTTAATAGAGTCAGGTTGCGCCAGCAACACGCCGCTGCTTTGCTATAACGAGGCGGTGGGGATGAAAAACAGGGTGTCGGTTCCAGTGTACGGAATGGTGCGTTCGCCAGCTCATCAGCCAGTACGACCCGGCTGCGGCCGCGCAACGAACCAGCCCACTTCGCCAGCAGGTCAGGTGAGGCTGTCATTCTGGTACTGCGCTGCGGGTCGGGCTCACTGGTCAGCAGTGTGGTGATTACAACATTACGTTGCGGTCGATATGGGGCGTAGCCGGTATAACCGGTGTCCCGACGTTCGTTGTGAATCCTGACGTTGCGCTTAACCTGCTCTTCCCGATCCGGACGTGGCACCGAGCGCTCCACCAGCTCATGCTCATCGAGGGAGTGAATCAGCTTTTCAGAACCAACCACATCAGCAAACGCCCACGACGTCAGCCCGGCATTGTGGATGCGCAGGGCGAGATCGCTGTGCTCATACATGCCGCGACCGTAAATCGGGTCGAAGCCACCAACGCGCTCTATCGCGCTACGGTGGTAATAGAGCATCACACCACGCTGGCCGGTGTAGGCGATATGCTGATCGTCGCGATACAGCACCGCGATATCGTTAAGCTTGCGCGCGCCAGCCAGATCGAGAAACTGATAAGCCAGATGTGGCTCGGGTGATTCGATGTAAGGCAGCCACCAGCCATCTGCGATCGGCCAGGCGTCATCGTCCCACAAGAAAAGGTGCGCACAACCGGCATCCATCAGTGCAGCCAGACTGGCATTCTTTGATGCCACAATGCCCAGCGATTTATCGTGTCGGATCAGGTTAACGCTGGCAGGTACAACCGCTGGTGGCTGCGAACCATCATCAACGACAACTACCAGCGCACCAGCAGGTAAATGCCGGAGCTGGTGCTCCAGCGCCTGACTGAGTACGCCAGCGCGATTATGCGTGGAAATGGCTATGCCGATCCGGCTGGTGGTTGGCGCGCAGGCAGGTACATACGGGACACCATCGATTTCTACTCGCATGGCTCAATCCTTACCGAGCCCCGCAGGGTTTGCCGCTTAACCTCTCCGGATTCAAGTACGATTCGCTCGTCTTTGAATACCGCGCAAATCACTTCGCCTTTATCATCGTCAGCAGCAAAGCAGTGTTTGATCTCTTTTCCATCAATAAAAACTTTATAGCGCTCAACAGCAGGGTTAATTCTTTTATCGGGATCATCATCAAGAACGGTGATGCGCATGATTTATCCTTTTAGATGTGAGCCTGTCGCATGGGACAGCCGCCCGAGAACACAGCTTTCCCCAGGCTCACGACTGAAAGACTCTCGATTGTTTAGCGCATGCGAGGCGCAATAAAAAAAGCCACCAGCGGATGCCAGTAGCTTAGATGTGTTATGGTGGCCGGTGCTGATCTCCGGCTTTGCGGCTTAACGATCTAGGTCTGTGGTGCCACAAGAACGACCGGTCACGCTAATCAGCCTTGGCAATTCCTCCACAAATTAACATTATCACAGGCACTCAGTGAATGCCTGCTGTAATGCCGCACGGTGATGGCAACAAAAAACCGCCCGGAGGCGGTTAGTTATCTAATTCATGTCGAATCCAATCACCGTCAGAATTAATAGCAAATAGCTCTACTAGTTCCTCTTGCTCGGAATCATATACTTCGACGACATCAGGATTAATGAGCACATTATCTTGAGCGGCACCGACTAAATCAGCGATCTGTCCTAAATTGTCAGCAAAACCGCAAAAATCTCGGTAGCCACCTGGAAGCCCATCCTTTTTATAAGCAAAAACCATATAGCGCTTCACGGATTGCATTTAACCTTTTCATAATAAATTGGATCTTCAGTATATGCCGATAATATGACGCTTAACAGCGTGGCTAGCCGTTATCCCTTGTTGAAAAGATTCATCATCAGGCGCACTCGCAAATGCGCCTTGTGATGAACCCTGCAGTCTGAGTCTAGAAGTGCTACAGCACGACATGCCCACATGCAGGCTTCCTGCATTTTGGTGCGGGCAATAGCTAGGCAGCGCGCAGCTTCCTGTGCTTCGACAGAGTGATTCGCCGTCTCAGAAAGCTCAGCGCTTACGTTTTCGCGTTCGGTATCGAGAAGGTTGCAGAAATGGTGGCTGACGCCTTCAAGACGTTTCAGGAGATATATCCCATTTATGCCAACCAGATCATTGCGCTCAGCTTTCGTTTCGGCAATTCTGGATTAGACTTCAGATTTTGACAGGTTTTTAAGCCGGCACGGTTAGAAGTCTTTGCGCTGTACCCCGCCCGAATAGCCGCTTGGGTGGCGTTCAAATCGATGAGGTACTCGCGACAGAACATTTCTTGTTTGTCATTGGGTTCCATTTCAATTCTTAGGAGAGTTTTATGGTTCATGATTATCTGGTTTCATGTACTGAAAAAGGCATTGCACACAAGACCCTTTGTGAAAACTGTGTTGTCGCCTTTGACGTACATAGTGATGAAGGCCCTTCATCTGGTGCATGCGAGTACCAAGGGGAAGACTGCGAAGATGAGTAAGGAATAAGTAGTGCCTTGATTTATAGATTACTAGGGCGCTTATCCTCCGTCTGCGTGAACCGGGAGAGCTTAACGTCTCCCGGAGCGAAGTAAAGCCACTCACTACTCTCTTGTGCCAGTGCGACAATCTAGTGGTCCACTAAAATTGATCACCATCTTAGAGTTCGTCCAGTATCGTTTTTTTCAAATTCGTTCGATTGTAAATTAAAGCTTTATTATGGATTGCCGATCTTTATGTCTCTCTTTTTGAAAAGGAATCAACAATGGCTTTTGAGTCAATTGCAGCAGCCCAAGATTGTCGTGAGTATTTGGGAATAAAGGGAAATACTTACGTAACCGTAAACGGGTATGTAGATGGTAATCCTCACAATGTGACTATTTTATCAGACTACGACAAAGTTATATTTAGTTTTGAGTCCGCAATCTGTGGTTATCAGTATTTTGATTCGCGCTTTCAAAAAATGGAGTGGGACGAAGAAGAATGCACCTTAACCATAAGCAGTGATAAGCAAAATTACTCTTTCGAGGTGCATTTCCCAGAGCAGTACTAATCTACATAACTCATCAACTGACAACCAAAATCACTGGCTGCACTGCTCAGTAATGAACTGTTGAAGTGCGGCTATTTTTGCTCGGTCAAGCTTGATTCCGTCTCTGATACTAAGAACGTTTCGTCCAGCAACTGAAGAGAGTTCGATGGTGGCATCATTGCCCATGCTGGAGGAACTGTTATTTTGGGTTGTGACTGACACTGGACAGCGGCCTTTGACGAGCACCCGACCACCATTATCAAGCTTACGTTGCAGAGCAGCATTTTCAGCTTTTGCATCGGCGAGTTCCTTTGTGTATTTAGCATCTAGTGCAGCAACTTCGCTCTGGCGCACCTTGATATCGGCGATTGTTCGATTAACCAGTTTTAGGTTGTGGGTGGCTTTATCGCGTTGGTCTTTGAAAGTGATCGCATTATTGCGGTAATGGTTAATCGTCCAAGCGATTGACAGAACGCCAGCGAGTAAAAGCAAAGCCGCAGCGGCTTTCCAGCTGGAGATCATTTTTTGCTGTCCGAGAGGAACAGCGCCCGCTCTGCCTCACGACGCCGTGTCAGGCCAGGCAGTGCCTTTCCACCAGCCTTATTCCAGCGTGGGAACTCATCAGCAGCACTGGCGTTATCACCAGCATTAAGTTTTTGCAGTAGCGTGGAAGTCGACAGCGCGCGGGCACCGAGGTTATAGGCGAACGAAACAAGCGCATCAAACTGACCCTGCGTCAGCTTCACCTTGACCAGTTTCGACACGTCGCTTTCGTAGCCCACCAGCCCGGTGCGCAGCAGGCGCTCGGCTGTTTCTTCTTTGATGGTCATTCCGGCGCGGATCGGCTTGCCGTCCACAGGCTGTGTCCAGCCATAACCAATTGTCCAGACGCCCACACTGTCCTGATACGCAGTCAGGCGCAGGCCTTCAAACTGCTTAATGAGAGAAATGCCTTTATCGCTGATCCGCATTATTCTGGCCTCAGTACGTTAAACAGGCGCGCCACGTTGCCACGCGCTTTGAACACGGCAGCGCAAATGATGAGATTCAACATGACGGTCGCCCAGTGGACGTGGAAATAGAAATCGAACATGAAACGGAACGGGACGGACGCATACGCCAGGATGATCACGTATGCCAGCCAGGAGGCCCATACGTTGTGCTTCCCGCCCGGCTTACGGAACATCATCAGGCGGATCACGATCATCCGTCAGCACCAGTGGGTCAGTCGTTACCATTATTTCCTCCCCGCCACCTTTGCAGCAGTGACAGAGGATCCTGCTCACTGAAAAAGGTCAGCGTCTTAATGGCCAGCGCAGAAAGCAGAACCGCGCCGAGAGCATTCGCTGTAATGGGTAATGCTGGCGAGCATCGAGCCCACCAGCCCGGATCCGTACACACCTGCAAAGTACGAGACGACGAAGTATGCCGTTCGCCGCGGCAAAGTCAGATCAGCGGCAGTTGCCACATAAAACACCGCGCCGGCGAAAGCGCCAAAAACGACACCGTAATCAGTACCAGTCAGAAGCCCATAAAGACTGGCACCGGTTAAGGCGCTGGCCGCCGCAGCGGACCCGGATACAGGTTCGGACATTAAGCCCCCTCGTATTTGCTGTGAATCCTCTTGAAATAAGGTGAAAGGAAAATCCACGCATAAAAGCGAAACTGAGATTGTTGGCATAAAAAAAGAATAAAAAGGCTTTGTTCGAATCATGCTTTTTGCGAAGCGTAGCGACTTTTTCTATTATCGATCTCGAAGAACTCTGGAGAAAAAATATGAGTGATGGATTACAGATTGTTATGTCACCAGTTCAAATGGCAGCGGTCCTGTCGGATAAAACCGTAACTGAAGCCGAAACCATGCAAAACCGCCTTCTCGGCGGTCTCGGCGTGGTTATGGGTACATTAGAGCTGGTTGGTGCGACAGTCCTTTGCGTCACACCTGAACCTACCACGCTGACCAAGGCAGACTGTGTTGTTGTTGGCGCTCATAGCATGGATTCACTGCAGGCAGCCATCGACCAGACAATATCAGGGCGTGATACCCGCACAGCGGCTTACCAGCTGGCTGTGCAGACAGCCCGTCAGTTTGGCGCGGATGAGGATACCGCATTAAACATCGGTTTAACTGTTGATATTGCGGTGCCGCTAGCCTTCGGCTTGTCGCTTGGCACTTCCCGGGTTGCCTACGTTCGCGCAGGCAATTTCAGGCTGGCAGAGCATGAAGCTGTAAAAGGTATTAAAGCTGGCGGTCATACAATGGCGAAACATATCGCTGTTTCTGAAGAATAGTTACTGGCTCGCCTTGCCAGAACCCCTCAAATGCAGTCCACATCGTCTTTTTTTAAGCTGGAGCAAGCTGAAAAAGTTATCAGTTCTGCACTTAAAGCTAACCGGTTGAAAATTCTGCACTGGGCAAATCTGTCCCGAAGCGCAGAAAATACGCTGGATATTACTTATAAATCAGGCTCAGCAGTTGGTTACGGTTTCCGCCAAGGGAGTCAGATCAAAGAAACTCTTTATGTAGTACGAATTGTTCTTCTCAAAAAAATGTATAACAACAAGCCTTATTACGTTTTAACTGCATATCCATTCATGGGATAAATAATGGACAAAAACTACGAAACACTAAGAAAGCTGCTGGTGATTTTTTTCGGTCCGGATTATCAAATATTTGGCGAAAACATCGACGAAATTATGAGTTCTTATGTTGAGATGGAAAACGAATTAGCTATTCGCAATCTCAAACAACAGGCTTCTCAGGCAATTGCTATACAAAGTGATGAGGAGTTAAACCGCACTATGACTTCGCTTGCAGAGAGTCAATTTTCACCAGCCCCATGGGGTGAAACATGGCGTTCCTTTTTACAAAAAATTCTGCTCCATATTCCATGACAGAAAGAACTTTTTCAGCGAAAGGTTGTAGCCTTAAATGAATAGGTTGTGAACTGACTAACTGGAAAACCAGACATCTGGAAAGTGATTAACGCCGAATAAAAACCCGCTACTATGAGCGGGTTCTGTACAGTGAATATATAATACCCATCGTTAGAAAAACCCCACCCATTTTTTTGAATCTAGCAAGCATCTTGTCGCTAAAATCTTTAAGCAGGTTCATAACGTGTGATTTCTCGCAGCATATTTCGGTGAATGCCACGGTGTCAGTGTGCAACGCGTCGTGATGCACTCTGCAAAGCCGGATTACAAACAGGCCGTGCGCCTGCGTGCCCATTCCACACTGCCCGTGTTCTGTCAGGTGTCGGGGTCGTTAGCCCCTACTTTCCATGAGCAACGTTCTTTATCGGAACGGTTATACAGAGAACAGGGTGTAGATACGCAAAAACTGCTGGGGCATAAGACACAGAAAATGACGGACAGATACAATGATGACCGAGGGAAAGATTGGGTAATAGTGAGCGCAAAAACAGGGTCGTGAAGAGGGAGTTTTGGGGAAAGGTTTTGGGGAAAGTTTTGGGGAAGAACTCAAACGCCCAATAAAAAACGGGAACCAACAGGTTCCCGTTCTTGTGCAACCCGCAGCGCGGATTACATGTTCGCGATAATCGCGTCGCCAAACTCTGAACATTTCAGCAGCTTAGCGCCATCCATCAGACGTTCGAAATCGTAGGTCACGGTTTTGGCAGCGATTGCGCCTTCCATACCTTTAACGATCAGGTCTGCGGCTTCGAACCACTCCATATGACGCAGCATCATTTCTGCGGACAGAATGATGGAGCCCGGGTTCACTTTATCCTGGCCTGCGTATTTCGGTGCGGTGCCGTGGGTGGCTTCGAACAGTGCGCACTCGTCGCCGATGTTCGCGCCAGGTGCGATACCGATACCTCCAACCTGTGCAGCCAGGGCGTCGGAGATGTAGTCGCCGTTCAGGTTCATACAGGCGATAACGTCATACTCTGCCGGACGCAGCAGGATCTGCTGCAGGAACGCATCGGCGATCACATCTTTAATGATGATCTCTTTGCCGGTTTTCGGGTTCTTGATTTTCTGCCACGGGCCGCCGTCGATCAGCTCACCGCCGAACTCTTGCTGAGCCAGCTGGTAACCCCAATCTTTGAACGCACCTTCGGTGAACTTCATGATGTTGCCTTTGTGCACCAGCGTCACGGAGTCACGGTCGTTGGTGATGGCATATTCGATCGCTGCGCGAACCAGGCGTTTGGTGCCCTCTTCGGAGCACGGCTTGATGCCGATACCGCAATGTTCCGGGAAGCGAATTTTCTTCACGCCCATCTCTTCGCGCAGGAATTTGATCACTTTTTCCGCGTCGGCAGAGTCAGCTTTCCACTCGATGCCAGCGTAGATATCTTCGGAGTTCTCACGGAAGATGACCATATCGGTCAGCTCAGGCTGTTTCACCGGGCTCGGAGTGCCCTGGTAGTAGCGCACCGGGCGCAGGCAGACGTAGAGATCCAGCTCCTGGCGCAGGGCAACGTTCAGAGAACGGATACCGCCGCCAACCGGGGTGGTCAGAGGGCCTTTGATCGCTACGCGGTAATCACGAATCAGATCCAGTGTTTCAGGCGGCAGCCAGACATCCTGGCCATAAACCTGGGTCGATTTCTCGCCCGTGTAAATCTCCATCCAGGAAATTTTACGCTCACCTTTGTAGGCTTTTTCCACAGCGGCATCGACCACTTTCAGCATTGCCGGGGTCACGTCAACGCCGATACCATCGCCTTCAATAAACGGGATAATCGGGTTAACAGGAACGTTGAGCTTGCCATTTTGCAGGGTGATCTTACTACCTTCCGCCGGAACAACTACTTTGCTTTCCATTCACCTCTCCTTCGAGCGCTTCTGGTTGTTTTGCTCGCTGACTTCATGCCGGGGCGCTCAGACTGCGTCCGCTCACCTGTTACGTGAATCACACAGAGCAAACCGTTTTTTGTTAATGAATTGTAATGAGCCCGTCAATACTAACCGATAGTTCGACGCCATGAAAGGCAATCATGATTCCGCTATAATGCGGCAATTGATAACCTGTGAAAATACCATGAAGAAAACTTCTTATAGAAATCACAAGCTTGAGCGATTCAGCTCACGACAACCCGCCCGAACGGCTGAAAAAAGCGCGCCAACGCGCGTCATTTTGTTTAATAAACCCTACGATGTTTTACCCCAGTTCACCGACGAAGCCGGGCGCAGCACCCTTAAAGCGTATATCGACGTTCCCGGCGTCTATGCCGCAGGCCGCCTCGATCGCGACAGCGAAGGCTTACTGGTGTTAACCAACAACGGCGCGCTGCAAGCGCGGTTGACCCAGCCGGGTAAATGCACGGGGAAAATCTACTATGTGCAGGTCGAAGGCGAACCCACCGAAGAAGCTCTTGCACAATTACGCACTGGCGTGACGCTCAACGATGGCCCTACCCTGCCCGCTGAAGTTGAGCGTGTCGAGGAGCCCGCCTGGCTGTGGCCGCGTAACCCGCCGATTCGCGAGCGTAAATCGATCCCGGCCTGCTGGCTGAAAATCACCCTTTATGAAGGCCGCAATCGACAGGTGCGACGAATGACCGCCCACGTTGGCTTTCCCACTTTGCGCCTCATCCGCTACGCTATGGGAAACTACACGCTGGAAAACCTCGCCAATGGCGAATGGCGTGACGCTTAACTGCCAGGGAGAAATCGATGTTTAAACCCCATGTCACCGTAGCCTGTGTGGTTCACGCGCAGGGAAAGTTCCTCGTTGTCGAAGAGACGATCCGCGACAAAGTGCTGTGGAACCAGCCTGCCGGTCATCTTGAAGCGGACGAAACATTAGTGCAGGCCGCAAAGCGCGAGTTATGGGAAGAGACCGGCATCGACGCCGCGCCGCAGCACTTTATCCGCATGCATCAGTGGATAGCCCCCGACAGCACGCCTTTTTTGCGCTTCCTGTTTGCCATTGAGCTTAACGAAATGTGCGCCACTGAGCCGCACGACAGCGACATCGACCGCTGTTTGTGGGTCACGGCTGAGGAGATCCTCACTGCCGCAAACCTGCGCTCGCCGCTGGTTGCCGAGAGTATTCGCTGCTACCAGAACGGTCAGCGTCTGCCGCTGGCAACAATCGCAGAATTTAACTGGCCGTTTACAGGGGATGCCTGAGCGAGCAGTGCGTGCTAGAATACGCCGCCCTGAAGTTCTTCGTTGTGAGTATTCTATGTCTGATAGCCCAAAAAAAGTGATCGTCGGCATGTCCGGCGGTGTCGACTCTTCCGTTTCCGCCTACTTGTTGCAGCAACAAGGTTACAAGGTGGAAGGCCTGTTCATGAAGAACTGGGAAGAGGATGACGGCGAGGAATACTGCACCGCGGCGGCGGATCTGGCCGACGCGCAGGCCGTCTGCGACAAGCTCGGCATTGAGCTTCACACCGTCAATTTTGCCGCAGAGTACTGGGACAACGTCTTTGAGCACTTCCTTGCGGAGTACAAAGCCGGGCGCACGCCAAACCCCGATATTCTCTGCAACAAAGAGATCAAATTTAAAGCCTTCCTTGAGTTCGCCGCCGAAGATCTTGGTGCGGACTATATTGCCACCGGCCACTATGTACGCCGCGCCGATGTCGACGGCAAAAGCCGCCTGCTGCGCGGTCTCGACGGCAACAAGGATCAGAGCTACTTCCTCTATACGCTGGGCCATGAACAGATCGCCCAGAGCCTCTTCCCGGTCGGCGAGCTGGAAAAGCCTCAGGTGCGTAAAATCGCCGAAGAGCTGGGCCTTGCCACCGCGAAGAAGAAAGACTCGACCGGTATCTGCTTTATCGGCGAGCGCAAATTCCGCGAGTTTCTCGGCCGCTATCTGCCTGCACAACCGGGCAAAATCGTCACCGTTGATGGCGAAGCGATCGGCGAACACCAGGGCCTGATGTACCACACACTGGGCCAGCGCAAAGGCTTAGGCATCGGCGGCACCAAAGAGGGCAGCGAAGATCCGTGGTATGTGGTCGACAAAGATGTCGAAAACAATATCCTCATCGTCGCCCAGGGCCACGACCACCCGCGCCTGATGTCGGTCGGGCTGATTGCCCAGCAGCTGCACTGGGTCGATCGCGAGCCGGTCAACGGCACGCTGCGCTGTACGGTGAAAACCCGCTACCGCCAGCAGGATATTCCCTGCACCGTCACGGCGCTGGACGACGATCGCATTGAAGTGCGCTTCGACGAGCCGGTGGCTGCCGTCACGCCGGGTCAATCTGCCGTCTTCTATCTGGATGACGTCTGCCTTGGCGGCGGCATTATCGAGCAGCGCCTGCCGCTGCCGGTTTAACTCTGTTTTAGCGATATCGGACTGGCTAACGCCCGCGCAGATGCACTCTGACGCGGGCACAAAAAGGAGTAAGTGTGGCGAAGAACTATTACGACATTACCCTGGCGCTGGCAGGCATCTGTCAGTCAGCACGTCTGGTGCAGGAGCTTGCGCACCAGGGCCACTGTGACGCCGACGCGCTGCACGTTTCCCTTAATAGCGTTATCGATATGAACCCGGACTCCACCCTCGGCGTATTTGGCGGCAGCGAAGCCAACCTGCGCATTGGGCTCGAGTCGCTGCTTGGCGTGCTCAACGGCAGCAACCGCCAGGGGCTGAACGGGGAAGTGACCCGCTACACCCTGAGCATGATGGTACTCGAGCGCAAGCTGGCGGCAAAAAAAGCGGCGATGGAGACGCTCGGCACCCGCATTGGCGGCCTGCAGCGCCAGCTTGAACACTTCGATCTGCAATCCGACACCCTGCTGAGTGCGATGGCCGCCATCTATGTCGATGTCATCAGCCCGCTCGGGCCGCGTATTCAGGTCACCGGCTCCCCTGCCATTTTGCAAAGCGCGCAGGTGCAGGCCAAAGTGCGCGCCACTCTGCTGGCAGGTATCCGCGCCGCCGTGCTGTGGCACCAGGTGGGCGGCGGTCGGCTACAGTTAATGTTTTCCCGTAATCGCCTGTCGACACAGGCCAAACACATTCTCGCTCATTGTTAACCTCCCGGAGTTGTGACTTATGGAATTATCCTCACTGACCGCCGTTTCCCCTGTCGATGGACGCTACGGCGATAAAGTCAGCGCGCTGCGCGGGATCTTCAGCGAATTCGGTTTGCTGAAGTTTCGCGTTCAGGTTGAAGTACGCTGGCTGCAAAAACTGGCGGCGCACGCGGCGATCAAGGAAGTTCCTGCTTTTGCCGATCACGCAAACGGTTTCCTCGACAAAATCGTTACGGACTTCTCGGTTGAAGATGCGCAGCGCATCAAAACCATTGAGCGCACCACCAACCACGACGTGAAAGCGGTGGAGTACTTTCTGAAAGAGAGAGTGGCCGAAGTTCCGGAGCTGCACGCGGTCTCTGAGTTTATCCACTTCGCCTGCACCTCCGAAGATATCAACAACCTCTCCCACGCCCTGATGCTGAAAAGCGCCCGCGATGAGGTGATCCTGCCCTACTGGCGTCAGCTGATTGACGCGGTGAAAGCGCTGGCCGTTGAGTACCGTGATATTCCGCTGCTGTCGCGCACCCACGGTCAGCCAGCCACCCCGTCGACCATCGGTAAAGAGATGGCAAACGTCGCCTACCGTATGGAGCGCCAGTACCGCCAGCTCAACCAGGTGGAGATTCTCGGCAAAATCAACGGCGCGGTTGGCAACTATAACGCCCATATCGCCGCTTATCCGGAAGTGGAGTGGCACCAGTTCAGCGAAGAGTTTGTCACCTCATTAGGCATTGAGTGGAACCCCTACACCACGCAGATTGAGCCCCATGACTACATCGCCGAGCTGTTTGACTGCATGGCGCGTTTCAACACCATCCTGATCGACTTCGACCGCGACGTCTGGGGTTATATCGCCCTGAACCACTTTAAGCAGAAGACCATCGCCGGGGAGATTGGCTCCTCGACCATGCCGCATAAAGTGAACCCGATTGATTTCGAAAACTCCGAAGGCAACCTCGGCCTGTCGAACGCCGTGCTGCAACACCTGGCGAGCAAACTGCCGGTATCGCGCTGGCAGCGCGATCTGACCGACTCGACGGTGCTGCGTAATCTCGGCGTCGGCGTCGGTTATGCGCTGATCGCTTACCAGTCGACTCTGAAAGGCGTCAGCAAACTGGAAGTGAACCGCGACCGCCTGCTGGATGAGCTGGATCACAACTGGGAAGTGCTGGCCGAGCCGATTCAGACGGTGATGCGCCGTTACGGCATTGAGAAGCCGTACGAAAAACTGAAAGAGCTGACCCGCGGTAAGCGCGTTGACGCCGAAGGGATGAAGCAGTTTATCGACAGCCTGGCACTGCCGGAGGAGGAAAAAGTGCGCCTGAAAGCGATGACGCCGGCCAACTATATTGGTCGCGCTATCACCATGGTTGATGAGTTGAAATAACCCCCGCCCGCTCTGCCCGCCCTCTTTCGCCGGAAAGAGGGCATCTTCCTGTTACGGTTGAGTAAATGTTTATCCCTCTTGTAACAAAATCAGCGTTAAACTATTCACTCCAAAAATAGAGGGAGAGGTCTGACGATGCGCGTACTGGTTGTGGAAGATAATGCTCTGCTGCGCCACCACTTAAAAGTGCAGTTGCAGGAGCTGGGACATCAGGTTGACGCCGCTGAAGATGCAAAGGAAGCGGATTACTTTCTGAACGAACACCTGCCGGATATCGCGATTGTCGATCTTGGCCTGCCGGATGAGGATGGCCTGTCGCTGATCCGCCGCTGGCGCAGCCATGAGGTCTCACTGCCGGTGCTGGTGCTTACCGCGCGTGAAGGGTGGCAGGATAAGGTTGAAGTGCTGAGCGCGGGCGCCGATGATTACGTCACCAAACCGTTCCACATCGAAGAAGTGGTGGCGCGCATTCAGGCGCTGATGCGCCGTAACAGCGGCCTCGCCTCGCAGCTGATCTCCATGCCACCGTTCCAGGTTGACCTCTCACGCCGCGAACTCTCGGTCAATGAGGAAGTGGTCAAACTCACCGCCTTTGAATACACCATTATGGAGACGTTGATCCGTAACAGCGGCAAAGTGGTGAGCAAAGATTCGCTGATGCTGCAACTCTATCCCGATGCCGAACTGCGCGAGAGCCACACCATTGATGTGCTGATGGGTCGCCTGCGCAAAAAGATCCAGGCACAGTATCCCGATGAGGTGATCACTACCGTGCGCGGTCAGGGCTACCTTTTCGAACTGCCAAAATGAAACGCCTGTTGCGGCACCTCTTCCCGCTCTCGCTACGGGTGCGCTTTTTACTCGCCACCGCCGCGGTAGTGATGGTGCTGTCGCTGGCGTATGGCGTGGTCGCGCTGGTCGGCTACAGCGTCAGCTTCGATAAAACCACCTTCCGACTGCTGCGCGGCGAGAGCAACCTCTTCTATACGCTGGCGCAGTGGAAAGAGAACAAGCTGGAGATCGACCTGCCGGAAAACCTCGATCTGCAAAGCCCGACCATGACCTTTATTTACAACAAAAACGGCAAGCTGATCTGGTCCCAGCGGGATGTGCCGTGGTTGCAAAAACGCATTGAGCCGGAGTGGCTGAAAAGCGATGGTTTTCATGAAATTGAAGCGGATATCGACTCCACCAGCACGCTGATCAACGACGATCACGCCGCCTCGGAGCAACTCAAAGCGATCCGTGAAGATGACAGCGACTCTGAAATGACCCACTCGGTGGCGGTAAACCTCTACCCTGCCACCGCGCGTATGCCGCAGTTGACCATCGTAGTAGTCGATACCATCCCGATCGAGCTTAAACGCTCCTATATGGTGTGGAACTGGTTTATCTACGTGCTCTCAGCCAACCTGCTGCTGGTGATCCCGCTGCTGTGGCTGGCGGCCTGGTGGAGCCTGCGGCCAATTGAGGATCTGGCGCGCGAAGTGCGCGAGCTGGAGGAGCACCACCGCGAGCAGCTCAACCCGGAAACCACCCGCGAGTTGACCAGCCTGGTGCTTAACCTCAACCGCTTGCTGAAAAGCGAGCGTGAGCGCTATGACAAATATCGCACCACCTTGACCGACCTCACCCACAGCCTGAAAACGCCGCTGGCGGTGCTGCAAAGCACGTTGCGCTCGCTGCGCAGCGACAAGATGAGCGTCAGCGAGGCCGAACCGGTGATGCTTGAGCAGATCAGCCGCATCTCGCAACAGATTGGTTACTACCTGCACCGCGCCACCATGCGCGGCAGCAGCATGCTCAGCCGCGAGCTACATCCGGTCGCCTCACTGCTTGATAACCTCACTTCCGCGCTGAATAAGGTCTATCAGCGTAAAGGGGTTAATATCACGCTCGATATCTCGCCGGAGGTAGGTTTTGTCGGCGAGCAGAACGACTTTATGGAAGTGATGGGCAACGTGCTGGATAACGCCTGCAAATATTGCCTCGAGTTTGTTGAGGTCTCCGTTAACCAGAGCGACGACATGCTGCACATTGTTGTCGAGGATGATGGCCCCGGTATTCCGCTGGCGAAACGCGAGCTGGTGTTCGATCGCGGTCAGCGCGCCGACACGCTGCGTCCGGGCCAGGGCGTCGGGCTTTCGGTGGCGCGGGAGATCGTCGAGCAGTATGGCGGGCAGATCCTGACCGGCGACAGCCTGCTCGGCGGTGCGCGCATGGAAGTGATTTTTGGTCGTCAGCAAACGGGAATAACGGGCGACTGAACCCCCTTAACCCAGCTATAATCGATTATTCAGCCCATGATTAATTGCCGGAAATGTATATGGAATATCACGTAGAGATAAACTGGCCAGATTTTATTCAACGCTACTGGCAGAAACGCCCGGTGGTGCTGAAACGCGGAATTAAGGATTTCGTCGATCCGATTAGCCCGGACGAACTGGCGGGGCTGGCGATGGAGAATGAAGTCGACAGCCGCCTGGTCAGCCATCTTGATGGCAAATGGCAGGTAAGCCACGGCCCGTTTGAGAGTTACGATCACATGGGCGAAAACAACTGGTCGCTGCTGGTGCAGGCGGTGAACCACTGGCATCAGCCTGCCGCAGCGCTGATGAGCCCCTTCCGCGTGCTGCCGGACTGGCGCACCGACGATCTGATGATCTCCTTCTCGGTGCCGGGCGGCGGCGTTGGCCCGCACCTTGATCAGTATGATGTGTTTATTATTCAGGGGACCGGCCGTCGCCGCTGGCGCGTCGGGGATAAAGTGCCGCTGAAGCAGCACTGCCCGCACCCGGATCTGCTACAGGTTGATCCTTTCGAAGCGATCATCGATGAAGAGATGGAGCCGGGCGATATCCTCTATATTCCGCCGGGATTCCCGCACGAAGGCTATTCGCTGGAGAACTCGCTTAACTACTCGGTCGGTTTCCGTGCGCCAAGCGGGCGTGAGCTGATCAGCGGCTTTGCCGATTATGTGCTGCAACGAGAACTAGGTAGCCAGCGCTACAGCGATCCGGACGTGCCGGAGCGCGACCACCCGGCGGATATCCTGCCGCAGGAGCTGGATAAGCTGCGCGAGATGATGCTTGGGCTGATTAATCAGCCGGCACAGTTTAACGAGTGGCTCGGCGAGTTTATCTCCCAGTCGCGTCACGAACTGGATATCGCGCCGCCGGAACCGCCCTATCAGCCAGATGAGATTTACGATGCGCTGAAACAGGGCGACAAGCTGGCGCGTCTCGGCGGCCTGCGCGTGCTGCGCATCGGCGACGATGTGTATGCCAACGGTGAGAAGATCAACTCCCCGCACCGCCCGGCGCTCGAAGCGCTGGCTCGCCATAGCGTTATCTCCGGCGAGATGTTTGGCGATGCGCTGGACGATCCCTCCTTCCTCGCTATGCTTGCCGCGCTGGTAAACAGCGGGTACTGGTTCTTCGAGGATTAATATCCTCTGGCGCCATCGGGCATCATGCCTGATGGCGCTGCGCTTATCAGGCCTACAAAACCTACAAACGCGTGCCATCCCGCAATGATTCCCGCGCCGGGAATCAACCCTGCGCGGTCTCCCTTTCGGCGGTTAACTCCGCGATCCGCACAATCACCTGCACCGCTTTTTCCATGCCGTTGAGGGTGGCGAACTCATGTTTGCCATGATAGTTGTAGCCGCCGGTAAAGATATTCGGGCAGGGCAGCCCCATAAAGGAGAGCTGTGCACCGTCGGTGCCACCGCGGATCGGTTTCATCTCCGGTTCGATATCGCAATCGCGCATCGCCTGCTGGGCAATGTCGATAATGTGCGGGAACTCCGCCACCTTCTCGCGCATATTGTAATAACTGTCTTCAATCGCCAGTTCGATATAGCAATCCGGGTGTAGGCCTTTGCCCACCTCTTTGGCGATCTCCATCATCTTGCGTTTGCGGGCTTCAAACGATTTGCGCTCAAAATCGCGGATGATGTAGTGCATCTCGGCGCGATCCACCGTGCCTTTAATGCTGGTGAGATGGTAAAAGCCCTCATACCCTTCGGTCTGCTCCGGGCTCTCCTCTTCCGGTATGCGCGCATGAATTTTGCTGGCGAGCGTCATGGCATTGACCATCACCCCTTTTGCGGTGCCGGGGTGGACGTTATTACCGACGATTTTCACCGTCACCGATGCGGCATTGAAGTTCTCAAACTCCAGCTCGCCAATGCCGCTGCCATCCATGGTGTAGGCCCACTTCGCGCCAAAGGCTTCAACATCGAAATACTTCGCCCCTTTGCCCACCTCTTCATCGGGCGTGAACGCCACGCAGATATCGCCGTGGGGAGTGTTTTTTGTCTTCAGCACTGCCAGCGCGGTCATGATCTCCGCCACGCCCGCTTTATCATCCGCACCGAGCAGGGTTTTGCCGTCGGTGGTGATCAGCGTATGGCCAAGCAACTGGTGCAGCACCGGGAACATCACCGGTGAGAGGATCTCATCGCCGACACCGAGCGCAATATCGCCACCACGGTAGTTTTCAAGGATCTGTGGGTTAACATTTTTGCCGCTGAAGTCGGGCGAGGTGTCGACGTGGGAGATAAAACCAATCGCCGGAACCGGCTTGTCGACGTTGGATGGCAGTTTCGCCATCAGCGTGCCCTTATCGCTTAAGGTCACGTCCACCAGCCCCATCTCTTTAAGCTGGTCTTGCAGTAAATGCAGGAGCTTCCATTGACTATCCGTACTTGGCACCTGCCGCACGCCGGGCTTCGATTGCGTATCCAGCGTTACGTACTGCAAAAAGCGCTCTAATAACTTATCCATAAAGCCCCCTAACAAAATGTCACAACATTATCAGTAAGCGTGAAAAGACAAATATTGCGTCAGGTCACTTTTACCCGGCAAACGAGAATATTTTAAAGGTCGTCGTATTAAACGTAGTTGAGAAAGTGACTGATTGAGCGGCGAAAAGCCATCAACGATTGGCGATTTAACCGCTTTGCCGTAGAATGCCTGGCCTTAAATCGTGCACAACCCTGAAGGTGGTTAATCACAAACCCCGCATCTGATACGCCCTCCGATGCGCAAACACGGGACAGAGTCAAAAATTGAATACACAATCGCGTTCGCGTTCGCCGCTGGTTGAGCTGGCCGGTCTGCGCAAAAGCTTTGATGGCAAAACGGTAATCTCCGATTTCAATCTCACCATTAATAACGGCGAATTTCTTACGCTGCTCGGCCCCTCCGGCTGCGGTAAAACCACGATTCTGCGCCTGATTGCCGGGCTTGAGAGCGTCGATGTTGGTCATATCCAGCTGGATAACCAGGATATTACCGACGTTCCGGCTGAACATCGCCACGTGAACACCGTTTTTCAAAGTTACGCCCTCTTCCCGCATATGACCGTGTTTGAAAACGTGGCGTTTGGCCTGCGGATGCAAAAGACGCCAGCGGCCGAGATTACTCCGCGCGTCACCGAGGCGCTGCGCATGGTGCAGCTTGATGCGTTCGCCCAGCGTAAACCGCACCAGCTCTCCGGCGGCCAGCAGCAGCGCGTCGCCATCGCCCGCGCGGTGGTCAATAAACCGCGTTTACTGCTGCTGGATGAGTCCCTCTCCGCGCTCGATTACAAGCTGCGCAAGCAGATGCAGAACGAGCTGAAAGCGCTACAGCGTAAACTCGGTATCACCTTCGTCTTTGTGACCCACGATCAGGAAGAAGCCCTGACGATGTCCGATCGCATCGTGGTGATGCGTAACGGGCGCATCGAGCAGGACGGCACGCCGCGCGAAATCTACGAAGAGCCGAAAAACCTCTTTGTCGCCAGCTTTATCGGCGAAATCAATATCTTCAACGCCACGGTGATTGAGCGTCTCGACGAGAGTCGCGTGCGTGCCAACGTTGAAGGCCGCGAGTGCAATATTTACGTCAACTTCCCGGTAGAGAGTGGTCAGCAGCTCAATGTGCTGCTGCGCCCGGAAGATCTGCGGGTCGAAGAGATCAACGACATCGCCGAGGTTGAAGGGCTGATTGGCTACGTGCGCGAGCGCAACTACAAAGGCATGACGCTGGAGTCGATGGTTGAGCTGGAAAACGGCAAGATGGTGATGGTCAGCGAGTTCTTCAACGAAGACGATCCCGACTTTGACCACTCGCTGGATCAGAAGATGGCCATCAACTGGGTCGAGAGCTGGGAGGTCGTGCTGGCTGATGAAGAGCACAAGTAAATTCCAGAAAGCGGTGATCGCGACCATCGTCGGCTGGCTGGTGCTGTTTGTCTTCCTGCCGAACCTGATGATCATCGCCACCAGCTTCCTGACCCGCGACGACGCCAACTTCGTTAAGCTGGTCTTCACGCTGGATAACTACGCGCGGCTGCTTGATCCGCTCTACTTCGATGTGCTGCTGCACTCGCTGAATATGGCGCTGATTGCCACCTTCGCCTGCCTGCTGCTCGGCTACCCGTTTGCCTGGTTCCTGGCAAAGCTTCCGGCGAACGTGCGCCCGCTGCTGCTCTTTTTGCTGATTGTCCCCTTCTGGACCAACTCGCTGATCCGCATCTACGGGCTGAAGATCTTCCTCAGTACCAAAGGCTACCTCAACGAGTTCCTGCTCTGGCTGGGGGTGATCGATACGCCAATCCGCATCATGTTTACGCCGGGTGCAGTGATTATCGGCCTGGTCTATATCCTGCTGCCGTTTATGGTGATGCCGCTCTACTCCAGCATTGAGAAGCTCGACAAACCGCTGCTGGAAGCGGCGAAAGATCTCGGTGCCAGCAAGCTGCAAACCTTTCTGCGCATTATTATTCCGCTGACCATGCCGGGGATTATCGCCGGTTGCCTGCTGGTGATGCTGCCGGCCATGGGGCTGTTCTACGTCTCGGACTTAATGGGCGGGGCGAAAAACCTGCTGATCGGCAACGTCATTAAGAGCCAGTTCCTCAATATTCGCGACTGGCCGTTCGGCTCCGCGACCAGTATCACCCTGACGCTGGTGATGGGGCTGATGCTGCTGGTCTACTGGCGCGCCGCGCGTCTGCTTAACAAAAAGGTGGAGCTGGAATGATCGGTCGTCTCTTCAGAGGCGGTTTTATGGCCGCCATTTACGCTTACCTCTATATTCCGATCATCATTCTGATCGTAAACTCCTTTAACAGTTCGCGCTTCGGCATTAACTGGCAGGGCTTCTCCACCAGGTGGTACAGCCTGCTGATGAATAACGACAGCCTGTTGCAGGCGGCGCAGCACTCACTGACCATGGCGGTATTATCCGCCACCTTCGCGACGCTTATCGGCGCGCTGACGGCAGTGGCGCTTTACCGCTACCGCTTTCGCGGCAAGCCATTTGTCAGCGGCATGCTGTTTGTGGTGATGATGTCGCCGGATATCGTGATGGCCATCTCCCTGCTGGTGCTGTTTATGCTGCTCGGCGTGCAGCTCGGCTTTATGTCGCTGCTCTTCTCGCATATCACCTTCTGCCTGCCCTTTGTGGTGGTAACGGTCTTCTCGCGCCTGAAAGGGTTTGATGTGCGGATGCTGGAAGCGGCGAAAGATCTCGGTGCCAGCGAGTTCACCATTTTGCGCAAGATTATCCTGCCGCTGGCGATGCCTGCCGTGGCGGCGGGCTGGCTGCTCAGCTTTACCCTGTCGATGGACGACGTCGTGGTCTCCTCGTTTGTTACCGGGCCGGGGTATGAGATTTTACCGCTGAAAATTTATTCGATGGTCAAAGTGGGCGTCTCGCCGGAAGTGAACGCGCTGGCCACGATTCTGTTAGTGCTGTCGCTGGTGCTGGTGATCGCCAGCCAGCTGATTGCTCGCGATACGACGAAAGCTAAGAGGACATCGTAATGAAAAAATGGTCACGCCACCTGCTCGCCGCAGGCGCGTTCGCCTTCGGTATCAGCGCCGCACATGCGGATGATAATAAGACGATCTACTTCTATAACTGGACCGAGTATGTGCCGCCAGGCCTGCTGGAGCAGTTCACCAAAGAGACCGGCATCAAAGTGATCTACTCGACCTACGAGTCGAATGAGACGATGTACGCCAAGCTGAAAACTTATAAAGAGGGGGCCTACGATCTGGTGGTGCCTTCCACCTACTTTGTCGACAAAATGCGCAAAGAGGGGATGATTCAGAAGATCGATAAGTCGAAGCTGACCAACTTCCACAACCTCGATCCGCAGATGCTCAACAAGCCCTTTGACCCGAGCAACGA
This sequence comes from Kosakonia sp. S42, assembly GCF_016624785.1. Lineage (NCBI taxonomy): Bacteria > Pseudomonadati > Pseudomonadota > Gammaproteobacteria > Enterobacterales > Enterobacteriaceae > Kosakonia > Kosakonia sp. S42. Next base: position 355,360 of record NZ_JACVTW010000001.1, on the reverse strand, counting down.
CTACTCGATCCCCTACATCTGGGGCGCAACGGCGATTGGTATCAATAGCGACGCGATGGATCCGAAAAGCGTCACCAGCTGGGCCGATCTGTGGAAACCGGAGTATAAAAGCAGCCTACTGCTGACGGATGATGCGCGTGAAGTGTTCCAGATGGCGCTGCGCAAGCTCGGCTACTCCGGTAACACCACCGATCCGAAAGAGATTGAAGCGGCCTATAAAGAGCTGCAAAAACTGATGCCGAACGTCGCCGCCTTCAACTCCGATAACCCGGCTAACCCCTATATGGAGGGGGAAGTGAACCTTGGGATGGTGTGGAATGGCTCGGCGTTCGTTGCGCGCGAAGCGGGCACGCCGCTGGAGGTGGTGTGGCCTAAAGAGGGCGGTATCTTCTGGATGGACAGCCTTGCTATTCCGGCGAACGCGAAAAACGTCGACGGCGCGCTGAAGCTGATTAACTTCCTGCTGCGCCCGGAGATCGCCAAACAGGTGGCGGAAACCATCGGCTACCCGACACCAAACCTTGCCGCACGTAAGTTGCTGAAGCCAGAAGTGGCTAACGACAAATCCCTCTACCCGGATGCGGAAACCATCAGCAAGGGCGAGTGGCAAAATGACGTTGGCAGCGCCAGCGCGCTGTATGAAGAGTATTATCAGAAGCTAAAAGCCGGTCGCTAAGATCGCAGATCGCCAGCCGGTGCGGCACTTTTCGCACCGGCTGGCGATAAAAAACCCGCCGCTGTCGTTGTGTATCCGCACGACTGCACTAGAGTCAATGGATGTCCGGTTAATAAGGGATACCGATGCTCGTCTTATGGAACACACTGATCACGCTTGCCACCGTCGCCGCGATGGAGATTATCGCCACGCTTGCGCATAAATATGTCATGCATGGCTGGGGATGGGGCTGGCACCGCTCGCACCACGAACCGCGCACCGGCGCCTTTGAAGTTAACGATCTCTACGCCGTGGTTTTCGCCCTGCTGGCAATTGTGCTGATCGCCCTCGGCACCGCCGGTTTCTGGCCGTTACAGTGGATTGGCGCGGGCATGACGCTGTATGGCGCGCTCTACTTTATGGTGCATGACGGGCTGGTGCATCAGCGCTGGCCGTTTCGCTACGTGCCGCGCCGCGGCTACCTGAAACGCCTCTATATGGCGCACCGCCTGCACCACGCGGTGCGCGGCAAAGCCGACTGTGTCTCGTTTGGTTTTCTCTATGCCCCGCCGGTTGAGGATCTGCAACAGACCCTGCGCCAGCGCAAACGGGCGGAGCATGAGGAGAAGGTCAGCGCGCGCGCGGACGCTGCCACAGGTGAGCAGGACGCGGCGCAGGCCGCGACAGACGGGAAGTAAGCGCCATCCCCGCCCCTTTCGCCAGTAAGCCGAGCTTCTCGGCCTTGCTGGTGCCCTGGCGCTGTTCCCACGCTGCCGCTCCGGCGGCCATCACTTTAATGCCAATCTGCCGGTAGACGCCGTGCGCGGCGGCAATCGCCCACGCTGAGCGCAGCGGCAGACCGCGCAATCCGGCTTTCGCCGAGGCGTAATAGGGTTCAGCGGCCATCACCAGTCGCCGCGCCAGCCGCGCGATATGCTGCCGTTTCGCCGGGTCGGTAATCTCTCTGGCCGTCATCCCCTCCTCCGCCAGCCACTGCGCAGGCAGATAACAGCGCCCATTTTCCGCATCTTCAACAATGTCGCGGGCAATATTGGTTAACTGGAATGCCAGCCCTAAATCGCAGGCGCGATCGAGCACCGCCTCATCGCGCACGCCCATGATCCACGCCATCATCAGGCCAACCACGCCCGCGACGTGATAACAGTAGCGCAGCGTATCGTCAAAGGTCTGGTAGTGGGTTTCGCGCACATCCATCGCGAAACCCTCGAGATGCGCAAAGGCGAGATGAGCGGGCATTTCATGGCGCGTGACCACCTCCTGGAAAGCGGCAAACGCCGGTTCGCCCATCGCCTCGCCATCGAAGGCACGCTGCGTCTCAACGCGCAGCATCTCGAGGCGCGCCAGCGCGCTCTCCTGCTGCGGCACTTCAGTGCGAAAGCCAAGCTCCTGCTCATCAATCACATCATCGCAGTAGCGGCACCAGGCATAGAGCATCAGTGCGCTGCGGCGCGTGGCGGGATCAAACAGCTTCGAGGCGGTGGCAAAACTTTTCGAGCCGACGGTAATCGTCTCCGTCGCATGGCTCATTAACGCATCATTCATCCGCTGAGCGCCTCGACCATCAGCCCCGCCGTCGCTTTCGCCGAACCAATCACGCCAGGAATGCCCGCGCCAGGGTGAGTCCCTGCGCCAACGAGGTAGAGGTTATCGATCTCGCTATCGCGGTTATGGGGGCGGAACCAGGCGCTCTGGCGCAGGATCGGCTCCACGGAGAAGGCGGAACCCAGGTGCGCGCCAAGCTGGTCGCGGAAATCGACCGGGGTAAACATGCGCTCGGTGACCAGCTGCTCGCGCAGGCCGGGCATATAGTGCTGCTCCAGATAAGCAAAGATGCGATCGCGCAGGCGCGGCCCTTCGACGGCCCAGTCGATCTTCGCTTTGCCAAGGTGCGGCACCGGCGCAAGGACGTAGTAGCTGCCGCAGCCGGGCGGTGCCAGCGAGGGATCGGTAACGCAAGGCGCGTGAAGATAGAGTGAGAAATCCTCCGCCAGCGCTTCGCCGTGGAAAATCTCCTCAATCAGCTCTTTATAGCGCGGCCCGAAGCAGACGGTGTGGTGCGCCAGCTGATCGTGGTGATGATTGAGACCAAAATAGAGCACAAACAGCGAGTTGCTCATGCGCTTACGCTTCAGCGAAGCGGCGCGTTTCGCCCCGGTCGGATGGTGGCCGAGCAGCTTCTCGTAGGTGTGCACCACATCGGCATTCGACGCGACGGCGGCGGCGGCAATACGACGGCCATCTTTTAACTCGACGCCGGTAATACGTTTGCCCTCTGCCTCCAGCTTGCTCACTTCGGCATTCAGCTCCAGCGTGCCGCCGAGATCTTTAAACAGCTTCACCATTCCCTGCACCAGCGCCCCGGTGCCGCCGCGGGCAAACCAGACGCCCCACTCCCGCTCCAGGGCGTGGATCAGCGTATAGATTGACGAAGTGGCAAAGGGGTTACCGCCCACCAGCAGCGAGTGGAAAGAGAAGGCCTGGCGCAGGTGCTCATCTTCAATAAATTTAGAGACCATGCTGTAGACGCTGCGCCACGCCTGCAAGCGCATCAGCTGCGGGCCAGCGCGCAGCATATCGCGGAAGGAGAGGAACGGGACGGTGCCGAGCTTCAGGTAGCCCTCTTTAAATACCGCTTTTGAGTAGTCGAGAAAGCGGCGGTAGCCCTCGACGTCGCGCTCGTTAAAGCGGCGGATCTGCGCTTCAAGTCGCGCCTGATCGTTATCGTAATCAAACACCTTCCCCTGCTCCCAGCAGAGTCGATAGAACGGCGTCACCGGCAGCAGGTCGACGTAATCCGCCATCTTTTTACCCGCAAGGGTAAAGAGTTCTTCAATGGCGCTGGGATCGGTAATCACCGTTGGCCCGGCGTCAAAGGTAAAGCCCTGATCCTGGTAGACATAGGCGCGGCCGCCCGGCTTGTCGCGCTGCTCCAGCAGCACGGTCGGCACGCCTGCCGCCTGCAGGCGAATGGCTAACGCCAGCCCGCCAAATCCGGCCCCGATGACGATGGTTTTATTCATGATTGAAGGCTCGCAGTCCAGGTGTGTGTTTAAGTACGGCGCGCATGGCTTCGCCCACCGGTACCGGCGGTTTTCCTGTCAGGATCCGCGCTTTATCAAAAAAGGTGAGTCTGTCGGCGTAGAAGCGGGCGATGAGCGCCGGGTTGAGGCCATAAAAGCGCTGCATCACCTGCCAGCGCGCACTGGCGTCACCCGCCAGAAACAGCATGCGGTTGAGCATGCGGTAGAAGCGCTGCTGACGCCAGACGCGCTCGGCGTAGTGCTTGATCAGAGTAAAGATTTTATCGCCCGCAGGCACCGGCTGCTCAGCAATAAGATCCGCCAGCGCCACCGCGTGCGGCAGGGAGTAACCGGTAGTGGCGTGAAACAGCCCGGCGCGCAGGCCGCTACAGGGTTGCGGCGCGCGCGATTGCCAGAAGGCGCGGATATCGCCATCCAGCGTGATCGGCAGGTTGCCCTGCTCTTCACGCACCAGCGTTGTCAGCGTCCAGCCCTGCTGGTGCGCGTAATCCGCGATGTGCTGGCGCGCCTCATCGCCGCTGAGGGTGGGCCGATCAATATAGTGGGTATCTTCGATCAGTACCTCGCGCGCCGAGAGCGGCAAGGTGTAGACAAAACGGTACCCGTCCGCCTGGCTGACGGTGGCATCCATCAAAATCGGCTGCTGAAGCTGGTGCGGCTCGGCAAGCTGCCAGTGCTGGCCAAGGAAGGATTGAAAGCCGGGCGTCAGATGGGCATCCGGCAGGTAGCCGCGCCCGTCAATCACCGCCCCGGCGTGCAGCGTTTCGCCGCTCTCAAGGGTAACACTCTGCGGCGTCAGGCTCGCCACCGGCGTATCGGTTAACAGCGCAGCGCCGAGGGTGTCGGTAATTTTCTGCGCGAAGTGCTCTGAGCTGATACTGAGATAGCCGCCCTCCAGCGTGCGCTGGCGCGCCGGAAAACGCACTTCGTAACCCGGCCAGCGGTGGCTGACCAGTGGAGCTATCCAGCGGTGCTGCGCCTCCGTCAGATCCGCCTGATGGAAAGACCAGGTGTGATTGCCGCCCGGCTGCGCGCCCGCTTCAACCATCAGCAGGCGCAGATCGGGCCGGGCATGGTGCAGACGCCAGGCGATAAGGCCATTCGCCAGCCCGCCGCCGACGAGGATCAGATCCCAGCGCGGGCTCATAGCGCACCCGCCATCACCGGCTGTCCGGTGTTCAGCGCCTGCTCAACAATCTGCGCCGCGCGCGGCGCGCCGCCCGCCTGCTGCAACGGTTGCTGCATCGCGGCAAGCCTTGCGGCGTAACGGTTATCTGCCAGCAGCGCGCGCAGGCTCTTCTCCACCCGCGCGCTGCTGGCAAAGCGTGACACCCGGCGACCAATCTGGTGGTACTCGACCCGCGCCGCGACGCCGGGCTGATCGAAGGCCAGCGGGATCACCAGAATCGGTGTAGTGCTATTGATGGCGTCCATCACAGTATTCATGCCGCCGTGGGTGACCACCACATCGGCGTCGCGCATCACCGCCGTCTGGTCAGCAAAGTCGGTCACTTCCGCCCCGCGGGCGATCAGCTTCTCCACCTGGCGCGCGTTCAGCCCGCCGCAGTGGGCGATCAGTAAGCGCACATTCATGCGCCGACAGGCGCGGGCAATGGTGCGAAATAGCCGGTAGCGATGCCCCTGCAAGGTGCCGAGGGAAGCAAAAATCAGCGGGCGTTCAGCGTGAGACTGGCTAACAGGGGCGATCGCCTGCGGCTGGCGCAGCGGCCCGACCGCATGAAAGCAGGCGGGAAGCTGGCGCGGGAAATCGAAGCAGGCCAGCGTCTGGCTGATCTGCGCCAGCGGCGAAAGGCACTCATGCATCGCGTTACGTTCAGGGATGCCAAAGCGGCGCGCATGCCGGGAAATGACGGCATTCTGCCGCGCCATCACCTTGTCATAAACCTGGGTGCTGGCGCGGTAGAGTTTTTTGCGCCGCTCGCCGGGCGCGTAGCGAAACGGCATCACCGGCAGCGGGATGGTTTCATCCCGGTTAATCGGCAGCGCGCAGGCGACGGAGACAAACGGCAAGCCCAGCGACTCTGCCGCCAGTCCACCGGCAGGCTCCATCTGATCGACAATCACCCCGTCGACGCTAAGCTGCGTCAGCGCGGCAGGCAGCGCGTGGCAGAGCATATCGGTGGTGCTTGCCAGATCCTTAATCAGGCGAATGATGCCCGGCCCTGCGGGATGGGCCATCAGGCGTAAAGTGCGTTGCAGGCGGGCGGGCGGATGGCTCTTCTCGCCGACCGCGCAAAAGCCGATGCGCGGATCCTGCAATAACTGCTGCGCCCCGGCCTGATTAACAAAGGTGATGCGGTGCCCGCGCGCAATAAGCGCCTGCGCCAGCGCTTCCAGCGCGCGCATATGGCTGTAGAGCGGCGGTGAGATCACAGCATAGTGGCTCATGCTTCACGCACCAGCGTCGCCTGGCGTAGCGCCTCCAGGTTAGCGCTGCCGGTGCAGAAACAGGCGACACGAAGTTGATCGATTACCACCTGGAAGTGGGCGGCGACGGTTTCACATGAGATGGTGGCGCTGCCGAGCACGGCCGCAGCCTGGCCCACCAGCGACGCACCCAGCCGCAGCGCTTTCGCCGCGTCGATACCGTTCGCAATGCCGCCGGAGGCGATAAGCGGCATCTCCGGCATCGCCTGTTGCAGGTCGGTCAGGGCCTGCGCGGTCGGAATGCCCCAGTTGGCAAAGGCCATTGCCACGGCGCGATGATGGGCCTGCGCGGCGCGCTCGCCCTCCACCGCCGCCCAGCTGGTGCCACCTGCCCCGGCGACATCAAGCATCGCCACACCGGCATCGCGCAACTGGCGCGCGACGTTGACGGATAACCCGGCTCCCACCTCTTTAACTACCACCGGGACGGGAAGTGCCGCCACGGTTTTCTCAATTGCCGCCAGCACGCCGCGCCAGTCGCGATCGCCGCCACTTTGCAGCGCTTCCTGGAGTGGATTGAGGTGAATAATCAGCGCATCGGCTTCAATCATCTCCACCGCGCGCCGCGCGTAATCCACACCCTCAGGCCCGGCAATCTGCGCCGCACCGAGGTTTGAGAGCAGCGCGATATCCGGCGCCAGCTGGCGCAGCTCACGGGTTAAGCCAGAGTTCTCTCTGCTCTCCAGCGCCACGCGCTGTGAGCCGACGCCCATCGCCAGACCAAGCTGCTGCGCGGCCTGCGCCAGATGGCGGTTAATCATCGCCGCACGGCTGGCACCGCCGGTCATGGAGCTGATCAACAGCGGCGCGCGCAGGGTTTTGCCAAACAGCCTGCAGCCAAGATCGATCTCATCCAGATGCAGCTCCGGCATCGCGCAGTGTTCAAAGCGCCACTGCTCAAAGCCGGTGGTGCGTTTCATGGCGCTGTGTGGGCTGTTAAGGACAATATCGAGGTGATCGTTTTTACGTTTCGCCAGATCCTTCATTCGCTAGCACCCCGGCAGCGTCGTCGCCCGGCTTTCGCCAAACAGCGTCATCTGTTTATCGAACCAGGCGCGCATAAAGCGGCGCGTAGAGACGCCGCGCGGGCAGGCGTTAGCAAGATGTTCATCGGCGCTACGCAGATGGTCGCTCAGGCGCTGATGCACCACCTCTGCGCCCAGCATCGCCACCAGCGTCGATTTACCATCATCTTTATTGAGATCTTTGCCGGTGCCGTTCAGCCCGTCGGTGAGATCGTCCATTAGCTGGAACGCCTGGCCGAGATCGAGGGCAAAACAGCGCAGCCGCTCACGCACCTGCGGCGAAGCCTCGGCCGCAATCGCCGCCATTTGTAGCGTGGCATCAAACAAGCGGCTGGTTTTTAACTCATTGGTCAGCTGGATAGCTTCCGGGCTGCGCGCCTTGTCGCCCTCATGCAGATCGAGAAACTGCCCCTGTACCAGCCCCTGAAGCCCAACGGCGGTGGAGAGTTCCGCGACGGATGCCGCTTTGCAGGCGGCCGATAAGCCCTGCGCCTCTGCCACCACGCCAAAGGCGCGGCTCAGCAGCGCAACGGCGGCCAGAATGGCGACGTTTTCACCATACTGGCGATGAATGGTTGGGCGTCCACGGCGCAGCGCAGCGTTATCCATACAGGGGATATCGTCCAGCATCAGCGAGGCGGCGTGCACCATTTCGACGGCACAGGCGAGATCGAGCAGCCCACGCTGGTCAACATCGCAGCCAAGATCGTGCGCGGCCAGCATCAGCAGCAGCGGACGAACACGCTTGCCCGCCACCAGGGTGCCTTCGCGCATCGCGCTGTAGATCTGATCCTGCTGCGCACCGGCGGGTAACAGGTGATCGAGGCGTTGTTGCAGCGCGTCGCGTAAGGTCTGCAATTGGGCGTCGTGGTTGAGATTCATCGTGGCTGTCCCTCGTTATCCTTAAAGCGATGGCCGGGTAAATAAGTCAGAGCGTGAGGGCAGCGGTTAGCCTGCTGCGCTCGTCGGAGTGCGTAAAAAACTCCGCGCAGCCTGGGCGCTAATCTCTGCGGTGTCGTATTGGCAAAGCGTAGCGTAGATTGGGACATTTGCTCCGTAACGAGCGAATTCATAAGAATTTTTACATTATTACAACATAGCCGCCCGGTCAACCTTGCGCGACCGGGCGAGGCGCTTATAACCCTTTCAGCAGCTTGTCGACGAACGCCGGAACAACCTCGCTTGCCAGCCCATACTGCTTCTCTTCAAACTCGCTGCCGACCTGGCTCGGTTCGAGGTTGAGTTCAACAGTATGCGCGCCGTGCAGCTTCGCCTCATGGACAAACCCGGCGGCGGGATAGACATGCCCGGAGGTACCAATGGCGATAAAGAGATCCGCCATCGCCAGCGCGCTGTAGATCTCATCCATGCCGAGCGGCATTTCGCCAAACCACACCACGTGCGGGCGCAGCGGCGCGGGGAACTGGCAGCAGTGGCACTTATCCTCTTCGGTGACATCGCCGGTCCACTCCAGCACCTGCCCGCTCTGCGAACAGCGCACTTTCAGCAGCTCGCCATGCATATGGATAATGTGCTGATTCCCGGCGCGCTCGTGCAGGTTGTCGATATTCTGCGTGATCAGCAAAAAGCGATCGCCCAGCGCCTCTTCCAGCTGCGCCAGCGCCAGATGCGCGGCGTTCGGCGCGATCTCCGGCTGCTGTAGCTGGCGGCGGCGATCGTTATAGAAGCGCTGCACCAGCTGCGGATTGCGGGCGAAACCTTCCGGCGTCGCCACATCTTCCACATGATGCTCTTCCCACAGGCCGTCCGCAGCGCGGAAGGTTCGGATACCGGATTCAGCGGAGATCCCCGCCCCGGTTAAGACAACAACTCTCGGTTTTTCCATTACGTCATGCACCATTATGTCGCGGAAAAAGATTCGCTGGCGTAAGCGCTCGCGCAGGCGGCGCTTGTTGCGGCGAAAACGGCTGAGACGATGTGAACGTCGCGATTGCATGGGCATCCTCTCAGGAGTGGTCTGCAAGGTGAAGGAAGGCCGCGCCGCGCATACCGCCCGCGTCGCCGTGGCGCGCGCGTTCGATACGGGGAACGTCGCCGGCCGGTAACAGGTGTGGCGCAATGCGATCCGGCAGCAGCCGGGTCAGCGCGCTGAAGTTGGATAATCCGCCGCCAATCACTATCAGATCCGGGTCGATAATCGTCAAAATATTGCCAAGGCAGACCGCCAGCAAGTCGACGTAGCGCTCAACGTGCGCCCGCGCGTTTGCCTCGCCCTGCTCCCAGCGCGCGATAATTTCCGGCGCTGTCAGAGTCTGATGATAGAAGTGTTGGTAGAGCCACGCAAAACCGCGACCGGAGAGATAGTTCTCAATACAGCCGATGTTGCCGCAGCCGCAGCGCAAAAGGGGGAAATCAAAGCCCATCAGGGAGAGTGCATCGACGGGCAGGCGGATATGACCAAATTCGCCGGTGATAAAGCGCCGCCCGGGGATCGATTTGCCGTTAAACACCAGCCCGCCGCCGACGCCGGTGCCGAGGATCAGCCCCATCACCAGCGGATAGTGGCGGAAATCCTCATCCCAGGCCTCTGAAAGGGTAAAACAGTTGGCATCGTTATCGATACGCACGTCGCGATCGAGCAGATTACTCAGGTCGCGGCGCAGCATCTGCCCGCTGGCGGCGGGCAGATTGGCGGCATAGAGCGTGCCATCGGCGGTTTCCGGGATCCCCGGAATGCCAATGCCGACGCTGCCCTTCACGCCGCTGCGGCGATCGGCTTCCGCCACCAGCGCGGCGATAGCCTGCAGAAAGGCGTCGTAACTTTCGTGGGGCGTGGCAATACGTGTTTCCCACTGCAACCGCCGCCCGGCGTCAAAGAGGCCGAGCGCGATTTTACTGCCGCCAATATCAAACCCATAGTGCATTGCCACTCCTTCGTTGTGGCGCCGTGACCCGCGGGATTACTGCCCGCTCAGCACCCTTGCCGGATCGATGTTGCTCGCCCGACGCGCCGGATACCAGCTCGCCAGCAGGCTCAACAGCAACGCCGTCACCAGCACGTACACCACATCCAGCGGATGCAGTTCCGACGGCAGGAAGTCGATAAAGTAGATATCCCCCGACAGGAACTGATGGCCGATAAGCTTCTCAATACCGTTGATAATCGGCGTCAGTTGCAACGAAACAATGACGCCAATCACCGCACCGCAGAGGCTGCCAAACAGCCCCGCCAGCAGACCGTACCAGACGAAAATCGCCCGGATCAAGCCATCTTTCGCCCCCAGCGTACGCAGCACGGCGATATCACCGCTCTTATCTTTCACCGCCATTACCAGCGTCGAAACGATGTTGAAGCAGGCGACGCCAATCACCAGCACCATCGCCAGATACATAATCGCGCGGATCATCTGAATATCGCGGTACATGTAGCCATATTTGCCGATCCAGCTTTTGATATAGACATAGCTGTTGGTCACTTCGCCCGCATCGCGCACCAGCTTTTGGGCGTTGAATACGTCGTTCACTTTAATGGCGATGCCGGTGACGCTGCTGCCCATATCGAGATAGTTCTGCGCATCTGCCAGCGGGATCATCGCGTAGTTGTGATCGAGCTGGCCGCTCAGTTGCAGAATACCGGTGACATGCAGGCGCACGCGTTTTGGCTGCAACAATTTATGCGCGTCATCGGAGTTGGGGATCATGATCGAGACCCAGTCGCCCTGCTTCACTTTCAGGGCGTCTGCCACCCCTTTGCCGAGGATGATCTGCTGGGAGCCGGCGCTAAAGCCTTTCCACGCATCGCCCTGCACAAACTTCGGCAGCGCGCTGAGTTGCATCTCCTGCGCTGGATCAACGCCTTTAACCTGAATAGCACGCAGGTTCGCCCCGCTCTCCACCAACCCGGTAAAGTTGATATAGGGTGCGGCAGCGGCGATACCCGGCACTTTTTGCACTTTGCCAAGCACCGTTTCCCAGCCGTTCCACGGCTGATTCACCGGCTCGATTTCGCCGTGTGGCACCACCGCCAGAATGCGGTTGTTCAGCTCACGTTCAAAGCCGTTCATTGCGCTCAGGCCAACAATCAGCACGGCCACACCGAGCGCAATACCGACGGTGGAGATAACCGAGATCAGCGACACCATGCCGCTACGGCGACGGCCGCGGCTAAAGCGCAGGCCGATTAATAATGACAGCGGGGATGCCATTACTCAGCCCCCATCAGGGTCAGGTCGGTTTTCAGATGGCCGTCGCGCATCTCCAGCTGGCGGTTCATGCGCTTTGCCAGTTGCAGATCGTGGGTCACCACCAGGAAGGCGGTGCCCTGGGTGCGGTTCAGCTCACCGAGCAGTTCAAAGATGCTGTCAGCATTGCGGGCATCGAGGTTGCCGGTCGGTTCATCCGCCAGCACCAGACGCGGGTTGTTAACCAGCGCGCGGGCAATGGCGACGCGCTGACGCTCACCGCCGGAGAGTTCAGACGGGCGATGGCTGGCGCGGTGCTCCAGGCCAACGGCACGCAGCATCTCGCGGGCGCGGGTGTCGATCTCGGCCGGTTTTTTCTTGCCGATCAGTAGCGGCATCGCCACGTTTTCCAGCGCGGTAAAGTCCGGCAGCAGGTGGTGGAATTGGTAGATAAAGCCCAGCTCGCGGTTACGCAGCTCGGCCTTGGCCGTGGAGGAGAGTTTGCTCATCGGGCGTTCGCCAAAAATGACGTCGCCGGAAGTCGGCGTATCCAGCCCGCCGAGCAGGTGCAGGAGCGTGCTTTTCCCGGAGCCGGAGCTGCCGACAATCGCCATCAGCTCCCCTTCTGCCATGCTGAAGCTGACATTGTGCAGCACATCGGTCTGCACACTGCCTTCCTGATAGCGTTTGCACAGGTTGTCGCATTGCAACAGGATCTTATTCATAACGTAAAGCCTCAGCGGGTTGAGTGGCGGCAGCGCGCCAGGAAGGGTAAAGCGTCGAAAGTAGCGCAATGGCCATCGCCACCAGCGCAATGCCAACCACCTGCAGCGGATCGATCGCCACCGGCAGCGCGGCGCCGTCGAGCAGCGCGCCGATAATCGGCATCAAATTATTTAACTGGCTGGCCAAAAGCGCCCCCAGCCCGGCACCAAGCAGCGCGCCAATAATCCCGGCGCTGGCGCCCTGCACCATAAACACCGCCATAATCTGGCGCGGCGTTAAGCCCTGGGTTTGCAGAATGGCGACCTCGCCCTGCTTCTCCATCACCATCAGACCAAGCGAGGTGATGATGTTAAAAGCGGCAACGGCAACGATCAGGCTCAGCAGCAGCCCCATCATATTCTTCTCCATGCGCACAGCCTGGAAGAGCTCGCCTTTACGATCGCGCCAGTCAAGCCACTGGGTGCCTTCCGGCAACGTTTGCTGGCTGAGCACATCCACTTTCAGCGGCTCATTGAGCCATAAACGCCAGCCGGTGATATTGCCCGCTGGGTAGCGCATCAGGCGCGAGGCGTCGTCGATATTGACCAGCATCTGGTACTCGTCCACTTCGCTGTTAGCAGCGAAAGTGCCCGCCACCGTGAAGAGGCGCTGGCTCGGCAGGCGTCCCATTGGCGTGAACTGGCTGGCAGAGGGGACCATCACGCGGATTTGGTCACCGCGGGTAACGCCCAACTGGCTGGCCAACTGCTCGCCGAGAATGATGTTGTATTTGCCCGCCTGCAGCTGGTTTTGCTGCACGTTAACCAGAAACGGCGTCAGCGGATCTTTCTGCGCCGGATCGATACCGAGCATCACGCCAACCGCGACGCTGCGCGCGCTTTGCAGCACCACATCGCCGGTGGTCAGCGGCGCAATGCGCGACACGCCCTGCAGCTTAACGCTGCTGGCCGGAAGCTGTTGCGGGTTGAGCGAGCCTTTTTGGGTCGTCAGGGTAGCCTGGGGCATCAGCCCAAGGATGTTGTTTTGCAGTTCGCGCTCGAAGCCGTTCATCACCGATAACACCGTCACCAGCGCCATAACGCCCAGGGTGATGCCAATGGTTGACAGCCAGGAGACAAAGCGGCCAAAGCGGTCCGCCGCGCGTCCACGCATATAGCGTAGACCTATGAAGAGAGTGACAGGCTGATACATGAAATCCGTCTGGTTGCTGTGAGCAGAGTCAGGAGTATATAAGCGAAAGGTGAGAGCGTAAATGCGTGATAGCGTAAGAATTCATCTGATTAATGTCAAAAAAAGTCGAAAAATCAAATCGCTACTTTCGCCAGAGCGCCTGCTGTGCGCCGGTAAATTGGCAATCTGTCGATTTCTTAGCCTCCACTTATTCCGAAAATGAATATATCCAGACTCTTTCCCGTTACATTCAGCGTTTGTATGGCCAGGATCGTTTGCCGGGATTATGGCAACAACAGGCACAGAACGAATGAAACAGAAAACATTATGGATAAACCAGATAAAAGGACTTTGCATTTGCCTGGTGGTGATTTACCACTCGGTTATTACCTTTTATCCACACCTCTCGGTCTTCCAGCATCCCTGGTCAGAAACGCTCTCCAAGTGCTGGATCTATTTCAACCTCTATCTCGCGCCGTTCCGCATGCCGGTGTTCTTTTTTATCTCCGGCTTTCTGATCCGCCGCTATATCGATGATGTGCCATGGAAAGACGCCATCGATAAACGGATCTGGAGCATTGTCTATGTGCTGGCGCTGTGGGGCGTATTGCAGTGGGTGGGCCTAAGCCATCTTAACGACTGGCTGGCGCCGGAGCGCGATCTCAGCAACTCGTCAAACGCAGCCTATGCCGACAGCTGGCAAGGATTTTTATACGGCATGCTGACCGCCACTACCAGCCTCTGGTATCTCTACGCGTTAGTGGTCTACTTCACGCTGTGTAAACTGCTCAGCCGCTGGAAAGTGCCGATGCTGGCGCTGATGATTGTGGCAAGCCTGGCGATTAACTACCTGCCGCTGCCGTGGTGGGGAATGAACAGCGTCGTGCGCAATATGATCTTCTACAGCCTCGGTGCCTGGTACGGTATGCAGGTGATGGAGTTTGTTAAAACCGTCTCGCTGCGCCGCTACGCCCTGCTGTTTATTGTCGCCGTGGTGGTGGCGTTTGGGCTGTGGATGTTTAATATGCCGCTGCCGCTCTGCCTGCTGTCGATTGTCGGCATCATGCGCCTCTTCCAGGAGATGGAGAAACGCTTCCCGCCGAGCGAGAAGAGCCTGCTCAATGTGGTCGGCTCCAATACGCTGGCGATCTACACCACCCACCGCATTCTGGTGGAGGGTTTTAGCCTGGCGCTGATCAAACCGCTTAACGCCGGCGTCTGGCCGCCTGCGGTCGAGCTGGCGGTGCTGATTGCCTATCCGGCGGCGGTGCTGCTGATCTGTACGCTGGTCGGGCTGATGGTGCGTAAACTCTCCTCCGCGCTGTTTGGCGATCTCTTTTTTACCCCGCCAACAAAGCACCTTTCGGCGGCGACAGCACGCTGACAGGGCGATTTCTTGGCTAAACTCACGTAATCACACATAATCCTCGTATTGCGTATCAAGGATATGCCCCCATAACGGGGGTATATCCATAATGAGATCTTCATATCCCCATGCCTGAACAATACCGTTATTCCCTGCCGTCAAAAGCGGGTGACCAGCGCCAGTTTGGCGAGCTTACCGGCGCGGCCTGCGCCACCGAAGTGGCAGAAATCATTGAACGACACGCCGGTCCGGTTGTGCTTATCGCCCCGGATATGCAGAACGCGCTGCGTTTACATGATGAGATTAGCCAGTTTACCGACAACCTGGTGATGAACCTCGCGGACTGGGAAACGCTGCCCTACGACAGCTTTTCGCCGCACCAGGAGATTGTCTCCTCCCGTCTCTCCACCCTTTACCAGCTGCCTGCGATGCAGCGCGGCGTGCTGATTGTCTCAGTCAATACGCTGATGCAGCGCGTATGCCCGCACAGCTATCTGCACGGTCACGCGCTGGTGATGAAAAAGGGGCAGCGTCTGTCGCGGGATCAACTGCGCACGCAGCTCGATAGCGCCGGTTATCGCCATGTCGATCAGGTGATGGAGCATGGCGAATATGCCACTCGTGGCGCGCTGCTCGATCTCTTCCCGATGGGCAGCAGCCAGCCTTACCGCCTCGACTTTTTCGATGATGAGATCGACAGCCTGCGCCTGTTTGATGCAGATACCCAGCGCACGCTCGAAGAGGTGGAGGCGATTAATCTGCTTCCGGCCCATGAGTTTCCGACCGATAAGACCGCCATCGAGCTTTTCCGCAGCCAGTGGCGCGATAAGTTCGAGGTGAAGCGCGACGCGGAGCATATCTATCAGCAGGTGAGCAAAGGCACCCTGCCCGCCGGGATCGAATACTGGCAGCCGCTCTTTTTCAGCGAACCGCTACCGCCGCTCTTCAGCTACTTTCCGGCCAACACCCTGCTGGTGAATACCGGCGATCTGGAAGCCAGCGCCGAGCGTTTCCAGCAGGATGCGCAGGCACGCTATGAGAACCGCGGCGTTGATCCGATGCGCCCGCTGTTACCGCCCGACGCCCTGTGGCTGCGGGTTGATGCGCTGTTCAGCGAACTGAAAAAATGGCCGCGCATTCAGCTCAAAACCGAACAGGTGGCGGATAAAGCGGGCCAGATTAACCTTGGTTACCAGAGCCTGCCGGATCTCTCGGTGCAGGCGCAGCAGAAGTCGCCGCTGGATAACCTGCGTAAATTCCTTGAGTCCTTCAGCGGCCCGGTGGTCTTTTCCGTCGAGAGCGAGGGGCGTCGCGAAGCGCTGCTCGAACTGCTGGCACGCATTAAAGTTGCGCCAAAACGCGCTCTGCGTCTGGATGATGCCAGCGCGCCGGGCGCGTGGCTGATGATCGGTGCCGCCGAGCGCGGGTTTATTGATACGCTGCGTAACCGGGCGCTGATTTGCGAAGGCGATCTGTTGGGCGAGCGCGTTGCGCGCCGCCGCCAGGATACGCGGCGTACCATCAACCCCGATACGCTGATTCGCAACCTCGCTGAGTTGCATGACGGCCAGCCGGTGGTGCACTTTGAGCACGGCGTTGGTCGCTATGCCGGGATGACGACGCTGGAAGCAGGCGGCATCACCGCAGAGTACCTGATGCTGACCTATGCCAACGACGCCAAACTCTATGTTCCGGTTTCGTCGTTACACCTCATCAGCCGCTACGCCGGCGGCGCGGAAGATAACGCCCCGCTGCATAAACTGGGCAGCGATGCCTGGACGCGCGCGCGGCAAAAAGCGGCGGAGAAGGTGCGCGACGTGGCGGCGGAACTGCTGGATATTTACGCCCAGCGCGCGGCGAAATCGGGCTTCGCGTTTAAACACGATCGCGAACAGTACCAGCTCTTTTGCGACGGTTTCCCCTTCGAAACCACCCCGGATCAGGCCCAGGCTATCAATGCCGTGCTGAGCGATATGTGCCAGCCGCTGGCTATGGATCGGCTGGTGTGCGGCGATGTCGGCTTTGGTAAAACCGAAGTGGCGATGCGCGCCGCCTTCCTTGCTATCGAGAACAATAAGCAAGTGGCAGTGCTGGTGCCGACCACCCTGCTCGCCCAGCAGCACTTCGATAATTTCCGTGACCGTTTTGCCAACTGGCCGGTGCGCATTGAGATGCTGTCGCGTTTTCGCAGCGCCAAAGAGCAGGCGCAGATCCTCGAGCAGGCCGCCGAAGGGAAGATCGACATTCTGATCGGCACGCATAAGCTGCTGCAAAGCGATGTGAAAATGAAGGATTTGGGGCTGCTGATTGTCGATGAGGAGCACCGTTTTGGCGTGCGGCATAAAGAGCGCATTAAAGCGATGCGCGCCGACGTTGATATCCTGACGCTCACCGCGACGCCGATCCCGCGTACGCTGAATATGGCGATGAGCGGCATGCGCGATCTGTCGATCATTGCGACACCTCCCGCGCGCCGTCTGGCGGTGAAAACCTTTGTTCGCGAATATGACAACCTGGTGGTGCGCGAGGCGATCCTGCGTGAAGTGCTGCGCGGCGGCCAGGTTTACTACCTCTATAACGATGTGGAGAACATCCAGAAAGCGGCCGACCGGCTGGCGGAGCTGGTGCCGGAAGCGCGTATCGCCATCGGCCACGGCCAGATGCGCGAGCGCGAGCTGGAGCGGGTGATGAATGATTTCCACCATCAACGGTTCAACGTGCTGGTCTGTACCACCATTATCGAAACCGGGATCGATATTCCCACCGCCAATACCATCATCATTGAGCGCGCCGACCACTTTGGCCTGGCGCAGCTGCACCAGCTACGCGGTCGCGTCGGGCGTTCTCATCACCAGGCCTATGCCTGGCTGCTGACGCCGCATCCGAAGGCGATGACCACCGATGCGCAAAAACGCCTTGAAGCAATTGCCTCGCTGGAGGATCTGGGCGCTGGCTTTGCGCTGGCGACTCACGATCTGGAGATCCGTGGTGCGGGTGAACTGCTTGGTGAGGATCAGAGCGGGCAGATGGAGACCATCGGTTTCTCGCTCTATATGGAGCTACTGGAGAATGCCGTCGATGCCCTGAAAGAGGGTCGTGAGCCGTCGCTGGAGGATCTGACCAGCCAGCAAACGGAGGTGGAGCTGCGCATGCCTGCCCTGCTGCCGGATGATTTTATTCCTGATGTGAATACGCGCCTGTCGTTCTATAAGCGCATCGCCAGCGCGAAAGATGAAAATGCGCTGGAGGAGATCAAGGTGGAGCTGATTGACCGCTTTGGCCTGCTGCCGGATGCGGCGCGTAATCTGCTTGATATCGCCATGTTGCGCCAGCAGGCGCAGAAGCTGGGGATCCGCAAGCTGGAGGGGAATGATAAAGGCGGCCTGATTGAGTTTAACGAGAAGAATCACGTTAACCCGGCGTGGTTGATTGGCTTGTTGCAGAAGCAGCCGCAGCATTTCCGCCTCGATGGCCCGACGCGGCTGAAGTTTTTCCAGGAGTTGAGCGAGCGCAAAACCCGCATGGAGTGGGTGCGCAACTTTATGCAGCAGCTGGCGGAGAACGCCGTCGCCTGACGGCGGGTTAGCGCCTCTGCGCGCCGTTTTGCCGGATGGCGGCGTTGCCTTATCCGGCCTACGGGTTCGTGCCCTTTTGTAGGCCTGATAAGCGCAGCGCCATCAGGCATGTTTTTGGGAACCACGGTCGAACATCCTGCCCGCTTTATTGCCGGATGGCGGCGTTGCCTTATCCGGCCTACGGGTTCGTGCTCTTTTGTAGGCCTGATAAGCGCAGCGCCATCAGGCATGTTTTTGGGAGCAAGAGTCGAACATTCTGCCCGCGTTTTGCCGGATGGCGGCGTACCGCCTTATCCGGCCTACGAATACGATGTTTTCCCCTCATCCGCGTCTTTTTTTGTAATATTTACAAATGCTTTGCAATAACCAGGGTTTCCAGACGAACCCGATGAGCATAATCCTATTGAGTAGTCTTATAGAAATAACCTTATGATTTACATGGATTATGATCATGTTCAAAATGTCGCGCTTCGCTCACTGGATGACGCTGTTCACCGTCGCCGCTACGCTTATCTTTGCCCTTCCCGCCCGGGCGAATACCTGGCCGCTGCCGCCTGCGGGCAGCAAGCTGGTGGGGGAAAACCGTTTCCATATTGTTGAGAACGATGGCGGTTCGCTGGAGGCGATTGCCAAAAAGTATGGCGTTGGCTTCCTCGCGCTGTTACAGGCTAACCCCGGTATTGACCCCTTCGTGCCGCGCGCTGGCAGCGTTGTCACCATCCCGCTGCAAACCCTGCTGCCGGATGTGCCGCGCAGAGGGATTGTGATTAACCTCGCCGAGCTGCGTCTTTACTACTATCCCCCCGGAAAAAATGAGGTCACCATCTACCCGATTGGCATTGGTCAACTGGGCGGTGATACGCTGACGCCGACGATGGTGACCACCGTTTCCGATAAACGGGCCAACCCGACCTGGACGCCGACCGCCAATATCCGTGCCCGCTACAAAGCGCGCGGGATTGATCTACCGCCGGTGATGCCGGCCGGGCCGGATAACCCGATGGGTCATCATGCGATTCGCCTCGCCGCTTTTGGCGGTGTTTACCTGCTGCACGGTACCAATGCTGATTTTGGCATCGGCATGCGCGTTAGCTCCGGGTGTATTCGCCTGCGGGATAGCGATATTGCCGCGCTGTTTGCTGCAGTCAGCCCTGGTACACCGGTAAATATCATCAACACGCCGATTAAAGCCTCTGTCGAGCCAGACGGCACGCGGCTGGTGGAGGTGCATCAGCCGCTTTCCGAATCGATCAATGACGATCCGAAAACGCTGCCGATCCCGCTCAATGCGTCGCTGAAGGCGTTTCAGGCCGATGCACAAAGCGATGCGGCGGTGATGGCGCAGGCTATTGAGCTGCGCTCGGGTATGCCGGTGAACGTGACCAAACATGCGCAAGAGAGTATGCAAGCGATGTAACGCCCGCGCATAAACAAAAAGGCCCTGCACATTGTGCAGGGCCTTTTTTATTGCAGTGGCGTAGCTCGAGGGTGGTGAGCTTATTTGTAAAGCACTGCGGTACCGTGCAGGCGATCAGAGCCGGTCACGGAGGTGATGCGGTAAGAGGACGCGCCCAGCTGTTCAGCTTTCTCAGCCACTTTTTTCTCAACGGATGCGAGGTTAGTGCTGCCGGTCACGCCGATGGCGGTAAGCTCCTGCTGCCCGGCCGGTGCGGACTGCACCTCAACGGCGGCAAAGCTGGCAAATGAGAGAGTACTTAAAACAGCGGCGGTAAACAGCGTGTTGATGGTTTTCATAATGATTGTCCTGATGCAGGTGAACGGAGGTCGTTAAGCATTAAGTTAACGATCGATAGGTAAATCATAAGTGTGATCTATATCACCCGTCAATATTTTTTTATAACGCTCATTAACTAATTTAAATAGTTCTTAATTTTCATAAGCATATGATTTATTAATATGTGCGGTTTTGCGACTGGTCATTCACCAGGATTATTTTTATAATGGCTATTCAACAAACCAACAAAGAAGCGGCTATATGACCAGTGAAGTCAGCAGTTGTACGAAAAAAAGCCGTGGCCGACCGAAAGTGTTCGACAGGGAAGCGGCGCTCGATAAAGCCATGACGCTATTCTGGCAGCATGGCTATGAAGCCACATCACTCTCCGATCTGGTAGAAGCGACCGGGGCAAAAGCACCGACGCTCTACGCAGAGTTCACCAATAAAGAGGGGCTGTTTCGCGCGGTCCTCGATCGCTATATCGCCCGTTTCGCCAGGCAGCATGAAGCGTTGCTGGAGTGCGAAGAGAAGCCGGTGGAACAGGCGTTGCTGGACTATTTCTCTGCTATCGCCAGGTGTTTTACCAGCACCGATACGCCCGCGGGCTGCTTTATGATTAACACCTCCGCGACGCTTGCCGCCTCGTCGCAGGAGATTGCGAAGACGATTAAAACGCGTCATGCCCGCCAGGAGGAGACATTGCAGCACTTCCTCGCACAGCGGCAGGCGAAAGGCGAGATCCCGGCAGGCGTAGATATCGCTTCCCTGGCGCAGTTTCTTGGCTGCATCTTGCAGGGCATGTCCATCAGCGCCCGCGAAGGCGCAAGCCTTGAGAAGCTGCTGCAAATCACCCGCACCACCCTGCGCCTGTGGCCAGATTTGATCAAAGCGTGATAAAAAAATGAGACGGATCTCCGTCTCATTTCCTCTCTGTGATAGTGATTACACAATTCAACAATAGGTAAAATCTATCAGCCATTTCCCCGCCTTTGCTATGCTTAATTGTGATTATTGCGTCGCTAATCATTGTCGGCGGCAATATAAAACAATAAGTATGTTTTTCAGGCGTCACTTTTCCCTTGCTCTCACTCTACGCGTAGTACCGATCACTCTTATGAGGATAAAGGGTCTTTTACTGACTAATCACATGCAGAAGGAAATGGAAATGATTTTGCTATTACCATTCATCAAAGTGTTAATAGTAATTACATTGTTATTTGGTCTGTGGGTCTTGCTGGGTGGCTCGGTACTGTTCGCATTTGTCTCTGTCCTCATTACCGGATTGCTGGTTGTTCGCCAACAAGACTTTATTTAACAACGAAAAAGCCCCGCATGATGCGAGGCTTTTTTATGGCAAAAAAAGGCTCCTCAGCCTGAGCGATGAGGAGCCAATATGCAGAGTACTGCTTTTTTATGCTTTGTTATTCAGAATCAGCTGACCGTTGTTATCCAGCGGAATCTGCGTGCCAGGATCTTTATCCATGCGGATTTTCCCCTGCTGGTCGCCGATTTTATAGGTCACGTCATAACCGAGCATTTTTTCCGATTTGTCATATACCGTGCTGCAGCGTTGCTGAGTGGTCGTATAGGTATCCCTCTCCTGCATACCGCCCTGAATCTGGTTGCCTGCATAACCGCCGCCTAACGCGCCGACTACGGTCGCCACATCGCGTCCGCGTCCGCCGCCAAACTGATGGCCAAGCACACCGCCCGCTACCGCACCCAGTACGGAACCGGTAATACGGTTCTCATCCTGCACCGGACGACGATGCGTTACCGTGACATTGCGACATGCCTCTCGCGGCGTTTTCACCGTCTCTTTGATCGGCGTGGCTGATACCACCTGCGCATATTGCGGCCCGCGATCGAAAACATTGAGGCTGGCGACTGCGGCAACGCCCAGTGCAGCGGCCACGCCAATACCGATACCCGCTAACATTGATTTATTCACAGGATTCTCTCCCTGGTTGGCTATTGGTAACAATTTTGCAATGGTGCAAGAGGGCAGCCAATCAGAAATCGCGCAAAAATAGGGGTTCGGCAGGTGAAAGCGGAGTTATTCAGAGTTGTCCGAGCGCTAAAGGCACATCAGGCAGAGGGATATGCTGCTCCCGCGCCAAATGGCGGAGAGCAGCAGAAGGATCAGTGGAGCTTGAGGCGCGGGCGGATCACGCGGTTGATACTGCCCACCACCATCATCAGCCCGGTTTTAAAGTAGCCGTGCAGCGCCACCTGGTGCATACGGTAGAGCGAGATATAGACGAAGCGCGCAATACGCCCCTCTACCATCATTGAGCCGCGCATCAGGTTACCCATCAGGCTACCGACCGTGGAGAAGTTGGAGAGCGACACCAGCGAGCCGTGATCTTTATAGACATAATCTTTCAGCGATTTGCCTTTGATCTGCGCGAGGATGTTATGCAGCGCAAGGCTTGCCATCTGGTGCGCAGCCTGGGCGCGCGGCGGCACAAAACCACCCTCCGGACGCGCGCAGGAGGCGCAGTCGCCAATCGCGTAGATATCCGGGTCGCGCGTGGTTTGCAGCGTCTGCTCCACCACCAGCTGATTGATGCGGTTAGTCTCCAGGCCGCCAATCTCTTTCATAAAGTCCGGCGCTTTGATGCCCGCAGCCCACACCATCAGGTCGGCCTGAATATACTCACCCTCTTTGGTGTGCAGACCGCCCTCATCGGCGCTGGTGACCATCGTCTGTGTGAGAACGCGTACGCCCATTTTGGTCAGCTCATTATGCGCTGCGCCCGAAATACGCGGCGGCAGCGCAGGCAGAATACGCTCGCCCGCTTCTACCAGCGTTACGTTCAACGCCTCGTTGGTCAGCCCTTTATAGCCGTAGCTGTGCAGCTGTTTGACCGCGTTATGCAGTTCGGCCGACAGCTCAACGCCCGTTGCCCCGCCGCCCACGATAGCGATATTCACTTTGCCGTTTGCGCCAAGGTTAGCGGAGTATTTCAGGAACAGGTTAAGCATCTCCTGATGGAAACGACGCGCCTGGTGCGGGTTGTCGAGGAAGATGCAGTGCTCTTTCACACCCGGGGTGTTGAAGTCGTTAGAGGTGCTGCCCAGCGCCATCACCAGCGTGTCATACGCCAGCTTGCGCTCCGGCACCAGCAGATCGCCCTTCTCATCACGCAGTTCAGCCAGCGTCAGCGTTTTGCTTTCGCGGTTGATGTCGATAACGGAACCGAGCTGGAACTGGAAATGGTGATTACGCGCATGCGCCAGATAGCTCAGCGCATCGACGCCTTCATCGAGGGAGCCGGTCGCCACTTCATGCAGCAGTGGTTTCCATAAATGGCTGTGATTGCGATCCACCAAGGTGATTTTCGCTTTTTTACCGCGACCCAGCTTCTTGCCTAACTGCGTTGCCAGCTCAAGCCCGCCAGCACCACCGCCTACAATCACGATTTTTTTCAATGGTGTAGTCAAAGTGACCCCCTAAAATATTAACCAATTGTTAACTAAAAGTTATAAAAATAGCCCTTAATTAACAATGGTTTACGAGCTGGCAACCATGCATTGACCACGAGAATATCACGAACGGTTCAATGGTCATACCAAAATTGATGTACATCAAGTTTTGCTGCCGCAAAGATGAGCAAGTGTAGCCGTAGCGGCGCAAGTTACGCGCTAAAAAGGCGGAAAAAGGGTGCTGCGGCAGGGGGAAACCTGCCGCTAAGAGAGGGATTAACCGAGGGTTTTGAAGGCTTTAATGCGCTGCAGATGCGGTGAGATGTTTTTGAACTTATGGGACTGCGCTTCGTCCCAGACAATCTCGTAATAGTGGTGCAGCTCATTTGAAGTGCGCTGGCTGTCGAGCGCCTCATCCTGACGCGAGAGGATAACCAGACAGCGGTCGCGGTTCTTTTCACGAAAGTTGGCGACGCACTTGGTGGCAATATCCCGGTACTCTTCCGGCCGGTCGATCTTCCCTTCCATATTTTCATAAGGAAAGAGATTGGGGTTGAATATCACCTGGCGGATATCGCAGAGAAAACCGATGCGCTCCGCCCAGTAACCGCCCAGACCGACACCGCAAATCAGCGGGCGCTCATCGACGTTGAGCTGCAGCATTTTATCCACCTCTTTGAGCAGATGCTGCATATCATGTTTCGGATGCCGCGTACTGTAGCTAATCAGCCGGACATCGGGGTCGATAAACTGCAGTTGCAGCACCTTTTCGTGGTTGCCGGGGCTGTTCGAGTCAAAACCGTGTAAATAGATAATCATGGTATCCTCACCACTTCGACGGTTTGTCCGCAGGGTTAATGCGCAGCTTTATGCGCCTGCCAGCGTTCGTGCAACTGTTCCAGCTCGTTGTGAGCCGCTTTCCAGCGCGCCGAACTCATCAACTCCTGACGAGAAAAAGAACCTTTATGATACAAATGTGTAACACGCTCTGCATTGATCGGTGACAGGTTATCCAGCACCTCAACGGCACCTTTACGATTATTACAGACCAGGATCATATCGCAACCGGCATCCAGCGACGCCTGCCCGCGTTCAGCGTAGCTGCCCATGATCGCCGCCCCCTCCATCGAGAGATCGTCGGAGAAAATCACGCCGTCGTAACCCAGCTCACCGCGCAGCACGGTTTTCAGCCACCAGGGTGAGCCACTGGCCGGACGCGGATCGGCATCGGTGTAGATAACATGCGCCGGCATAATGGCATCCAGCTTGTTCTGCTCAATCAGCGTTTTAAAAATGGACATATCTTTCGCGCGGATCTCTGCCAGCGGGCGCGGATCGAACGGCGTCTCTTTATGCGAGTCCGCGGTTACCGCGCCGTGGCCCGGGAAGTGTTTACCGGTGCTTTTCATGCCTGCGCTGTGCATGCCATCAATCACGCGGGTGGCAAGCGTTAACGCTTTCTGCACATCCGCATGGTAAGAGCGCTCACCGATCGCCGCGCTGATATGCCCGACATCCAGCACCGGCGCAAAGCTGATATCGATATCCATGGCGATCATCTCGCTCGCCATCAGCCAGCCCGCCTCCTGCGCCAGCCGACCACCCTCTGCCATGCCGAGCAGCGCCGCGAAAGATTGCGCCGCTGGCAGACGGGTGAAACCATCGCGAAAACGCTGCACGCGCCCGCCTTCCTGATCGACCGCCACCACCAGCCGGTGGTGGGAAGCCGCGCGGATTTGGCGCACCAGCTCGCGCAGCTGTTCGGGATCGTGGTAATTCCGGGTAAAGAGGATCAAGCCGCCAACCAGCGGATGCGCCAGGATCTCGCGCTCCTCCGCATCCAGTTCGTACCCTTCAACATCCAACATCACTGGACCCACACTTACCTCTCTTATCCTTCAGACTGAAGCTGACGCCATATTTCATTCGCCAGCATAATAAATTGTTGATCGCCGGTCTGCTGCCAGCGGCGTTCATACCAGCCGACCATCAGCATTAACACCCATGGCCGCCAGCGCTTAACCTGCCGCCAGAGCAGAGGCGGATCGATATTCGCCTGCATTGCATAGCGCGCGGCAATATCGCTGCGCTGCGCCTCGTTTTCGCACCAGATCCCGGCCAGCTCCAGCGCCACATCGCCGTCGCCAGCATACTCCCAGTCGATAAGCCGTAGCCCCTTCTCGCCGTGCACAATATTTCCGGCGTGAACATCCATATGCAGCGGCGCAAGGCGCAGCGGCAGTGGCTCACGCTGACGCCGCAGCCGTTTTAGCTGCCGCAGCCAGAAGGGCGTGCGCCGTGCGGGCGCACTGCACTGCCAGTCACGCTCCAGCAGCGGCAATAGCGTGATGCGCCAGCCGAAGCATTTTTGCCGGTGCAGATCATACAGCAATCTCGCCAGCGCGTCGGCCTGCGGCAGCGCGGTGTCGATCGTGCCGGGAATATAGTCGATCGCCATCCAGCCAGCCGCGAAAAAAAGGGGCTGCGGCGCAATAGTGGCAGGAAGATGGCGCAACAGACGATACTGGCGCAGAAAGGAGGCTGGGGCGGCCTGATGCTGCTGGCGAAGCACCAGCGTCTGCTGCCCGTCGCTTATCAGACAGCTCCCGCCGCTCAGCCCAACATGCTGGCTGGCGACGGGAGCGTAGTGCGGAAAGTAGCGTGACAGGATGGCGTCACGCGTCAGATTACTGCTGTTGAACGGCACCTTTACCTGACCAGATAATCTCGCCGGTCTGCACCAGCATTAACTGCATTTGCAGCGAAGGCGCATTGGCATTGCCGGTTGCGTTGGAGTAGAGCACATACTGTGCGCCGACGTTGCGCGCAATGCCCATTGCTTTGCTGCGCGTGCCGAGGCTGTCCTGCGGCGACAGGCCGAGCTGCTGCTTAGCGACAGCCAATTGCTGGGCGGTAATCAGGGTGAATTTACCGTTGTTTGCCAGCGCGTTATGCACCACTTCCGTCGCTTCGCCGGTGTTAATCGAACCGTTAGTGCGGTTGTTTACGCTGTCCACCAGCAGAACGCTGCCGGCGTTGGCACCGCTGGCCTGCAACATTTTGCCCACCATCGGCTGTACTGCGCCGTTCCAGTCATAGTGACGCTCGCGCGGCGTTGGCTGGCCGTTCTGATCCGGGTGTTCAATCGGGCCTGGCTGCTGCGGCAGCGTTGGCACGGAAGGCACGCCCGGAATCGGCTGCTGCGGCTGCTGAGGTTGCGCGGGTTGCGTCGCTCCGCCGCCTGCCTGCTCAACCGGAGCCGGTTGCTGGTCGGTGATACAGCCTGCAAGCAGCATGGCAAGTGTGGTCAGTAACGCGTAGCGTCCA
Organism: Kosakonia sp. S42; assembly: GCF_016624785.1. Taxonomy (NCBI): domain Bacteria; kingdom Pseudomonadati; phylum Pseudomonadota; class Gammaproteobacteria; order Enterobacterales; family Enterobacteriaceae; genus Kosakonia; species Kosakonia sp. S42. The sequence continues at coordinate 328,697 of NZ_JACVTW010000001.1, read as the reverse complement.
ATGGTCTTAATCAAGTGTCACCTCTTAGAGATAGAGATAGAGTCTGACGCTGTGCGCGCCGAGATAGTTAGCGCTGCCGTAGAGTGTCATGGTGGCATTACCGGGAACCGTTACGCTGCGCGGCGCTTCCAGCGGGTGCATCTCCAGACCTCTGGCGTCATACCAGTAAAAGCGATAGTGCAGCGTGACGGGCTGCTGGCGTTCGTTATAGATCTCTGAGGAGGCGGAAGGCTGCAGCGCCTCCCGGCTCATGGTCGGCGGCTGCGCGATGATGCCTGCGGCAAGGATGGAGGACTCCATCACCAACGTTTGATTGCTGGCGACCGGGATTGCGGGCCGGGAGCCGCAGCCGACAAGCGCTAACGCCGTCAGCAGTAACACAACACGCGCGACGCTCATCTTAAAGCCCTTTATGAGCCAGCATCGGCCCCAGCACGCGCCCGCCCAGCAGGTGCATATGAATATGGTAAACCTCCTGCCCGCCGTGACGATTGCAGTTCATGATCAGGCGATAGCCATCTTCGGCAATCCCTTCACCACGGGCGATTTTCGCAGCAACCGTCATCATGCGCCCCAGCGCCTGCTCATGGGCCTGCGTTACATCGTTGACGGTTGGGATAAGCAGGTTCGGCACGATCAGCACATGTGTCGGTGCTTGCGGAGAGATATCGCGAAAGGCGGTAACCAGTTCATCCTGATAAACGATGTCCGCCGGAATTTCGCGACGAATGATTTTGCTGAAAATGGTCTCTTCGGCCATGACGTTTTCCTTTTATGAGTGCGGGCCAGGCCCGCCGTCGTCGTCAATTATGTGCCCTAGAGTATGATCGAGATTCTCTTGTTCTTTCAACTATAACGCTGTTTTTCTTTCCCCTTTTACGCCTGGCCTGATTGTCGCAGGCGCAGACGCCGCCCGGCAGAGATGAAATCGCATTTCATAATCGATAATTACATCTGTTTACACCAGTGAAGTGAATGCGTATATTTCGCATTTGCATTTCCATGCGCGCCTCGCGCTGACGCATTTACTTCCCGTAGCCAGCAACGTACTGGCTGCAGGTTCTGCTCACACACCATTAAGGGTTTATCATGTCTTTCCCGCAGAATGGCCGCTTCGGCGCACGCGCCTGTACGGCCGCCCCTTCCCTGCTGGCCGTTGCCATTGCTTTCGCGCTCACCCCGGCCACCGGTTTTGCCGCCGGCAGTGAAGAGACGGTGGTCGTTGAAGGAACCAGCGCTGCCGACACCCGTGCCCTGACCGAACAGGATTACAATACGCAGACCACTGCGGCGGGCACCAAAATGACGCTGGTGCAGCGCGATATTCCTCAATCCATCAGTATTACCACCCAACAGCGAATGAAGGATCAGCAGCTGGAAACGCTGGGCGATGTGCTGAAGAACACCACCGGCGTGTTCGAGAGCGCGGCAGACTCCGATCGCAGCACCTACTACTCGCGCGGCTTCCTGATTGATAACTATATGGTCGACGGTATTCCGACGATTTTTGAAACCCGCTGGAACCTGGGCGATGCGCTCTCCGATACCGCCATGTATGAGCGCATTGAAGTGGTGCGCGGCGCAACCGGGCTGATGACCGGGGCGGGCAACCCTTCCGCTTCCGTGAATATGGTGCGCAAGCACGCCGACAGCCGCGAATTCACCTCAAACGTTTCCGCCGAGTATGGCAGCTGGAATAAACAGCGTTACGTGGCGGACGTCTCCACGCCGCTGACTGATGATGGCAGGATCCGTGGCCGTGCGGTGGCCGGTTACCAGCATAATGACAGCTGGCTTGACCGCTACAGCCAGGAGAAGAAGTTCTTCTACGGCGTGCTGGATGTCGATCTGACCGCATCGACCGCTTTCTCCGTTGGCTATGACTACCAGGAGACCGACGTTGATAGCCCAACGTGGGGCGGCTTGCCGCGCTGGTATACCGACGGCACAAAAACCCACCCGAGCCGCAGCGACAGCACCGCGCCGGATTGGGCCTACAACAATAAAGTCTCCAAACGTACCTTCGCGACGGTGAAACAGAGCCTCGGCAGTGACTGGCTGCTGACGGTGAACGGCACCCATACCGAGACGCAGCTCGACAGCAAAGCACTCTATGTCGACGGCACGGTCGATAAATCCACCGGACTGATGGTCAGCCCTTATGGTGCGTCTTATCCCTATGTTGGCGGCACCGGGTATAACACCGGCATGCGTAAAGTCGATGCGCTGGATACCTTTGCTAATGGCTCGTATGAGCTGTTTGGCCGCCAGCATGAGCTGATGGTCGGCGGCAATCTGAGCAAGCAAAATAACCGCTACTTTAGCTCGTGGGAGAATATCCTCGATACCTCGCTCGGCAACTACAGCAACTTCAACGGCAACTACCCGGAAACCCAGTGGGCACCGCTGAGCCTGGCGCAGGAAGATACTATTCGTCAGCAGTCAGCCTACCTCGCGACGCGTATCTCCCTTGCCGATCCGCTGCATCTGATTGCCGGCGCGCGTTATACCAAATACAAACTTGAGACGTTGACGCAGGATCTGGAGAAGAACAACCTCTCACCCTATGCGGGCCTGATTTTCGACATCAACGATACCTGGTCGACCTATGCCAGCTACACCTCCATCTTTAAACCGCAGGAGTATCGCGACGCGCAGGGGAAATATCTCTCGCCGGTAACCGGGAAAAACTACGAGCTGGGCGTGAAATCTGACTGGATGAACAGCCGTTTAACCGCTTCACTCGCCGTGTTCCGTATTGAGCAGGATAACCTTGGGCAGACAACCGGCGGCGTGGTGCCGGGCACCAGCGGCGAAAGCGCGTATGAAGCGGTTGATGGCGCGGTGAGTAGAGGCGTGGAGCTGGAAATTAATGGCGCGCTGACGGATAACTGGCAGATGACTTTCGGTGCCACGCGCTATGTTGCCGATGATAAAGATGGCAATGCGGTGAACCCGAACCTGCCACGCACATCGATCAAAACCTTCACCAGTTATCGCCTGCCGATGTTGCAGGAGTTAACCGTCGGCGGCGGCGTTAACTGGCAGAACAGCACCTGGGCGAATGTCAGCACCGCCAACGGCAACTTCCGCTCTGAACAGGGCAGCTATGCGCTGGTCGATCTGTTTGCCCGTTATCAGGTGACCAAACAGCTCTCGGTGCAGGCGAATATCGATAACCTGTTCGACAAGAAATATGACACCAACGTTGACAGCCGCACCTATGTGTTCGGCGAGCCGCGTAACTTCTCGGTGAGCGCCAATTACCGCTTCTGATATCGCATCAGTCAACAAAAGGAGCCTGCGGGCTCCTTTTTTATTGGCTACCTGTAGGCCGGATAAGCGTTAGCGCCATCCGGCATTGCGGTTTTGCCGGATGGCGGCGTTGCCTTATCCGGCCTACAAAGGCAAATGCAGGGCAATAAAAAAGGGAGCCCGCAGGCTCCCTCAGTCTCCCCAGACTATGGCTTAGCTGTTGCGGATGTACTCATCCATCTCGGTTTTCAGGTTATCGGATTTGGTACCGAAAATCGCCTGAACGCCGGAACCGGCAACAACCACACCCGCAGCGCCCAGTTTCTTCAGGCCAGCCTGATCCACTTTCGCTACGTCAGCCACGCTGACACGCAGACGCGTGATGCACGCATCGAGGTTGGTGATGTTCTCTTTGCCGCCAAACGCGGAAACCAGAGCCGGAGCCATTTCGCTGGTGACGCCAGCTTTGCTCTCTTCGGTGGTCTCTTCACGACCCGGCGTCTTCAGATCCAGCGCTTTAATCAGCACGCGGAAGACGGTGTAGTAAACCACTGCGTAGCAGATACCGATGATCGGGAACAGCCACAGTTTACTGCTGTTGCCGCTCAGCACGACGAAGTCGATCAGACCGTGAGAGAACGACGTACCGTCACGCATACCCAGCAGGATACAGATCGGGAAGGCCAGGCCTGCCAGAATCGCATGGATAACGTACAGGATCGGCGCCACGAACATAAAGGAGAACTCGATCGGCTCGGTGATACCGGTCAGGAACGAGGTCAGCGCGGCGGAGATCATGATACCGCCCACTTTCGCGCGGTTTTCCGGTTTCGCAGAGTGCCAGATAGCAATCGCGGCAGCTGGCAGACCGTACATTTTGAACAGGAAGCCACCGGAGAGTTTACCTGCGGTCGGGTCACCTGCCATGTAACGCGGGATATCGCCGTGGAACACCTGGCCTGCGGCGTTGGTGAATTCACCAATCTGCATCTGGAAAGGTACGTTCCAGATGTGGTGCAGACCAAACGGCACCAGGCAGCGCTCGATGAAGCCATAGATACCGAACGCAACAACCGGGTTCTGGTAAGCAGCCCACTGAGAGAAGGTCTGGATAGCAGTACCGATCGGCGGCCAAATGAAGGAGAGGATCACGCCGGTGAAGATTGCTGCCAGACCAGAGATGATCGGCACAAAGCGTTTACCCGCGAAGAAGCCCAGATACTCAGGCAGCTTGATACGGTAGAAGCGGTTAAACATATACGCTGCGATCGCACCAGAGATGATACCGCCGAGAACACCGGTGTCTGCCAGGTGTTTCGCCGCGATCTCTTCAGCAGGTAAATGCAGAACCAGCGGCGCAACCACCGCCATGGTTTTAACCATAATGCCGTAGGCGACAACGGCGGCAAGTGCGGAAACGCCGTCGTTATTGGTGAAGCCAAGGGCCACACCGATCGCGAAGATCAGCGGCATGTTGGCGAAAACGGAACCGCCCGCTTCGGCCATAACATGGGAAACCACTTCTGGCAGCCAGCTGAAGTTTGCCGAACCGACGCCCAGCAGGATACCTGCGATAGGCAGTACGGATACTGGCAGCATCAGCGATTTACCGACCTTCTGCAGGTTAGCAAATGCATTCTTAAACATAATTGAGAGTGCTCCTGAGTATTAGTGCTTTTTTCTACGCTTTCGCGCATTGGCACGGGGGGAGAACCGCGCCGTGGGAAGGGCATCTAAGCGCCCTTTATTTATTACACAGAGTAAAATAAATCGTTTCAGGTTTGTTTGACCGCTATCACGTTTCAGCCAGCATCGACAATAAAACTCACATTGCCTTACATTTGCCGCTCTGTTTAGGTCAAATTGTAACCGTCACCGCCCATTTTATGGCGGTGAACTTTACTCTTATCGGTTATTAATTACGAGTACTAAAATAAGCTGCTTTTCAGGCTAATTGCAGACGCGACGGGGCGATATGGAACAGGCGGGCAAAGTTTTGCGTCGTCTGTTGTGCAAGCTCTTCAATGGAGACGCCCTTCAGCACCGCCATATACTCTGCAACATCGCGCGTCATGGCGGGCTGGTTCTCTTTCCCGCGGTGCGGTACCGGTGCCAGATAGGGGGAATCCGTCTCCACCAGCAGGCGATCGAGCGGCACATAGCGCGCGGCGTCACGTAACTGCTCAGCGTTACGGAAGGTGACAATGCCGGAAAAGGAGATATAAAAACCCATATCCAGCAGCTTACCGGCCGTTTCACGATCTTCGGTAAAGCAGTGTAGTACGCCGCCGCAATCCTGCACCTTCTCTTCTTGTAAAATCGCCAGCGTATCGGCGCGCGCGTCACGCGTATGCACAATCACCGGTTTATTCAGCTCGCGCCCAATGCGGATATGGTTGCGGAAGGACTCCTGCTGGCGCGGCTTGGTTTCCGGGGTATAGAAGTAGTCGAGGCCGGTTTCACCCATTGCCACCACCCCCTCTTCTGCCGCCAGCTGGCGCAGGGTTTCCACCTCGTACTCTTCATCCTGATTAAGCGGATGTACGCCGCAGGAGAAGACCACATTCTCACGCTCGCCGACTAATTCACGCATTGACCGGTATCCGGGCAGCGTCGTGGCAACCGCGAGGCAGAACTTCACATCGCGCGCGGCGGCTTTCGCCAGCACATCGTCCACATTTTTATGCAGCGTTTCATAGTTAAGGCCATCGAGATGGCAGTGCGAGTCGACTAAAAACATAATGTCTCTCTTATAGATGGGATACAGGAAGCGTCACGCCGGAGTGCAGGTAACGCTCCACATTTAACAGTAAATCGGTCAGCAGCAGTTCACGGTTGACGCCAACTACGCTCAGCAGTTGCTCACGGCAGGTAAACAGCGCATGCAAAAGCGCATGCAGCGTGTCGCTGCGCCACTGGCGGGCGCAACCCTGCACCAGCGCCGGGGCATCAACGTTAGTCACCAATGTTGCGCCTTGCTGCAGTTTCAGCGCGTCGAGGATCAGCGAAGCAAGCCACTGTAGGCGCTCCGGGGCATTGTCATGATGAAGCGCCGGCAGCATTGCCAGCCAGTCACCGCCAGCCAGCGCGGTATTTGCCGCTTCACACAGCGCCTGGCGCTGCTTCCACTTATCATCCTGCAACAACACTTGAGCAGCACCCGGCGAGCCGGCCGACAGGCGCAGCGCGGTAAGAATCGCTTCTTGTGACATTGTCACTTCACGTGAAAGCCACGTCGCGGCGTACTGTTCTGCGGGTGGCGCTAAGTGATGCATGCGGCAGCGGCTGCGCAGGGTTGGTAACAGCCGCACAGGCTCGCGGCAGGCAAGGAAAAACCATGTCTGCGCGGGCGGCTCTTCCAGCGTTTTGAGCAGTGCGTTGGCAGCAGCGTCGCTGAGCTGCGCGGCGTCCGGCAGGCAGACGACTTTCGCGCCGCCGAGCCGGGCGTGCTCATACAGCTTTTCATTCACTTCACGCACCGCATCGATGCCCAGCGTCGACTTCCCTTTCTCCGGCGCAAGCACGTAATAATCGGGGTGCGTACCGGCCTGCATCAATTCGCAGCCGCGGCAGCGACCGCAGCTTTTATTTCCTTGCGGCGTCTGGCAGAGCAGCAGGCGGTTGATGGCGTAAATCAGCGCATCGTCGCCCATCCCTTCCAGGGCGTGGATCAGTAACGCGTGGTGCCCGCGCCCGCTCTGATAACTGGCGACCAGTTGTTCAAAGTCCGGCCGTAGCCACGGATACCATTTCATGCGCCCTGCTCCTCCACCCATGCGGTAACGGTGCGGCGAATATCGGCTACAACCTCTTCCAGCGACTGGGTGGCATCAATGGTACGAATAGTCGCATCCTGTTCCGCCAGTTCCAGATAGCGCGCACGTGTGCGGTTGAAGAAATCGAGCGACTCCTGCTCAATGCGGTCAAGCTCGCCGCGCGCGCGGGCGCGTTTGAGGCCCACTTCCGGCGTTACATCAAGATAGAGGGTTAAATCGGGGCGGAAATCGCCAAGCACCACGTCGCGCAGCGTGGTGAGCAGGGTTTGATCGATACCGCGTCCGCCGCCCTGGTAGGCCTGGGTGGAGAGATCGTGGCGATCGCCAATCACCCAGTTTCCGCTTGCCAGCGCAGGTTTGATCACTGTCTCCACCAGCTGGACGCGGGCGGCGTAAAACATCAGCACTTCGGCTTTATCGGTGATCACTTCATCCCCGACGGATCGGATATCCAGCACCAGGCTGCGCAGCTTTTCTGCCAGCAGCGTGCCGCCCGGCTCGCGGGTGAAGACCATGTCGCCAACGCCGAGCGTTTTCAGCGTGTCGACAATGACATCCCGCGCGGTGGTTTTGCCCGCGCCTTCCAGCCCTTCAATGACGATGTATTTACTGCCCATTTTTTTCCTTAAGTACTTTCAGGTACTCCTGCACCGATCGGTTATGACTGGCGAGATTGGTGTTAAACGTATGCCCGCCTTTACCGTCGGCAACAAAATAGAGATATGGCGTTTTTGCCGGATGCGCCGCGGCTTTCAGTGAGGCTTCACCCGGCGTGGCAATCGGCCCCGGCGGCAGGCCATTAATGACATAGGTGTTGTAATCCGTCGGCGCCTCCAGATCGGCGCGCGACAGCTTACCACTATATCGCGCCCCCATCCCGTAGATTACCGTCGGATCGGTCTGCAGACGCATCCCGATGCGCAGCCGGTTAATAAACACCGAGGCGACCCGGTCGCGCTCACCGGCGACGGCGGTCTCTTTCTCAATGATCGAGGCCATGGTCACCAGCTGATTTTCATCTTTATAGGGCAGACCCTCGGCGCGCCCTTCCCAGGCGCGGACAACGGCCTGCACCATTTTTTGATGCGCGCGTTTCAACAGCGCGACGTCGGTGGTATTGGCGGTGTACATCCACGTGTCGGGCCAGAACCACCCTTCGACCCACTCCGGGTGCGCCATTTTTATCGCCTGTGCCACGGTCGCATAGTCATCATCTTTCAGCGTGTGTTTAATGTATGGCGCGTCGCGCAGCTGTTTCAGGTAGTCGCTTAACCGCATCCCCTCAACGAAGCGCAGCGGGAACTGCGCCTCTTTGCCGCTCTCCAGCAACTGCATCATCTCCCGCACGGTCATGTTGGGCGTGAAGCGGTAGGTACCGGCTTTAAAATGCGAAAGATCGGGCTCAAGGCGCAGTAACCACTGGAATACGCGCGGACGATTAATCACCTTTTCGCGATAGAGCAGCTCGCCAAGCGTTGTGCGCCCGGTGCCTGCCGGCAAGGTGAAGATGGTTTCGTCTTTGATCAAAATTTTGCTGTCGGCCAGCTGCCGCACCTTCCAGGCACCGGCGCCTGCGGCAACAACCAGTACCGCGAGCAGAATGAGTACAACGCCAAAGAGTTTTTTCATAATTGATTCATGCGCTCACAAAGAGGGGCTAAAAAATGGTACAGATCGCGCGCCTGCCACTGCCTGTCCGCCCACTGGCGAACCGGCACAACGGGCATCAGCGCGTTACAAATAATAGCTTCGTCTGCCAGTGCCAGCGCATCGAGCCTGGCGTTGACTTCGACCACGTCAAACGCAGAAGATGCCAGCTGGCGCAGGCAATATTGCCGCATAATGCCATTCACACCCGCCTGATCGAGCCTCGGCGTAAACACCGTTTTACCCTGCCGCCAGAAGAGATTTCCCGCGCTGCACTCGGTGATCCAGCCGTCGCTGTCGAGCACCAGCGCGTCATCGGCGTCGGTTTGTTCAAGCCCGAGACGAATAAGCACCTGTTCCAGCCGGTTAAGGTGTTTGATACCGGCAAGCGCAGGGTTGCGCCCCAGACGGATCTCACTGAGCGCAAGGGAGACCCCCTCCTGCTGCCAGCGCGCATAGTGTGCGGGCCTCGGTGCAAAGGAGACAATGCGCGTCGGCGCAGAACAGTTGGCCGGGCTGTAGCCCCGCCCGCCCACACCGCGCGTGATCACCGCTTTGATAACGCCTTCATCATGCTGTTTCGCCAGCGAGGCCATCTCCTGCTCAAGGGCAGACCAGTCGGCAAAAGGGATCGCCAGGCGCTCGCACCCCTGCCGCAGACGCTGCTGGTGAGCGGCAGCAAATTGAATCTGCCCGTCGATGATGCGTGCGGTGGTAAAGCAGCCGTCGCCAAACTGCGTCGCCCGGTCATTGGCCGCAAGCGAGGCCTGCTCTGTGCCATTAATCAAGAACATAGCGACTCCTTGTATGCATGGGCAGACAGTTTGGCAGGATGAAAAGCCGAGGACAAGGGGGATAAATCAGAATAGAAAAGGCCCGCAAGCGGGCCTTTATACGGCAGGTTGATCACACTTTTTTGAAGATCAGCGAGCCGTTGGTACCACCGAAGCCGAAGGAGTTACACAGGGTGTACTCCAGACCGCTGACCTGACGCGCCTCATGTGGCACAAAATCAAGGTCGCAACCCTCATCCGGATTATCCAGGTTGATGGTTGGCGGTACAGCCTGGTCGCGCAGTGCCAGGATGGAGTAGATAGATTCTACTGCACCCGCCGCACCGAGCAGGTGGCCGGTCATCGATTTCGTCGAGCTAACCATTACGTTGTAAGCTGCGTCGCCGAATACGGACTTCACTGCCTGCGCTTCGGCTTTATCGCCCGCAGGTGTTGAAGTGCCGTGTGCGTTCACATAGCCAATCTGAGACGGCTCAATGCCCGCATCGCGAAGCGCATGAATCATCGCTTTCGCCGCACCCGCGCCGTTTTCCGGCGGAGAAGTCATGTGGTAAGCATCGCTGCTCATGCCAAAACCGATGATTTCAGCATAGATTTTTGCACCGCGCTTCTTGGCGTGTTCGTACTCTTCCAGCATGATGATGCCTGCACCATCGCCGAGGACAAAACCATCACGGTCTTTATCCCACGGGCGGCTTGCGGCCTGCGGATTGTCGTTACGCGTGGAGAGCGCGCGCGCTGCGCCAAAACCACCGACGCCAAGCGGCGTACTCGCTTTTTCCGCACCGCCTGCCAGCATCGCATCTGCATCGCCATAGGCAATGATACGCGCCGCGTGACCAATGTTGTGCACGCCTGAGGTACAGGCAGTCGCAATTGAAATGCTGGGGCCTTGCAGACCAAACATAATGGTCAAATGGCCAGCCACCATATTCACAATGGTCGATGGAACGAAGAACGGGCTGATTTTACGCGGCCCACCCTTGACGAGGGAGCTGTGGTTTTCTTCGATCAGGCCGAGACCACCAATGCCAGAACCAATCGCCGCGCCAATACGCGAGGCGTTTTCTTCTGTTACTTCCAGGCCGGAATCCTGCATGGCCTGAATACCAGCGACAATTCCATATTGAATGAAGTCGTCCATTTTGCGCTGTTCTTTGCGCGAAATGTACTCTTCACAATTAAAATCCTTTACTAAGCCAGCAAATTTGGTTGCATAGGCGCTAGTATCGAAATGGTCGATCAGGCTGATGCCACTCTGACCGGCAAGGAGAGCTTTCCAGGTAGACTCTACGGTATTGCCGACAGGAGACAACATGCCAAGTCCGGTCACAACTACACGACGCTTAGACACGTTTGTCCTCCAGGGAGGGATAAAAAAAGAGATTCGTGGGATTGCTCAGATAAAACTCAGGCGGTCGAATGACCGCCTGGAGATGTTCACTTACGCCTGGTGGCCGTTGATGTAATCAATGGCAGCCTGAACGGTAGTGATCTTCTCAGCTTCTTCGTCCGGAATCTCAGTATCAAACTCTTCTTCCAGAGCCATTACCAGCTCAACGGTGTCAAGAGAATCAGCGCCCAGGTCCTCAACGAAGGAAGCATTGTTGGTAACTTCTTCCTGCTTAACGCCCAGCTGCTCGCCGATAATTTTCTTAACGCGTTCTTCGATAGTGCTCATACTCTTAAATTTCCTATCAAAACTCGCTTTCGCGATGGTTTTCGTAGTGTATAAAATGTTGAAAAATTTGCAACTAAATCCCGGCAGTTCGTACCACGATTTTACGCTATTTTGAGGCTTTTCACCCCAATAACGCAAATAAATTTCATCGTGGTTAAACCATATACATTCCGCCGTTGACGTGCAGGGTCTCACCAGTGATGTAACCCGCCTCGTCAGAGGCTAAAAATGCAACCGCGCTGGCGATTTCCTGCGCACCGCCGAGACGGCCTGCAGGCACTTGCGCCAGAATACCCGCACGCTGATCGTCAGATAGCGCACGCGTCATGTCCGTTTCAATAAAACCCGGAGCAACAACGTTTACCGTAATACCGCGGGACGCAATTTCACGCGCCAGCGATTTACTAAAACCGATAAGACCCGCTTTCGCCGCAGCGTAGTTGGCCTGACCGGCATTTCCCATGGTACCAACCACAGAACCGATAGTGATAATACGCCCATGACGCTTTTTCATCATAGCTCGCATTACCGCTTTTGACAGACGGAAAACAGATGAAAGGTTGGTCTCGATAATATCGTCCCACTCATCATCTTTCATGCGCATCAGCAGATTGTCACGGGTGATACCGGCGTTATTCACCAGAATATCGACCTCGCCAAACTCAGCGCGAATGTTTTCCAGCACAGATTCGATAGATGCAGGGTCGGTCACATTTAACTGCAGACCTTTACCGTTCGCACCCAGATAATCGCTGATTGCCTGCGCGCCACTTTCGCTGGTCGCAGTACCAATCACCTTCGCGCCACGGGCTACGAGGGTTTCGGCGATTGCGCGGCCAATACCGCGGCTTGCACCGGTAACCAGCGCGATTTTTCCTTCAAAACTCATGGTCTTCCTCTTTTATTGCGCAAGTGCCTCTGACATCGCCGCCGGCTCGTTTAACGCCGAGGCTGTCAGGGTGTCAACAATACGTTTAGTCAGGCCGGTGAGGACTTTACCCGGGCCCACTTCATACAGGTGCTCAATGCCCTGTGACGCCATAAACTCAACGCTTTTGGTCCACTGAACCGGGCTATAGAGCTGGCGCACCAGCGCATCGCGAATCGCTTCCGGGGTAGTTTCACACGCCACATCAACGTTATTGATCACCGGGATCTGCGGCGCATTAAACGTAATATTGCTGAGCTCAGCAGCGAGTTTCTCCGCCGCAGGTTTCATCAACGCGCAGTGGGAAGGAACGCTTACCGGCAACGGCAGCGCACGTTTTGCGCCAGCGGCTTTACAGGCAGCTCCCGCACGCTCAACGGCTTCTTTATGACCCGCAATAACAACCTGACCCGGTGAGTTGTAGTTTACCGGCGATACAACCTGCCCTTCGGCAGCGGCTTCACACGCCTGTGCAATTGCGGCGTCATCAAGACCGATAATCGCGGACATCGCACCGGTACCTGCCGGAACGGCATCCTGCATAAACTTACCGCGCAGTTCAACCAGGCGAACCGCATCAGCAAACGCGATTACGCCAGCGCAAACCAGCGCAGAGTATTCGCCAAGGCTATGGCCTGCCATCAGCGCAGGCGCTTTACCGCCCTGCTGCTGCCATACGCGCCACAGCGCGACAGACGCCGTCAACAGCGCCGGCTGCGTCTGCCAGGTTTTGTTCAGTTCTTCCGCCGGGCCTTGCTGCACCAGCGCCCAGAGATCGTAGCCCAGCACCGCTGAAGCTTCCTGGAAAGTCTCTTCGATAACCGGCCAGGTTGCAGCCATATCGGCCAACATGCCGACAGTCTGGGAACCCTGTCCCGGAAACACAAATGCAAATTGCGTCATTTTTTTATCCTTATACTCAGAAACGTACCAGCGCAGAGCCCCAGGTGAACCCGCCGCCAAAGGCTTCAAGCAGGATCAGCTGACCAGCTTTGATGCGCCCGTCGCGCACCGCTTCATCCAGTGCGCAAGGCACGGAAGCGGCAGACGTATTGCCATGACGATCGAGTGTTACCACTACATTGTCCATCGACATGCCGAGTTTTTTCGCCGTCGCGCTGATAATACGCAGGTTCGCCTGATGCGGCACCAGCCAGTCCAGCTCGCTGCGCTCAAGGTTGTTGGCAGCCAACGTTTCGTCAACAATATGCGCCAGTTCGGTGACGGCAACTTTAAAGACTTCGTTACCCGCCATCGTTAAATAGGTCGGATTTTCCGGGTTTACGCGATCGAGGTTCGGCAGCGTCAGCAGTTCGCCATAGCTTCCGTCAGCGTGCATATGCGTGGAGATAATACCCGGCTCTTCTGAAGCGCCCAGCACGGCAGCGCCAGCGGCGTCACCGAAGAGGATAATCGTACCGCGATCTTCCGGATCGAGCGTGCGCGCCAGCGCATCGGAGCCGATCACCAGCGCATGTTTTACCGCGCCGGATTTGATGTACTGATCGGCAATGCTCAGGGCATAGGTAAAGCCTGCGCAGGCGGCGGCAACGTCAAACGCCGGGCAGCCTTTAATCCCCAGCATATTCTGGATCTGGCAGGCAGCGCTTGGGAAAGCGTGGGTCGCTGAAGTGGTTGCGACAATGATTAAGCCAATCTGATCGTTATCGATGCCGGCCATCTCGAGCGCGCGTTTAGCGGCCTCAAAGCCCATAGTCGATACAGTCTCGTTTGCCGCAGCAATACGACGCTCACGAATACCCGTACGCGTGACAATCCACTCGTCGGAGGTATCGACCATTTTTTCTAAATCGGCGTTTGTTCGAACCTGTTCTGGCAGATAGCTGCCGGTACCAATAATCTTTGTATACATGTGCGCTCAGTCACTCTTGGATAATATACATACGTTCTTGCTTTCGTCGCCCAGTGCAGACGAAGCCGACGAGATGTACACAGATTCCAGGCGAGCGGCAATCCGTTGTGGGACTTGCCGCTGCACCGCCTGCACTGCCTGCTCAATCGCGACGCAAAACGCGCGCTGATTGGCTGCGCCGTGACTTTTAATCACTGTGCCGCGCAATCCTAACAGACAGGCACCATTATACTGGTCGGGGTTGAGGTGGCTGAATCGACTTATCAGACTTTTTTGTAACCAACGTTTGAGTAAGATGAGCCACCACGCCCTTTTTTTCCCTTCGCCCTGCGATTTCAGCAGCGAAAGGAACATTCTGACAACCCCTTCCATGGTTTTTAGCGTGACGTTTCCGGTGAAACCGTCACACACCAGCACATCCGTCTTGCCGGTTAATAATTCGTTCGCTTCCAGGTAACCAATGTAGTTGATGGATGGCGCTTCGCGTAATAACGCGGCAGCTTCGCGGATATTGTCATGGCCTTTGCTCTCCTCTTCACCAATATTGAGCAGAGCGACCCGCGGGTTGGCGATCTCAAGGATCTCCTCCGCCATGACGGCACCCATAACGGCGAATTGTGCCAGCATCGTACTATCGCAATCGACATTCGCACCCAGATCGAGCACCACCGTTCTGCCCTTTTGCTGATGCGGTAATACCGTCACCAGCGCCGGGCGTTCAATGCCGTCGAGGGGTTTGAGCAGCAGCTTCGCCAGCCCCATCAGCGCCCCGGTATTGCCTGCGCTGACGCAGGCCTGGGCGCGCCCCTCTTTCACCAGCTCCAGCGCAATACGCATTGACGTACCGCGACTATTACGGATCGCCTGCGCCGCGCGCGCATCACTGGCAATAACTGACTGTGCAGGAACAACAAGCAGGCGAGAGCGCTGCTCGAAATCAGCTTTGGCAAGTAATGGCGTGATTGCGTCGGGATCGCCGACTAACAGGAGAGTGAGTTGCGAATTAGAATTCAGTGCCTGCAAAGCTGCAGGCACTGTCACGGAGGGGCCAAAATCGCCCCCCATGACATCTAACGCCAGGGTTAGACGTGTCAAGGTATCGTCAGAGCCTGGTTCGGTTTATCCCCGCCTGAGCGGGGAAAGCCTCACTAAGCTTCATCACGCTTGCGCGTGATTACTTAGTGATAACCTTGCGACCGCGGTAGAAACCGTCAGCGGTCATGTGGTGACGCAGGTGGGTTTCACCAGAAGTTTTGTCTACAGACAGGCTGGTGACTGCGGTCAGCGCGTCATGGGAACGACGCATGCCACGTTTGGAACGGGTTGGTTTATTCTGTTGTACGGCCATGGACCTTACTCCTCAATTACTTACGCTTTAAGCTGGCTAATACGGCAAATGGATTGGGTTTTTGCGCTTCATCAGGCAATTCCCCAAAGACCATGTCCGCCTCGGACACTTCACAGTGTTCAGAATCATGCACCGGAACTACAGGCAAGGCGAGAATGATTTCATCCTCAACCAACGCCCGCAGATCGATTTCGCCGAATTCGTTAACCTCAATCGGCTCATACGCTTCCGGCAGTGCTTCAGCCTGTTCGTCTGAACGCACAGGACTAAAACAATACGTTGTGTAGACGTGATGGGTGAACGGTTTCCCGCAGCGCTGGCACTCGAGAGCTACCGTAACCTTCGCATCGCCGGTTAACACCGCCAGACGCTGATTATCAATAGCAAACGACATGGAGCACTCCACATCAGTTTCTACGCTGACAACAGAATCGGCGACGCGCTCGACCTGATCGAGAGTGTAGACACCCTCATAATCAAGGCGTTTTTGAGCGGTACGAACCGGATCAAGAGTCAGGGGTAATTTTACCTTTTGCATAGGGCGCGCATATTAACTTTGTAACGTCATAGAGTCAAAGAAAAAGGCAGCCTGCGGTTGCCTTTTGCCAATTATTCGCACACATTGCGGCCTACAGTTTAATTTGCCTCTCATCGTTAAGCCATATTTGGTGGAAAAAATATGTCTCCTCTTATTCTTGCTTCAACTTCACCCTATCGTCGCGCGCTGCTGGATAAACTCGGCCTCCCCTTTGAGTGTGCAGCACCACAAACCGACGAAACACCGCACCCCGGTGAAACACCCCGCCACCTCGTGCTGCGCCTTGCTCAGGAAAAAGCGCAATCACTGGCGGATAAATATCCGCACCATCTGATAATTGGTTCCGACCAGGTGTGCGTATTGAATGGCGAAATTAACGGCAAACCGCATACGGAAGAGAATGCACGCCAGCAATTGCTGAAAGCGAGCGGAAATATTGTCACCTTCTATACGGGACTGGCGCTCTATAATTCAGCAACCGGGCATCTACAAACGGAGTGCGAACCCTTCGACGTCCATTTCCGCCATTTAAATGAGCAGGAGATCGAGGACTACGTGCGTAAAGAGCGTCCGCTTAATTGTGCCGGTAGTTTTAAAAGCGAAGGGTTGGGCATCGCGCTGTTCGAGCGCCTTGAAGGGCGCGATCCAAATACGCTGGTCGGGCTGCCGCTGATTGCGCTGTGCCAGATGCTGCGCCGCGAGGAGCGCAACCCATTGTTAAGCTAATGCTTAGGCGATCACAGATTGTTTAGTACACGACCTGTAGAGTCACTCTCAATATTAAAACGGCGTTTTAATTTGAGGGGTACTGATGAAGATGTCGTGCAAAACGGCGCTGGCCGCTGCGTTATTGATTTCCGCTGCGGCCAGCGCACAAGAGACGTGGCAAACCGAGGGCGTCGTCGAAGGCAATCTCCCGGCAAGCTGGCCCGCGCTGAAAGCGCAAATGCTCTACCCTGACTCCTGGCTCTCCGGCCACTACACCGATTTTAATCAATGGCAAACAGAGAGCCGCCAACGCTTTCGTGCCGCCCTCCTCACCCCCGATGCCACAAAAATTTTCGCGCCGGAAACAATAAGCAAAGAGGATCGCGGCAGCTACACCGCCGAAAAACTGGCGCTTAACATTACCGACGACAACCGCATTTCGGCCCTGCTGCTGATGCCAAAAACGCCCGGCCCGCATCCGGCGGTGGTGCTTCTGCACGACCACGGTTCGAAATTTGATATCGGCAAAGAGAAGCTCATCAAACCGTGGAATGACGCTAAAAAACTCGCCAGTGCGCAGGCATGGGCGGATAAGTTCTTCAGCGGAAAATTTATTGGCGACGAGCTGGCGCAGCGCGGTTATGCGGTTATCGCTATCGACAGCCCCGGCTGGGGCGATCGCGGGCCGATGGTCTATGAACAACAGCAGGCGCTGGCCAGCAACTACTTCAATCTGGGCCGTTCTCTTGCGGGCGAAGTGGCATATGAAGATATGCGCACCGTCGATTTTATCGCCGCGCATGCAGGGGTCGATAGCAAACGCGTCGGCGTGCTGGGCTTCTCAATGGGCGGGTTCCGCGCCTGGCAACTGGCTGCACTGAGTGACAAGGTGGCCGCGACGGCGGTGATTTCGTGGTTCGGCACTTACAATGGCCTGATGCAGCCCGGGAATAATGTGCTGCGCGGGCAGTCAGCCTTTTATATGCTGCACCCTGGAATGCCGGCGCTGATGGATATTCCCGATATTGCCAGCCTCGCTGCACCAAAACCGATGCTGATCTTCAGCGGCGGTAAAGATAAGCTCTTCCCGCCCCAGGCGGTCGCAGAGGCCTTTGAGAAAGTGCACCGCGTCTGGGCGTCGCAGCATGCCGATGAAAAACTGGTGACCAAAAGCTGGCCCGAACTGGGCCATGTCTTTTATCAGCAGCAGCAGGATGAGGTCTTTCCGTGGCTGGACAGGTGGCTGAAGCCGTAAGCGATCCCCTCCGCAACGGAGGGGAGAGACGTTATTTTGCGTTACGCAGCGTCGTCAGGCAGTGCTTAAGGGCGTTGTCGAGGGGCGCTTCGATGCGCAGCGTCTCGCCGGTTGCCGGGTGGGTGAACTTCAGCGCCGCCGCATGCAGGAAGAGGCGTGATAAGCCGGTTGAGGCAAGCTGCTTATCAAACTCGCGATCGCCGTAGCGATCGTCAAAGGCAATGGGATGCCCGGCATGCTGGGTATGAACGCGGATCTGATGCGTACGCCCCGTTACCGGGCTGCAACGTACCAGCGTGGCGAAAGCGTAGCGCTCTTCCACTTTGAAGCGCGTTTCCGACGGTTTACCTTCGCTGTTAACCCGTACGATGCGCTCGCCGCTCTGCAGAATATTTTTCAGCAGCGGTGCCTGCACGGTTTTCACGTGGGATTGCCACTGCCCGCGCACCAGCGCCAGATAATCTTTCTGCATCTCTTTACCGCGCAACTGCTCATGGAGCGAACGCAGCGCCGAACGCTTTTTCGCCACCAGCAGCACGCCGGAGGTGTCGCGATCGAGGCGATGAACCAGTTCGAGGAAGCGCGCTTCCGGGCGCAACGCACGCAGCCCTTCGATCACGCCAAAGCTGAGGCCGCTGCCGCCGTGTACCGCGGTGCCCGAGGGTTTATTCAGCACCAGAATATGATCATCTTCGTAGAGGATGACGTCGTTAAGCTGGGCGACCTTTTGCAGGTGCGGCGAAACTGCCTCTTCTTCTTTTTCGGCCACGCGTACCGGCGGGATGCGAATTTCATCGCCATCTTCCAGTTTATATTCTGGTTTTACGCGCTTTTTGTTCACACGTACTTCGCCTTTACGCAAAATACGGTAGATCATGCTCTTCGGTACGCCCTTCAACTGCGTACGCAAAAAGTTATCAATGCGTTGCCCCGCTTCGTCTGCAGTGATAGCAACAAATTTTACGGCTAATGTCTCAGTTTTCATGGGAGGCGATTCTAAATAGCCACGCTGAATAGCGCCACTCATTTTTATATGCTTATATTGACTATTACATTCGGTAAACAGCGTTTCATACAGTTGATTCGGTGGTTATTAAACCAATCTCCGGGCAAAGGTGAAGAAACTGTGAGTAACCGGGTGATAAATGGTAAAAGTCAGCTTGCTATAACAGGGTTCGCAGGGAATAATGTTGCCGTTTTCCGTGTTGAATTTTGCTAAAACAAGTAAATGAGCGGAATGACCAGTTTTGCCTGTCCGATCATACACGCAGCAATGGCGTAAGACGTATTGATCTTTCAGGCAGTTAGCGGGCTGCGGGTTGCAGTCCTTACCGGTAGATGGAATCTTCTCTGGAGAGTTTTTCCCAGGCTGTTCCCCTGATAATTGCGCTGTATTTTCCACAGGAAATGCAGGCAACCGACACACTGCGCCTCTTAAGCGAGCGATAACCGTGAGGTTGGCGACGCGTAATAGACTCGAGGCCATCGGTTCTCCCCGGAAAGGCAAAATCTTGCCCGCAGCTTAGTCGTCAATGTAAGAATAATGAGTAAGTTACGATGAAAAGAATGTTAATCAACGCAACTCAGCAAGAAGAGTTGCGTGTCGCACTTGTTGATGGGCAACGTCTGTACGACCTGGATATCGAAAGCCCCGGGCATGAACAGAAAAAAGCCAATATCTACAAAGGTAAAATCACCCGCATTGAACCGAGCCTTGAAGCTGCCTTCGTTGACTACGGCGCTGAACGTCACGGTTTCCTCCCCCTCAAAGAGATCGCTCGCGAATACTTCCCCGCCAACTACAACGCGCATGGCCGTCCGAACATCAAAGATGTGCTGCGTGAAGGCCAGGAAGTTATCGTCCAGATCGACAAAGAAGAGCGCGGCAACAAAGGCGCGGCGCTGACCACCTTTATCAGCCTCGCCGGTAGCTACCTCGTTCTGATGCCGAACAACCCGCGCGCGGGCGGCATCTCCCGCCGTATCGAAGGCGATGACCGTACCGAGCTGAAAGAGGCGCTGTCTAGCCTTGAACTGCCGGACGGCATGGGTCTTATCGTGCGTACCGCAGGCGTTGGCAAATCTGCCGAAGCGCTGCAGTGGGATCTCAGCTTCCGCCTGAAACACTGGGAAGCCATTCAGAAAGCCGCAGAGAGCCGCCCGGCTCCGTTCCTGATTCACCAGGAGAGCAACGTTATCGTTCGCGCTTTCCGTGACTATCTGCGCCAGGACATTGGCGAAATCCTGATTGATAACCCGAAAGTGCTGGAGCTGGCTCGCCAGCATATCGCCGCACTGGGTCGTCCGGATTTCAGCAGCAAAATTAAGCTCTACACCGGTGAAATCCCGCTGTTCAGCCACTATCAGATTGAGTCGCAAATCGAATCCGCCTTCCAGCGTGAAGTGCGTCTGCCGTCAGGCGGCTCGATTGTTATCGACAGCACCGAAGCGCTGACCGCCATCGACATCAACTCCGCTCGCGCAACCCGCGGCGGCGACATTGAAGAGACGGCGTTCAACACTAACCTCGAAGCGGCAGATGAGATTGCCCGCCAGCTGCGTCTGCGCGACCTCGGCGGCCTGATCGTTATCGACTTTATCGACATGACTCCGGTACGCCACCAGCGCGCGGTTGAAAACCGTCTGCGTGAAGCGGTACGTCAGGATCGTGCACGTATTCAGATCAGCCACATCTCCCGCTTCGGCCTGCTGGAGATGTCCCGCCAGCGTCTGAGCCCGTCGCTGGGTGAATCGAGCCATCATGTCTGCCCGCGCTGTAGCGGTACGGGTACCATCCGTGACAACGAATCCCTGTCACTCTCTATTCTGCGTCTGATTGAAGAAGAAGCGCTGAAAGAGAACACCCAGGAAGTGCACGCCATTGTGCCGGTGCCTGTTGCCTCGTACCTGCTGAACGAAAAACGTGCCGCCGTCAGCGCTATCGAAGCCCGTCAGGGCGGCGTGCGCTGCGTCATCGTGCCGAACGATCAGATGGAAACGCCGCACTACTCGGTACTGCGCGTACGTAAAGGCGAAGAGACGCCAACTCTCAGCTACCTGCTGCCGAAGCTGCATGAAGAGGAGATGGCGCTGCCGTCTGAAGAGGAGTATGCCGAGCGTAAACTGCCTGAGCAGCCTGCCCTCGCCACCTTTGTAATGCCGGATGTGCCGCCTGCGCCGCAAGCCCAGGAGCCAGCGCCTGTAGCACAGGCACAGCCTGCCGCTGCCACTACCGCAGCACCGGGTCTGTTTGGCCGCATCGTCTCTGCCCTGAAAAACCTGTTTGCTGGCGAAGAAGCGCCTGCGCCGGTTGAAGTGAAGGAAGAGAAGAAAGAGGCGAAACCTGAGCGTTCGCAGGAGCGTCGTAAACCGCGTCAAAGCAACCGTCGCGACCGTAACGATCGCCGCGATTCGCGTGATTCCCGTAGCGAAGGCAACGAGGGTCGTGAAGGACGTGACAACCGCGACAATCGTGATAACCGTGAAGGTCGCGAAGATAACCGCCGCAACCGTCGTGAAAAACCGCAGCAGAACGCGGAGAATCGCGAGCCGCGCCAGAACACCGTCGTTGACGAGTCGGATAAAGCGAAAACCCGCGACGAGCAGCAGCCGTCACGTCGTGAACGCAATCGCCGCCGCGGTGATGACAAACGTCAGGCGCAGCAGGAAGTCAAAGAGCTGAACCGTGAAGAGCTGACCCGCGAAGAGCAGCCTGCTCAGGAAGCGGAGCAGGAAGAGCGTGTTCAGGTGATGCCGCGCCGCAAACAGCGCCAGCTGAGCCAGAAAGTGCGCATCGATGATAACCGTGCTGAAACCGTTATCGACGAAACCGTCGCAGAGACCGCGCCAGAGGAGCAGCATACTCAGCTCGCGAAAGTCGATCTGCCGGCTGTGGTTGAAAACGCCCCGGTGCTGGAGCAGGAAGAGAACGGTGAAGCGCGTGAAAACACCATGCCGCGCCGCTCACGCCGCTCCCCGCGTCACCTGCGTGTCAGCGGTCAACGCCGCCGTCGCTACCGTGACGAGCGCTACCCGGTACAGTCCGCGATGCCGCTGACTATCGCCTGCGCCTCACCGGAGATGGCTTCCGGTAAAGTGTGGGTTCGCTATCCGGTGCCGCGTGCGCAGGAAGAGCAGCAGGAGATCCAGCATAACAGCGCACTGGAAACCGAGCAGCAGCATGCAGCAGAGCATGAAGTTGCCCCAGCCGTAGCTGAAGCACAGCTGGTCACCACCCCGCAGGCTGACGTTGTTGAGCCGCAGGCACCGGTAGAAACCGCAGCTGTCAGCGAACAGCCAGAAGTGGTTGAACCGCAGGCAGCGGTTGCAGAGCCAGCTCCGGTCGAGGTTGAAACGACCCATCCGGAAGCGATCTCTGCCCCGGTAGACGAGCAGCCGCAGCTGATTGCTGAGGAAGATCGCCCTGTCGCAGAGCAGGTTGCCGAAGAGGCCGAGCCAGTGAAAGAAGAGGCTGCGCCTGCACCAGTTGTTGAAGACGTTGCGCCGGCGAAAGTTGAAGCGCCAGTGCAAGCTGAAGTTCCTGCTCCGGTGAAAGTTGAAGCCCCTGTCGCGGTGAAAGCTGAAACAGCTGCGCCGGTGAAAGCCGACGCGCCGGTGGTTGCAACCGCGCCGATGACTAAAGCGCCTGCCCCTGCGTATGTACAGGAAGCACCGCGCCACAGCGACTGGGTTCGCCCGGCGTTCAACTTCGACGGTAAAGGTTCTGCGGGCGGTCACAGCGCCACGCATACCGCCACCGCGCCGGCGACCAAACCGCCAGCGGTTGAGTAAGTAAAACGCTGCAACAAGCCGACCCCCGGGTCGGCTTTTTTTATGCCCGCATTTCCGGCTGGCGCATCCCGCTCAGCCCCGGCATCACTTCCCGCATCAGTTGCAAGAATTTACGCAGCCGCGCGGGGTAGTAGCGCGCCCACGGATAGACAAGGTGAACCGGCAACGGTGCGGCCTGCCATTGCGGTAAAAGCGTCACCAGCCTGCCGCTGCGGATATCCTCTTCCACCGCCCAGCTGGAGATTAACGTCACTCCCAGCCCGGCGAGTGCCGTATTGCGCGCGGCGTAAAGGCTGTCGGTAAACAAGCGTGGAGAGATGGTTACCTGCACCTGCTCATCATCCTGCGCGTACAGCGTGATTTGATGCTGATAGAAGGTACTCAGCGCCACCCATGGTAAGTTGCTCAGCTGCTGCGGTGTCTCAATAGCCGGAAAGCGTTCCAGCAGCGCGGGCGACGCCACCAGACTGCGCGGCACTTCTGCCAGCAGCACCGAGACGGTAGCCGGATCGACCTCTGCCCCGACGCGAATGGCGCAATCGATATTGGCGCTAAGAAAGTCGACGGTTTTATCATTCAGCATCCACTCCACCGTCAGCTGCGGATGACGCTCAAGAAATTGTGTTAGCGGCACCAGCAGCTGCTGCTGACCAAAAGCATGCGGGGCGCGCACCCGCAGCATGCCGACCGGTTCGTCGTCGGACTGGCTGAGATCGTCCTCCAGCGCCACCCAGGCATCCGCCACCCGTTTTGCATGTTGATAGCAGCGCTCGCCATCATCGGTGAGCTTCATGGCATGGGTGGTGCGCAGCAGCAGTTTGACGCCAAGCAATGTCTCCAACGATTGCAAACGACGGCTGACGGTTGCCTGTGTTGTCTCCAGCTGGCGGGCCGCTGCCGACAGGGAGCCTGCTTCAACAATGCGGATAAAGGTCCGCATTAAGTCCACCCGGTCTATACGCTCTTGTCGCCTCATAATCTTTATGCCTATACGTTTCACGTATAACCGTTTTACCACTGCGCTGGCTACCGCGCTACCGCGCCATGGGTAAAAATGCGCTCACACCGTAGCCTGACTACGCATTCACAGCTTTATCTCTTCGGGGACACCATATGAACCATCAATCGCTCTCTGCCCGTATGGCAAACGGCATCTTTTTTGCGCTGGCGCTTGGCGCAGGATTCAGCGTCGCGGCCATCTACTACTCGCAGCCACTGCTGCCGCTGATGGGCAGCGATCTGCATCTGACCATCAACGGCATGGGACTGGTACCGACACTCACCCAGGCCGGTTACGCGCTCGGCATTCTCTTTCTGCTGCCGCTGGGCGACCGTCACGATCGCCGTCGCTTAATTGTGGTGAAAAGCGCAGCGCTGGCGGTGTTACTGCTGGCCTGTAGCCTGACCAGCCACCTGCCCTCACTGCTTATTGTCAGTCTGTTAATCGGCATGGCGGCGACCATGGCGCAGGATATTGTGCCGGCCGCGGCGATCCTCGCCCCGGCGGGGAAACAGGGGAAAATGGTCGGCACGGTGATGACCGGTCTGCTGCTCGGTATTTTGCTCTCGCGTACGGTCAGCGGCTTTGTCGGCGCGGCGTTTGGCTGGCGTGTGATGTATCAGCTCGCGGCGGTCAGCATTGCACTGATCGGCCTCTTGATGTGGTCAGTCTTGCCGCGCTTCGCTACCCACTCCACGCTGAGCTACCCGGCACTGATGCGCTCAATGGCGCATCTCTGGCAGCGCTACCCGACGCTGCGCCGTGCGGCGATGGCGCAGGGCTTTTTATCCATCGCCTTTAGCGCCTTCTGGTCGACGCTGGCGCTGATGCTGCTTGAGCACTATCAGCTGGGCAGCGCGGTTGCCGGGACGTTCGGCATTGCCGGTGCCGCAGGGGCGTTAGCGGCGCCGCTGGCGGGAGGCCTTGCGGATAAAGTGGGTGCAGAGCGCGTAACCCAACTGGGAGCCGGGCTGGTAACGATCTCCTTCGCCCTGATGTTCCTGCTGCCTGCCCTGCCGCCCCATGGCCAGCTGGCGCTGATAGCCCTCTCTGCGGTCGGGTTTGATCTTGGCCTGCAATCGAGCCTCGTCGCGCATCAAAATCTGGTTTATAGCCTGGAGCCACAGGCGCGGGGACGACTCAATGCGCTGCTCTTTACGGGGGTGTTTATTGGGATGGCGCTGGGTTCCGCGCTGGGAAGCAAGCTTTACGCTGTCGCCTCATGGCAGGGGGTGGTGGTACTGGCGAGCGTATCGGGGCTTATCGCCCTGCTGATTCGTCTCTTCGATGCCCGTAAGCTTGAGCAGGCGAAGCAAAACGCATAGATAAAAAAAGGCCCGCTCTGGAGAGACAGAGCGGGCATAGTAGACATACTCCAGTTTCAGGATATGCCCAAAGTAAAAAGGTTATTAGCGATTCATCTGGAACAGTGACATACCCTGCATATCGGTGAAGGCTTTATAAGAAGCCTGCAACGCCGCTTGTTGCATGGTGTAAGAGGAGATCACCGAGTTCCAGTCAGCATCGATCAGATCGCTCTTCTGCTGCTTTAACGACAGTGCACGATCGTCGCCAAGCGCATCGAGGGTATCCAGTTCGTTAAGCTGCGTACCGAGTTCAGCACGCACACTCAGCACGTTGTTCAGCGAGTTGCTCAGACCACGGCTGCTTTTATCCACCACGGCCTGTGCCGCGTCTTTCGCCGTATCGTCGCCCGCTACCGGCGTCTTCAGCGCTGCAATTGCCGTGTCGAGCATTTTGAACAGATCCGTCTCCGGCGCAGGCGCAACTCCTGTAGCAGGATCGACAGGCTCTTTGGTCGCATTACTGGTAACGGAGTTGAATACCTGGTCACCGGTATGGGCGATCACCATCGTACGCGCAGCATCAACCTGCTGGGTAATGGCGTCGGTACCGCCGCTGTAGTTGCCTGTGGCATCGTACGGCTTGTTTTCAGTGCGGTAACCACCAAAAATGTAGCGGCCGTTACCGTCGGTGCTGTTCGCGAGGTTCAATAACTGATCGCGAAAGCCCTGCAGCTCGGCGGCAACTGAGGCGCGGTCATCATCACTCAACGAGCCGTTGCCCGCTTTCACGATGCTGCTCTGTGCGCCCGTGATGGCAGTAGTCACCTGCTGCAACACGCTCTCTTCCAGCGAAACTTTCTGCTTCGCGAAGGTGCGCGCCGTATCGTACTGCGTGTTTTGCGCCTGCGCCTGGGAGATCACTACCGCCTGCGAGGCGGCAATCGGATCATCAGACGGGCGGTTAACGCGCTGACCGGTTGTCATCTGCTCGCCGTATCCTAACCATTTGCCCTGAGCATTGGTTACGCCGCGCATATTTTGTTCGTACATCATTTGCGTGCTAATACGCATGACTCACCTCTTACTTAACGAATGGCCAGCAGGGCATCAAACAACGTGCTTGCGGTCTGCAGTACCTGGGCGTTAGCCAGGTAGTACTGCTGAAAACGCTGCAGGTTGCCGTACTCTTCATCGAGGTTTACCCCGGAGATAGATTGCTGCTGGTTGCTCAACTGGGTCACGACATTAGTCTGTGTCGCGCTGCTGGTTTTCAGCGTCGAGGTTTTGTTCCCGACATCGCTCACCAGCGTGGCATACGAATCGTTAAAGGTTTTGTTCCCGCCGACCACTTTCGCGCTCTGCAGCTTTAACAAATCCTGACCGTTGCGGTTGTCGCTCGCGCCGTTACCGGCCGCGCCCGCCATGGCGATTTTCGACTCATCGGTCACCGCCACGCTCATATTCACAATCGCGTTGCTCACCGGACGGATGGTGAAGCTGTCATCTTTTTTCGCGCCGGTAGAGCCGTTATTGATGGAGACTTTCAGGCCATCAAAATTGAGTGTACCGTCTGTTGTATCCGGCGTTACCGCGATGGTGGTGTTATTGGAGAGACGCGTGACGTTCCACTGCGTGCCGTCAAAAGCGACTTTATAGTCGGTCGCCTGTACCGCAGAGCTGTTGGTTACGGCCGCAGTCAGCGTAGCGTCGCCGCTGTTTTTGCTGTTCGACGTGGCAGAAGGCCCGCCAATATTGAAGAACTTCTCACCCGCATCGCCGTCTGCGTCAAAGCCTTTAACGTGCTGCTGGTTAAAGGAGTCGGCGAACGAGAGCGCCAGCTGGCCCAGCGTATTACGCGCCTGGTCCAGATCCTGCGTGCGGAATGAGAGCAGGCCGCCGAGTGAACCGGTGGTCACCTGCTTTTCCGGGATCTCGACATTGCCGGCAATCTTATCGACATACGCCAGCGTGGTACGTGCCGGATCGGCGCTGGAAGGCACCGCCGCCAGTTGACGCGCTTCCTTACCCTGCACCAGAGTAATGCCGTTACCCATGCTGACGTTATAGCTGCCATCCTGGGTGCTGACTTCCACACCCACGACTTTGTTCAGTTCGCTGACCAGCTGATCGCGCTGATCGAGCAGGTCGTTTGGCGATGAGCCTGCACCTACCGCAGTCAGTTTAGAGATCTGCTGGTTGAGGTTGGCGATCTGCTTCGAGTAGTTGTTGATCTGATCAACGCTGGTAGCGATAGATAAGTTGACCTGTTTATCCTGGTCACGCAGATATTGATCGGCCACTTTAAACTGGTTTACCAGACCGTCGGCTTTGCCGAGCAGCGCCTGGCGCGACGACGGATCGGAGGCGTTACTCACCAGCGTCTGCATGCTGGAGAAGAAGCTCTGCAGGCTGCTCGACAGGGAGTTGGTGGTATCCGACAGCACATCGTCAATTTTTGACATCTGCTCGTAACGCGTGGTCAACCCGCTGTTCTGGTTTTGCGCCGCGCGCAGCTGGTTGGTAATAAAGGCGTCATACTCACGCTGAACGCCAGTCACGGTGACACCATTGCCCACGTAGCCGCTACCGGTCAGCGTGCTGTTCGAACTGGTCAACACCGTCGTCTGACGGGTATAGCCCGCGACGTTATAACTCGCAATGTTATTACTGGCGGTATTGAGCGCGGCCTGGGCTGCGCTAAGCCCGCTCATTGCGCTGTTAATCAAACTGGACATGGAGGTTCCTTATACACTTTCAGACATGAGTCCTGTTGAAGATTATCGGCAACCCTGAGTGAAACTTGAGACGTTTTAGAACAGATTTTGTGTATCTGTGCTGTACGCCTTGCTCACTTTCTCACCCATTGATTTAAGCTGCTGGATCATTGAGGTCAGCTTACGGGCATAGTGCGGATCGGTTGCGTAACCGGCGCTCTGCAACGCCTGTGCGCCCTGCTCCGCCGTTGCCGCGGTGGTTACCGCCGCGTAACGTTTGTTGCGCGTCAACATGCCGACATAGTCGGAGAGCGCTTCAAGGTAAGAGCTATACACACGGAATTTGGCTTTCACCTTCACCGCCTCACCGTTTTCATACTCGGTGGTGGTGATTTCGGTAGTCGGCCCTTTCCAGCTTGAGGTCGCTTTTACGCCGAAGATGTTGTAGCTCGGCTCGCCGTTCTCACGCGGGATCTGCCGCTGTCCCCAGCCCGATTCCAGCGCAGCCTGCGCGAGGATCAGGTGGTGCGGCACGCCGCTCTGCTGGCTCGCCAGCCGCGCCGGGAGCGAAAGCTGGGCGAGGAAGTCTTTGCTGTCGCCGGAGAGTGCCTGCCCGCTACCCGCGTCGGAAACGTCATCGGCATCCGGCACTTTGGGTATCGCTTTGCGCACCAGCTGTGTCAGCGCCTGGTTTTGATAGGTGTTGACGGTCTCCAGCGGGAACTTCATCGGCACCTGCTGCATCTGGTCAGCCGGATCGACCGGCGCCTGATCGCCGGTCATCTGTTTCACCATCATATCGGCGAGACCCAGACCTTTACCGGCGGTCATCTGCTGGGCGATCTGCTGGTCATACATGCTGGTATACAGCCGCGTTGAATCACTGCTGAAAATCCCGTCTTTCGGTAACGCTTCGCGCATGCTTTTCAGCATCATCTGCACGAACATCCCCTCCACCTGACGCGCCACCGGGCGCAGGTTGGCAGCCGGATCCTGTCCGGCTTTTGACTTCAGTTCATTCAGCGATTGCGCGTCCCATGCCGCGCTGGTCAACATTCGGCTGTCGGTCAACATTAGATGATCTCCAGTTTCGCACGCAGGCAACCGGCGCTCTGCATTGCCTGCAGAATCGACATCAGCTCCATTGGCGAGGCACCCAGGGCGTTAAGGGCACGCACGACGCTATTGAGGTTGGCGCTGGAGCGTACGCTCTGCAGCGAGCCGCCGCTCTGGCGCAGGTCAATCTGCGTTTGCGGTGTCACCACGGTCTGGCCGCCGCCAAATGGCGTATTCGGCTGGCTAACATTATTCTGCTGGTTGACGGTGACCGAGAGGTTACCCTGCGCAATGGCGCAGCTATCCAGCGACACTTCGCGGTTCATCACCACCGAGCCGGTACGCGAGTTAACAATCACTTTCGCATCCTGCTGCGTGGTGCCGACTTCCATATTCTGGATATCCGCCAGCGCACGAACCTGAGAGCTGCCGCCGGAGGAGACGCGCACCTGAACGGTACGACCATCCAGCGCGGTGGCGCTGCCATAACCGCGTGCGCGGTTGATGGTGTCAGCAATCTGCTGCGCCATGGTGAAGTCTTCCTGGTTCAGCTGCAGGTTGATGCTGTTCGTGGCCCCGAACTGGTTCGGCAACTCACGCTCAATCACCGCGCCGCCGGTAATGCGACCGCCGTTAAGCTGGTTAACCTGCACGCTGCTGCCGCCGGCTGATGCGCCCGCGCCGCCAACGAGGATGTTGCCCTGCGCCAGCGCATAGACCTGGCTGTCGACGCCCTTCAGCGGGGTCATCAGCAGCGTACCGCCGCGCAGGCTTTTGGCGTTACCCATTGAGGAGACCACCACGTCGATGGTCTGCCCCTGGCGACCAAAGGCCGGAAGCTGCGCCGTGACCATGACTGCCGCCACGTTTTTCAGCTGCATGTTGGTGCCCTGCGGGACGGTAATACCCATCTGCGAGAGCATGTTGTTCAGCGTCTGGGTAGTAAACGGTGTCTGGGTGGTCTGGTCGCCCGTACCATCCAGGCCAACCACCAGCCCGTAGCCAATTAAGGAGTTTTCACGTACGCCCTGTACACTGGTGAGATCCCGGATACGGTCAGCCTGGGCGAAGGTCGCCATCAGCACTAACACCATACCAGTCAAATATTTAAACATTGTTCACCCCGGTTACATCGGCGATAAGTTAAGGAAGAAACGCTGCAGCCAGCCCATATTCTGCGCTTCGTTGATGTAGCCGTTGCCGACGTACTCGATGCGCGCGTCCGCCACCTGGGTGGAAGGAACGCTGTTGCTGCCGCTGATGGTGCGTGGGTTCACGACACCGGAGAAGCGGATGAACTCAGTGCCCTGGTTGATGGCGATCTGTTTTTCACCCACAACATGTAAATTGCCATTGATCAGCACCTGATCGACGGTCACGGTCAACGTGCCGCTAAAGGTGTTACTGGCGTTGGCGCCGCCTTTACCCCCGAAGGAGTTGCTGCCCGAGGCACCCAGATCGGCACGTGCATTGCCAAACAGACCTTCGAGATAACGCGGTGTGGTGTCTACGCCAAAACTGGCTTTACCATCACGACTGGCGTTGGCCGACGAGCTCTTGCTGGCGCTCACGTTTTCCTGCAGTACGATAGTCAGCGTATCGCCAATGTTGCGCGGACGACGATCTTCAAACAGCGGCTGATAGCCGTAGTTAATCGGCTGCGCGGTCTGATAAATCGAGCCATTGACCACCGGAATGGGGCCGGGCATCGGTTGAGCTGTCGTTGCCCCCTGCACCAGCGGTGTAGAAGGGACCCAGGCACACCCGGTCAGGGTTAATGCCACTAAAGCCATTATCGGGTAGCTGCGGACGGCGTATTTTTGCATTGCATTCATCTTCGAGATCAGGGTTCCGGTGCGGCGGTTACCGCACCGGATAACGCCTTAGAGTTGCGTCAGTTTTTGCAGCATCTGATCGGTGGTCGATACTGCTTTACTGTTAATTTCGTAAGCGCGCTGAACCTGGATCATGTTCACCAGCTCTTCCGCGACGTTTACGTTGGAAGTTTCCACAAATCCCTGGTAGAGCAAACCTGCACCGTTCAGGCCAGGCGTGGTGCCGTTTGGCGCGCCGGAAGACTGGGTTTCGGTGTAGAGGTTCTCACCAATGCTCTCAAGCCCGGTGTCGTTCATAAAGGTGGTGAGGTTTAACTGGCCAACCTGCACCGGTGCTGCCGCGCCCTGCTGCGTCACGCTGACCACACCATCGCGACCGATGGTGATGCCCAGGCTGTTCGCCGGGATGGTGATTGCCGGTTGCACCTGGAAACCGCCTGCTGTTACCAGCTGGCCGTTCTGATCCACCTGGAAAGAGCCGTCGCGGGTGTAAGCAGAGGTGCCGTCCGGCAGCAGAACTTCGAAGAAGCCCTGGCCTTTAATGGCGACATCTTTGCTGTTGTTGGTCTGAGACAGGTTGCCCTGGCTGTGCAGACGTTCGGTGGCGACCGGACGCACACCGGTACCGATCTGCAGACCGGAAGGCAGCGTTGTCTGTTCAGATGATTGCGCGCCTGGCTGGCGGATCGTCTGGTACATCAAATCTTCAAATACCGCACGCTGACGCTTAAAACCATTGGTGCTGACGTTCGCCAGGTTGTTGGCGATGACATCCATATTGGTTTGTTGGGCGTCGAGGCCGGTTTTTGCGATCCATAATGAACTGATCATATGTAGTCCTGTTTATTAGCCCATTGACAGCAATTGGTTAGCACGCTGCTCGTTTTCATCGACGCTGCTGATGATCTTCATCTGCATTTCGAAACGGCGCGCGCTGGCGATCATATCGGTCATCGACTCGACCGGTTTCACGTTACTGCCTTCCAGTACGCCAGACTGCACGCGAATGGAGGGGTCAGGCTGCAACGTTGCGCCACGGGTCGCCTGCGCGCTCTGGCTCAGACGGAAAAGACCGTCATCACCGCGCACTATTTCGCGCGGTTCTGCTTTTACCAGCTTCAGCTTGCCGACAGGCGCGATGGTATTCGCCGCGTCGCCAGGGTTGAGCGCCGAAATCGTACCGTCGGCGGCGATGGTGACCTGCGCCCCTTCCGGTACGGCGATCGGACCGCCTTCGCCAATCAATGGATGGCCCTGAATCGTCAACTGACCGGTCGGGCTCACCTGGATATTGCCGTTACGGGTGTAACCTTCCGAGCCGTCCGCCGTTTGCACTGCCAGCCAACCATCCTGCTGCAACGCCACGTCAAGCGGGCGTGAGGTGTAGTCCAGTTGACCCGGCGTCATATCGGCGCCAGGCGTGGAGGCCACCACCAGCGTGCGGGTAGGCAGAGAAAGCCCTTCTACCGGCACCGCGCGCAGCGCGTTCAGCTGGGCGCGAAAGCCCGGTGTGGAAGCATTCGCGAGGTTGCTGGCGGTGACAGCCTGCTGATTCAGCGTCTGGCTGGCTGCGCCCATCGCGGTATATATTGCGTGATCCATTAAGCCGTCCCGTCAGTCGATTAACGCAGGTTAACCAGCGTGTTAAGAATCTGATCCTGGGTTTTGATGGTCTGCGCGTTCGACTGATAGTTACGCTGCGCGACGATCATGTTGACCAGTTCTTTACTCAGATCCACGTTTGAGGCTTCCAGCGCGCCGTTAGTCAGCTTGCCGAAGTTACCGGTACCGGCGGTGCCGAGCAGCGCAACACCAGAGGAGTTGGTAGCGGACCAGACGTTGTCACCCTGAGACTGCAGGCCTTCGTTGTTGGCGAAGTTCGCCAGCACGATCTGACCCAGCAGCTGCGACTGTTCGTTGGAGTAGCTACCGACAACGGTGCCGTCATCGTTGATGGCGTAGCTCACCAGTGAACCCGGCGCGTAACCGTTCTGGTTGATAGCCACTACACCGCTGGTGCCGGTGTTCTGCTGCATTGAGTTCAGGAAGCTCAGGCTGAAAGTGCCCGGCGCAGAACCGTTCAGGCTGGCCAGATTGATATCGATCTGCGGCTGAGCGTTAGCGGTCGCTGACAGGTTCCAGGTACGCGGAGAGGTCGCCGGAGAGACTTCGGTGTAGTTGTTGACCGCAGAGAGCGTACCGTTGCTGGTAAAGGTCATCTGCGCGGCTTTCTGGTAAGAAGAGCCCGCTACGCTGGAGTCCTGGGTGTAGACATCCCATTTGTTGGCGCTGTTTTTAACGTAGTAAACGTCAACGGCGTGGGAGTTACCCAGGCTGTCATAGGTGGTAACAGTGCCTTTTTTGTTGTAGGAGTCTGAGTTCGTCGGATCGAACGGGCTAACCGTCGGGGTGGAGTCCGTTGAGTTCAGGTTCATCTGCATCGCCGCCGTGGTGGTAGCTTTCGCCGCCATCAGGGTGTTAGGGATGGTGATGGCAGACGGGTTCGCACCGCTCTGTACCGCAGGCGGGGTGCCAGCTACCGGGAAACCGGTCACCTGCATACCCTGCATGTTAACCAGGTTGCGGTTTTCGTCGAGTTTGAACTGACCGTTACGGCTGTAGTAAACAGAACCGTTGCTGTCGGTCACACGGAAGAAACCGTTGCCGCTCAGCGCGACGTCGAGGCCACGACCGGTGTTGGTGGTGGTGCCGTCAGCGAAGTCCTGAGTAATACCTGCCACTTTAACGCCGAGACCCACTTTAGAACCGGCAAACATATCGGCGAAGGACGCAGATCCGGATTTAAAGCCATAGGTGGCGGAGTTGGCAATGTTGTTACCAATGACATCGAGGTTGGTGGCCGCAGCATTCAGGCCGCTGACCGCTTGTGAAAAGGCCATGACTTACTCCTGATAAGTATGAAGGCTTTAAATAATCTGTCGTACTTCGTCGAGTGTGGTACTTCCGTAAGTACCTAAATCCAGTGTGCTTCCCTTGTCGCCGCGGGTAACACCCTGTACCAGCGCAAACTGCAGCGGTTGTGCAACCAGCTGCGTTGTGCCGGAGCTGGCCGCGATAGACACCGTATATGAGTTATCCGGTGCTACGCTGCCATCTGTCATTTTGCCGTCCCAACTGAAGGTGTGGACGCCAGCTTTCAGACCGCCGAGTTCAATAGTCCGCACCGGCGTACCGCTCTTATCGCTTACGATGGCGGTCACTTTGTCGGCAGTCTGCGTCAGTTCTACGCCAAACGGCGTGGATGTTCCTTTGCCCACCAGCACCGTCTGTCCCGGGATCATCACGCCGTGACCAATCAGGGTGCTCGCCTGCAGCGACTGATTGTTATCAAGCTGTCCGGAGATGGAGCCGAGGGTGGTATTCAGTTTCTCAATCCCGCTTACGGTGCTGATCTGCGCCAGCTGCGTGGTCAGCTCGTTGTTCTGCAGCGGGTTGGTGGGATCCTGGTTCTTTAACTGCGCAACCAGCAGCGTCAAAAAGCTGCCCTGAAGGTCGGATGCGCTGTTAGTGCCGGTAGTCGTGGTACCGGACGTTTTGCTGGTCGTCGAGACGCCGTTGTTAATCGGGTCGTTAATATTTACGCTGATAGACATACGGGGCCCCTTTACTGACCGAGAGTGAGCGTTTTGAGCATCATGCTCTTCACGGTGTTCAGCACTTCAACGTTCGCCTGGTAGCTGCGTGACGCGGACATGCTGTTGACCATTTCGCCCACGACATCGACGTTAGGCATTTTTACGTAGCCGCTTGCATCTGCCAGCGGGTTACCAGGTTCATACACCAGCTTGTCCGGCGCCTGGCTTTCAATCACATCCGCCACTTTTACGCCGCCCGTTGCCTGGCCCGGTGCTGCATCGACCTGAAAGACAACCTGTTTAGCGCGATACGGCTGGCCATCCGGTCCGGTTACGCTGTCGGCGTTTGCCAGGTTACTGGCGGCGACGTTCATACGTTTGGACTGTGCGGTCAGCGCGGAGCCTGCGACATCAAAGATATTCAGTAATGCCATTTAATTAGTTCCCCTGTTGCAGAACACTCATCATGCTTTTGATCTGCCCGCCCAGCACGGTCAACCCGGTCTGGTATTTGACGCTGTTGTCGGCGAACTGGGTACGTTCACGATCCATATCGACGGTGTTGCCATCCAGCGATGGTTGATCGGGAATGCGATAAAGCAGATCGGTAGACGGGCCGGTCATCGCCTGCGCCGGAATGTGGCGCGAAGAGGTGAGCGCCAGCGATACACCGCTGCCTTCAGCCCGACCGCGCTCCATCACTTTTTTTAATTCACTGGAAAAATCCATATCGCGCGCCTGAAACCCTGGGGTGTCGGCGTTAGCAATATTTGCTGCCAGAATCTCCTGGCGCTGGGCGCTCAGGTTCAGCGCTTCCTGTTGAAAGCGCAGTGCGGCATCAAGTTTATCGAGCATGGCTCCCTCACTGATGACAATTATTTAGCCAACAGCTTAAATCGCCCCTTGCAAACTTATCGTTGGAATAAGGGCAAAATGCGTCGCTATTTTTTGCGTTGATAGATTTGCAAAGCGGTTAAAATCTCCTCATCTGGTTCAACAGGCATGTTTTGCGATGAAGACGTTGAAAGGCGGTGTAGCCGCAATCTTATTGTTATTAAGCCCCTTTTCTCAGGCAGCGGATCTGCAGGCGCAACTGACGTCGCTTTTCGCCCAGCGTCTGGCTGGCTTTAGCGATGAGGTGGTGGTAAACATTCGCACCCCGCAAAGCCAGTTACCGGCGTGCGACCAGCCCACCCTGAGCGTGGTGGGTGGCGCGAAGCTGTGGGGCAATATGAATGTGATGGCGAACTGCGCGGGCACGAAACGCTTTGTGCAGGTCGAAGTCCAGGCGACCGGCAACTATGTTGTGGCGGTGCAGCCTGTTGCACGCGGCGCGACTTTGCAGCCCGGCAGCGTGGCGTTACAGCGCGGCCGACTCGATCAGCTGCCGCCGAGAACCATGCTCGATATCAATATGGCGCAGGACGCGGTAAGTCTGCGCGATCTGGCACCAGGCCAGGCAATTCAGCTCTCAATGGTGCGTCAGGCATGGCGGATTAAAGCCGGCCAGCGCGTACAGGTTGTAGCGTCCGGAGATGGCTTTAGTGTGAACAGCGAAGGTCAGGCGATGAACAATGCGGCAGTGGCGCAAAATGCGCGTGTTCGCATGGCTTCAGGGCAGATAGTTAGCGGTACGGTTAATTCTGATGGGAATATTCTTATTAACCTATAAATTGCTTAAAGAACTAATGCTATCTGCCGATAAGTTAGTAAGACTGAAGAAATCTGGCCCGAAACGCCGCGAACCTCAATGAGGAAACATTATGAGCATCGATCGTACCTCTTCCCTGAAGCCGGTTAACACCGTTCAACAGCGTGAGACTAACGAAACCCAGACGCAGAAAGCGCGTCAGGAAACTGCCGCGACGGCAAACAGCACCAACGTCACGCTCAGCGGTTCCCAAACCAAGCTGATGCAGGCGGGCGCTAACGACATCAATATGGAACGCGTTGAAAAACTGAAAACCGCGATTCGTAATGGTGAACTCAAAATGGACACCGGCAAAATTGCTGATGCCCTGATTAACGAAGCGAAGAGTTACTTACAGAGTAAATAACCGTATGAATCGACTGTCAGATATTCTTGATCAAATGACAGTTATCCTGAGCGCTCTGAAAGACGTGATGGATACTGAGCAAAAACAGCTTTCCGTTGGCCATCTCAATGGCAGCGCGCTACAGCGCATTACGGAGGAGAAAAGCTCCTTGCTCGCGACGCTGGACTACCTTGAGCAGCAGCGTCGTGCCGAACAGAAAACGCAACAAAACGCCTCTGGCGATGTTGCCAATCGCTGGCAGATCATCACGCAGAAAACGCAGCATTTACGCGACCTCAACCAGCACAACGGCTGGCTGCTGGAGGGGCAAATCGCGCGCAACCAGCAGGCACTGGAAGTCCTGAAACCGCATCAGGAACCGAGCCTCTACGGTGCGAATGGCTATGCCTCATCCGCCAATCGCGGCGGCAAGAAGATCGCGATTTAGTCCGACGATAGCGTGAGCACGCCGTCGTAAACAGGCCAGGGTCTCCCCTGGCTTTTTGCGTTGCTTTTTATACCGTCCGGCGCGCGAACTCTTTCACTTTAAACCCGAGCAGCGCAAGGGTAACAAAGTAAGCAACAATACCCGCCCCAACCACTATCATCAGGCGCAGCAAGCGGTACGGCATTGTTCCTGTCGCCCAGTCAGGCATCACATACAGCATCCCTACCAGCGCGGCGGCCATGACTACCACGGCAATCACCAGACGAAGCAGAAAACGGCTCCAGCCCGGCTGCGGGGTAAAGATCTTCTGCTTGCGCAGCTGCCAGTAGAGCAGGCTGGCATTGAGACAGGCCGCCAGACCAATCGACAGCGACAGCCCGGCATGCTTCAGCGGGCCGATAAACGCCAGGTTCATCACCTGGGTCATCAGCAGCGTCACAATGGCGATTTTGACCGGCGTTTTAATGTCCTGGCGTGAATAGAAACCCGGTGCCAGCACCTTCACCACGATCAACCCCATCAACCCGACCGAATAGGCGATCAGCGCGCGCTGGGTCATGGCCGCATCAAAAGCGGTGAATTTACCGTACTGGAACAGCGAAACGGTCAACGGCTTAGCGAGAATACCAAGCGCCACGGCACTGGGCAGCGCCAGCAGAAAACAGAGGCGCAGGCCCCAGTCCATCAAGCGGCAATACTCCTCCTGATTGCCGCTGGAGAAGCTTTTCGACAGCGATGGCAGCAGGATCGTCCCGAGCGCCACGCCCAGCACGCCGGAGGGGAACTCCATTAAGCGGTCGGCGTAATACATCCACGACACGGAGCCGGAGACGAGGAACGAGGCGAATATGGTGTTGATGATAAGCGAGATCTGGCTGACGGAGACGCCGAGGATCGCTGGCCCCATCTGCTTCACCACACGCATTGCACCCGCATCGCGCAGGTTGATACGCGGCAGCACCAGCATGCCAATCTTCTTCAGATGCGGCAGTTGATAGACCAGTTGCAGCACGCCACCGACGGTCACCGCCCAGGCCAGCGCCAGCACCGGCGGATGGAAGTAAGGCGCGGCAAATAGCGCAAAACCAATCATGCTGACATTGAGAAAGGTGGGTGCAAACGCCGGTACCGAAAAGCGGTTCCAGGTATTGAGGATCGCCCCTGCCAGCGACGCCAGCGAGATCAGCAGAATATAGGGAAAGGTAATGCGCAACAGCTGCGAGGTGAGGTTGAATTTATCTGCCGTATCGGCAAACCCCGGCGCGGTAACGAGGATAACCCAGGGCGCGGCGAGCATCCCGATAACGGTGACTATCGCCAGCGCAAGGGTCAGCAGGCCGGAAACATAGGCGACAAAGACGCGGGTGGCATCTTCGCCCTGTTTGCTTTTGTACTCGGCGAGGATCGGCACAAAGGCCTGGGAAAAGGCGCCCTCGGCAAAAATACGCCGTAACAGGTTGGGCAGTTTAAAGGCGACAAAGAAGGCGTCCGTCGCCATCCCTGCGCCAAACACCCGTGCCACAATGGCATCGCGCGCAAAACCCAGCACGCGGGAAAACATTGTCATGGAGCTGACTGCCGCCAGCGATTTGAGTAAGTTCATTCTGGTTTCCATAAGACACAACGCCTGCAATGCAGGCGTTGGGATACAGCGAAGCGCTTAGTCTACAGGGAAAAAAGCGAATTACTATCGCCTGCGTTACCCCGCATTATTCACTCATCGCCTCGCGCCAGAGCTTCTCCACCACGCGCTGCGCAAGGATCGCCTGCTCGCCCGCAGTTTCCGGAACCGTCTGATTTTGCACACACTCGATAAAGTGGCGCGCGCAACCGGCAAAACCGCGCTGCTCCAGCACGCTCTGCCAGCCGGGAATTGGGCGCGCAATAATCCCCTGCCCGCGCTCTTCGCGCCACTCGCGCATATCGGTAATATCCACCAGCCCGCCATCAGTCACTGCCTGCACCCACTCGCGCTGGCTGCCCGCCCGCCGGTGCATACTGGTAGTGATGTGCAGCGTGTCGGCGCTGAAGTGGTGCTCGGCATAGAGCATTGCGCCGTCGTCGGTGGTTTGCAGCGTGCCGCTCTGGATCTGCACGCGGCCTCCCGCCAGCCATAGCGCGGTGTCGACCACATGCAGATAGTCATCAAGCAGCGTAAAGCGCAGGTCGTGCGGCCCGACGCTGTCGGCGCGGTGTTTATCCATGCGCAGCGACGCCGCCTGCGGCATCTGCTGTTTCAACTCGCGGTAGAGCGGCGAGAAACGGCGGTTAAAGCCAACCATCAGCGTCAGTTTTTTGCGCGCCGCCAGCTCGACTAAGCGCTCGGCATCTTTCAGGTTTTCCGCCAGCGGCTTATCGACGCAGACATGCACGCCAAGGTTGAGCAGCTCGCTCACCACCGCATAGTGCGAGGCGGTTGAGGTGTGCACGAAGACCGCATCGCACTGCGCCGCCAGCGACGCCAGCGAATCTGCATAAGGAATGCGCCAGGTTTCACACACCCGCAGGGCTTTGTCCCGCGTCGGCGACCAGGCCGCCGCCAGCGTCCACTCCGTTGCCGCACCGAGTACCGGCAACCAGGCTTTCTGCGCGATACCGCCCAGCCCTACTACACCAATCCGTAATGTCGTCACGCTTAATCCCCTAAATGTGCCAGCAGCGAATCGAGACGCTGCTTCAGTTCCGCGACTTCGATCTCCAGCGCTTCAACGCGCGCTTCGAGGCTCTGCTCATTCGGCGCGACGGCTTCCACCACATTGATCAGCGTCTGCATATCGCCACTGAAGAGGTGCATATAGCGGCTTTCACGCTTGCCCGGCTCGCGTGGCAGGCGCACCACATAGGGGCCATCTTCACGGCTGGCCAGCTGCTCAAGGGCGTTCTCCACCTCGGCCATATCATCAAAACGGTGCATGCGTTCCGCACGTCCACGCAGTTCGCCCGGCGTTTGCGGCCCGCGCAGTAACAGCGTGGCGATAAGCGCCACCTCTGCCGGGCTTAACTTCAGATCGCCAAACTCTGAGTTGCAGAAGCGCTGCTCATATTTGGTCACCCGATTACCAAAACCGCTAACGGTGCGCAGATAGTGGCGCTTTACCAGCTCATCAAGCACATCCTGGACCTCGTGCTCGCTCAGGTTCATCACCGGCTCGCGGTTGGTTTTTTGATTACAGGCCGTCACCACGCCGTTGATGGAGAGCGGATACTGCTCCGGCGTAGTGACCTGCTTCTCCAGCAGGCAGCCGATAACCCGCGCCTCGATGGCGGTGAGTTGATACTTCATCTCTGCTCCTTAGCGTCCCGGAGTCCACTCCTGGGCGGTTAATGCGGTGAGGACGTGGTCGCGCCACTGCCCGTCGATCAATAAATAGGATTTGGCATAGCCCTCTTTTTCAAACCCGAGGCGCGCCAGCAAGTCGCCGCTGCGTTTATTGTGCGGCATATAGTTGGCCATTATGCGGTGCATATGTTGCGTGCGCTGCATATAGCGAATGGCGGATGTCAGGGCTTCAAACATCAGGCCTTGCCCCTGCCACTTCTGGCCGATGGAGTAGCCGAGATAACAGGCGTGAAACGAGCCGCGCACCACGTTGGAAAAGTTGGCAACGCCGACGATCTCTTTCTCTTCGGGATCGAGCAGGGCGAAGTAAAAAGCAGAGCCCTGTTTATGAAACTCATTGATCATCCCCAGACGCGCCTGCCAGCCGGAAGGGTAACAGTGGCTCTCATCGCGAACGGGCTCCCAGGGTTTTAAAAACTGGCGATTTTCCGCGTAATAATCCGCAAGCCGCCACGCATCGCGCTCGTGAACCAGGCGCACCACTAATCTGTCCGTTACCAAGCGTACTTTCGGCACATTACTGCGATAGCCAAACATGTTTACCACTCCTTCGTTTCGCGGCTTTTTTTACCCCTTCTCTTTACTATACCTTTGCTCTGCGACTCTGTGAAAACAGCAACATGGCATTTTCTGCGCCGCGCCCCCTTTTCGATGAAAAGTCTCAATCAAACGCCCGCCTTGATAAAAAAATATTGTCGCGGTGAATGTGTGAAAACGGTTGCCGAAGCCGCAGAATAGAGACGTCACCTTTTTCTGATTTCCCGGAGGGGAAATGGCGCGCATCTCGCAGGCAAGGAGCCTGGGTAAATATTTCCTGCTGGTCGATAATTTTTTGGTGGTGCTCGGTTTTTTTGTTGTCTTCCCCCTGATTTCCATTCGTTTTGTTGATCAACTTGGCTGGGCCGCACTGATGGTCGGGATCGCGCTCGGCCTGCGTCAGTTTATTCAGCAGGGGTTAGGCATGTTTGGCGGCGCGATCGCTGACCGCTTTGGCGCAAAACCGCTGATTGTCACCGGCATGCTGATGCGCGCAGCAGGATTCGCGGCGATGGGGATGGCACATGAGCCGTGGGTGCTGTGGCTCTCCTGTATCCTTTCCGGGCTTGGCGGCACGCTGTTCGACCCGCCGCGTTCGGCGCTGGTGGTCAAACTGGTGCGTCCGCGTCAGCGCGGTCGCTTCTTCTCGCTGCTGATGATGCAGGATAGCGCCGGGGCAGTTATCGGCGCGCTGCTCGGCAGCTGGCTGCTGCAGTATGATTTCCGTCTGGTGTGCGCCGCCGGGGCGCTGATGTTTATCCTCTGCGCCGGCTTTAACGCCTGGCTGCTGCCAGCATGGAAGCTGTCGACGGTGAAAACACCGGTGCGCGAAGGCTTAGCCCGCGTGCTGCGTGACAAGAAGTTCGTCACTTATGTGTTAACCCTCAGCGGCTACTACATGCTGGCGGTGCAGGTGATGCTGATGTTGCCGATTATGGTCAACGACGTTGCCGGATCGCCGACGCCGGTCAAATGGATGTACGCCATTGAGGCCTGTCTCTCGCTGACGCTGCTCTACCCGATTGCGCGCTGGAGCGAAAAGCGCTTTCGCCTTGAGCAGCGTCTGATGTTCGGCCTGGTGGTGATGTCATTCAGCCTCTTTCCGATGGGCATGGTCGGCTCCCTGCAACAGCTTTTTACACTTATCTGCACCTTCTATATCGGCTCGATTATCGCCGAACCGGCGCGGGAGACCCTGAGCGCGCAGTTGGCCGATGCGCGGGCGCGCGGTAGCTATATGGGCTTTAGCCGCTTAGGTCTGGCCTTTGGCGGCGCGCTTGGCTACGCGGGCGGCGGCTGGCTGTTTGACGCCGGGAAAGCCTTTCGCCAGCCGGAGCTGCCGTGGATGATGCTCGGCGTAATTGGGCTTATCACCTCCCTTGCGCTGCTGTGGCAGTTTGCCCCCCGCCGCGTTCAGCCGCCGATGCTCGAACCGGGTGCCTGATTTGCGCCACCTCTACCTCTCTTCCATACTGATTAGTGATGGATAAACCAGTATGGAGGAGAAACGTGAAACTCTACATTTACGATCACTGCCCTTTCTGTGTAAAAGCCCGCATGATTTTCGGCCTTAAGAATCTCCCGGTTGAACTCCATGTCCTGCAAAGCGATGACGAAGCGACGCCGACCCGCATGATTGGTCAGAAGATGGCGCCGATCCTGCAAAAAGATGACAGCCGCTACCTGCCCGAAAGCCTCGATATTGTTCACTACGTTGATAAGCTCGACGGTCAACCGCTGCTGACCGGCTCCCGCAATCCGAAGATCGAGGAGTGGCTGCGTAAGGTGAATGGCTACGTTAATAAGCTGCTGATCCCGCGTTTTGCGCAGGCCCCGTTTGACGAGTTTTCTACCCCGCAGGCACGTGCCTACTTCACCGCCAAAAAAGAGGCGGCGATTGGCGATTTCGCCGATCACCTCTCCCACTCTGCCGGGCTGGTGAAGAATATCAGCGACGATCTGCGCGCGCTGGAGAAGCACATCGTGCAGCCGAACGCCGTCAACGGCGAACTGTCGGAAGATGATATTCATCTCTTCCCGCTGCTGCGTAACCTGACGATTGTCAGCGGCATTACGTGGCCGACCCGCGTCGCCGATTACCGCGACAACATGGCGAAACAGACCCAGGTTAACCTTCTCTCTTCCATGGCTATCTAAGCCGTTCATGGCGGAAGCGACCCGCTTCCGCCCCTTCTTTAAGTATTTTCTGCTGGCCTTTGCGTCGGCCGTCGCGCATGCTACACCTCGATCGAGGCATCACGACCACGTTGAGGAATTCATGAAGAAGATGATTTTGGCCGCAGCACTCATGCTGAGCGGCGTGCTGGTGGGGTGCAATCAATTGACCCAATACACAATCAGCGAACAGGAGATTAACCAGGCCCTGGAGAAACGGAATAACTTTGCCAAAGATATTGGCGTGCCGGGCGTGGCTGATGCGCATATTGTTCTCAGCAATCTTGCCAGCGCGATTGGCCGCGAAGAGCCAAATAAAATCACCTTAACGGGCGATGCCAACCTGGATATGACCTCACTATTCGGCAATCAAAAAGCGGTGATCAAGCTGAAGCTGAAAGCGCTGCCGACCTTTGATAAAGATCAGGGTGCAATCTACCTGCATGAGATGGAAGTGGTGGACGCGACGGTAACGCCGGAAAAGATGCAGACCGTGCTGCAAACCGTGATGCCTTACCTGAACCAGTCTCTGCGCAACTACTTTAACCAGCGCCCGGCCTATGTGCTGAAAGAAGACAGTACCAAAGGCGAAGCGCTGGCGAAGAAATATGCTAAAGGCATTGAGGTGAAGCCGGGCGAGATTGTCATCCCGCTTACCGACTGAATCACTGGGCGCCTGGCGCCCTTTTTTTCAGGAAAAGGATGCAAACGAAAACGTTTCCCCTTATGCTTGGTCTCCGGCAAAAACAGCCCTTTC
The DNA here is from genome assembly GCF_016624785.1 of Kosakonia sp. S42. Taxonomy (NCBI): domain Bacteria; kingdom Pseudomonadati; phylum Pseudomonadota; class Gammaproteobacteria; order Enterobacterales; family Enterobacteriaceae; genus Kosakonia; species Kosakonia sp. S42. The sequence continues at coordinate 285,302 of NZ_JACVTW010000001.1, read as the reverse complement.
TCACTTAGCCGGAGCCCTCCAATGACACAACCTCAGGTTTTGAAAATCCGCCGTCCTGACGACTGGCATCTCCATCTGCGCGACGGCGATATGCTGAAAACCGTGGTGCCGTGGACCAGCGAAACCTACGCCCGCGCCATTGTGATGCCGAACCTGGCTCCCCCTGTAACTACCGTTGAGGCGGCTATCGCCTATCGTCAGCGCATCCTTGACGCGGTGCCTGCCGGTCAGCACTTCGAACCGCTGATGACCTGCTACCTGACCGACAGCCTGGATCCTGATGAGATCGAACGCGGCTTTGCGGAAAAGGTGTTTACTGCAGCAAAGCTCTATCCGGCAAACGCCACCACCAACTCCAGCCACGGCGTCACCAGTATTGATGCCATCATGCCGGTGCTTGAGCGTATGGAGAAGCTCGGCATGCCGCTGCTGGTGCATGGCGAAGTGACCCACGCCGAGATCGATATTTTCGATCGTGAAGCGCGCTTTATTGAGACAGTAATGGAGCCGCTGCGCAAGCGTCTGCCGGGCCTGAAGGTGGTATTCGAGCACATCACCACCAAAGATGCCGCCGACTATGTGCGCGACGGCAATGAGCGGCTGGCCGCCACCATCACCCCGCAGCATTTGCTGTTTAACCGCAACCATATGCTGGTGGGCGGCGTGCGTCCGCACCTCTACTGCTTACCGATCCTCAAGCGTAATATCCACCAGCAGGCGCTGCGTGAATTGGTCGCCAGCGGGTTCGATCGCGTTTTCCTCGGCACCGACTCGGCTCCGCATGCCCGCCATCGCAAAGAGGCGAGCTGCGGCTGTGCAGGCTGTTTCAATGCGCCAACGGCGCTGGCCAGCTACGCCACGGTGTTTGAAGAGATGAACGCGCTGCAGCACTTCGAAGCCTTCTGCTCCCTCAACGGGCCGCGCTTCTATGGCCTGCCGGTGAATGAGGAGTTTGTTGAACTGGTGCGGGAAGAGTACGTGGTGCCGGAGTCGATTGCGCTGGCGGACGATACGCTGGTGCCCTTCCTCGCCGGTGAAACCGTGCGCTGGCAGGTAAAACGCTAAATATTCTTATGCCCCCTGTTGTAATGCGTTCCGATTAACTGTATAAACATACAGTATCTTACACAGGGGGCTGTTATGCGCATTGAAGTGACGATTGCCAGAACCACATCTTTACCCGCAGGCGCTATCGATGCGCTGGCAGGTGAGTTATCCCGCCGTCTGAATGACCACTATCCCGATCGCGAAAATAAAATTTCTGTCCGTTATGCGTCAGCAAATAATCTCTCCGTCCTTGGCGGCGCGAAAGAAGATAAAGACCGTGTTAGCGAAATCCTGCAAGAGACCTGGGAAAGCGCTGACGATTGGTTTATCACCGATTAATTTCCCTCTGAAGTTGAAGTTATTGCCGGGTCGCCCCGGCTTTTTTTGCTTCAATTTTAAGCAAAACCGTAACATCTGATTTTCCTAGCGAAATGAGTCGCTTATCTTTTCGCCACTCCCTTAAGAAAAATCTATGACTACAAAAAAGATGTTGCAGAGTGTTTATTTTTTCGATCACCGGGTCGGGTTGTTGATATACTGAAAAGGCTTCAAATTAAAACACGCATTGAACCTCGAACGTCGTTGTCTAATTAAAACACGCCAAACAGGGGGTTATGATGGTAAAGAATAATGAAGTCATCCAGACCCATCCACTGGTCGGATGGGACATCAGCACCGTAGACAGCTATGACGCACTGATGCTCCGGTTGCATTACCAGACCCCGAACAGAGCCGCTCAGGAAGGGACTGAAATCGGTCAGACGTTATGGTTAACAACCGATGTTGCCCGCCAGTTTATTTCGATTCTGGAAGCGGGCATTGCCAAGATTGAATCAGGCGATTACGAAAAAGACGAGTATAAAAGGCATTAACACCATCTGCGCATACTCAACATCAGGCACCCTCGCGGTGCCTTTCTTTTTTCTGCCCTTGTATAAGCCCCCCAGGTTATTTACCCTCCTGAACACGCATTTGCCTGGAGAGAACCATGACATACGACCTGATTATTATCGGCAGCGGATCCGTTGGCGCAGCAGCGGGCTACTACGCCACGCGCGCCGGGCTTAAGGTGCTGATGACCGATGCGCATATGCCACCGCACAGTGAAGGCAGCCATCACGGCAATACGCGCCTGATCCGCCACGCTTATGGCGAAGGCGAGAAATATGTTCCGCTGGTGCTGCGCGCCCAGCAGTTATGGGATGAACTGAATACGCTCACCGGCGAAGCGGTGTTTGAGCGCACTGGCGTCATCAATTTTGGCCCGGCTGATTCTTCCTTCCTCGCCAACGTCGCCGCCAGTGCCGCACAGTGGAAGCTAACGCTTGAGAAGCTGGATGCCGCCTCGCTAATGGCCCGCTGGCCGGAGATCCGCGTTCCGGATGATTACATCGGTCTCTATGAAGCCGACTCCGGCGTGCTGCACAGTGAACTGGCGATCAAAAGCTGGGTCCAGCTGGCTGAACAGGCAGGCTGCGCGCAGCTCTTCAACTGCCCGGTGACCGCCCTGCACCATCATCAGGATGGCGTCACTATTGATACCCCGGAAGGGAGCTTCTCCGGCAAAAAAGCGCTGGTGAGCGCTGGCACCTGGGCGAAAACGCTGCTGCCAACCCTGCCGATTCAGCCGGTGCGCAAAGTATTTGCCTGGTTCCAGGCCGATGGCCGTTACAGCGTGAAAAATAACTTCCCGGCGTTTACCGGTGAGATTCCGAACGGCGAGCACTACTACGGCTTCCCGGCGGTTGAGAATGAGTTAAAGATTGGCCGCCACAACGGCGGACAGGTGATTAACGCGGCCGACGAGCGCACGCCGTTTGGCGCAGAAGCTGGCGACGGCTCGGAGTGCTTCTCCTTTTTACGCCAGCATCTGCCGGGCATCGGCGGCTGCCTGTATGGCGCGTCCTGCACCTACGACAACTCGCCCGATGAAGACTTTATTATCGATACCCTGCCAGATGCGCCGAACACGCTGGTGGTTACCGGCCTGAGCGGTCACGGCTTTAAATTTGCTCCGGTGCTCGGCGAGATTGCCAGCGCCTTCGCGCAGCAGAAAACGCTGGAGTTCGATCTACAGCCCTTCTCTCTCGCCCGTTTTACGCGTTAACTTCACGGCGGCCCTATTTCGGGGCCGTTTCTTTTGGTGGCAAATAAAGTAATCACCTGCGTGAAAATGTGGCGGCATATATTCTCACCCGTCGGCTTTTTATTAATTTTGCTGGCTTTCATGCACGCCAAAATGCTTACAAAAGCTGACACTTAGCGATTTATTCGCCTTTTAAAGACAATATTTTTGAATACTTCAGAAGTATGACAAAAGGCTTAACCTGCTGCTAATCCCGCCTTAAACGTTTCAACCTTCTAATAGCCTGAATATAAACTAACAAACTTATTCAAAATTTATGTTATAGAAAAAATAACAATCCAATTCGTTATTTTTGAGTTGCAATATTTGCTCACTGACGCCATTTTAAATTAACTTTTGGTTAACAGTGATGACCCGTTATGCAATTTCGCAACTCTCCGGCGCGCTACGGTTTTATTTCCGTGACGCTTCATTGGCTGGTCGCCATCGTAGTGTATGGCATGTTCGCCTTAGGGTTATGGATGGTCACGCTTAGCTATTACGATGGCTGGTATCATCAGGCACCCGAAATCCATAAAAGTATCGGCATTCTGCTGATGTTTGGCCTGGTGATCCGCCTGCTTTGGCGCTTTATCTCCCCGCCACCGCCGCCGTTGAAAAGCTACTCCACCGCCACGCGCATCGCCGCGGTGGTTGCCCATATCGTTCTCTACCTGCTGTTATTTAGCATCGTCTTTAGCGGCTATCTCATCTCCACCGCCGATGGTAAACCGATTAACGTCTTTGGCCTGTTTGAGATCCCTGCCACGCTTGCCGATGCCGGCTCGCAGGCGGATCTCGCCGGAACCATTCACCTGTGGCTGGCCTGGAGCGTAGTGGTTCTCTCCGTGCTGCACGGCCTTGCTGCCTTTAAACACCATTTCATTGATAAAGACGCCACTCTCAAGCGGATGCTGGGAAAATCGTCACCTGACTCTGGAGCATAAGTATGAAGAAGATCCTGCCGGGACTCGCTCTCGCCTCGCTGCTGTTCACCACCGGTTCTGCTGTAGCGGCAGACTACAAGATCGATAAAGAGGGCCAGCACGCCTTCGTTAACTTCCGTATCCAGCACCTTGGTTACAGCTGGTTATACGGTACGTTTAAGGACTTCGACGGTAGCTTTACCTTTGATGAGGCCAACCCGGCGGCCGACAAAGTGAATGTCACCATCAATACCAACAGTGTCGACACCAACCACGCCGAGCGTGATAAACACCTGCGCAGCGCAGAGTTCCTCAACGTGGCGAAGTTCCCGAAAGCGACCTTCACCTCAACGTCGGTGAAAAAGGATGGTGATGAACTGGATATTACCGGCAACCTGACCCTGAACGGCGTCACCAAACCGGTTGAGCTGGAAGCGAAACTGCTGGGCCAGGGCAATGACCCGTGGGGCGGCGTGCGCGCAGGCTTTGAAGCCTCCGGCAAGATCAAGCTGAAAGACTTTAACATCACCACCGATCTCGGCCCGGCATCGCAGGATGTTGAGCTGATTATTTCGGTTGAAGGTGTGCGCCAGAAGTAAGCAGGCGTAAAAAAAGGAGAGGGGTTCCCCTCTCCTTCTGCATTATTCCGGGTCCGGAATGCCCAGTTTGGTGTTCAGGCGACCACGCGATTTATTGAAGATCTTATTGCCATTCTCGCGCCCGGCGCGGCGTTTACGCTGCTCCTCTTCCGGCAGCGCGCGCTCCTCTTTGCACAACTCGCTGCAGCAACCGTCGAACTTCTCAGCACAACTCGGGCACTGAATAAACAGCAGGTGGCAGCCATCATTCAGGCAGTTGGTGTGGGCATCGCACGGCGTGCCGCACTGGTGGCAGTGCGCAATCACATCGTCAGAGATGCGCTCGCCCATACGCTCGTCAAAGACAAAGTTTTTGCCGATAAAGCGCACCGGCAGACCCTGCTCGCGGGCGCGGCGGGCGTACTCAATAATACCGCCTTCGATATGCCACACTTTGTTGAAGCCGTTATGCTTCATCCAGGCGCTCGCTTTCTCGCAGCGAATGCCGCCGGTGCAGTACATGACAATCTTTTTATCTTTGTGTTCCTGCATCATCTCAACCGCTTTCGGCAACTGCTCGCGGAAGGTATCGGCCGGAATTTCCATCGCACCGTCGAAGTGGCCCACTTCATATTCGTAGTGGTTGCGCATATCGATAAACACCGCGTCAGGATCGTCAAGCATTGCGTTCACTTCCGCCGCTTTCAGGTAATCCCCAACATCGCTGGCATCAAAAGTCTCATCCTCAATGCCGTCCGCCACGATGCGATCACGCACCTTCATGCGCAGCACCCAGAAGGATTTACCGTCATCATCAATGGCGATATTCAGACGCAGCCCATCCAGCGCCGGATCGAAGGTATAGAGCGCTTCGCGAAACGCCTCGAATTTGCTCTGCGGCACGCTGATCTGCGCATTGATCCCTTCATGGGCGAGGTAGATGCGCCCAAAAACGCTCAGCTGCGACAGGGTCTGGTAGAGCGCATCGCGCGTCGCCTGCGGGTTCACAATGGTGAAGTATTTGTAAAACGAGACGGTGACGCGCGGCTCGGTTTCGGCGAGCATGCGGGCTTTCAGTTCATCATTGGAGATGCGGTTGTGTAACACTGGCATGGTGTACGTATCCTGCAGAGTGGAGAGTGAAAAACGGGCGGCATCATAAAGCAAATAGTGTTAATTTACATCCCCACATTTTGCGCTACATTTCAACCCATTCATTTCACACTGTAATGCGCGTTGCGCTTATGGAACGCGGCTCTACCCCCTGGTTTTTGCGAATTACAAAAAAAGTGCGAGAATACAGGCCATTGTAGCTATACACAGGACAGTCATGACGCATTTACCCAAATTTTCGGCATCGCTGCTGCACCCCCGCTACTGGGCAACCTGGTTCGGGATCGGCGTGCTGTGGTTGGTGGTTCAACTTCCCTATCCGCTCCTTTACCGCTTAGGCTGCGCGCTCGGCCACCTTGCACAGCGCGTGATGAAACGCCGCGCGCACATTGCGCACCGCAACCTGACGCTCTGCTTCCCGCAGATGAGCGAGGAGGAGCGGCAGAAAATGGTGGCGAAGAATTTTGAATCCGTCGGCATGGGGCTGATTGAAACCGGCATGGCCTGGTTCTGGTCCGATCGCCGCATGCGCCGCTGGATGGATGTCTCCCATTTCGAACATGTGCGTAACGTACAGGCGCAGGGCCGCGGTATTCTGCTGATTGGCGTCCACTTCCTGACGCTGGAGATTGGCGCGCGGATGTTTGGTCTGAATGAGCCGGGCATCGGCGTCTACCGCCCGAATGACAACCCGGTTATCGATCTGCTGCAAACCTGGGGGCGCATGCGCTCCAATAAAAGCATGATTGATCGTAAAGATCTGAAAGGGATGATCCGCGCACTGAAAGCGGGTGAAGTGGTGTGGTACGCGCCGGATCATGACTACGGCCCGCGCGCCAGCGTCTTTGTCCCCTTTTTCGCCGTCGAGCAGGCTGCCTCCACCTCCGGCACCTGGATGCTGGCGCGCATGTCGCAGGCCTGCGTGGTGCCGTTTGTGCCGCGCCGCAAACCCGGCGGTAAAGGGTATGAGCTGATTATGCTTGAGCCGGAGTGCTCACCGCCGCTGGACGATGCCGAAACCACCGCCGCGTGGATGAACAAAGTGGTGGAGCGCTGCATTATGATGGCACCTGAGCAATATATGTGGCTGCATCGCCGCTTCAAAACCCGCCCGCAGGGCGTGCCTTCCCGCTACTAACCGCCCCGCTCCGCCTGTGAACCACGGGCGGAGCCGCTTCTGTTACGGCTTCTCCTCACCTTTTTCATTCTCGTTACGATAACCGCCGCCCAGCGCTTTTATCAGCGTGATATCGGTGCTGAGCTGCTGCGCCTGCATATCGAGCAGCAGAAGCTGTTGCGCCAGCGCTAAACGACGCGCCTCCTGCGCCCTGAAGCGGCTCAGCAGTCCGCGCTGGTAATGGGCCGCGGCGCTGTTGGTTGCCGTCATCGCCGCGCGCACTTTCTCCTGCTGCATCGCCACCATCTGGTTGAGATCGTTAAGCTGGCTGGAGGTGATCGCCACGTCGCGCACCGCGTCGAGCACTGCCTGGTTGTACTGTTTGATCAGGATGTTACTGGCGGTACGGACTGATTTCAGGTGGGCATTTAACCGCCCGCCGTCAAACAGCGGCAAAGTGAGCGCAGGCAGAATATTGAGCTGCTGGAAGGAGTAGCGGAAGAGATCGCCGACATCAAAAGCGTTGTAACCCCAGAAAGCTTTGATATCAAAGTGCGGGTAAAACGCTGCCTTCGCTGAGTCCACCTGGCTCATGGTGGCAGTGACATACCCGCGCAGCGCCTGTAGATCGGGGCGGCGCGCCAGCAGTTCAAAGGAGAGCGACGCGGGCAGCGTTTGTTGAAGTTGCGGCAGCGCCACCGGATGAATGTCAGGCATGCTCTGCGCGTCCGCGCCAATCAGCGCCCGCAGGGTCTCGCGGTAGCGGGTTAACGCGCCGTTCGCTTCCACCAGCTGTTGCTGCGCCGCCAGCCGTTCAGCCTGCGCACCGGCGAGATCGACACTATCCTCCAGCCCGCGCGCCGCACGCTGCTGATGCGCCTGCTCGGAGAAGCGGGCAATCTCTTGCTGCTCATTGAGCAGGGCGATGCGCGCGAAAGTCGCCTGCATCGCAAAGTAGAGCTGAGCAACGCTGCTGGCGATATCCAGCTCAATCGCCGCCGTCTCGGCAAGCCTCGCATTCTGCTCACCAATCGCGGCTGCCACGCGCGCGCGGTCCGAACCCCAGAGATCGAGATTGAGCGACGCGCCCACGCCCACCGTATTCAGCGTGTACCACGGGCCCTGTTTATCAACCGGCAGCGAATAGGCGTAGGGCCAGGTCGCTTTCGCATCCCTGTCCGACACGCGCATGTAGTTTTGCGCGGCAACGGCCCCAGCCTGCACGCCCATTGCCGACTGCGCCAGCGCCACCGTTGACTGCGACTGGCCGACGCGCAGGCGCGCCGCCTGCATGGTGGGCGAGTTTTGCAACGCGCGGTTGACCAGCATGGTTAGCTGGCGATCGTGATAGTTTTCCCACCAGCGTGCCGCGGGCCAGCCGCTGTTTGCCAGATGGATCGCCTGCGCCAGTTGCGCCTTCTGCGGGTTGACGATGGTCACCTGCCCCGGATCGTCCTGCACCAGCGCACAACCCGATAACAGCAGCAGGCCAAATGCGGCCAGCGTGCCGCAGCGAAAACGCGAAGAGATCATTTTTGCGCGCATACCTTACTCTGCCTGTCGCGAACTCAGTGAAAAGGGAGATGGCCACGCAGGCAGGCTGGAGAGCACCTGCATCAGCGGCGGGCCATAGGGGTTTGCTGCATCGGCGCGCAGTGCCTTCAGATCCGGCTTCGGCTGCGCATGATCGATAGCCGCGGCGTAGGCCTCAACATACTCTGCGCAGCGGGGTAAAAAGGGATCGTCCGCTGCGGCATAGAGGCGATAGCCTTCGCTCAGGCGCACCAGCTCCTGCGCGCTGGCAAAGGTCTCGCCGCGCGGCCAGGCTTTCGCTTCTGCATGAGGATGCGCCCAGGTGTTGAGCGGCTCGGCGGCAACACGGTTAAGCAGCGCATCGCTCTCGGTCAGGCTCGCAAACAGCATTGGTGTCGTGGATTCCCGATCTTTCGCCCGCAACAGCCCGGCAATACGCCGGTAGAGGCGCGCGAGGCTGGCTTTGAGCTGTGGCGCTTCGCTGTCCGGCCATAAATAGAGGTGGATCAGCGACGAGACCAGCACGCCGAGCAGAATACCGATCACCCGGTCGCGAAGCTCGGTTAAGTTGGTGAGCGGGCCAAACCAGCTTAAAAAGGCCAGCGCAAAGGTAAAACCCAGCTGGATTCCGGCATAAGCAATGCGCTCTGAACCGCCCGCCAGCCAGGCGGCCAGCGCCATTACCGGCAGCGCCATCCCCAGCAGGCCAACCAGCGACTCTGTCCACGGTTGAATGAAGAGAATCAGCAGCAGCGCCAGCAGGGTTGCCAGCAGCGCGCCGCCAATACGCAGCGCGATCTTCTGCATCGTCGCGCCAAGCCCCGGCTGCGCCACAATCACGCAGCTCAGCATAATGGTGTGGATGCCCTGCCAGTCCGTCGCGGTATAGAAGACGTAGCAGAGCAGCGTGGCCAGCACGGTTTTCAAAGTGAAGTGCAGATAGGCCGGGTTGCGCCAGGCATCCGGCGGCATTAAGGCTATCTTCTCCCCCTCGCCTGGCGGCAAGGCAACGCTTTCTCCGCGCTGAAGCGAGGCCAACAGCTCGGCAATCTCGCGCACAATCACATCATGCTTACTGTCAACGGGATCGCAACTCTCTTGTCCTGCCGGCAGGTTGCCCTCCTCCACCTGCTGCGCCAGTGCAAACAGCGCATCGGCAAGCGGCCGCCGCGCCGCATTGTCCGCACCGGGTTGCAGGAGCGCAATCAGTTGATAGCTGCGCAGGGTAAACGCCATCACGCTCTGCCACTTCTGCAAATTGTCAGCAATTTCTGTGCTGGAGAGCCGCGCCAGCTTAAACAGCGTGTGCAGTTGCGCAACCTGGCGGGCAATGGCGCTAAAGGTGGGGCGGGTCTGTTCGAGGGAGTCAGCATCGGTTTGCGTCAGGCAGGTCGCCGTCTGGCGCAGCATCGCGGCGAGCGCGCTTTTGAACTGCCAGCCAGGAAACGCCTGCGCAAAACAGGCATTGACCAGCAGCGTCACCACAATGGCGCTGTTGATCGCCACCCACAGCCACAGCAGCAGGCGCACGAGGATCTCGCTCTGCCCGGTCATGGAGGGGAAAGTTTGCGCATAGATCACCGCCAGCGCCACGACAAAAAAGGCCAGCCCCAGCTTGCCCATAATGCGCATCAGATAGACGGCAAGCGAGAAGAGCAGCACCGAGGCGACAAGGCGCACCAGCGGATAGTCATAGGTCCACTTGATAATCAGCAGCACGCCGCCCAGTACCAGCGTCACCACCAGCATAAAGGCGACGCTGACCAGCGAAATCATCACTACGTTGGGCTGGCTGACATAAAAAACGACAATCAGGGCTATCGCCAGAAAGGGGATCTGCAGGCTCATAAACAGCGCAATCAGGATCGCGCAGCTGAGGGTCATACGCAGGGTGTAGTTGCCCCGCCCCGGCGTGGCGCGCAGCTCTTTTTGCAGATAGCCCCAGGCGCGCTCCATCGCGATACTCACTGCGGTTTAAGGGTAACGCTTGCGGAAGCGCCCATGCGGAACAGCGCCGGATCGGGGTGTTCAACGGCGATTTTTACCGGGAAGCGCTGCGAGACATGCACCCAGTTAATGCTTTTCGGCACAATCGGTAAACCGCCAATCACCGTTCCGCCCTCTGGCAGCACGCCAAAGCCGACCGACTCGACGCGGCCGCTAAAGCGCTGGCTGTGGTCGGTCATCACGGTGATCTCCGCTGGTGTCCCGGCGCGAATGCCCTGTAGATCCGTTTCGCGGAAATTGGCCACCACATACCAGCGGTCGTCATCCATCAGCGTGAAGACCGGTTTTAACGCCGAAGCGTACTGGCCGACCGTGGTTTTCAGTGCTACCACCACACCGTTAAAGGGCGCGCGCACCTCGGTAAACTCCAGATGCAGCTCTGCCAGCGCAATCTGCGCCAGCGCCCCTTCCCGCTGGGCCACCATCGCATCGACGCCGAGCACGGCTGAAGCTGCCTGGCTGGCCTGAAGTTGGATCGCTGCCAGCTCAGAGCGGGCAGCTTTCTCCGCCGTACGCGCCTGATCCAGCTCCTCCTGCGAAGCGAACCCTTGCGGCACCAGCGGTTCCAGCCGGCTGCGCGTTGAGCGGGTCTGATCGACCAGCGCCTGCGAGCGCGCCACCGCGGCGGCAACAGACTGCGCGTTATACTCCTGCGCTTTGATGGTGCGTCCGGTCAGGGTAATTTGCGCATCGAGCGCCGCCAGCCGCGATTTCGCATCCGCCAGCATCGCCTGGTAAGGTCGCGGATCGATGCGGAACAGCAGATCGCCTTTTTTCACGCGCTGGTTGTCGCGCACAGGCATCTCGACAATGCGTCCCGTCACTTCCGGCACGACATCGATCGTATCGGTGTAGACATAGGCATCGTTGGTTTGCGGAGAAGTCTGCAGATGCCAGATCACCGCAATCAGCGCCACGATAGCGCCAATCACAATGAGCAGCAGCGGCCACTTTCTCCGTAACAGCGTTGAGCTGGAATCAGTCATAGGCCTTCATATCTAAAAAAGTAAGAACCAGAAAAGCGCGGCAAAGAGAAACAGCAGAGCCAGATAGCTTATAACCAGCGGCGAAAAACGCGCCTGCCAGCCTTTACGCACAATCAGCAGATGACACGGAATAAGCAGCAGCGCGGCGGCGAGAAAACAGAAGAACCAGGCGGGAAATGACGCGCCCAGAATCGGGATAGCGGGCGGTAAGCCGCAGCCGGAGAGTAAGCAGCAGAGCATGAGCGCGGCCCCGCGCAGACGTTTTGCGATCCCTTTCACAGCCTTGCTCCTGCGCGCGAAATCATCGTCACTGACACCTTTTCTCCATCCCTTAGATAAATAATTCGCTAACGACGCGTGTGGCACACCCGACTCAGATTATGGGTAACCTTTGCAAGCGGTGATTATAAACCGCTGCGCCAGAAAATATAACGCTGACGTTACATTTCCGCTTTTTTGCATAACCCTCAGGCAAATCTCAAAAGCAAAATGTTCTCCCGCGCAGAATCGTCTGCCTGGCGGCAGAATAAAGCCGGGTACCTTTAACAATAACCGAACCACTCTTTTAAGCTGCCAACAATCAGCGAACGTAGCGCCGCGTCATCCTCGTTTTCGCGCCAGAATAACATCAGCGAGTGCAGGTTATTAAATTCATCATTATTGACATCAAGGGCGACCGCTCGCTTCGCCAACAGCTCCGGGCGCGCAATATGATCCGGCACGCAGGCGATGCCAAGCCCCTTTTTCGCCAGCATCGCGCTCAACGTGTAATCCGTTACCAGCATCGCTTCCGCCGGGGCGTGCAGCGGATAGCGATGGTCATTATTTTCATCCGGAAAGGCGGGATAGATAAGCGTCTCACCATCCAGTTGAAAGGCATCGATGTGGCGCTGCTGCGCCAGCCAGTGCTGAGGATGGGCAATAAGTATGGTTTGCAGATCGCCCACCACGCAGCCCTGCAGCCCGCAGGGCATGACCGGCAAATGCAGCCCCAGCACATAGTCGACGCGCTTAGCGCGTAAGCTCGCCTCGGTGTCATATAAGTCCGTATGGATAACGTGCAGCAGCATCTGCGGATAGGCCGCCTTCACGGCGAGCAAAATATCGGCCACCACCTCTTGCGGGATCAGTTCATTAAAGGCCAGCCTGACGATTTCCGGTTCGCGGCGTGTTTGTAATGATAAGGAGAAGGCCTCGAGCCGCTGCCAGCTGTTTACCATTGATTGTGCTTTTGGCAACAGTCGCTTGCCGTTGCTGTTAATTTTGACCACCGACCCATTACCACGGGTGTGAAATAAGGGGTAGCCGAGAATATCTTCCAGCTCTTTTATCCAGCGGCTAATTGTTGATTTCGAGCGATTCATTCGTTGCCCCGCCTGCAGAAAACTTCCTGTTTCTGCGGCGGCGACAAATGCGCAGAGCGCTTTATTTTCAATAATCAGATCGCTTTTTTTCATGCTGTTTGCGTCCTTACCTCTTCCCATTATTGTGATGAGCCTGACGCCAGGGCATCCGCTGCTCATTCCGCAGGAACAGGTTTAAGGGCTTTCTTATTACAACACATTGATGTGGGTCACTTTTAACCCGCTCTTGCAGAGAGTTAATAAGGCGCTATTAACATGCCAATAAAGATAATTACAAAATGAAAAGCAAATAACTAAATAGCGTCAAATGACGTTATTAATTGTCAATAAACCGCATCGCTTAAGCTTTTACTTATAAGTAAACAAATAACACTTTAAGCAAGCGTTCATGATTTATCTTTAAATAAATGTCACCTGTTGCATAAACAGAACATTTTGCCGGGAAGAACGTTTTATTATTGCCACAGCACCCGATTATTGCGGTTATTTTCTGGGTAGCGCATTTGTATCGCTATTCACTTGTGCTTATTATCGCGACGAACGTTATTATTCCCGCCTTTTAAATGGAGAACGCAATATGGGTTTATTTAAACCTACGGGTACACTACAGAAAATTATCAAAGTGAGTCTGTTATCGGCATTAATTAGCACCTCTCTTAACGCTACAGCGGCAAAGGATGTACCTAACGATCCCAATGACCGACCAACCCCTGCCGATATCATTATTATGAATGCCGATATCCGCACCTCCGATGCCGCCAAACCGCGCGCGCAGGCGCTGGCGATTAAAGATGGCAAATTTATCGCGGTAGGCAGCCCGCACTATATCAAGCTGCTGCAAAGCGATAAGACGAAAATGATCGACGCTAAGGGTAAAACGGTGATCCCGGGGCTGATTGATGCCCACACGCACCTGATTGCCGGGATCGATCTCATCAATGGGGTCGACCTGTTTGGCGTCAGCAGCAAACAGACGTGGCTGAAGATGATCAAGGAAAAAGTGGATGCCCAGCCGAAAGGTAGCTGGATTTTCGGCGGACGCTGGGACGCCACCTTAACCGCAGAGAAAACGCTACCCACGGCAGCCGAACTCGACAAAGTCGCGCCTGATAACCCGGTCGCACTGGTGGATGTCGATTACCACACCATGTGGCTGAACAGCAAAGCGCTGGAAGAGCTGGAGATCACCGATAAGACGCCCGATCCGGTCGGCGGAACCATTCAGCGGGATAAAAATGGCAAAGCGACCGGTATCCTGCTGGAGAACGCCCTGGATATCTACAACCGCTCGCCAAAAGTGATTGCCGCGCAGGGGGATAAAAGCGAGGGCTTGCGCAAAGTGATGGCGCATTTCAACAGCCTCGGCGTCACCGGTGCCCATGATATGTGGACCAACTCGGGAGACATCTACACCGATATGCTGAAAAAAGGTGGCTTCCCGATGCGCATCTGGTTCGGCTATATGGTTGATACCAGTGAAAAGAACAGTGGTGAAGAGGCGTGGAAAGCGCAGGCCGATAAGCAGAAAGAGATGAATGCTTTTGCCGCCGATAAAGAGAAAGCGATCGGTAAAGGGCCGCAGTTCCGCTATGGCTACCATAAATATTTTATGGACGGCACCCTGATGAACCACACCGCCGCTCTGCATGAGCACTACTCCGATCGCCACGATCACTACTTCGGCACCCCGCTCTATACCCAGGAGAAGATGAACGAGATGGTGCAGCGATCTCATCAGTATGGCTTCCCGGTTGCCGTTCATGCCATCGGCGATAATGCCGTGACCATGGCGCTGGAGGCGTTTCGCAACAGCCCGCAGGGCAAGGATAAAATTAACCGTATCGAACATATTGAGCTGACGAAGTACGCCAATATCGACAAGTTTGCGCAGAACGGCATTGTGCCGTCGATGCAGCCCGATCACGCCATTGCGCCTAACTACCTTGAGACACGTCTGGGGAATGAGCGCCTGAAGCGCGGTTACGCCTGGCAATCGCTGTTGACGGCGGGCGGCAACCTGGTATTCGGTAGCGACTGGCCGACGGCAAAAGAGAATCCAATGACACAACTGGGTGATGCCGTGTTACGCCTGAAAGAGGGCAAAGTGTGGTATGGCGAAAACGCCCTCACCTTCGACGAAGCGCTCTACGCCTACACCATGGCACCGGCCAAAATCAGCGGCTGGGATAAAGAGATTGGCTCGATTACCGTCGGCAAGTGGGCTGATTTCGCCATTGTTGACGGCAAAATCAAGGATCCGGTGCCGCAGGATATCCGTAACTGGAAAATTGCCGAGACCTGGTTTGCCGGCGAGAAGGTCTACGATAGCACAGAGAAGAAATCGTAATTCTCTCTTCACATGCGGAGCCTGCTCCGCATGTGAAGCTGAATGCGACAGGCCAGATTCAGAGTTTTCACGCCAGGGTGAGAAGTTGCCTGGCAGCATCACCGCCGCTCTGCTTGTTTTATCCCGAGGCCTGAAAAAAAATAGTGGGTGAGTAATCCCCTACCGGAATACCTTTTCCAGGATGGAAAGTCATGCATATTTTTCTGCTTTGCAGCGCCTTTAATGGCCTGTCACAACGTTTTTTTGTCGAACTCACCGATGCCGGTCATCAGGTCACCGTTGAGGTGTTTACCGGCGATGACGCGCTTGAACAGCGGCTTGCGGCGAACCCGCCAGACATTATCGTCGCACCGTTTCTGAAACGGGCTATCCCTGACTGCGTCTGGCAACGCTTCCGATGCTTTATTCTGCACCCGGGTATTGTTGGCGACCGCGGCCCCAGCTCCCTTGACTGGGCGATCCTTGAAGGGTGGCTCGAATGGGGTGTAACCCTGCTGGAAGCCAACGCGGTGATGGATGCGGGCGACATCTGGGCGACGCGTACCTTCCCCCTGCCGCCGATGGCGAAAAGCCGTATTTACCGCCACCTGGTTACCGATGCTGCCGTTGCCTGTTTGTGGGAGCTGATCGCGAAGTTACAGCAAGGCCAGCAGCATGGCGATCCCCTTGATTATGACCGCGCCACCACGCGCGGCCGTGAGAGAGCCGCACTGCCGTTAAGCGCGCGCACCCTTGACTGGCAGCGCGATCCCACCGACCTGCTGCTGCGTAAAATCCGCGCCAGCGACAGCCTGCCCGGTGCGCCGACGCAGTTAGCAGGCGTGCCGGTGCGGGTGTTCAACGCCTGGCAGGCTGAGGCTACTGTCGCCAGCCGACGTGGGCACGTCGGGGAGATTTTCGCCCGCGACGGCGATGCGCTCTGTGTGGCCACCCTCGATGGCGCGCTGTGGATCGGTCACCTGCGCCGCAGTGACAAGCACGCCTGTGCGCAGGTCAAACTTCCCGCCGCTGTAGCGCTGCGGGACGAACTCGCAGCGTGCGCTTCGCTGCCGGTACTCGATGCGCAGCACCCCAACAAGCCCTGGCTTGAGACGCGCGGGCGTGTCGCCATTCTTCACTTCCCGCTGCTCAACGGCGCGTTTACCGTCCATGACTCGCAGATCCTCACCACGCTCTTTGTGCGCGCTGCCGGAGATAGCAGCGTGGATGCCATCGTGCTGGCCGGGGGAGATGATTTCTGGTCAAACGGCATTGAGCTTAACTCCATTCATGTGGCGGATAACCCTGCTGAAGAGGGGTGGGCATCGATCAACGCGATCGATGACTTTGCCGAAGCGATCCTCACCTGTCGCGACAAGCTGGTAATAAGCGCGGTCAATGCTAATGCCGGCGCGGGCGGTGCAATGCTGATGCTGGCGGCCGATCGGGTCTTTATGCGGGCGGGCGTGGTGATTAATCCGCATTACAAAACCATGGGGCTGCACGGGTCGGAGTTCTGGACCTTAACCCTACCCTGGCGCGCAGAGGCTGAAGCGGCGGTAGCGCTGAGTGAGAATTGCCTGCCGATTAGCGCCAGGCAGGCGGCGGCGCTTGGCCTTGTCGACTCGGTGCTTGATATCCCGCGCGAGGCGTTTCTTGAGACGGTGGTAAGCCATGCCAGCGCGATGATTGCGCCTGCCGCCCTGCCCGATTCGCTCAAGGCAAAAGCGCAGGCGCAGGAGGCGATGCGCCGTGGGCGTCCCCTGGATGCGTATCGCCGGGAGGAGCTTAGCAGGATGAGAGGCAACTTTTTTGCCGACGATCTCCACTTCTCCTCTCGCCGTACCGCGTTTGTGATGAAGCAGCCGCCCTGTAAAACACCGGAACATTTGCAGCGCCATAACGCCGCCGTGGCAGCGAGCCTGGCGAGTTTGCGCTGCGATAAAAGTGACGAGGAAGTTTGACGCTGGCATCACCAGCGACTATAGATTTCTGCATGTCTACTATCGTTATCAAGGAGCGTTTTACATGGCTGATTCTGAACTGAACTATTACACAACTCTGGCCGAAGCCATTGACGCGGCGCGCGAAGCGTTTATCGCTAACAACCCCGACGTCGATGAAGATGACCTCAATGTGCAACAGTTCAATGTCCAGAAGTATGTGCTGCAGGATGGCGATATCGTCTGGCAGGCAGAATTTTTTGCCGACGAAGAGCAACCGGGCGAGTGCCTGCCGATGTACAGCGGCGAAGCAGCACAGAGCGTCTTTGATGGCGACTTTGACGAGATCGAGATCCGTCAGGAGTGGCTGGAAGAGAACACCCTGCACGAGTGGGATGAGGGCGAATTCCAGCTCGAACCGCCGCTGGATACCGAAGAGGGTCAGGCTGCGGCAGATGAGTGGGATGAGCGTTAATTACTCGTAGGGGCCGTGCTGGGCGTCTATCGGCAGTAGCAGGGTGTCGAACACCAGCGAGAGCGGCAGATCCAGCACGGTCAGGAAACGCCATGAGGAGTCACGTACGTCCCACTGCACGCCGGGGTAGTACTGATTCCCGTGGCCCTGGCCTGGGATCGTCCGGCTGACAATACTGCCGCAGCCGCTTAACACGCACACCATGAGTACCACCAGCATCACTCTCACCGCGTTCCCCTTCTGATTATGCAGATAAAAAAATACCGGCTAATGCCGGTATTTTCTTAATGATGGCTTATTTCGCCTTCAGCGCCAGTGGATTAAGCGACAACGTTTCGTAGTGCTTCACCCAGGACAAATAGCGCTCTGGTGATTCCCAGACGCGATAGTGCAGGCGTGAGAGCGTAACCGGGTCGCTTAACAGCACCAGACGACGATCGCGGTTGAGCTTCTCAGGCGTTTCATTCAGCGCCTGCTCAACGTGACGGTCGCGGGCAATCTCCAGCACGTTACTGGCACGGTGACGCGCGGTCGCCATCGCTGTCGCCAGCGCGTTGAAGGAGGGGTTAAACACGGCGTGCATAAACCCATCTTCCAGCGAGCGTGAGCGGTTCAGCTCCAGATAGCGGTCGGTATCAACCAGCACCTGCGGCGGAGAGTACTCTTCCGGGATCAGGAACAGTTTCCAGCGTTTGGTGCGCAGACCGACCGTTGAGCGGCTCGAGATCACCGACACGAACGGCGAGAGGATCAGCGAGAAGACGATCGGTGCCAGCCAGAAGAGGAAGCGCAGATCCAGCCACGCCATCCCTACTGCCCACACCAGGCCCAGCAGCAGCTGCGAGCCGTGACGCATAAAGGCTTCACCCCACGGGGTGGAGTCATCATCACGCTGCGGCGAGTTCCATACCACTTCCCAGCCGAGGAACGCACTGACCACGAACACCGTGTGGAACAGCATACGTACCGGCGCCAGCAGCACGGAGAAGAGCACTTCCAGCAGCAGCGACAGCGTGACGCGGAAGAAACCACCGTACTCTTTCGGCCCTTTGCACCAGACAAGGATGATACTCAGCAGCTTCGGCAGGAAGAGCAGCACCATGGTCGAGGCAAACAGCGCGATAGCCAGTTCCGGACGCCACTGCGGCCAGACCGGGAAGAGCTGGCGCGGCTGCAGGAAGTACTGCGGCTCGGTCAGCGCATGCACCACCTGTAGCGCCGTTGAGAGCGCGAGGAACATAAACCACAGCGGTGCCGAGAGATAGGACATCACGCCGGTCAGGAACACCGCGCGGTGAACCGGATGCATTCCTTTCACGAGGAACAGACGGAAGTTCATCAGGTTGCCGTGACACCAGCGGCGGTCGCGTTTCAGCTCATCAAGCAGGTTCGGCGGCAGCTCTTCATAAGAACCAGGCAGATCGTAAGCAATCCACACACCCCAACCGGCGCGGCGCATCAGCGCAGCTTCCACAAAGTCGTGGGAGAGGATGGAGCCTGCAAACGAGCCTTCGCCCGGCAGCGGTGCCAGCGCACAGTGCTCGATAAACGGCTGCACGCGGATAATCGCGTTGTGGCCCCAGTAGTGGGACTCCCCCAACTGCCAGAAGTGCAGACCGGCGGTAAAGAGCGGGCCATAGACGCGGGTAGCAAACTGCTGGCAGCGCGCATAGAGCGTGTCCATACCGGACGCGCGCGGCGAAGACTGGATAATACCGGCGTTCGGGTTGGCTTCCATCAGGCGCACCAGCCCGGTCAGGCAGTCACCGGTCATCACCGAGTCCGCATCCAGCACCACCATGTAGCTGTACTGGCTGCCCCAGCGACGGCAGAAGTCATCGATGTTGCCGCTCTTACGTTTCACGCGACGGCGGCGACGGCGGTAGAAGATCTGCCCTTCGCCCTGCACTTCGGCAATCAGCTCCATCCAGGCTTTTTGCTCCGCGACGCAGATATCCGGATTGTAGCTATCGCTCAGGATATAGACGTCGAAGTGCTTCTGCTGCCCGGTGGCTTTCACCGACTCCCAGGTGGCGCGCAGGCCCGCGAAGACGCGATCAACGTCTTCGTTACAGATAGGCATGATCAGCGCCGTGCGATGTTCCGGGTTGAGCGGTTCATCGCCTACCGTCGAGGCGGAAATACTGTATTTATCGCGCCCAATCAGCAGTTGCAGGAAGCCCATCAACGCCGTCCAGAAGCCGGCGGAGACCCAGCAGAAGAGGACGGCGAAGAGGATCAGGATCCCGGTCTGCAGCACATAAGGCAGCAGTTGCATAAAGGAGACCCACAGATCCTGGCCTGCCATATCGGCAGGGTTGATCAGCGCCCAGCCCTGATAAGGCAGGATGGTTTTCATGTACCAGGTCGCAACCACCGTCTGCGCAATCGTCAGCACGAGCAGGATATAGCGACGGATAGAGCCAACGGTACGCCACTTCTCCTCGCGAACCTGCTCCTCTTTGGTCAGACGCGACATATAGCGCGGCAGAACCTCACGACCGCGCAGGCGATCCCAGAAGCGCCCCAGGGGGTTGGTGCGCCAGGGATCCGGGAACATCGAGGAGCGTTTGGCTTTCGGCATCGCCTGCAGCTGCGCGCGTCCCTCGTCGTCCTTCGCCAGTTGCCCTTGCGCCAGCGAATCCGGCCAGCTGTTTTCCAGCCGCGCGGTCACCGATCCCAGCGGCGTGTCATCTTCACGCTTCCAGTCCGTGTGCTCCGCGTCCAGCGCTTCATGCACGCCGCGAATCGAATCCGTCGGCAGCGCTGCTTTTCGCTCCTCGGGGAGCGGCAGCGCGTCGATATACTCAGTTATCTTATTCATTGGCAGGTAGCTGATAGCTCCAGGTTTCACTCAGGGGCTGATCGGCGTTGACCAGCGCCGCGCGCATATCCGTGGTTTTCTTCGGATCTTTGACCTTCACGCGCAGCGTCAAACGCCAACCTTGGGTCACTGGATTATAGCGAACGGCGTTTTCAACGATCTCACCGTTATCGCCAATGCTCGCCTGCGCCGTTACCGGCGTATCCTGCGGCAGTTTTTTCATATCCTGGCCGGTAAAGTCGATCACGAACGCGATGGTACCGTCCGGCTGGCGGATAAGGTTGGACTGCTTCACATCACCCGTTGAACGACGAGTCTGCTTAACCCAGGCATTATCCGGCGCATGCAGTTTATCTTCGTCACGGCTAAAGGTGATGGTGTACTTGAAGTTCATCTCTTTGCCCGGCTCCGGCAGCTGATCCGGTGTCCAGTAGGCAACGATGTTGTCGTTGGTTTCGTCGTTGGTCGGGATTTCCACCAGCTCGACTTTCCCTTTGCCCCACTCGCCTTTCGGCGTGACCCACGCGCTCGGGCGCTGGTCGTAGCGGTCATCGATATCTTCGAAACGGGAGAACTCACGGCCACGCTGCAGCAGACCGAAACCCTGCGGGTTTTCCATCGCATAGCTGCTGACGGCCAGGTGTTTCGGGTTGTTCAGCGGACGCCAGATCCACTCGCCGTTGCCGGCCAGCATCGACAGACCGTTGGAGTCATGCAGCTCAGGACGGTAGTTGATTGCCGGCGAGGGCTGAGACGGCCCGAACAGGAACATACTGGTCAGCGGCGCAACGCCCAGTTTGCCCACTTTGTCACGCAGATAGACTTTAGACTGGACATCAACCACGCTGTCGCGGCCCGGAATAATGACAAAACGGTAGGCGCCGGTAGCACGCGGGGAGTCGAGCAGCGCATAGATGGTCAGACGCTTGTCGGTCGGTTTCGGACGCTCAATCCAGAACTCCTTAAAGCGCGGGAACTCTTCGCCGGAAGGGAGCGCCGTATCGATCGCCAGCCCGCGCGCGGAGAGACCATAGACCTGGCCCGCGCCAATCACGCGGAAGTAGCTCGCGCCCAGCATGCTGACGATTTCGTCGTTTTTATCTTTGCTATTGATGGGGTAAAGCACTTTGAAACCGGCAAAGCCGAGATCCTTAACGGTATCTTTGTCGTGCTGAATGTTGCCGAAGTTGAAGTAATCCGGGCTGTACTTAATCTGATGCACGGCGGTCGCGGTCACTTCGTTGATGGTTACCGGCGTGTCGAAGTACATCCCCTGATGATAGAACTCAAGCTTGAACGGTGTGTTGGTCTTGTTCCAGTAAGCTTTATCATGGTTGAACTGAATTTGTTGATAGTCCGCATACTTCATGTCGCGGAACAGCGAGGGCAGATTGCTTTTGGGTGCTTCATAGCTCTTGCCAGCCAGGGATTGCGCCTGTTTTGCGACATCGTCGATAGAAAAGGCCCAGCCTGATGACGTATAAAGTGACAACAGTACTGCTGCCCCTACCCAATGCATTTTCATCATTCGTAATTTAGGTTTCATAATAACTAAGCACTTCCCCCTTTGTGTGCTTAAATCGATCCGATCCATTTTAATGGAAACTCTGGCAATCCGACAACCGAATCCCTGCTTTGTTCTCAGGTACCGTTCATTGATTAAACAAATGCATCCGGCCCCCCATTTCCTTTTGCAGTCTTATCCTGGAGACAGGTTATCTGACATAGTGTAGGGTTGGTTTGGAATGTAATCATTATTTGTCTTATGGATAAGACGAAAAGTCTGAGAATGCACGGAGATATATGTCTAAATCCCCCGCACAACGTGAATATTTCCTTGATTCCATCCGCGCGTGGTTAATGCTGCTTGGGATCCCGTTCCACATTTCCCTCATTTACTCGAGCCATATGTGGCATGTCAACAGCACCTATCCGTCGTGGTGGCTGACGCTGTTTAACGACTTCATTCACGCCTTTCGCATGCAGGTCTTTTTCGTCATTTCGGGTTACTTCTCCTATATGCTCTACCTGCGCTACCCGCTTAAACGCTGGTGGAAAGTGCGTGTTGAACGCGTAGGCATTCCCATGTTGACGGCTATTCCACTGCTGACGTTGCCGCAATTTATTATGTTGCAACATGTTAAGGAGAACACCGCTAACTGGCACACCCTGTCGACTTATGACAAATTCAATACGCTGTCATGGGAATTGATCTCCCATTTATGGTTCCTGCTGGTGCTCGTTATATTAACGACGATCAGCTTGTGGTTATTCCGCGCTATCAGAAACAACGCCGATCGCCTGCTTAACGACATTTCTCTCGGCAAGCTTTCTGTCTGGTTTCTGCTATTGGGTATCGCCTGGGCGGCATTTCGTCGCGGCGTTTTCCTCTTCTATCCGGAAATATTGCGCGACGCGCTGTTTAATTTCACCGTGATGCAGACGCTGTTTTATATCCCCTTCTTCCTACTTGGCGCCCTGACCTTTATCAGCCCGCGTCTGAAAAGCCTGTTTGTTACGCCATCGCCCTGGTGCATGGTGGGGTCGGCGCTGGCCTTTGTCGCCTACCTGCTCAATCAGCGCTACGGCAGCGGTGAGGGGTGGATGTATGAAACAGAAGCGGTGATTACCATGCTGATGGGCTTCTGGATGGTGAATGTGGTCTTCTCGCTTGGTCACCGGCTGCTCAATTTCCAGTCTGCCCGCGTCAGCTACTTTGTTAACGCCTCGCTCTTTATCTACCTGGTGCATCACCCGCTGACGCTGCTGTTCGGCGCATGGATTACGCCGCATATTCAGTCGAACGTGGTGGGCTTTTTCACCGGGCTGGTATTTGTGATCGGCATTGCCATCGTGCTGTATGAGATCCACCTGCGCATCCCACTGCTGCGCTTCCTCTTCTCCGGCAAGCCGCAGGAGAAGACCGCGAAATCACCGGTGCAGGCCGGGTAAGCCACATGGCTGCTCTGATCTCAGAGCAGCCACTCCACCGGCAGCCAGTAGACCATGCGCACCAGAATGCGCTGCCACAAACGGGTTTGCGGCTCCTTTTTCAGCACAATCTCCTCGCCATCCTGCTGTTCAATCCAGTTGATACGACCAAAGCGGTCAAGGCGTAGTTGCCAGGTGATATCTTTCTGGCTGCGCAGAAAACGGTGGTGGATCTGCTTTGCCAGCGTTTCACTATCAATGACAAAGCCCATCTCAGTATTCAGCACCGCGGATCGCGGGTCGAAGTTAAACGAGCCGATAAAGACCTTTTCACCGTCAATACTGAAGGTTTTCGCATGCAGGCTGGAGCCGGAGTTACCGGTTAAACCACGGTCATGCACCGGGTGAATGGGCGCTTCCCCGCGCGTCGGCTTTAGCTCATAAAGCTCAATCCCGTGGCGCAGCAGCTTTTTGCGCCAGCGCGCATAACCTGCGTGCACCACCGTGACATCGTTGGCGGCAAGGGAGTTGGTCAGAATGGCGATCTTCACCCCTTTACGCGCCAGCTGTAGCAGCAGGGCAACGCCCGCGCGGCCTGGCACAAAATAGGCCGAGATGATGTCAATCTGCCGATCCGGTTTACCCATCACATTCAGCAGTCGCTGCGGCAATAACGTGTGCTCGCGCGCTTTGCCCTCCCCTTTACGCGGGTCATCGCTCAGCAGACGCGTTTTTGCCCACATCAGCGGCAGCGTGCCGTTTTCAAGGTGCGCGGCGAAATGCGTAGAAGCGAGCCTCTCCTGGTAGCGCACGGCGGTGATATCTTCCCGCCAGCTCTCCGGCAGACGAATGCGTTCGGCAATCTCCTCCGGCGACAGCGAGAGTACGCTGCGCAGTGATGAGACCGAGGCCGAGTTCCAGTAGCGCAAGAAATCCCGCTCCACCTCTTTCACCACCGGGCCGATCGCCATTACGTCGAGATCGGTAAACAGCGGCTCTTCGCCAATGCCAAAATAGGCATCGCCAATATTGCGGCCACCTACCAGCGTCACCACGCCATCAACGGTGAAACTTTTATTGTGCATCCGCCGGTTAAGGCGCGCGAAATCCGTTAAATAGCCGAGCGCACGCAGGGAGCGAAAGGAGAAAGGGTTAAATAGCCGCACCTCAATATTGGGGTGGTTATCAAGCTGGCGCAGCACGCCATCCATGCCGAGGGTGTTGTTATCATCCAGCAGCAGACGCACCTTCACGCCGCGATCGGCGGCGGCAAGCAGTGCCAGCATCAACAAGCGGCCGGAGGTGTCATCTTCCCAGATGTAGTACTGCACATCGAGCGTGCGCTCCGCCAGCTCCGCTAACCGGTAGCGGGCGACAAAGGCGTCCATACTGTCATCGAGAATATGCAGACCGCAAAGACCGGGGTGCGCCTCACAAACGGGTGCAACGGCGCGCCCAAGCCGGGAATCAGCGTGCAGGGTCGGCACCGTGTTGGGTGAGTAGGCGTTGATAGAGTCGCAGAGTTTCATCGTCATAGCAGACAAAGTATATCTGCCGTAACAGAGAATAGCGGGTTAGATAATCCGAAACGGTGTTGATGGCGATCTCCGCCGCAGCCGCTTTCGGGTAACCGTACACGCCGGTGCTGATAGCAGGAAAAGCAATAGAGGCGTAGCCATTCGCATCCGCCAGCTTCAGGCTGTTGCGATAGGCATCTTCAAGCAGATGGGCTTCGTTATCATTTCCGCCGCGCCAGACCGGACCGACCGCATGGATCACCGCTTTGGCGTTAAGATTGCCGGCGGCGGTGATCACCGCATGGCCCGGCGGACACTCGCCCTGCTGCTGGCGAACCTGTTTGCACGCCTCAAGCAGCGCCGGACCGGCTGCGCGATGAATCGCGCCATCAACCCCGCCGCCGCCGAGTAAAGACGCGTTGGCGGCGTTGACAATAACATCCACCTCAAGGGTTGTAATATCCCCCTGAATAACCTGCATACGTGATTCCATTATGGCTCCCTTGTCGGTGCAAAACCGAGATCATGCACTAAGTGTATACTGGCGCAACGGAAATGGTGGCGCCGCAAGCGAGCCGGCAGGAAATATTGTCAGGAAGAGAGGGAAAGCGAACGGCTAATTACGCTTTTTTCACTGCCGCCGCGCGGGATGAACGACTCCGGGAAGCGAGCCACAGACCGCTGTTTTTCATGGCATAGCCAAACAGCAATCCTACCGCCAGCGAAGGAACTACCACTCTCCAGTCGCCCTGCCCGGCAAAGGTGGCGCAGGCGCCAATAAAGGTGCCGGGAACAAAAGAGAGCAGCAGGTTTTTGGCCTGCAGACACATCAGAAAAGCCACGATACCGGTCATCAGATAGCCCACAATCTCAAGATGGGGAGCCAGTGCGCTTCCGTACATAATCACCAGCGCCCAGATAACGCCACTCATTACCGTGCAGGCAGAGATCGCCAGCCCCTTCAGCCCATCCTGCGGGCAGGCGAAATAGGCCGTACAGCCGAGAAAACCGGCCCAGCTTAAAAGTCCTGAAGCGACGGCAACCCAGCCCCAGAGCCCGGAGAGGATACCTGTCGTCAATGCGAGTGCGAAGAGTCTGTTCATGGCGCGCATCATAGCAGATTCGCGCCGCTGCAAAGTGACATTCACCACATAAATTTAAACAACGAACTCATCGTTGCAAATTATTTGTGACTCAAATCACTCTTCATTCTCTGACTCTTCCTGAAGCTCTTCCCACATAGCGGCAATCGCATCGCGGGAGAGTTCAGCCAGCGTGCGCCAGAACGGCGTCGTAGCGTGGGCTTCCACTTTGCCAAAGAAGGTGCCGCACCACGGCAGCAGGTACTCCGCAAAGAGGGTTTCCAGCGCTTCGCTCTCATCTTCCGCAGAGTGATCTTCGAGCCATGAAGCGGCCAGCAGGAGCGTACCTATATGATCGGCCGGCGCGGCGCTCAGCGGCATACCGCGGCTGGATAAAAACTCGCGCACCTCCGCTTCGCTCGCCCCTTCAACCCATGCACTGCGCAGCGGCGAGACGCGACACTCATCGCCGACAAACAGCGCGTTGTAATCGGCGGCCAGCGTCTGGGCATCGCAGCTTTTTTGCAGACGCTCCAGCAGCGCATCCTGCTCAAGCGGCCAGCTCTCTGCCAGCTTTCCTTCGCGGATCATCGTGTAGAGCGGCACCAGCAGCGGATCCTGCGGCTGGCGGTAAAAGAGCGAGCCCAACACGCGGCAGAGAATAGAAAATTCGTTCATTCAGTTGTTCCAGTCAGTATTAAAGTTCAGCAAATTCATCAATCGGCGCCATACCGCGTGACTCAAGGAAACTGAGCATGCGGCGCGGTGATACGTTGAGGATGCGATCCTCCGGGAAGCCGACTTCATCCAGCACTTTGCGGCACTCCGTGAAGTCGCCCAGCGTAAAGGCGGTGTGCGAGTCGGAACCGAGCGCCACCCAGCCGCCCGCGTCACGCACGGCAGCGGCAATGGCGCGGCAGTTCGCTTCGCTGCCCTTGCGCGAATGGATAAAGGAGGAGTTGTTAATCTCCAGCGCCACATCATACTTCGCGGCCGCGGCGGCTACCGCCGGAATATCAATCTCAAACTTGGGGTTACCAGGGTGGCTAATGATATGCACATTACCGCTGGCAATGGTGGCGATCATCGCCTCGGTATGGCTGGCTTTATCCTGCGGCGGGAACACCGGCTCATGAAAACCGGCCACGATCAGATCGAGCGCATCAACCATCGGCCCGGTGCAGTCGATTTCGCCCGCGCGGTTTTTAATATTGGCTTCGATACTGCGCAGAATGCCGACGCCGTCGACCAGCCGCGGCCAGATACGCATATTGATAAAGTGCCAGTGGTGAGGGGCATCGGCCATGTCAGGGCCATGATCGGTAATGGCGAAGAGCTTGATGCCTTTGCGTTTCGCTTCGGCAATATAGTCATGCAGCGTGCTGTAAGCGTGGGTGCTGGCGACGGTGTGCATATGCAGGTCAACGGGGTACATGGCTCACTCCTGTAGTCAATTGCGCAAGAATAGCAGCTATTGTTATGCAGTTTAATGAAAACCCGGCACGACCGGGCCTGTCTCAATACCCCCGCGCCCGGTCAACGCGACCGCTTACCGCCTCGCCGCGCTCAAGCTGGCGAAGGGTGTGGCAGATATAATCAATCGCTTCATCGGGACGGGTCACAGCGGCAATATGCGGCGTAATGGCGACGCGCGGGTGCGCCCACAGCGGGTTATTCGCAGGCAGCGGCTCTTCACGAAATACATCCAGCATCGCGCCCTTCACCTTGCCGCTCTCAAGCGCCTGCAAAAGATCCGCTTCCACAAGATGCACGCCGCGCGCGAGGTTAAGCAGATAACCCCCCTCTTCCAGCTGCGCGAGCAAGGAGTGATTGATGATGCCT
The DNA here is from genome assembly GCF_016624785.1 of Kosakonia sp. S42. NCBI lineage: Bacteria > Pseudomonadati > Pseudomonadota > Gammaproteobacteria > Enterobacterales > Enterobacteriaceae > Kosakonia > Kosakonia sp. S42. Next base: position 257,566 of record NZ_JACVTW010000001.1, on the reverse strand, counting down.
GCGGTCTCCGGCGTATTAGGCAGCAGGTTGATTAAAACGCGTGTGCCATGCAGAAAATCCCCAAGCTCTTGTGCACCGGCAAAACTGGTGACGCCCGGCAGATCTTTTCGGCTGCGGCTCCAGCAACGCAGCGGGAATCCCCATGTCAGGAGCGCTTCGGCAACTTTTGCACCCAGCACGCCGGCACCAAGAATGCCGACGGTAAAATCCTTGAGTGCATACTCCTCAAGGGGTTGCCACTTCGCCTCGCCTTTTTGCGCATGGTAATCATCGAAACGGCGGAACCAGTGCAGCACCTGGCTTACGGCGTACTCCTGCATCTGTTGCGCCATGCCGGTGTCTTCAAGGCGAAACAGCGGCACCGAGGCGTCGAGCATCTGCGGATGCGCCTTAAGTTGCCCGAGGATCGCATCGACGCCTGCGCCGAGGGCAAACACCGCCTTCAGCTTCCGTCCTGCAAGCATCTCCACGGGCGGATGCCAGACCAGCGCGTAATCAGCGGGGCCATTATCGCCCGGCGTCCAGACACGGATATTGGCATGCGGCAGTGCTTCGCGCAGGGCATTCACCCAAAAGGCGTTATCAAATGAGGGGTGATAAAAGAGGATCTCCATCGGCGCTCCGGTCTTGTTGTGGGTGAGGCATTTTTATGCGGCTGATAAGCATAACAAATATCCTCCCCAGCGCGCGTGTTAAGTGCCAGGGCGAGAAAAAAAGCGTTTTCAGAACGTTTTAGAAGCAGGTTGTTTGAAGTTTGTCTAAACGCACTACTTTATTGCAAAAGAAGATTGACGCGGTTACGGGTTTTCCCTACATTAGCGCCCGTCCCGACGACATCGGGACAACAATGTGGTGAGGTGTCCGAGTGGCTGAAGGAGCACGCCTGGAAAGTGTGTATACGGCAACGTATCGGGGGTTCGAATCCCCCCCTCACCGCCATTATTCAAAGAAGAGCTCGCATGAAAATGCGGGCTTTTTTTTCGCATGTACCTCCGCGCCAGGGGGGATGAGAATCCCCGACCGGGGTTCGACAACGGGCGACAGCCCGTTGGACAGACCATGAGCGCAGCGAGTGGGCTGCCCGAAGGGCGAGCAAAGCGAGTCAATCCCCCCCGGTGCACGCGTCGGCAGCGGAGCCAGTGCCTGATGGCGGCTGCGCCTTATCAGGCCTACGCGCAGATCTCCCCCTTGCATCACCAAACATTTCAAAATGCCAACACCGTGCCATGTCTAAATGCCTGATGGCGGCTGCGCCTTATCAGGCCTACGTGATTGTGCCTTCTCAACCATCAAACCTGCTCTGCTCCGTAGGCCGGATAAGCGTGAGCGCCATCCGGCATTTTTATCCCTGCAAATTTCGGCATTTCTGCCACCAATCCACGCCGTTGCTCACACCTTAAGCGAACAATCATCACGGCTGAAAATCTGCTTGACCGCTTCAGCGCAACTCCCTATAGTAGCGCCCCGTTGCCCTCCTGTATGGCGGGTGACAATACAACGTGGTGAGGTGTCCGAGTGGCTGAAGGAGCACGCCTGGAAAGTGTGTATACGGCAACGTATCGGGGGTTCGAATCCCCCCCTCACCGCCATTATTTGAAGAAGAGCTCGCATGAAAATGCGGGCTTTTTTTTCGCATGTACCTCCGCGCGAGGGGGATGAGAACCCCCGACCGGGGTTCGACAACGGGTGAAACCCGTTGGACAGACCACGAGCACAGCGAGTGGGCTGCCCGCAGGGCGAGCGAAGCGAGTCAATCCCCCCCGGTGCACGCGTCGGCAGCGGAGCCAGTGCCTGATGGCGGCTACGCCTTATCAGGCCTACGCGTCTCGGCCAACTTCCCTGCCCCACAAAAAATAAAACCCGGTTTCCCGGGTTTTAACGCTAACTGTAATTTGCGCACCGCTTAATCGTAGGCTTTCAACGTGCGCTGGCAGAGGGCGGAGCGTACGCAGTCGTCTTTATTAAAGCGCACCACACCAATCATCTCGTCCTCTTCAAAACGTGCCAGCGCATCGCTCAGCCCCGATTTAACACCGGAGGGCAGATCGCACTGGGTGATATCGCCGTTGACAATCACGGTCACGTTTTCCCCGAGGCGCGTCAAAAACATCTTCATTTGCGCAGCGGTGACGTTCTGGGCCTCGTCAAGAATGACCACCGCATTTTCAAACGTACGTCCGCGCATATAGGCGAACGGCGCGATCTCTACCTTGCCTATTTCCGGGCGCAGGCAGTATTGCATAAAGGACGCACCAAGACGTTTCAACAGCACGTCGTAGACGGGCCGGAAATAGGGTGCGAACTTCTCCGAGATATCGCCGGGTAAGAAGCCGAGATCTTCATCAGCTTGCAGGACCGGCCGGGTCACGATAATCCGCTCCACATCCTTATGGATCAGAGCCTCTGCAGCTTTCGCCGCGCTAATCCACGTTTTCCCACAACCCGCTTCGCCAGTGGCGAAAATCAACTGCTTAGTCTCAATCGCATGTAAATAATGCGCCTGAGCCTCATTGCGGGCAGCAATCGGAGAGTTATCACGGCAATCCCGCGCCATGCCAATTGCTTCTACACCACTCATCTGCACAAGCGAGGTGACCGACTCTTCTTCACGCTGTTTATGGCTACGTGAATCACGTCTCAGCACGCGTTTCGCTTCACGACGAGCTTTGATCACTGCTTTCTGTCTTCCCATGGATAGCACCTTGAGTTGTTGGTTTACATCACACGCATCGAAATCGACGCGATTATGCGCACAAACGTCTGAGGGTTGGCTTCCTTGTAAGCCATGGCTTGCCTTTAAAAATGACATGGCGCAACGAACAGCAAAACCGTCTGCCACATCGTCAGAAGGAGTTAAAAAACAGGAGGAGGAGAAATCAGGGGTGAAAAAGTCGTTGCCGGAGGTGTGCTCCCCGGGCCGGGTTTTGCGAGGTCGTTTTGTCTGTCCACTACAGCACTTTACCATCCGCGATCTCCAGAAGACTTCATCACCGCAGGGATAACCAAATGAACTGCTCATCTAAAGCGTAGCATCAATGCAACAATGTTTTTACCAAACATTAACAGCCACACACCCTGCGTCGTTTCACAGAGTCTCTTCGATGAATATTACAGAAATATAACAGATACTTTCTAATACATTAAAATTATGCGTGGATGGCAGAAAAAGTATGTCAAATTGCTACAGATAACAGAATATCCTGCCCGGACGGGCAGGATAGGATCTTCACGCTTCGAGAAGAGACTGGGCAAGATAGCCCTGGGTTGACTTCACGCCGGGTAACGCGAAGAAGAAACCGCCGCCAATCGGCCGGATATACTCCTCCAGCGCTTCGCCATTAAGCCTTTTTTGCACGGTCAGGAAGCCTTTTTCCAGATCGTGCTGGTAACAGACAAACAGCAGGCCCATATCGAGCTGGCCAGCGTTGGTGACGCCGAGGGAGTAGCTGTAGCCCCGGCGCATCATCAGGTTCGCCTGCGTCTCTTTCGTCCGCGGGTTCGCCAGGCGGATATGGCTGTCGAGGGCGATAACCTTGCCCTCGGGATCGCTGGCGTAATCGGGCACATCGTGCTCATGCTGCATGCCGAGCGGCGCGCCGCTCTGTTTATCGCGCCCGAAAATGGTCTGCTGCTCTTTCAGCGGCGTGCGATCCCAGAACTCAACGTGGAACTGGATAATGCGCACCGCCTGATAGCTGCCGCCTACCGCCCATGCTGGCTCGCCCTGAACGCCGGTCACCCAGACAATCTCATCCATCAGCGGCGCATTGCTGCTGTCGGGGTTCGCGGTGCCATCTTTAAAGCCGAGCAGGTTTACCGGCGTCTCTTTCCCGCGGCTGCGCGCGGCATGGTCGGAGATAAACCCTTCCCGCTTCCAGCGCACGCTGAGCAGATCCGGCGTGTGCTTGATCACATCGCGCAAGGCGTGGATCACCGTGTCCTGCGTATTCGCGCAGATTTGCAGTAGCAGATCGCCATGACAAAGCGCGGCATCGAGCGAGTCGTTAGGGAAACGCATCATCTTCTGCAGCTTCTTCGGTTTCTGCGCCGAGAGACCGAAGCGTTCATCAAACAGCGCAGACCCGACAGAGACCGTCATCGTCAGGTTATCCGGCGCGATAAAAGGCCCGAGAATACCGGAATCCATCGGCGGCAGACGCGGGTTTGGTGTCTGTGGCGCCGGGCCGCCCGCCGTCAGGAAGGCAATACGATCGGTGAGCAGGCGAAACAGGCGGATAAGATCGGCTTTATCCGCCGCCAGCACATCAAACGCCACCAGCATCATCGAGGCCTGCTGCGGCGTTAAGATGCCTGCCTGGTGATCGCCGTAAAACGGCTGCTTTTCCATACGTGAATCGGGCGACAATGTTCCCGGCGCACTTTGCGGTTTTGCCGCATGGGCGACCGGACAACCGCCGGCGAGAGCAAGCGCGCCACCCAGCGCGCCCATCCCTTTTAACAACCGACGCCGCGAAGGTTCGCTGACGTCGTTTTCATCATGCTGCTTCATTATTAATCCAGTCCAAGTACGCCGCGCAGCTGCGCCAGATCTTCCGCCAGGGTAGTGATTGGCCCCTTCAGCGCATTACGATCGGCATCGGTCAGCTTGTCATAGGTCTCAAAGCCCGTTTTGGTGCGGTACTTCGCTAAAATGGTATTCACTTTCTTGAAGTTGGCATCCACTTTTGCAAGCAGCGCGCTGTTCTCTTTTTGCAGCTGCGGACGCAACAGATCGACAATCTTCTGTGCGCCTTCGATATTGGCCTGGAAATCCCACAGGTCGGTATGGCTGTAACGATCCTCTTCGCCACTGATTTTGCTCGCTGCCACCTCTTCAATCAGCCCGGCTGCGCCGCCCACTACTTTTGACGGCGGGAAAGCCAGCTCATTGATGCGGGTTTGCAGTTCAAGCACATCGTGATTGAGCTTATCGGCATAGCTCGCCATGCCTTTGACGCTGTTGTCGCCAAACAGCGCCTTCTCAAGGCGGTGGAAACCGGTGAATTTCGGGTCGGCGGCCTTCTGCTCGTAATCATCTTCACGGGCGTCAATGCTGCCATCAAGATCGGAGAAGAGCTCAGCAATCGGCTCAATGCGCTCGTAGTGCTGGCGCGTCGGCGCGTAGAGCGCTTTCGCTTTTTCGATATCGCCCGCTTTCACCGCATCGGTAAAGGCTTTGGTGCCGGAGACCAGCTGCGCGGTTTCGCCAACGACATAGGCTTTATAGCCGGTGATCGCTTCGCCAAGGCTCAGCAGGGCATCGCCTTTCGCCGCGTCAGCCGTCGCTTCACCTTTGACCACTAATTTCCCTTTCGGGTTGGTTAACAGGCCGCAGGTCATCTCATATTCGCCCGGCTGCAGGTTGGCGGTAAGCTTCTGGCTGAAGCCCGGCGCGATGTTTTCGCGCTCTTCAACTACCATCACGCCTTTAAGGATCTCCCACTCCAGCGCTTTCTGGCTGTGGTTGAGGATTACAAACTGCGTTTTGCCGGCGTTGACCGTCAGGTTCATCGGTTCGCACTGCTTATCCGTCACCGTCACTTTAACCTGCGGCACATCCGCTGCCTGTGCCCCGAACGCGCACGCCATCAGCGCGGCGACCCCGAGTTGTACTGCGCTACGTCGAAAAAGAATTGCCATGACCCTTCCCTTTAATAAGTGTGTTGTAACTAAGAATCGTTATAGAGGCTTACGGCGCAGCGCGGGAGGGCTGCGCACCGGCGCGCGGCGGCATGACAAACAGCACCAGCGCCGGGATCAAATAGAGGAAATAGACTGCCACTTCGCTGACGCTTGGCGTCTCCTGGTAACCAAAAATGCCCTCCAGCAGCGTGCCGGTCAGCGAATGGGTGGTCAGCACGTTACTTAAATCAAAGGCCACATCCTGGAAGTGGTTCCACAAGCCCGCTTCGTGGAAAGCGCGGATCGCGCCCGCGGCAAGCCCGGCGGCAACGAAAAGAATAAACAGGCTGGTCCATTTGAAAAACGCGCCGAGATTGAGGCGCACGCCGCCCCAGTAAAGCAGAAAACCGAGCACCACGGCGGTGGCAAGGCCAAGCACGGCACCGAGCGGCGGCCAGATGCCGACATCTTGTTGAAACGCCGCCAGCAGGAAGAAGACCGACTCCAGCCCTTCACGGGCGACGGCGAAGAAGACCATCAGGATCAGCGCCCAGCCGTGGTTATTGCTGCGCGCCAGCGCGGTATCGACGGCCTGCTCCAGCTGCACTTTGACGTTGCGCGACACGCGGCGCATCCAGAACACCATCCAGGTGAGGATCACTACCGCGATCGCCGCGACAATTCCCTCAAACAGCTCCTGCTCTCTTTGCGGGAACTCGCCGGTGGTTTCATTAATGGCGATACCAAGGCCCAGACAGAGCGCGGCGGCGAGAAACACGCCGATCCACATCACGCTGATCCAGCGTCCGCGTTGGGTGCGTTTCAGATAACTGGCGATCAGGCTTACAATCAGCGCCGCTTCCAGGCCTTCACGCAACATAATAAGGAATGGGACAAACATAGAACCGCCTTTGTGTTATGCACCGTCAATGGTTGCAAAGAAAGGTAAATTGCATTGATAGTGATTATCATTACGCCAAGAAGAAACTCAAGCGAAAAATATGTTGAGAATGATAACCGGATGTAACCAGCCAGCAGGCTAACGACTCTCCCCATAACCTTATGCAGAAGCCGTTGAAAAGCAGAAAAAAGTTAGCTGACGAAGCATTATCTTTCTGTTTACCGTCCCTCACGCCTGTGGCTAAATAAACGCCCGTTTCGTTTACCTGGCTACACCCAACTATGCTCAATTTTTTACATTTTCTGCTGGCGCTGGTGGTGATCCTCGCGCTGGCCTGGCTGGTGAGTTTTGACCGCAAGCGCATTCCGTTTCGTTTCATCCTGCAACTGATTGTGATCGAACTGGCGCTGGCCTGGTTCTTTTTACATGCCCAGAGCGGGTTAACGATGATTAAATATGTCTCTGGCTTCTTTGAAGTGCTGCTGAAATTCGCCGCCGAAGGAACCGGTTTTGTCTTTGGCGGCATGAGCGAAAAAGGGCTGGCGTTTATCTTCCTCGGCGTCCTCTGCCCTATCGTCTTTATCTCGGCGCTGATTGGCATTTTGCAGCACTGGCGTATTCTGCCGATCTTTATTCGCCTGATTGGGACACTGCTCTCGAAGCTTAACGGCATGGGTAAGCTGGAGTCCTTCAACGCCGTCAGTTCGCTGATCCTCGGCCAGTCGGAGAACTTTATTGCTTATAAAGGCATTCTGGCGGATCTCTCTTCGCGCCGGATGTTCACCATGGCGGCGACGGCAATGTCGACGGTATCGCTGTCGATTGTCGGTGCCTATATGACGATGCTCGATGCGAAATATGTGGTCGCGGCGCTGCTGCTCAATATGTTCAGCACCTTTATCATCCTGTCGGTGATCAACCCGTCGCGCGGGCAGGAGGAAGCGGAGATCAAGCTGGAGAAGCTGCATGAATCGCAAAGCTTCTTCGAAATGCTCGGTGAATACATCCTTGCCGGTTTTAAAGTGGCGATGATTATTCTGGCGATGCTGATTGGCTTTATTGCGCTGATCAGTGCCGTTAACGCCCTCTTCTCAGCGCTGTTTGGCATCAGCTTCCAGCAGCTGCTTGGCTACGTCTTCTATCCGCTGGCGTGGCTGATTGGCATCCCGCTAAGTGATGCGCTCCCGGCTGGCAGCATTATGGCAACCAAGCTGGTGGCGAATGAGTTTGTGGCGATGATTGAACTGCAAAAGGTCGCGGCGCAGATGAGCCCGCGCGGGCTGGGCATTCTTTCGGTCTTCCTGGTCTCTTTCGCTAACTTTGCCTCCATCGGCATCGTCGCGGGTGCCATCAAGGGGCTGAATGAGCAGCAGGGTAATGCGGTTTCGCGTTTCGGCCTGCGTCTGGTGTATGGCGCGACGCTGGTGAGCCTGCTCTCCGCAGCGTTTGCCGGGGTAGTGCTCTAAGGTGTGATTTCCCTCTCCCGTTGCGGGAGAGGGAGTGTGTCAGAACTGTACGCAGACCGGCTGATCGACGCGCATCACCGACTCCTGGGCGAAACGTGATTTATAGACTCCGCGCAGCTCATCAATCTTTTTATCGCTTTGCGCATCCACAGCGTGGATCAGCATCAGCGCTTTACTCGGCTCCCGCGCCACTTTGCCATTGTTGCCAAGCCACTGGCCGCGCGCATCAAACACCGTTAACCCCTCACGAAAACGCGGCGTCACGTCGCCATCGACAAACTGCTGCCACTCCTCGGCGGTAATCGCTTTACCTGCCGGGCGATTAAGGCCGAAATAGAGCGTCGTTTGCTGCATGCGATCCGCCGGTGCGCACTGTTGCGCCATTGGTTGCGGCTTTTGCGCCGGTGCATTACAGCCCGCCAGCAGACCTGCCACCATCAATGCCATAGCCACTTTTATTGTTTTCATTCCCCTGCCCTCACGGTTTGTTGTTGGAAGATATCAACGCAATCCTTATGATTTGGCAACAAAAAAACCCGCCGCAGCGGGTTTTATTAATAGCAATATTTACTTCGCCTGCGCGCGAACCGGCGGCGCAGAGTGGTAGTGGGCATCCGCCTCGGCGAAACGCTGCTGCATGGCGGCAGACGGCGCTTTACCGATCAGGCTGAAGACCACAATCCCGAGGCTGCCGAAGATGAAGCCAGGGATGATTTCATACAGGCCCAGCCAGCCGAAGTGTTTCCAGACGATAACGGTGACCGCGCCGATAATCATCCCCGCCAGCGCGCCGTTACGCGTCATGCGTGACCACATCACCGAGAGCAGCACCACCGGGCCAAACGCCGCACCGAACCCGGCCCACGCATAGCTTACCAGGCCAAGCACGCGGTTTTCCGGGTTTGCCGCCAGCGCAATCGCCACCAGCGCGACCACCAGCACCATCGCACGGCCAACCCACACCAGCTCTTTCTGGCTGGCGTCTTTACGCAGGAATGCTTTGTAGAAATCTTCCGTAATCGCGCTGGAGCAGACCAGCAGCTGGCAGCTCAGGGTCGACATCACCGCCGCGAGGATTGCAGAGAGCAGGATCCCGGCAATCCATGGGTTAAACAGCAGCTGCGCCAGTTCGATAAAGACGCGCTCGGCGTTCTGGTTTACCGCGCCCGCCAGCGACGGATTGGTATCAAAGTAGGCGATGCCGAAGAAACCGACCGCTACCGCGCCCGCAAGGCAGAGGATCATCCAGGTCATGCTGATGCGACGTGCATGCACAATGGTGTGGTGGGAATCGGCCGCCATAAAGCGCGCCAGAATATGTGGCTGGCCGAAGTAGCCCAGCCCCCAGCCCATCAACGAGACGATGGCGACAAAGTTGAGGCCTTTGAGCATATCGACGTTTTCAATGCTCTTCTGCTTGATCACTTCCAGCGAATCGCCAAAACCACCGACGGAGATAATCACAATCACCGGAGTAAGGATCAGGGCGAAGATCATCAGGCTGGCCTGCACGGTGTCGGTCCAGCTAATCGCAAGGAAACCGCCGATAAAGGTATAAATAATCGTTGCCGCCGCACCGGCCCACAGCGCCGTTTCGTAGCTCATGCCGAAGGTGCTTTCGAACAGACGCGCACCCGCCACAATGCCGGAAGCACAGTAGATGGTGAAGAAGACCAGAATTACCACCGCCGAGATAATGCGCAGCAGACGGCTGTTATCTTCAAACCGCCCGGTGAAGTAATCCGGCAGCGTCAGGGCGTTATTGTTCGCTTCGGTATGAACGCGCAGGCGCCCCGCCACCAGCTTCCAGTTGACCCAGGCACCAACTGTGAGGCCAATCGCAATCCAGCTTTCAGAGATGCCGGAGATAAAGATCGCTCCCGGCAGCCCCATCAGCAGCCAGCCGCTCATATCAGAGGCACCGGCCGATAACGCCGTCACTAATGGGCCGAGACTTCGACCGCCGAGAATATAGTCATCAAAGTTTTTTGTTGATCGCCAGGCAATAAAACCGATCAGGATCATGCCAAAGATATAAATAAGAAAGGTCACCATCATCGGTGTGCTTATTGCCATCAAAATAGTCTCCAGGATCTTCGTCGACAAATGTCTATTTGCCGCTTTTATCCATCGCCGGAACGTAGCGACGGTGCGTATGTATTATTAGAAGCGCCCGTATCCTGCCGGAACCCTCCGTTATTCACAATTGATTTAACACACCATTTACATCGAAGATATGCCTCGGGGAATAGGATTTTGTTATAGGTTGCACTCCATCACATTTTTAAAGGTTGCACCTTTGAAAAGTGTTAGCAACCGCATAAATCCTGGCTTTGCAGCAGATTACATCGTTCCTGTTACCTGTTTAGTTAATTAACAATTCATTCATTTCTCACCTTGCCAGCCAGCTCACAATTAACAAGGTTGCACAAAGTTGCAACATGGTGGATATTTCAGCCTAATGTGCAAAAAACCATATAAACAGGAGCAACGCATGGGCACCACCACCATGGGGGTTAAGCTTGACGACGCCACGCGCGAAAGGATTAAAGCTGCCGCAGCGACTATTGACCGCACGCCGCACTGGTTAATTAAACAAGCGATTTTTAATTTCCTCGAAAAGCTGGAGAGCAGCGAAGGATTACCTGAGCTTGCTGGCGCCCAGGCGCATAGCGTGCAGGAAGAGGAGACCAGCGCGGTAATTGACGAAAGCCCGCAGCCGTTCCTCGATTTTGCCGAGCAGATCCTGCCGCAGTCGGTCTCCCGCGCGGCGATCACCAGCGCCTGGCGTTGGTCGGAAACCGATGCCGTGCCGATGCTGCTTGAGCAGGCGCGTCTGCCGCAGCCGGTGGCCGAGAGTGCCCATAAGCTGGCCTACCAGCTGGCAGAAAAATTGCGTAATCAAAAAACAGCGACCGGCCGCGCGGGCATGGTGCAGAGCCTGCTGCAGGAGTTCTCCCTCTCCTCGCAGGAGGGCGTAGCGCTGATGTGCCTCGCCGAAGCGCTGCTGCGTATTCCTGATAAAGCGACGCGCGATGCGCTGATCCGCGACAAAATCAGTAACGGTAACTGGCAGTCCCATATTGGCCGCAGCGCCTCACTGTTTGTGAACGCTGCCACCTGGGGGCTGCTGTTTACCGGCCGCCTGGTCTCTACCCATAACGAAGCTAATCTCTCCAGTTCGCTGAACCGCATTATCGGCAAGAGCGGCGAGCCGCTGATCCGTAAAGGGGTCGATATGGCGATGCGGCTGATGGGCGAGCAGTTTGTTACCGGCGAGACTATCGCTGAAGCGCTGGCCAACGCCCGTAAGCTGGAAGAGAAAGGGTTCCGTTACTCCTACGATATGCTCGGCGAAGCGGCGCTGACCGCCGCCGATGCGCAGGCCTATATGGTCTCTTACCAGCAGGCGATCCACGCCATTGGTAAAGCCTCGAACGGACGCGGCATCTATGAAGGGCCGGGCATCTCCATCAAGCTCTCCGCCCTGCATCCGCGCTACAGCCGCGCGCAGTACGACCGCGTGATGGACGAACTCTATCCACGTCTGAAATCCTTAACCCTGCTGGCGCGTCAGTACGATATCGGTATCAATATCGATGCTGAAGAGGCCGACCGGCTGGAGATCTCCCTCGACCTGCTGGAAAAACTCTGCTTCGAGCCAGAGCTGGCGGGCTGGAACGGCATCGGCTTTGTAATTCAGGCTTATCAGAAGCGCTGCCCGTTTGTGATTGATTACCTGATTGAACTGGCAACCCGCAGCCGTCGCCGCCTGATGATTCGCCTGGTGAAAGGCGCCTACTGGGACAGCGAAATTAAACGTGCGCAGATGGAAGGCCTTGAGGGCTATCCGGTCTATACCCGCAAGGTCTACACCGATGTTTCCTATCTTGCCTGCGCGAAAAAACTGCTGGCGGTGCCGAACCTGATCTATCCGCAGTTCGCGACCCATAACGCCCACACGCTGGCGGCGATCTACCAGCTGGCCGGGCAGAACTACTATCCCGGCCAGTATGAGTTCCAGTGCCTGCACGGCATGGGTGAGCCGCTCTATGAGCAGGTGGTCGGTAAAGTCGCCGATGGCAAGCTCAACCGTCCGTGCCGTATTTATGCCCCGGTCGGCACCCATGAAACCCTGCTGGCCTACCTGGTGCGCCGTCTGCTGGAAAACGGTGCTAACACCTCGTTTGTTAACCGCATTGCGGATAACACCCTGCCGCTCGATGCGCTGGTCGCCGACCCGGTTACGGAAGTGGAAAAACTCGCCGCCCAGGAGGGCCAGGTTGGCCTGCCGCATCCGAAAATCGCCCTGCCACGCGCGCTCTATGGCGAAGGCCGCATCAACTCGGCTGGTCTCGATCTGGCGAACGAACACCGTCTGGCCTCCCTCTCCTCTGCCCTGCTCAACAGCGCGGCGCAGAAGTGGTATGCCCATCCGATGCTCGAAGAGGCGGTAATGGAGGGCGAAGCGATTGCGGTGATCAACCCGGCAGAGCCGAAAGATGTTGTCGGTTATGTGGTGGAAGCGAGTGAAGCGCAGGTGAACCAGGCGCTGGAGAACGCGGTGAACCATGCGCCAATCTGGTTTGCTACGCCTCCGCAGGAGCGCGGTGCCATCCTGCAGCGCGCCGCGGTGCTGATGGAAGACAACCTGCAGACGCTGATTGGTATTCTGGTGCGCGAAGCGGGCAAAACCTTCAGCAACGCGATTGCGGAAGTGCGTGAAGCGGTCGATTTCCTGCACTACTACGCAGGCCAGGTCAGCAGCGATTTCGATAATGAGACCCATCGCCCGCTTGGGCCGGTGGTCTGTATCAGCCCGTGGAACTTCCCGCTGGCGATCTTTACCGGGCAGATTGCCGCCGCGCTGGCGGCCGGTAACAGCGTGCTGGCAAAACCGGCGGAGCAAACCCCGCTGATTGCCGCTCAGGGTGTGAAGATCCTGCTTGAAGCGGGCGTACCGGCAGGCGTGCTGCAATTGTTGCCAGGCCGCGGTGAGACGGTGGGCGCACAGTTGACCGGCGATGCCCGCGTGCGTGGGGTGATGTTTACCGGCTCGACCGATGTCGCCACGCTCCTGCAACGCAACATCGCTACCCGCCTGGATGCCCAGGGTCGCCCGACGCCGCTTATCGCCGAAACAGGCGGTATGAACGCGATGATTGTCGACTCCTCGGCGCTGACGGAACAGGTGGTGATTGATGTGGTCGCCTCGGCGTTTGATAGCGCCGGCCAGCGCTGCTCGGCGCTGCGCGTGCTCTGCCTGCAGGAGGATATTGCTGACCATACGCTAACCATGCTGCGCGGCGCGATGGCCGAGTGCCGGATGGGTAATCCGGGACGCCTCTCCACCGATATTGGGCCGGTGATTGATGTCGAAGCCAAAGCCAATATCGAAAAACATATTCAGGCGATGCAGGCGAAAGGCCGCACCGTCTACCAGGCAGTGCGTGAAAATAGCGAAGATGCCCGCGAGTGGCGCACCGGCACGTTTGTGCCGCCAACGCTGATTGAACTGGAAAGCTTCGACGAGCTGAAAAAAGAGATCTTCGGCCCGGTGCTGCACGTGGTGCGTTATTCACGTAATCAGCTCGATCAGCTGCTGGAGCAGATTAATGCCTCCGGCTACGGTCTGACGCTGGGTGTTCACACGCGTATTGATGAAACCATCGCTCAGGTCACCGGCAATGCTCACGTGGGTAACCTCTACGTGAACCGTAACATGGTCGGCGCAGTGGTTGGCGTGCAGCCATTTGGCGGCGAAGGGTTGTCGGGCACCGGGCCAAAAGCCGGTGGGCCGCTCTATCTCTATCGCCTGCTGAGCAGCCGCCCGGAGAATGCGGTGCTGAAAACGCTTAACCGTCATGACGCCGAGCGCCCGCTGGATGCGCAGGTAAAAACCGTGCTGACTCAGCCGCTGGCAGCGCTGACCGCATGGGCCGCCACGCAGCGCCCGGAATTACACAAGGTGTGCGAGCAGTTTAGCGAACTGGCGCAGGCGGGTACGCAGCGCCTGCTGCCTGGCCCAACCGGAGAGCGCAACAGCTGGACGCTGGCACCGCGCGATCGCGTATTGTGCGTGGCCGATAACGAGCAGGATGCGCTGGTGCAGCTTGCCGCCGTGCTGGCCTCCGGAAGCCAGGCGCTGTGGCAGGATGACACGCTGCATCGCGATCTGGCTAAGCAACTGCCGGAAACCGTCAGCCAGCGGATCACATTCGCCAAAGCGGAAAGCCTGATGGCGCAGCCGTTTGACGCGGTGATCTTCCACGGCGACTCCGATCAGCTGGTGCATCTGTGCGAAAGCGTTGCAGCACGCGATGGCGCGATCGTCTCCGTTCAGGGCTTTGCGCGGGGTGAAACCAATATCCTGCTCGAACGCCTGTGGCTGGAGCGCTCGCTCAGCGTTAACACCGCAGCGGCCGGTGGCAACGCCAGCCTGATGACGATTGGTTAAGTCGGTGAAATGCCCGATGGCGCTGCGCTTATCGGGCCTACGGTGTGGATTTGAACCGCATTTGTAGGCCGGATAAGGCATCAGCCGCCATCCGGCAGAGCGTCAGGAATGACAGAATCGTTGTAATAAAAAAGCGCCTTACGGCGCTTTTTTTCGTAGCGTTAAACCGACATCACCGCCGGGGTGCACGGCGAGCAATGTCTCTTTCGAATACCCGCTTTCGCTCATCAGGCAGGCGCAGGCGGCATCAAAAATCGCCAGCACCAGCACAATGGAGGTGGTGGCCAACATATTGAGCGGATCGATCTCGCGCTGCACGCCGGTGGAGATCACCAGCCTTGATGCGAGCGCTATCGCCGAGGAGGGGTTTTCCGTCACGCAGAGGATCGGCGTATCTTTCATCGCCAGGCCCGGCAACAGTCGCGTTAACTCCTCCGAGTTGCCGCCGCGCGAGAGCATAATCACCAGATCGTCTGGCCCGACAAAACCGAGATCGCCGTGCGCGGCATCGGTGGCGTTCAGATAGATAGCCGGGCGCTCAACGCAGGCCAGCATATGGGCGATTTTACGCGCCGCAATGCCGGAGGTGCCCACACCGGTAACCACAACCTTTCCCTTGCAGCCGCGCAGTTCAGCCATCAACGCCGCCCAGGTCGCGGGATCAAGATGGCGGCTCAGCGCGGTCATCTCTTCGCTGTAGATGCGCCAGGCATCGCACGCCTGCTGCCAGCTTTCGCTCATGCCTCCTCCTGCATCAACGCGCGGTACTTCATGTGATCCGCGTACATCTCATGGAAGACGGTGTATTTGCGGTCGTAATAGAGCTTGATACGGTTGGTCTGCGGCGTCACGGTTTTACCAATGCGGCTCATCGCCGACATCGCTTCCGGGAAGCTGTCAAACACACCGGCCGCAATGGTGCCCATCATCGCCCCGCCGAGCAGCATCGCTTCGCTCTCCTCCGGCAGCAGCATCGCGCAGCCGGTGGCATTGGCGTGCTCCTGCACAAAGATTGGGTTTTTGGTGCCGCCGCCGCTCGCCATTACCGTATCAATGCTGTAACCGCTTTGATTCATGGTTTCGATAATATGCCGCGTACCGAGGGCGATAGCCTGAATGGTCGCCAGATAGTGCATCGCCATATCTTCCGGCGTGCGCGACAGTTTCAGCCCGCTAATCACGCCGGTCAGCGTCGGGTTAGCACGCGGCGAGCGGTTGCCGTGGAAGTACGGCAGGATATGAATATCGCGGGTCAGAAAGGCGATATTCTCCGGCTCGCCCGCCATTTTACGCAGCAGCGCATTGAGCACTTCATAAATGGTCTGCCCCTGGGTTTTAGCCTGCGCGAGCAGCGTGTCGTAACAGGGGTGAGACTGAATGACGTGGTCGATCAGCGCCCCGGTTGCCGACTGCCCGCCCTCGTTCAGCCAGTAGCCCGGCAACACCGCTGAGTAGTAAGGCCCCCAGACGCCGCCGATAAAGCGCGCCTGCGGTGAAATCGCCATATGCCCGGTGGAGGTGCCGCCAATCAGCGCAACGCGGCGGTCAAAATCCGCCATCTCACCCGACGGACCGCTGGCACCAAGCGTGCCCAGCGTACCGGCGTGAGCGTCGATAATCGATACGCTGACCGCCGTGCCCGGCATCAGCCCCATCTCGGTAGCAGCGCGCTGCGACAGCCCGCGCCCAAGCGGTTCACCCATCGTTTTCACGTAGCGACCAATTTTCTCCGCATCATGTTCGAGCAGATCTTCAAGGCCAATCTGGCGGAAGTAGCTGGTATCCCACTTATCTTCATGGCCCATATAGGTCCATTTACACACCGTCGAGCAGAGCGAACGGGTATCATCACCAGTGGCGCGCCAGGTGAGAAAATCGGGCAGATCGAAGAAGAAGCCCGCGTTCGCCCAGGTGTTCGGCATGTGCTGTTTTAGCCACAGCAGTTTTGGCGTCTGCATCTCCGGGGAGATAATGCCGCCAACATAATCCAGCACCCGGTGATGGGTGGCGTTGATGCGATCCGCCTGCGCAATGGCGCGGTGATCCATCCACACGATAATGTTCTGTTCGCTGCGCCCGGAGGGGCTGATGGTCAGCGGGTTGCCCTGTTTATCCAGCACCACCAGCGAACAGGTGGCGTCGAAGCCCAGCCCTTTGACCTGAATCGGGTTGATATCGGCCTGATTGATGGCATCGCGCACGGCGTTACAGACCGCCTGCCAGATGTTGTCGGAGGATTGCTCGACGAAATCGGCCTGCGGGCGATAGATCTCAATGCTCCTGCTGGCCTGGCTGACCATCCGGCCCGTCAGGTCAAAGATGCCCGCGCGGGCGCTGCCGGTCCCTACATCCACACCAATAAAGTAGCTCGCCATTTTTTTTCTCCCGAAATCAGGCTTTACGATTCTGTAATGCGATAAAGAGGATCAGCACTGCGCCCCAGAGCGCCATCGTCAGATAGCTGCTGATTCCTAATAAATTAAAGCCACTTTCCAGCATCTGCAGCACCACCAGCGCCAGCACCAGCCCGAGCACGCGACCAAAGCCGCCGTCCGGGTTAATGCCGCCGAGCACCGAGGCCAGAATGGTTACCAGAAGATAGGATTCGCCATACCCCGCTTTCGCGGAGTTAAATTTCGCCATCATCAGAATGGCGGCAACCCAGCCGAGCAGCGCGGAGATGACATACACCGCAATCTGCACACGCACGGTGTTGACACCGCTGTAGCGCGTTGCCTGCTCGTTGGAGCCCACCAGGTAGAGGCTGCGCCCGAGCGTGGTGTGCTCCAGCAGCACCCACAGCAATAAGGCCACCACTAAAAAGAGCAGCAGTGCCACCGGAATACCAACAATCGTGGCATTCCCGAGGTACTGGATTGCCGCCGGGAAGCCGGAGATCACCGTGCCGTTAGAGAGCAGGATATTGAGCCCGGAGATAAGCGTCATGGTGCCGAGGGTAGCGAGGATCGGCGAGACGCCTACCCAGGCGACCAGGGTGCCGTTCAGCACGCCAATCGCCACCGCCGTCAGCAGCCCGGCAAACAGGGCTAATGCCAGAAAGAGCGGATTATCCGGGTGCATCACAATCACCGCCGCCATCACCAGTGAACAGGCGTTGGCTCCGGCAATGATCGACAGGTTGATACCGCCGGTGAGCATGGTTATCCCCATGCCGAGCGCCAGCATGCCGAGGATCGGCAACTGCGATCCGATAGACTGGAAGTTAGCGACGCTGAAAAAGCGCCCGCCGAGCAGGAAAGAGAAGATCAGCGCGACGACGACAATAATCACGCACTGCAATCGGATGATGGCATCACCGGGCAGAATTCGGACGATGGATTTCATCTTATAGCTCCCTTGCGAGTTTGCGTTTTTCATGCCACGCGGTGGCGCTGATACTGACCAGAATGATCGCGCCGCTAAAGACCGTGTGCCAGTAAGAGGAGACGCCAAGCAGCGTTAAGCCGTTCTGCAGGAAGGCGAGCAGAATCACCCCCAGCAGCGTACCAATTAAGGTGCCGCGCCCGCCGGACATGCTGGTCCCGCCCAGCACCACTGCCGCCAGCACCGTCAGCTCATAACCAAACAGTGAATTGGGTGCTACCGACTGGGTGATCTGCGCCTGCACCACCGCCGCAACGCCCGCCAGAATGCCCATATAGCCGTAGACATAGAAGTGCAGCTTCAGCAGGTTCAGCCCAAGACGCGACGCCGCATCGCGGTTGCCGCCCATGGCGTAGATCTGTCGTCCCAGACGGGTGTAGTTCATCAGCACGGCGGTAAAAATAATCGTCGCGCCAAGGCAGATAAGCGGCAGGGTTAAGCCGTAGTCATAGCCATCCGCGCCGGTAAAGGTGAACCAGCTAATGCCGTTCATAAACCAGTCCGGGAAGCCATACAGCCAGGTGCCCTTGGTGGCGTAGACCAGCAGGCCGTAAAAGAGGTTCAGGGTGGCAATGGTGATAATGATGGCCGGTACGCGCAGCCAGTAGACGAGGAAGCCGTTGATCAAGCCGAGCAGCAAGCCAACCGCCATCGCTAACGCCAGTGCGAGCACAAAGTTGCCGCCGTGGGCAATAACCCAACTGGCCATCGCATATTGCGCAATCGCCGTCATCGCCGGGAAGGAGATGTCGATACCGCCAGAGATCAGCACCACAAACAGCCCGCAGGCCAGAATGCCAAGGATCGCATAACTGGTCGCGACATCCGTTAAATTGCCGAGGGTGAAAAACTCATCGGTACGGATCGTCAGACCGACCGCCAGCGCAACCACCAGCACGCCAAGCCAGAACTCATGTTGCCCAATCAAGCGGGCGAGCGAGTTACGCATTGACCACCTCCGCGATCTCCTCTTCGCTACAGCGGTGCGGATTGAACTCCGCTACCAGTTCACCCCGGCGCATCACCAGCACGCGGTGGCTGTTGTAATAGGCTTCCGGGATTTCATCACAAATCATCAATACGGCCATTCCCTGCTCTGCCAGCTGGCGGGCGATCTGATAGATGCCCTCTTTGTTAGCAATATCAACACCAACCGTTGGCGAGTCGAGGATCAGGATCCGCGGCTGCGTGGCGACCCATTTCGCGATAGCAATACGCTGGGCATTGCCGCCGGAGAGAGTTTTCACCGGCAGCTGCGGGTCGGAGACTTTGATATTCAGGTTACCGATAAGATCCTTTACCAGCTGCCCGGCTTTGGCGTGATCGAGCAAGCCGCTGCGGGTGTGGAGCTTGTCGAAGACGGTGACAATGGTGTTGTCATAGATCGACTGCTCCATAATCAGCCCCTGGGTTAAGCGATCTTCCGAGACATAGCCGATGCCGTGGCGAATGGCGTCGTGGTTATTGCGCATTTTTACCGGCTTATCATTGATGCGGATCTCGCCATCTTCAGGCCGGGTCATGCCAAACAGGCTCATGCAGAGTTCGGTGCGCCCGGAGCCCAGCAGCCCGACAATCGAGACGATCTCGCCGCTGCGCAACGACAGATTGATATCGCGGTATTTTCCTTTACGGCTTAAGTGACGCAGCTCCAGCATCGGTGGCTGGTCGACCGGTGGTTTTTCCGGCAGCGGGCTGTAGTGGAAACGCTGCCCGGTCATCAGATAGGCCAGTTCGTGGCTATCGAGCTCGCTGGCGGGCCAGGTGCCGACCAGCTTGCCGTCGCGCATCACGCTGATGCGATCCGCTACTTCCATCACCTCATCGAGGCGGTGGCTGACAAACACGACGCAGATACCGGCGGCTTTCAGTTCATTGACTACGCGCAGCAGCCCATTCACTTCCTGACGGGTTAACGATGCGGTCGGCTCATCCATGATCACCAGCCGGGCTTCGGCGGCAATCGCGCGGCAGATCGCCACCAGCTGGCGGTCGGCGATGGAGAGTTTTTCGACCTTTTTATCCGGGTCGAGGCGCACGCCAATGCGTGCCATCGCGGCCAGCGCCTGTTTGCGCATCGCGCCGCGGCGCACCCAGATGTCGCCACCGGGCAGATAGCGATGGAGGGCGATATTTTCCGCCACGCTGAAATTGGGGAATAACGAGAGATCCTGATAGATCACCTGAATGCCGTAATGGGCGGAGAGCTGCGGCGACAGCTGATGAAAGAGCTTGCCATCCAGCTCAATGCTGCCGCCTTTTTCCGGGTGATAGACGCCGGAAATCACTTTGATAATGGTGCTTTTCCCGCAGCCGTTTTGCCCTGCCAGGCAGTGAACTTCGCCTTTTTTGAGGGTTAAATTCACCTTATCCAGCGCCAGCACGCCCGGGAATTGCTTGCTGATATTCTCAAGAGTGATAAATGCGGTGGGGTCGGTCATCGACAATACCTCTGCCAGCGCCCGTGAAGGACGCGAGGATGAAATCTGCGGCGGAAGAGCCGGCCTGAAAGGCCGGCGTTCCGGTTCCCTGGTGTGGCCTGTGAGGCTCAGAAACCGAGTGTTTTAGCGTTTTCTTTTGTCACTTCGAGGATCTTATTAAAGCGGATCACTTTCTTATTCATATCAACATCGGCTTTGCCCAGCCCCTCGATGGAGAGATCGGACGTCACTTCTTTTCCTTGTAGCAGCTGGTCGGCGACGGTCACCAGTGCGTAACCGGCATCACGCGGGTCCCACAGCAGTGCTTTTTTGATGTCGCCGCGCATCAGATAAGGTGCAGCCTGCGCTGGCATCGCGATGCCAACAACCGCCAGTTTATCTTTCGCGCGTTTCTTCTGAACGGCCTGCCCTGCGCCAATAGGCCCAAGCGATCCGAAACCAATTACCCCTTTCAGATCCGGGTAGGTTTTCATCAGGTCAAGGGTGGTGGCATAGGATTTATCAATGCTCTCTGCCACCGGCAAACGCGAGGTGACTTCAAACATATCCGGGTACTTCTCTTTCTGGTATTTGATGGCGTAATCAGCCCAGGCGTTGTGCAGCGGCACGGTCAGCGAGCCGACGTAAATGGCGTAACCGCCCTTACCGCCCATATCTTTTGCCAGCTCATCGACGTTAGCCTGCGCATATTTTTCGCTGTCGATGGTTTCAATATCCCACTGCCCGATCTGCTGGTCCGGGGATTCATGAGTCAGTACTACAATGCCTTTGTCGCGCGCTTTTTTCAGCACCGGCTCCAGCACCTTCGCGTCGTTTGGCACCACGATAATGGCGTTAACGTTTTTCGCGATTAGATCTTCGATCACTTTCACCTGCTGCGCCGGATCGGGTGTGGAAGGCCCGGTCTGGTAAGCATTAACATCCAGTTTTTTTGCCGCTTCGTTGACGCCGGTCTCCATGCGGTTAAACCACGGGATCCCGGTTACTTTGGCTACAACGGCAATCTCATACTTCTGAGCGGCAAAAGCCTGCCCCGAGAGCATGCTGGCAGAAATCATCGCTGCGCTAATCAGGGCGAGTTTGAATTTCATGGTTGTACCTTTCTTAAGGGAAAGTCGCGGAGAGAGATTAACAATGAAGGGAAGAGGTAAAACAGCGAAAATGCGATAAATGTGATGCATGCCCAAAAATGTTAATTTAAAGAAAATAATTAGTTAAATTAAAGTTAAAAGAAGAAATATCTACTCACGATTACGCGTGCTAGTTGTTAAATAACGATAAAATTTTAACTTAAAATTAACACCCAGTTAACTAAAGCCTCTTTAAGAGGTTTTTTTGCGCCTGCTTCTGCCCCGTTTCGCCAGCAGAAAAATATCAGTTTTGTGAGCTGAAACGAATAGAGCAATCCGTTCATCAGGATGGGTAATGGCGAAGTGACATTTTTTAAGGGCTATGTTAATAAATTCGCTGAATGAATGTGATCAGGGAGGGAATAGAATGAAACGATCTTTGTTGATGCTGACCGCGTTGCTGCTCAGCCAACCGCTCTACGCTGATGAGTGCGATGACGCCTCCACTCAGACGGCGCTCAATATGTGTACCGCTGCGCAATATGAAGCCGCAGATAAGAAGCTCAACCAGACTTATCAGGAGGCGCTAAAGCGTTCTTCGCCCCAGCAGGCTGAGATGTTGAAAAAAGCGGAGAAAAGCTGGATAGCCGTACGTGACAATGACTGCGCGTTTGTGGGCTCCGGCACCGAAGGCAGCAGCGGCCAACCGATGGTATTGAACCAGTGCCTGGCGGATAAAACCAGTGAACGCGAAGCGTGGCTCGCCTCGCTGTTGCAGTGTGAAGAGGGCGATATGAGCTGCCCGCTCCCGCCCGCCAATTAACGCACGCGGATGCCTTCAATAATCATGCGCTGAACGTTGTCGACAGTACGCTGAAAAAAGGCTTCATCCTGTAGGGTCGCGCCAGTGACCGCTTCCACCTGGGTAGCGAAATCAGCGTAGTGCTGCGTGGCGGCCCAGATCATAAAGATCAGATGGTGTGGATCGACGGCGGCGAGCTTACCGCTGGCGATCCAGCCGGCAATAATCGCTGACTTCTCCTCCACCAGCGTTTTCAAATCGCCGGTCAGCTCCGCTTTCAGCAGCGGCGCGCCCTGCAACATTTCATGGCAGAAAAGACGGGATGCCTGCGGATGATCGCGCGAAACCTCCAGCTTCAGGCGAATGTACTCTTTGATCGCCGCAAGCGGCTGTAAGTCGGAACGAAACGCACGGAGCGGGGCCAGCCAGACATCGAGCAGTTGACGTAGCACGGCGATATATAGCGCCTCTTTTGACGGGAAATAGTAGAGGAGATTGGTTTTCGAGACGCCAGCCTGCTCGGCCACCTGCTCGACACGCGCACCGTGAAAGCCGAGACGGGAGAAAACCTCCAGCGCGGCGCTGAGAATAGCCTGCCTTTTCTCGCTGACTGCCCGCGTACGTTTACCCATTTCCTTTGCCATACCCACTCCATGACCCTAACCAGGCTGCAGCATAGCAAAGGTCGTCGTCTGGCTCGACCCTCTGAGCAGCTTTATCCGGTGGAAGATTGAAGATGGTATGGGCGATCGCAGGCCAAAAAAAACCGCCGGGTCTCCCCGGCGACGGGCATTTCGGTAACCTGTAAAATTTACCGACAGGTCTCGCTAGCTGTTGTTGCCGTTGTTGCTCCGGCTACCGTGACTGTTTTTGCCCCCTTTTTTACCTGCTTCTGAGGCGCGCTGAGGATCGTTTTTAAAGTTCCCCCCGCTCTGCTGGCCGCCTTTGCGACCTGCTGCTGATGCTCTTTCACGGTCTTCAGCGAAGTTACCTGAACCACCACGATGATTTGCCATCTCTTCACCTCCAGTCGGTGTTAGTGAAATATCAGACATCTTTCTGCATTCAGTAAAAGAGGACTCTTTCACCTCACGACGTTAAAGCTAACCCTTTAACTGCGCCGCGTGAGAATAAGTTTAGTGGAACGGGGCTCATCAGTGCTTCTCCATTAACATTTTGCAACAGCTTCGGGGCCGAGCGGCAGAAATGACTTAAGCGAAACCAATAAATAATTCTTATGTATGGGGAAATTAATGACGCGAAAAATGTGTCAAAACGTAACTGTGCATTTACGCGGGGAAATAGTCTTAATTATCAGCAATGGCGCGTGTCGATTTGCACTCTCGCCATCACGTCGTACCCTTAATAGGGTACGCAGCGTATCGCTGCGCAATGAACGTAGCAGGAGCAACAGCCAATACCGGCACTGGCGCAGTCAGGAACATACAATTTCCTCAGTCTGAACTACGCTTGCTCATCATGGGATGATGATTGTTCCCATCGGCTACGCCGCGAAACAGCGTTCTGATATTTCGCGTATTCGCGGCGGCAGGCCTTATGGCGCGACAACGATTGCCGGCCTGGCAGTCAAACTGAACGGCTAACTTTAACAGGAGGCGCTTATGCCAACTCAGGAAGCAAAAGCTCATCGCGTAGGTGAATGGGCCAGTCTGCGTAATACATCGCCAGAGATCGCCGAGGCGATCTTTGAACTGGCTGATTACGACGAGGTTCTCGCCGAGAAAATTTGGGAAGAGGGCAGCGATGAAGTGTTGATGCGCGCCTTTGAAAAGACCGATAAAGACTCCCTCTTCTGGGGTGAACAGACCATTGAGCGCCAGAACGTGTAGCGCTTCGGCTCCCCCATTGTTGGGGGAGCGTATCTGCTTTTTACTTCGCGACTTTACGCATCACTTCACTGAATTTTTCCATCGGACAGAATCCGTTACTGTCGGTCGGGCAGCCCGTTAGCTCCAGCGTGTAACGTTGCACCGGCGAATCAAACCCCATTTTTGCCACATTACGCATCTGCTCGGCGGTGAAGTAGAGATACTCAATCTTCATCAGATCGCGGTTGCTCTTATTGTCATGCCAGCGCTGGAAGACCACTTTTCCGCTGATGGGGGTCTGCTCAAACTGACCGGGTAGTTGCCACGGCTTGGTATCCAGCGCCGCCAGCAGTGAGGCGATATTGGAGTCGTGACCAACCAGCAGCGTTACTTTCGGCGCAGCGGCGGGCTTCTCCACCAGCTGTTGGTCGAGGTATTCAAGCAGCGGTTTGGCCACATTGCGCGCTACCTCTGGCGTGGTAAAGAGAATGGACTGATAGCTGTTTTTCAGCTTCTCCAGCAGTTGCCACTGCTTGTCACTTTTTATCCCGCCAAAGGCAACTTCATCCTGCGGAAAGCCTTCGTAATATTGCAGGGTAAAGGCATCCACCAGCGCATTTGCCGTTTTTAATGGCCCGCTGACGGAGGGCTCCAGCCGGTAATCGGCACGGAAGGAATCCTTTTCATCACTCAGGGTACAGGGTTTGCCGCTTTGCGCTTTGCAAGCCGGCGAGGCTGAATAATCGACAATCTGCTCCAGCAGTTTATAGCTCTCAGTTAGATCGACACGCTGGCGGCTGGCCTCCATCGCCGCAACGGCTTGCTGGCGAAACGCCTCGTTGTCCTCGGTGATAACCGGATTAAACAGCGGATCCATTTCGCCCATTTTGCGCTGATGGAAGATCGGCACATCGCAGGCAATAAAGGTGTTACTGACGAAGAATTGCGCGGTGTCATGGGTGCGCGGCAGGCTGTTTGCCCAGACGAAAAACTGTTTCTTTGTCGGGCACTGTTCGGTAGAGAGCACTTTTTCGTTGGTCATCCACTTACGCATCTGGTGAGCAAAAAAGATCTCCACCAGCGCACCACGATCCGTCAGCTCCCCGCCCGCCACTTTCCAGGTTGGCCACGGTTTGGCGGTGGCCTGCGCCAGCGCACTGCCGTTG
The DNA here is from genome assembly GCF_016624785.1 of Kosakonia sp. S42. Lineage (NCBI taxonomy): Bacteria > Pseudomonadati > Pseudomonadota > Gammaproteobacteria > Enterobacterales > Enterobacteriaceae > Kosakonia > Kosakonia sp. S42. Next base: position 232,428 of record NZ_JACVTW010000001.1, on the reverse strand, counting down.
TTTGCCAGCGGCGCGCGAATACCGTGGCGGCTGACAATCACCACCTGTTGCAGGCTGTAGCCCTCAGGTGTCTTTTGTTGCGCCATCGCGCTGGGTAATGCCAGGGCCGCGGCGATGGCGGCTGACCAGAATAAACGTTTCATCCTTTGTCCTTGTATCTCAACCCGATGAGGCAAGTGTGACACAACCGCACAGCGAGTGGACGCAGATAATCCCGCTTTAATCACGTCAGCCGCCCTGGATCACAAAAAAAGGAGCCGCGAGCGGCTCCTTGCAATGATGCGAAGCTCAGTAAGGGCTTTGCGTATGACGCACAATGATCTCGCTGACATCGACGCTGTCCGGCTGCTCAATGGACCACGCGATGGCATCGGCAATCGCCTCTGCGGGTAATGCGATACGGCGAAAACCCTCCATCGACGCTTTCGCACTGGCATCGGTAATATGATCGGCCAGTTCAGAGGCGACCACACCCGGGCTGACTACCGTGACGCGAATATAGTCGCTCTCCTGGCGCAGCCCGTCGGAGATCGCGCGAACGGCAAACTTACTGGCGCAATACACGGCGGAGAGCGGAAAGACCGCATGCGCGCCAATAGAGGCAACGTTGATGATCTGCCCTGCCCGCTGCTGCTGCATGGTCGGCAGCACTGCCGCAATGCCGTTCAGCACGCCGTGAACGTTGACGTCGATAGTCTGACGCCACTCCTCCACTTTCAACGCCGCCAGCGGTGAGAGCGGCATGACACCAGCGTTATTGATCAGAACATCGATGCGGCCATGCTGCTGCAGCGCGAATTGCGCCATCTTCGCCAGATCCTCCGCCTGAGTTACGTCAATGGCTAAACAGTCTATGTTACCCAGTTCATCACGCAGGGCCTGCAAACGCTCAATGCGGCGCGCGCCAATGACCAGATGATGACCCGCCTGCACCAGGCGACGTGCGGTGGCTTCACCGATCCCACTGCTTGCGCCAGTGAGCAGAATAATTTTGCGATTACTCATCTCTCTTCTCCCCTATTAAGTGACGCAAGCAGGTTAACCAGCGCGCGACTCACAAAACAGGCGCATTCTTATCCCATGATTGCCTGTTTCTCTTCGCATTGTTCACTTGTTGCGCGTGAATCGGCAGAATGGTTGCTCAAATATCAATAGACACGAGGAGTAATAATGGAGGAGATGGTCGCGTTACTGCGGGCGCTTGCACCGCACGAAGGCTCTACACGATCGACGCTGGAGAGCGTCTGCTTTATGCGCTCAGACCGCCCGCTGGCGCGCACACCGGTGGTTTACAAACCCTGCATTGTTATCGTCTGCCAGGGGCAGAAACGGGGTTATCTGGCGAATCGCGTTTATTACTACGATAAACAGCACTATCTGGTGTTATCGGTGCCGCTCCCCTTCTCGACGGAAACGGACGCCAGCCCTGAGAAGCCGCTACTGGCGCTGACGGTGGATCTCGATATGACGGTGCTCTCTGAACTGATGCTGTCGCTGGATCTGCCGCCCGGTCGCGCAGAGGCGGCGCCGGAAGGCATTATGTCCACGCCGCTCGAAGCCGATCTTGCCGATACGGCATTGCGATTACTGAAAGCGCTCTCGTCAAAGCAGGAGGCGCAGGTGCTGGGGCCGCAGTTAGTGCGGGAATTATATTACCGGGTGCTGATGGGCGAACGTGGCGATGCGCTGCGTGCGGCGCTGGTTAATCAGGGGCAATTTGCAGCGATTGCTAAAGTGTTGCAGCGTATCCATACACACTTTACCGAGCCGCTGCATATTCCGACGCTGGCGAAGGATGCTGGTCTTAGCGTGCCTGCGTTTCATAAACACTTTAAAGCCGTCACCAGCACCTCACCGCTGCAGTACATCAAGTCTGTGCGGCTTAACCAGGCACGCTTATTGATGATTCGCGATAACGCAACCGCTGCGGGTGCAGCTTTTCACGTCGGCTATGAGAGCCCTTCACAGTTTAACCGTGAGTTTCGCCGCCTGTTTGGCCGCAGCCCGCGGGAGGAGGCAAATGAGATGCGGGCCTCCTTTGCTCTATTTCCTCCGGTGTGATTACTCTGCGGCTTGCCAGATATGAACACAGTTGCGGCCGCGCGCTTTCGCAATATAGAGCGCTTCATCAGCGCGCTGAATAAAGCGCTCGTAGTCGGGGTGACCATCAAACATGGCGGCACCGATAGAGAGAGAAATCGGTACCCGCTCACCCTCAGGTGTTTTAATGATGGTCTTTTCGACGCGAGAGCGGATACGTTCGCCAATTCGATGCGTGTCAAACTCCGTCGCTTCAGTTAACAGGATGACAAATTCATCGCCGCCATAACGAAAGACATAATCACTGCTGCGTACGTTGTCATAAAAAGCATTTGAGACTTTACGCAGGATCTCATCCCCCATGGGATGTCCCCAGCTATCGTTTATTTGCTTAAATTTGTCGACATCAATAATTAACACTGACAGCGGCGTTGAGGCCCTTTGCGCATGGGATATTTCACGTTTGAAAATGGTTGGCATAAAGCGACGGTTGAGTAACTTCGTTAAAACATCCATGCCCACTTCGTGGCGGGAAACCTCTTCAAATAGCTCCCGCAGCAATGTGATTATCTGCACCACATTTTTTCTTACGGAAATAAGAAAGCCAACGCGCAGCGCGCGATTGCTTAATGCGCGGGGTGTGGCGCGGGTAGAACGAAATATTTCATCTAGCTCTTGCAGCAGACGGGAGATATGGCCAACCTCCGCGATCCCACTAAAATAGTGGCGTCCTTTGTGGTTAAACCACAAACCAAAATCGGACTGGCTGACGGCCAGCGTATTGCCTAAATCAGCGTCCATAATGATTTTATATATCAGGTCGATTTCCCAGCTGAGAAGCGCCGCGGTTTGCCGCTCTTTCTCCTCTTCTGCATTCTCCATTAGCGAGAAGATACGATAATTTTCATCCTCTTTGGCTGAGTTGTGCTCGCTGAACGAGAAGGCACGCGACATCACTTCCATTGCAAGGTCGATGCTGTTGATCGCATGGTGGTAAACCTGCAATTTCTCTTCTGCGCTGAACTCACTTTCAATAATCACCGGATAGAAGAGCTTCTTCAGTACGCGAAAGCCCATCTCGACCAGTTCGACGGAGATACCAATGCGCGCATGCACTTCGGCAACCGTGTGCTGCTGCTGAATCAGGCGCTCGATATCATCCGGCGTGCAGGCTAAAACTTCCTTTATCCAGCGCTCCAGCGCCGATTTAAGATGTATTTCAACCTGAGCATTAGAGAGAAATTCACGGGCATGGGGATCGGTTAATACGATGCGGTAGAAGGTTTCACTAAGGTCGTGAGCGTGGGTATGAGCCACCGCAGCGGTGAGACGGCGAATGTTGTGATCGGTCTTTTCTAATAGGGTAAGCCATTCACCCTTCATCGATTTAAGATAAGTTTCCATCATTCAGACCCTTACGGTAGTTAACACATCTTACGTTCAGGATGTTGCAAACAAACGTCTATCGACGCAGATCGACAGGGCCAAAATAATCGAGGCACCGCCCAAATATTCCTTCGGTTAGCGTCCGGGCGATCCTCGCTCACGATTTATAAATCACATGGTAAAACAGCACGTTAGAATTCATTTTAACCATGTGAGAAGGTAATAGTAGAAACGTACCGAAATAGAGTATAGCCCGTACAACTGCTATCACAACCAGCAATAATAATGTGGCCTGAGCGTTAAGATCTTATTTAAGACTATTTAATTACGGGTTCGCGCAAGAGCAATTTACAATCCGAAACACTCTCCCAGGCATTATTCTATATGGTAATTAATCATATGAAGATCTATACAATAAGCGATGATGTATATTTTCAGAACGGAATGATTTCATTGGCTAATGCAAGAGGCTGGACAATTGAAGCGCAACAGTTCAACCCGCAATTACTCACCGAACTAACTCTGGACGACGTTGTTATTCTCCATCTCGATAAAAAGAATATGGCTTACGCTAAAGCCATCTCCCCGCTCAATAAAGTATGCAAGCTTCTCGTTATTTCCGGCACAACGCGAAATATTTTGATCGACGAAGCAGATATTGTGCTTAAAGCCCAGGACTCGCTAAATGAGATTAGCCACGCGATTAAAAAACTCGCCAGACTCAGGAAAGAGGCCACCCATAAAGAAAACGTCCTCAGCGATATTGAAAGGATTGTGTTAAATGAATCGCTGAAGGGGAAAAATATCCATCTTATTGCCAAGCTCCTCTCTATTTCACCGAAGCGGGTTTATGCCTACCGAAATAAAGCATGCAAAAAGATGGGCGGGAAAAAGATCAGCGATCTGCTGCTGATCAAAGATAATTTGCTGGAGCATGCCCACCTGTCATCCCCTACTCTCTCTCCTTAAACGGGGAATGTCCGTCTGCAGCGTATAGCCACTTCAGACGGACATCCACTACCAGAGCTGCGACTGTTTGTTTATCTCATCCCAGCGAAAACACATATCACACGCCATCAAAAAATCGTTATGCCACAGCCTGTAAATATGCAGGAAGCTAAACGCGAGGCACGGCAGCAGACACAGCAGAAAATAGGCTTCGAAGAAAATTGCCACGCCCGAAAAATCAAGTAATAAGCTGATCACGGCGATCCAGAGCGCTTCAATTACCAGTAAACTCAAAAGCCGCAGCCAGAAAGGCGTACCGGTATTAATGAACCGGGGCAGCGAGCTGGCGAAGTAGAAATCAATTTCACGCATAAAGAGGCGCCCAAGAAAGATATAGCGCCGCGATAACCGGACAAAAAGCAGATTCATCGCCAGCACAATTGCGCAGAGCAGCAGCATCGCGACCATCAGCGGCGCGAAGAACAGCCCCTGTTCGAGGGAGAACTCAGGCTGGTTTTTAAGCGGCACAATGGTTAACAGGCTTACGCCGAGGCTGATCAACAGGTAGCGGGCAACATAACGGTAAAGATGCTTAAACCGCACTGTTTCATTCGCCTCCTGGCCGATCAGCTTGATGTAACTGCTTCTGATACAACGAAACACACCAAAAAGAAAGAGCGGCGATAGCGCAGCCAGAAATGGCAGCACCCGCTGTGGTGTAAAAAATAACAGCGCCGCCTGGGTGATAAGCCAAAAGAGCGTTCCGCTCAGCAGGCTGGCGATTGCCGGTCGCGACAGCGCCCTTTCCAGTCGACCCGCTTTTTTGCCAATAAAGAATGAGAGATCGATATTTTTAATCACACATTTATACGCCCAGTAGGCTTTTAGCTCCCAGATAAAATGAAACATCACCAGCGCGAGGATCGCGCTGGTGATCATTGCGTCCTGTGATGTCAGGTTAAACGCCGCGTTTTTCCAATATAGCCCCAGCAGCAAATAGATAATGACGCAGAGCAGCAGCAGGATTTTTCTGTCCTGGTGGCGGATAAAAGTCAGGTAATCAGGTATCACGATGGTGCCCTCACGCTGATAAAAGCGTTTTGCAGTGCCGGGACATCGCGGGCGTAAACCCGATAAAGTCAGTGAGCATCGGTGCAAGGTAGGCTTTATTGCTGATCTCGACAAACTGCACGTCCGGCTGATGAATAAGCCACCCATCGATTGAGTCACGCCATTTAACGGTGTGAGTCAAATGGCGCGCGAGATTTTCTTTGATCTGCTCAGGATCATACTCCGCCTTGCCGGAAACATTCATGACCACCGCATGGCGCGGTGGCGTAACGTCCACTCCGGCAAGATAGTCCCGCATCAAGGCAACGCCCTCGGTCATCAAACGTGTATGCCACGCGCCGCTAACGCCGAGTTTGACCGGTTCTAATCCCTTCTCCAGCAACAGACGAGAAAAATCACGTAGCGGCGCGCTCGCCCCGCCAATGACCTGCTGCTTAGGGCTGTTATCACAGCTAATATCGACAAGTAACCCGGCATGGTCGATCAGTTCGCGCAGGCGCAGAGCATCGATACCTTTCACCGCCGCCATCTCGCCTTTGTGCAGACGGCTGATCTCATGCATAACCTTCGCGCGAAAGTGGATCGCCTCAAACAGCGTCTCCAGAGAGAGCGCACCTGCGGCATAGAGGGCGCTATATTCTCCGACGCTGTGCCCGCAGGAACCGACAATCGCACAGGGATCCATTTTTTGCTGGCAGAGGGTATAAAGCGTGACATTAATGGCCGTCACCGCCAGTTGCTGCACTGTCGTCTGAATCAACCGGTTCATCGGGCCTTTCAGGCAGAGGCGCCGAATATCAATCCCCGAAACATCGCTGGCACAATCCCAAATATGTTTGGTTGCCGCACTGAGATCCCATAAGTCAGCCCCCATGCCGATGGCCGGGTTCCCCTGTCCGGCGAACAGTAATACAACCGCTTTTTCTGTTTTTTGTTCACTCATCTGTCATGTCCTTATAAGAGATAGTTAAGCCCCAGATAAAATCCGACGGTTTTGCCAAAAAAAGCGAATTCCGTATCCTGTTTGCCGAGCCCGGCCCAGCCGCCGGCATAGACATTCAGGCTGTCGTCAAAGGAGGCTAAGGGCGTCGAAAGGTGTAGGCCTAACACAGTGCTGTTATCACGCATATTCATCGTGATATAGGGCTGAAGCGTTGCCCCCTTCTCACTGCGAAAACTGCCATAGGCGCTCAAATAGTGTTTTCCCTGCAGTTGCCCTTTGTTGGCAATATTGCCGATTTCGGCGCCCATCAGGTATTTGTAAGCGTCAAAGATCTGATCTAATAACGCCGACTGCGATGCTCTGTTCAGGTAACGTGAAAGTTGCGCCTGCTGTTGCCATTCACTGTCTGAATAGCCTTCACTCTGGAAGTAGTATTCAAGCCCCAGCACAGCGAAGTCGCGGGTGGTGTACTGCGCACCTAACGCCACTTCTACTCCCGGTTTGCGGTCTGCACGATAAAGCGAAGAGGGAAACTGATAATCCACGACCTCTGCGGCACGTTCAGGCGAGAAATGGCGCCATTGCTGAGCGTTGTGCAACGCCACTTCGCCGTTAAAAGTGAGCGCTGGGGTATAGCTGAAGCTGTCCGAGAGCGCGAGAGATCGTTTATCACCCAGCAGCACGCTCAGAGCAGGCGTGTGGTTCGCCAGACGGTAGTCGGTATAACTTAAGAGATACCGCGCCTGCGCATTGGCGCGCCGGTTTGCTGACCAGTGGCTGGATGTTTCATACCGCTGGTTAATGGTTGCCAGCTGCGGCGCAACCGTAAATGCGAGGCTGTAGTCGCGATGGTTATCGACTAATCGCGCGCCCCATGATGATTCGCTATAGCTTGACCGCATGGCGGGATCGTAAATGCGCGTGCTTTTAAAGCCCGCATAATAGTTGCTCATCAGCGCAGCGGGCGATTTAAGAAAAAAGAGCCCCGGCGTTGCCGTTAACTTCCCGGCCTCCAGGCGAAGCTGGTCTGAAAGGGTGTAGCTAAGTTGTAACCTGTTTAGCAGCACGCGCGAGCGCTGCTGATCCTTTTCAAACGAGCCGGGCAGATGCCATGCGTAATAAGCGAGACCGTAGAGGGAAAAATCGATATCCAGGCGATTTTCAATGACCGCACATTTGCTGCTGAATTTTATCCCGGCATCCTGAAAAGCATTTGTCGGGGTATAAGCACTTTCTCCGGCGGTTCTCCACGGCGAAGCTGTTCGCGTTATATAGGAGGTTTGCAGCATCAGCGCGGTTTCGCTATTTGCGGCCACCTCATCACCGGAGAGGCAGGACGCCTGCGAGAAAGAAGCAAGCAATGAGAGAGGAATAAGCAGAGTATTAATGAGCGATTTCACTTCACACCCCGCTGAATAGCTTCCCTGGTAAAGTAAAATTCGGGCAAAGACTCGAGTCTGACGTCGCTGTATTCCATAACGGTAAATCCCTTCTGGTGACGTGCATCATGCACAACGATTTTCATCGGCCGTGCTTCTCCGAGCACGCTCTGGTAATCCAGATAACTCACCTCCTTAAGTAATTTCTCATCCTGTGAATAAAAGGAGGCGCTATAAGGGCGAAAACTCCCTTTCTCGACCAGATAGACAATTTTGGGATAGGTTGCTGCGGGGGTTTTTCGCTCAAGGGAGAGTCGATAACAGAGGCTCTTTCCACAGGCCGCTTCGCCAGTGAGTTGAGCGTTATAGGCGTAATTGAAATTGGTAACAATGACATCGCTATTCGCGATCTGTCCGACTAAGCGCTGCTCAGGCGAAACAGGCATTGGACGACGTAACTCCGGCGAGTAGAACCATAAGTCATACCAATCCGAGAGCATAATTTTGCCTTTATCTCTGGCAGGATAGATAAAGCGCACAAGGGATCTTGCATCCGCAGGCTGGCCATTTTCGGGCTTCATAAAGCGCATCGAAACATCGAAAATCTGTGTATTGACCGCCTCACCGCTTTTTTCTTTATATTCACCCACCGTGACGGTATAGCGAAACGGTTGATTCGGAGAGCGTATTTCATCAGCGCGGCGGATAATATCCTGCGCTGGCGTCGCATTACAGACCGCAGGGATCATCGCCAGCGCGATAAAACATAGAGAGAAAATATTCATAAGCTGTCCTGTTTTATGAAAATTTAAAAGCATCGGCCAGATTCAGTTTTGCTGCGCGTAATGAAGGACGCAGCGAAGCGAAAGCCGCGGTAATAATCGGTAAGAAAAAGGTAAACCAGACCGTATCTATATCCGTGGTTTTAATAAATGCGGTGTAACCCTGTGACTGTCCCGGCGAGGGCGGCATCGCAATGCCTTTAATATTAATAAGCCAGGCAAGAGCGAAACCTATTGCCAGACTGCCTGCCGCACCGATAATGCCAATAAAGATCCCTTCCAGAATAAATAGCCGTGTGACATGCCATGGCCGAAGTCCGATAGCGCGCAGGGTGGTAATTTCGCGGGTACGCTCAATGATATTCATGGTGAGCGAGTTGCCGATCATAAAAATAACGATCACCGCGACAAGAAGTTTTATAAAGAAGTAAATCCCGGAGAGAAGATCTTCAACCTGCTGGTAAAACGGCGAGACACTATTCCACTCTTTTACGATTAACGGTAAGTGATGTTGGGCAATAAAGTGTCGAAGTTTAGCCGCAAAGCCTGAGACGTTTTCCGTATTAAGCAGAATCAACACTTTGCTGACACCCTCAGTTCCCATCAGACGCTGCGCAGTCGTTAACGGCATCTTCATTGCCGTATCATCGTAGTCTTTAATGCCGGAGGTAAAAATTCCGCGTACCTTTAACGAGATAGCGCCTTGGCCCCCCTGGGCATTGACCACCATAATATCTAGCCAGTTTCCATACTTAGCGTTAAGTGATTTGGCCAGCCCGCTTCCTGTGGTCACTTCCTCCGTTTTTACGCGTGATAAGTCGCTTCCAACAATCAGCTTATCGAATGAGCCAAGTTTTAATGCGGCTAAGGGTTCGACGCCGAGGCCGGAAAAATAAGTGGTGGTTTCGTTTTCATAGTGTGAGGCCACGCCAGTAAACTCAAGCTGACCTGAAATCGTTGAAATATCAGCCGATAAATCCGGCTGTGCAAGAATGGTCTGCTTCAACGCCGCATAATCTTCAATTAAGCTCTGATTTTTCTTTGCCCCCTCAAAATAGGCCGGATTATAAATTTGCACATGTCCAATATTGGTACGAATGGTTTGCTCTTTCAAAATCCAGAAGGAGTATTGAATAAAACCGCCATACAGAAAAATGGCGACACCGCCAAGCATTATTGCGGCCAGTGTGGATAAAGTGCGCCGCCGATGGCGAAAAATATTCAATAAAGCAAACTGCGCATCTCTGAATCGAAATAATAAACAGAAAAGAATAAAAAGCAGGATAGCGCTCATCGCCAGATTAACGAATAACATGGTGCATTCCCTTACTTCTCTTTTAATAGTGGCATAACTATCTGCGTCATCTCTTGCAGATCCCACTCTGGTGCGGTGCCAGGCGGCAGAAGGGTATATTTCTCCGCGCGCGTTCCCGCTTGCCTTAATTCGTTTAACAGTTGCCCGGCGTCGTGCGACAGCCCGCAATCAATGAGTGCGCGGTAGCGCATATAACGAATGGGGATGAGCATATTCTCATCGAATAAGTCCGTTGCGTTTATCAGCCGTTCGGTATCATGCAGAGCGATGATGCACCGACCGCTTTTTGCAGGTAAGTAAGCATCAATACGCGCACGTAAATAGTGTAATCGCAGATTATCGTCGTTTGACTCAACCGCCTCATCGAGATAGAAAAAACCAGTTTTTGCATACTCTGCGGCGTGGATAAAGTCATTTATCGCCGCATAATGTTTGGCCTGTTGTAACAGACCGTAGGCGTAAAAGATCAGCGAGGCGACATGGTGTTCACGGCGATACTCATTCCATAATGCGGAGGTGGTTTCGATCAGCGCGTTTTGTTGTGCTGGAAAACCCTGCGCTATTATTTTCTCAACTTCAGACGCTGGCGCGGCAAAGGCCATATTGACCACCAGCGATAAACCAGTGATTACACTCCGAAGTGGATACCGTTTACCGGGCCGAATCATAAGTTAATTCTCCATCCGTGATTTCAATAACCCGCTTTGCCCGATCCTTGAGCTGGGTGGAATGCGTGGAAACGATAAAGGTGGTTTGTGTTTGCTGATTAATTTTTAACAGCAAATCCATGATCGCCTGGCCGGTGGCTAAATCCAGATTGCCCGTCGGTTCATCGGCGACAACAACGCCAGGCTGATGCGCAAGCGCGCGGGCAATCGCCACACGTTGCTGCTGACCACCGGATAATTGGCCCGGTTTTCGCCGGGCAAGCTGCGCGAGGCCGACGCTATCGAGCGCATGTAATGCACGCGCTTTCGCCTCTTTTTTATCGCAATAGCCGTTGAGAACCAGCGGATAAAAAATATTATCCAGCACGTTCAGCACCGGGATCAGATTGAAGAACTGGAAGATAAAGCCGAGATGTTGACCACGAATCGCGGCCATCTCCTTTTCGGGAAGAGCGTTGAGCAGATGATTTAAAAAAATAACCTGTCCGGTGCTCGGCCGATCAATTCCGGAAAGGATATTAAGCAGCGTACTTTTGCCGCTGCCGGAGGGTCCGCACAGCGCGATAAACTCCCCTTTCGCAATCTCAAGGTTCACCCCTTTTAATGCGCTAACCTGGCTTTCACCTGTGCCGAACTGTTTTGAGATATCGCTGAGAACAATGGCTGGTAGAGCGTTTACGCTGTTTTTCATGCGCCTTCCTTTTCCATGTCGATCCAGCTGTCGAACCAGGTGCTACCGCCGAAACTGTCTTTTACGATAGTGCGTATTTTTGTCCCGCGAGGAACGTGCTGTTGCAGGTACTCCCAGCTCAGGGCGGGGGTTAAACAGCCGCTGGAACCAAAAATGGCGCTGAGATCGAGCATGTTCACCGCCTGTTCAGGCTCAATGGGGTGTGTGGTCGGTCCGGTATGCGCAAACAGGACGATATCGCTCGCATTCTTATAGCGTTCACGCTGAGTTTGCGCGCCATCCTGCCAGCTATGGTAATTTCCGCAGCGAACACTGATGCCACCTGCGCGGCGGCTAAAAATAAAGCAGCCGGCACGTTCAACGCTTAAGTGAATACCGCTTACTTGCTGCGCCCTTCTGTTCCCGGCCTCGCCCGCTAATGCCGCTTCGGAGAAGAGCAGCAGCGGTATCGCGCGCCAGGCGGCGCACACCACCACAAAATCAAATGTATTCCAGCAAAGATAATCCTGCGCGCTGCGCATCGCGGCGATAAGTGATAATTTCTCGCCGCGCATTTTGCAGCTGACATCTTTGATGGCGAATTTCTTCAGGAGATTTTTCGGCAAAGTATCGATAGTTGAGGTGTGCAATGCGCTGCTGATATTTTCAAAAATGGCACTCTCGCCCCACGCATCAACGTAGATAAATGCGGTGCGCGATTTTAATAACAGCATCCGTTCTTTTGCGCCCAGGCTCTGTAATGCCCTTTCCGCTGCCTGCTCAAGCGCCTCGATATAGTGGATATAGTCCGGTTTACGCACCATCTCTCCCGCATAGACCGCTTTGCTGGTTCCGAAGCGCTTAAAGCCCCAGCCACGTTTAGCCGTTGCTTTCAGCGCCTGGTTATAGAGATGCGATTCCCAGACATTTAGCCATCCAGGGGAGTAAATATAAAAATCATCTTCCGGCTCAGTCATCGCAAAGGCATTAAGATACATTGCATCGTTCATCGACTGGTCTCCTCTTTCGCGAAGAGAGAGATGACGACGCCGATAATTGAGCCATCCACGCCGAGACCGGTTTTTAACAGGTGTAGCTTTTGATGGGGCATGATCGGCTGATTAACCAATAGCTGATGAGATATTTCATCACTTATTTCATCGTTCGCCACTGCCGGAATTAACTCTCCCTTTCGCAACGCCTCTGCACCAATAATGAGATCGATAAGGCCGGAGCCGGTCGCGGTATAACCCATCATGCCTTTATAGGCCAGTAGCGGTATCTTCTGCTCGCCCACCAGCATTGAAATCGCTTTTGCTTCCGATTTGTCGCTGGTTGAAGAGCCATTGCCGTGCGGAATAATGGCGCAGAGCTGTTCTGGCGTCACCGCGGCTTCACTCAGTACGCTGCGCATCACTTTTAAGAGATTAGAGCTGAGCCAGCCGGTATCGTGGCTACGCCCAGCACTGGTCTGGATGTAATTTGATTTCAGGCGGACAGTGGTGTTCCTCTCCTGACTGCCACGATATCCATCGCGCTCCAGTAACATCACCGAACAACCTTCTGCAAATAAGACTGCCTGGCTGTTTTTACCAAACGGCTGTACGACCTTGCTTGCCAGCATCGACTGATTTTCGAGGAACCAGATATCCTGAGTGTTAATTTTTGAACAATTAATAATACAAACCAGATCAAGGCCGCCGCGCTCAATTGCCTGACAACCCAAATGGATGGCCGTCAACGCGGAATTACTGGTGCAATGCATCGCAGCAGGCAGGATTTGCAGGCGGTATTTTTCTGCCAGTTTAAAAGCCAGATAATCCTGGGACATATTTCTGACATGCAGATTTTTTATCGAGGCAGAGAGCGCAACGTCTTCAATATCGTTTTTGTCGTAAAAGGATTTGTAATCCATCGCATCGATGCGCGGTCCGAGACCGGTCAGATAGACCCGCGCAGACTCCCCTGCCAACGCGGCAGAGGTCAAACCTGCCTGCGCCATTGCCTCTTCGATTAAGCGGTAGATCAGGTCAAGATCAGACTCCTTTGTCGCATTAAGCCTGGCCACGCTGACATTACGCTTAAACCCACATTTGATAGCTTCCTCTTCGCTGGCAAACCAGGGCGCGGTGTTAACGCACATACCCTGCCGCAGATTGTTCATCAGCTGCTCAGGATGATTTGCATAAGGTAATGCAAGGCTGTAGCCGGAAATCAAAGCTGCATTTTCCACGGCGTTATCCTTTTATAACCATCGCGTAGTAGTTGCCGCCCTCAGTGGCGCCGACCAGCAGCGCATGGCGAACAGCAAGCTTGAGTGGTTGGCGCACAAAATTCATTCGCTTATCAAAGAAGGAGTCGGTGCCAGTAATCGCCGGTACAGTTTGCGTTTTCATGCACTCGGTAAGCACCAGCAGGTTCAACAGACCAGCCGCCGATGCGACAAAACCGAAGTAAGCGTTGTAGTTAACAACCGGCACCTGCGGGTGCGACTGATGGAAAACCGCGTGTAAGGCGTCGATCTCAACCTGCGAATGCGCTGGCCCGCCATGGCTGCTGCCGCACACCAGATCGATCTCGTGGGCACCCAACCCGGCATCGGCAAGCGCACGTTGAATAGCCAGCACCAGGGCAGCCGATTTATCGCCTGACTGGGCAGGATCAAACCAGCTGTTATCACAGGATTTGCCGTAGCCAATGATTTCGGCCAGTACCTCAACTCCGCGCTCGCGAGCAGCCTGCGGATCCTCAAGCAACAGCATGCAGGCGCCTTCGCCCGGTACATACCCTTTTGCCTTCTCGCTATAAATTTGATAATCGGCCGCATCGGCGATCATGGCGATTTTCTGCGTAACGGCATCCATATAGAGCGCCATGGAGGGAAAATACTCATCTGCGCCGCCGACAATGACCTGCGGCTGCAGATTCTGCCGCACAAGTTCGTAACCATAGGTCAGTGCGCCGAGCGCAGCGTTTTCACCGGTTGCAAGCGTCGTGGTATAGCCTTTGATCCCTTCAGAAATACCGCAAAAAGTGGCAATAGCGTTCATTAGCGAGCCGGGAAATTCCGAAGTGCGAACTTTGCGCGGATCGGGTTTCAGGCTTTGCAAATATTTATAGGTTGTCTCCTGCGGACCGCGTGACATGCCCATCACCATGCCAAGGTTTTCACCGTCGCGCTTAATTTTGCGCTTAGCGCTGTTTAACGCCTCTGAGAGCGCGACCAGTGCAAATGTTCCCCCGCGAGTGGCTTTACGTGAATCAAAGCGGCGCAGATATTTGCGGGGTTCCAGATTGTTCACCTGAAAAGTTTTAAAACACGTCTCCTCTTCCGGCAGCCTTCCCGCCCGCACGGCGTGCTCACTGCCTAAGATGTCGCTCAGTTGGTTGGTTTTCTCCAGAACCGCTAACAGCTCACGCGCCTCGGTGAGGGTATCCTGCGGGAACATCACGCTGCCCAGGGTTCCGGTAGCGCTGCGCTGCCAGATGTTATGCAAGATGTCGCCTACCGTGTGACCAATAGCCGTTACGGCGCCAGCGCCGGTTATTGCAACGCGTTTCGGGGAATAGTGTGTTACAGGTACGGTTCCGGGTCGGGTGCTGATAACCATGCAGCAGTTATTACCGCCAAAGGCATAGTTGTTTTTCAAAAAGAGATTAACTTGTTTCTCTCTGAACTCATTTGCCACGTAATCCAGATCGCAATTGGGACGCGGGACAGAGAAGTTGAGCGTAGGCAAAACGATATTGTCAGGTAGCGTGACCAGACAGGCGATTAACTCAACGATGCCGGCTGCGCCGATGTTGTGACCAAAATAGGACTTTGTTGAGCTGACAAGCAAATCCTTGCGGTGGGCGAAGACTTTATTCATCGCCATGGTCTCTATCCGGTCGTTGGCTTCCGTTCCGGTGCCGTGCGCATTGACGTAGTCAATCTGGTCAGGGGTGACGCCCGCGTTCTCCATCGCCTTGAGCATCACCTGCACCGCCCCATTAGCACGCGGATCGGGTCCGGTCTCGTGGTAAGCGTCGCAGGATGTGGCATAGGAGATGATTTCGCCATAGATAGTGGCCCCGCGTGCTATGGCATGCTCATACTCTTCCAGTACCAGCGCCCCTGCACCTTCACCGATTGACATGCCGGGCTGGCCAGAGAAAGGGGTACAGGCATCCGGATGCATAACGTTAAGGGCGTAGAAACCGGCAAAGGTCGGCAAATAGATCGGTTCCGTTCCCACGGCAAGCATGGTTTTGCTTTTGCCGTTTTGCAGATAGTCGAACGCCATGCCAATGGCGTTTGGGCTGGCCGTACAGGCGGTCGCTACCAGTTCAACCCCGCCTTTCAGACCAAGCAGCGTTGATACACTTGAACAGCATGAGGCGAATCCGCCGGCATAAACAGCCTTACGCAGGGAAAAGTCTTCGATGCGCTGTTCAAAGAGTGGCAGAAAGGCTTCGGTACCCGCAGAGGAGACGCCAACAATTAACCCCGTCTCTTCCAGTACAGGAGAGTTTGTGAGAAGCCCCGCCTGGTTTAACGCATCCTTACCCACTTTATAAGCCCAGAGCGCAGCGTTATCCAATGACTGCACAATCTCATCAGCTAACTCAGGGAACTGAATGTCGTGCAACACCTCCGCGGCACGGGCATTTTCGAACCATTTAGCAAAACGTTGGCTATCCGTTACGCCACATCTCTTATTAAGAAGTGCGGATTTAAAATCCTCAAGATTTTCAGCCAGAGACGAGAGTATGCCCATCCCGGTTATAACGACTCTTTTTCTACTACTCTTCATTATTCTTCCCTGCAGCGGTAATGATAAACAGACCGCCCGGATCGAGGCGGATAACAACGCCAGTCGGCGCATTTGCATAAAGCTGGCGTTATGGATGATTACGCGTGTCGTGCTTTCATAGCGTCGATATAACTGTGCTCCGTCGGGCTGACTAACAAACTCAAGTTATAAAGGAAGGGAAGATTTTGTGTTTTCGCCGGGATCTTCGCGGTCGCGGTTTCGATAGTGAAGCCTGAAATATCTGACCAGGCGTAATCATGATCGAGCAGCGCGAGGGCAATGGGTGCGCCCAGTGCAGGAGACCAGGCGGATTTAATGATGACGCCAACCTGCCGATCATCGACCAGCACTTTGTCATTGGAAGCAATAACGGCGCTATCCGTCAGTGGAGAAATACCGATAATTTTACGTTTTGCAGGCGCGAGGGAACGCTCAATAGCCGCGTCTTTACCGATAAATCCCTCTTTATCGTATTGCACTGCCCACTGCATTTGCAGCTCAACCGGGTGACGGCTGAAATCGGCATAGATACTTTCATCCCAGCACATATTCTCGATGCGCACGGTGCGTTGGTAATCAAGACCGCCGGTTTTTAATTGATATTTTTCACCTTTTTCAACAAGCATTGACCATGTATCAACGAGCGTTGGCTGTGGGCCAATTAGCAGATAAGCAAACTCCCCGTGTTTGCCGCAGCGAAAGAGGATCAGTTCTCCGTCCTGATTAATATATTCATGATAGGGTAAGCCGATAATATCGAAGCCATAAACTTCCGCGAGTAACTCCCAGGAGTAAGGGCCCTCAACCATAAGCGCCCCCCACGCCTCCTCCGTCATCGATTTAATAGCAGGTAGCTCTGCGATCTCCAGCTCTTCAGGATGCTGGAGAAGGTTATTAAGAGAGTTGATTATATCGGACGCGGAAATGTTTTCTGACAAAATATAGTAACCGTCCGGCGTACATAAAATATAGGCATCACCTCTAATGGTGCCATCCTCATTAAGCACCAAGGAATAAAGCCCCTGCTCATCGCGAATAATGGAAACATCAGCCGAAGCAAGATGATTGACTAAAGCCCATGCATCATCCCCCATAACGCTTACTATAGACATGTGAGAGTAATCAACCAGCAGGGCATTCTCTCTTACCGCTTTATATTCGATAGCAGGCTCGTGATAAGCAGCTGGGAGTAGATGATTATTGAAAATACCCATTTTAGCCTTGCCGGCCAGATGCAAGTCATGCAGCGATTTCATAGAAGTCCTTATTAAAGTAGTTAAGCGAAATTAAGCCTGACGTTTCGTTATCACAAAAGAAGCAAGGCTGTTAATGCTGCGCATATAAGAAGGGTTATCGCTTTCACTTACTTCAATATCAAAAGTCTTATCCAGCATTACGATAATCTCGGTGGCGTCAACGGAATCTAATTTCAGCCCATTGCCAAATAAGGGGGTATCGTCGTCAATTTGTGACGGCTCGCGAGAGATGTTTAAACGCTGGACGATCTCTGTTTTGATGGTAAACAGAACCTCTTTACGCTCTTCGATTTTACTTTGCATTATTGTCATGCTTTTCATCCCTGTTATTTAGTTTCACGAAAATTGATGATGGTGCCATCGCTTATCTTTTTCTTACCGACATTTGCCGTAACGGAGTAGTGTTTGAAACCAGCGGGGTCAGTAAAAGAAGGCCTGCTTATCACTTCGATGGTATCTCCCGGATAAGCAATATCCTTGAATTTCAAGTTCTGAGATGCCAGAACGCCACGGACTTGCGCCCGGCGCTCGCGAATAATTGCGATTAATTCCGGCCTGTGAATAACATTATGAATATCGCGTAAAGTGGTTAGTGACATACCAAAACGTTCGGCACAGGCGTCGCAAACATCGCTAATAAAAGAGAAATACTCACTCGCCTGACCAAATATCTCCGCAACAATCACACCCGGCATAATAGGATTTTCGGGAAAATGCCCGGTCAGATAAGGGTCGTTATAGGTAACATGTTTGATTACCCGGATATAACCATTTTCACCATATTTATACTCTTCTATACGATCGACCATTATAAGAGGCTGGCGCCAGGCGCCCATCTCAAGAAAGAGCTTTGGGGGAATAGCGTATTTTGACATAAATCACCGCATGACCAGCCCACCATCAATAACGATGGTCTGCCCGACGATATAGCTGGATGCTGAGGAAGATAACCAAACGATGGTATTCGCGACTTCATTACAGTCTCCTAGCCGCTTGAGGGGAATAGAGTTGGTCACATCACGAACGACGGTCCTTGAAACTTTTTTAACCATCTTTGAGGCAATCATACCCGGCGCCACGGCGTTGACACGGATTCCACGTGGAGCAAGTTCAGCAGCCAGAGTCCGGGTAAAACCGAGTAAAGCCCCCTTAGAAGCGCTATAATTTGCTTGCCCAACACTGGAAATAATTCCTGCGATAGACGCTACATTAATAATCGTCGCGCCTTCCGCGCTCCGTAAGAGCTTCAACACATCTTTCGTAAGATGAAAGGTGCTTAACACGTTGGTTTCAATCACGGTATTGAAATCCTCGAAACTCATTGAGGAAAAAAGATTATCTTTAACGATACCCGCATTGTTAACGAGAACGTCAAGCCGCTCGATAGCTGAACTAAGATGGATAACCAGATCACTCACACTCGCGGGATTAGCAAGATCGCACTGCAAAATTGTTAAACGGTGGCCATTGCCGTGACGCTCGCTTAATAAACGAAGAGGTTCGGCATTGCTTTTGAATATTGCATAGACGTTACAGCCCTGATCCAGGTATTTCTCGCATACCGCTAGTCCTATATCGCCGCTTGCGCCTGAGACAAGCACGTTTTTCGTATTCAAATCCTTATATGTATACATTCTATTCCTTTATCCTCGCTCAGGAGATAATTGTCACTGCAATAGCGTGTGTTCGACAATGGGATATGCTCAGTGAGATATGTTCGATATCTCTCTCTTTAATTATCTGAGCTATCCGACCGGAAAGAGAAAAATAGGGACATCCGAAACAGTCATGCTGGACCTCCATATCCTGAAAAGTTATCCCCTCACGGAACCCCAAACCTAACGCTTTCACAAGAGACTCTTTTGCAGCCCAAAAACCTGATGCTCTCTCATAATCCAGACACTCTGCGATAAATTTATCTCTCTCTGAAAGAGTAAAGACACGATGGAGAAAAACATCCCCACCATTATTTATTGCTCGTGTAATCTTGCTTACTTCAACAATGTCCGTACCAAGGTAAAAGCGCTTTTTAGCCATAGTTATTAAAGCTGATAACTGATGTTAAATTTCGCCGTAAAATCATCGACGATCATCTTTGAGGGAGAGAGCAAAGGAAGCGACAAAGATAGTTCATATCCTAAAGACTGGACATTCCCTTTGACTCCTCCCGTAACCCCCACGAGTTTGTTGCCACCATACATTTGCAGCGTAGACTTGCTCCCACCTACTTGCCCATAATCAGCCCCGAAGAAAGGGGTGACCCCGTTAAAGCCAGTGTTAACATTAAGAGTATTTTGTATGTAGAAACCATTTATTGCATCAACACCAGAACTGTTTTCAAACCCTCGAACACTCCAACGATTACCAATATTAAACTGATCCTGAATCGTTAGTGCTGCGGGGCTGTATTGCGCACCGATGGACATCTCATACCAGGCAGGCAGAGATGACAACTCCAGTGCCTTTAAATATTTCACATTTAAATTAAAGATATGACTGGCGCGGTCCACGTCGCCAGATGACATATCTGGCGTTTCTTTTCCGGCTAGCCATTTAGTAAACCGCTGCCAACTTATTGTTGAATCTAATGAAGCACCATCAAACCCCTGAATATAATTGAAGGCCAGTTTTACGTTGCTCATATCGCGTTTCTGCATTGCCAGTTTGACACCGCCAAACTCATAATCAGCTTTTCTCTTGAAAATTTCCAGGCTTGCAGAAAGTTTTTTTGACATATCGCGAAAAAGCAGGCGCGAAGTTTTAAAACTGTAATATTTATTCCTGCCAATATAATCATAATCCCAGCCAACAATGGGTATATTTTGATTTGAGACGCTAGTGCTATAGATAAATTCATAGTCCCAAAAACCATATGGGAAAGAGTACAAAGCGGTTATATTTTTGTAGCCTCCAGTTGTACTACTCGCACCGGAAAGATAACCCATGTCGCTTATTCCAGCGATATTGAAGAGATAAAATGCACCACTCGTTATATGTTGCCCAGTGCTTTTATCGCCCCAATTACTATAGTTTGCTTTTGCACTCCATTTTTTTGTACGGTGGGTATTTATAATGATATTGCTATAACCGTTTTGATTTCCGGGTGCGACATTTATCTTAACATCAACTGCGGGCGTTCTTTGCAAATTCTCAAGCCCCTGCTCTATATCCCTTAGATTAAGAATATCGCCCTCTTTAAAAGGCAGGATGTGAGTGTTAACGTCACCACTTTCAATTAAAATGCGCTCTATCCGACCCGGTGTGACCGTTATAACAAGCGTGCCTGTAGTTAAATCTTGACTGGGAATGTCAATGCGCGTTGTTACAAAGCCGGCATTAATAAAGTAGTCTTGAATAATTTTAGCCAGACTGCGAATACCATTGACACCGAGACACTCCCCAGTGAATTTATTTTTAATACCCTTAATATTTTTATCGTTTATAAAATCATTACTAAGAGTAAACCTGGTTATGGGATAGCATACTTTCTCCTCAGGAATCTTGATATTATTAATAATCAACTCTCTTTTATCAGAGAAAACATCTTTCTTCTCAATTTTGTTCTCACGCAATAGATTTGCGTCGTTGCGCTGCTGTTCCCTCGCAAACTGGTCAAGATTGTCGGCTGCGGTTACATGAAAGCAAAAGAAACAAATAAGAAAATGTATTTTATAGAGTTGCACTATTTAGGTCACTCGGATTGAATTAAAAGCAGCAGCGGCGCTGCTGCTTTTATAATGTTTTTAAATCATAAACCAACGATAGTGCCTGTGCCGGTTAACTGTGCGGTGTTAAGTACAAGTCCCCTTTCACCACCTAAAACAGCATTAGCACCAGAGTTGTGGATTAATTTCGAAGTAATTACTGCGTTGCCTTCAGTATAGATATTTTTGTAATTGTAAATCGTACGACCAGCGTTGACATCGAGATAATCCCAGGCAACCACATTACCATAGTTAGTCACATCAAGTGCCGATTTGATGAATGCTGAACTACCAACCAGGTTGCCCTTACTGCTATTAACAACATTACCATCTGATTCAACATAAAGCACCGTACCTGCAGCAATATCCTTTTCATTAGTAAGAGTGCCAGTTGTATCAACTTCCAGTGTATTATCAGCCGAAATAGTATTGTAGTTATGCAATGCCCCCGCAACGCGTACTACTGAGTTCTGCTTACTACTAATCCACCCATAATTGTTAAAATCGCTGCCGACAACTAGCGAGAGATGGCGGTCAGCTGAAATTATTCCAGTTGCGTCATTGTTTTCAATTGTTCCTGAACTGTAATTTGACAGAGAGTCAACATCAATATTTAGATCGCCAGCACTATGGAGAGTGGCATAATTGTTAACTAAACGTTTGGCCTTAATATTTGCATCACCTCCACTTACTAGCAAGCCGCGATAATTATCGAGCGTTTCTGCAACATTCAAAGTTAACGGGCCGTGTTCAGCAATAATGCGACTGTGCGTATTATTAATAGACTTAGCGTTGATTGTCACACCATTAGTCCCAATCAGCCCGCCAATCTGACCAGGTATTCCGAAGTAATTACCATACCACGATCCGAAATCTTCACCATAGGTGTTATTAACGCTGGTTTTAGCATCAATCTTGAGCAGATTATTTGCAACCATCAATCCATGATAGTTATCAACATCTGCTTCTGTTTGGATTGAAATATCTTTACCAAGAATCACCCCACCTACGTTCTTGACATTTTTAGCTTTAATATCAACATTACCAAACTGTGAACTTACTAAACCAATATGGTTGTTAAAATACCCTGTTAAATCTATGTTAACTCCACGATCCCCCATAATTTGACCGACATAAAGACTATTATCCATTGTGGAACCGATGACCGAAACGGTGTCTTTCGACAGAAGCCTTCCACTAGAGTTGTCGATATTGCCAATCGCAGAGAGTGACACGGCTTTATCAGCGGCTATCTTCCCATTACGATTGTTGATCGTACTACTACTTTCCAGAGAGATCGTACCTGATGAACTGATTCCACCAGTCGAATTATTAATCGTGCCAGCTTTTAACTTAATTCCATCGTCACCTGCAATCAATCCTAAGGAATCGTTACTGGTAGCATCAGCAGTGATATTATCTTTATTGATAAAATACTTCGCCGTCTCGATCTGAATGCCACCTGCTTGCGACCTAATAAGGCCTTTGGTGTTATCAATATTTCCGGAACTGATCATATCAATTTTTCCGGTAGATTGAACTTCACCTCCTACATTAGTTATCTCTGAAGTTTCAAAAGCAACATAACCTCCCCTGATCTGCCCAGTCCGGTTATCTAACTTACCTGTTTTCAGGGCGACAACAGCGGCTTCCAGACCTGCAGAACTACCTTTGCCACTATTAATTAACGTTTTGCCATTAGTATTGACGCCTAAAATCCCGCCAGAAGCAATTTTCCCGTTTTTGTTATTAAACTCGCCGCTATCTATATAGATATCGGACTCTGAAGCGATACTACCAGCGCTAGTGTTATTTATTGAATTCTTTGTGGTATTAATAAATATCTGGCCCTTACCGGATATATCTCCACCGATATTTTCCAGCGCACCATTAGTTGTGATGTTGGTAGAGCCAACTGATTGAACCTCACCGCCAGTGTTAATAAATTTACCATTTACATTAATATGGATATCATCAGCGCCACCGGCAATAACCCCTATATTTCTGACGCCAACTCCACTTTCAGTACTGATTAAATTAATATGATTTGCGTACATCCCGCCAAGATCAGACACATCAACCGCATATGTATTTCTGATACCGCTGGCTGTTACATGCCCTAAGACCTCAGCATTTTTATTAACATAATTATTACCTGCGATGACAGTAAGTTCATCCGTCACTATTTGCCCTTGTACTGCAACGGAGCGAGCAAGAATTTCTGTTGGCGAAGAGCTCATCAATCCTTTGACAGTAATAACACCACCTCCAACTGAATAACCTCTTAACACGCCGTTTTGAATATCTGGTTTAGCGGTCGTAATAGTGGCTTTACTGGTATTGATAAAACCACTGCCCAGGCTAGTAGAGATACCATTCGGGTTGGCAATGACCAGATGAGCTTTGTCTCCTGCAACCTCCATCAGGCCTTCAAGCATGCTGGTTTTATTCGAAGTGACTTCATTAAGGATGACTTTGGCGCTACCAGAGGTAAGATTGCTGTTACCCGCTATGACTCCCCCAATTACGGTATTTGTGCCAGAAGAGCTGTTATTGAAAATAACCCCGTTCTTACCAACATTAAAATCATCATAAACGTTGTGAGAGAGGCCATTATCATTGGGATTGACAATATTGATTACGGGTACGCCATTTGAACTGGTAATGGTGCCATTTTTGATATTTAGATCGCCTGCTTGAGCAAGAACCGGTAGAGAGAGCAGAATAGAAGCCGCTACTGGATTGAATCTCATCAAACTCCCTGTTTTTCTTTTACCTTTCATTTATTTCCTACCTGTAATTTATGCAACTTATTAAGGTGAGTTTAGCCGCTTACAAAATCGACTTTTGAAGTACTTTATGTAGGCATCTAAACTCGTTATGCAGGTTGAAACCACGCTAACATTGGAGCTCCGCTATTTGTCTTAACCCTAATTTCGGCATACAGATTGGCAATACACTTACCAAAAACACATACCCTAAACTTAGTTAAAATCAAACATGCTTTTATTTCACGCCCTTCTAACTATGAAGAGCTAATAGGAATTTTTTAATTATTACTAAAGAGCGCATTAAAACAAGTGAATTGTCCTTAAAAAAAAGCCAAGTGCTTACCAAGCAAAATTAAGATGAATTATGATTTTACCTTTCAATTCAAACCGTTATAAAAACAACCTATACCACTCATGAATTTAAGATTATTTCATATAACTACTACCAATATTCAGCACATCAAAATAACTCTGTATTAAAAATTCACATAGGTCGCATCAGGTAGTACTTGCCTTTCTTCAGCCAATACACTTATCAAAGAGTCAATGGGAGCACAAAAGCTCCCCTAAGTAATAGTGAGGATATATTCATATTATTAAATGAGAAAAATAGCCGCACATAAAATATTGTACAAAATCGAACCACATCGTTCTTAAATAATGAAATTACCATTTAAGCAATGCTTATGTTCTTCTTAAAAACGAATAAGAGATCTCATCAATACAACATAAATACGTTACTGATATGTTATCAGAATGGCTGGAAACCGCGTTTTCACATGTAAAAAGAGATCAATAATTTAACACATATTATTTATTAGCGAATTAACACTTTATTGCTATCCAATCTTTTTACGTCAAGGTTATTATTTTTGTCGGAAGCAGTGGCTTTGCGTGAGATCGCGGTTCATTCGAGTAAGCTTATGTTCGCTATCAAACGTGAATGTACAATATTGACTTGTTATTAGCACACTTAATCAAGTTATATCCTTTAGCTTCTCTCAATTGGATTAGCGATTAATGAGATCCGAGTTGAAAAAAGCCTTGTTAATACAAGGAACCTTCAAGGTTAAAACCATCAAGAGTAAGGTGCATTTATGAAACGTAAAATTTTAGCGCTTGCATTATTGTCTTCTTTTAGCATGGGTGCAGTTCAAGCAGCTGATACTACAGCACAAGCTGTGGCGACATGGTCCGCAACAGCAAAAAAAGATACCACTAGTAAATTAGTGGTTACTCCTCTGGGAAGTCTTTCGTTCCAGTACGCAGAGGGCGTTAAAGGGTTCAATACTCAAAAAGGTCTTTTTGACGTTGCAGTTGAAGGAGATTCAAGCGCAACGGCATTTAAACTAACCTCACGATTAGTAAGTAACACGCTAACACAGCTTGATGGATCAGGATCAACGCTGAATGTTGGAGTTAATTACTTTGGTAATGCGGTCGACAAAACGTCAGATACAGTTCTTGTTGACACCCTTACAGGCAAAAGTGGTGGTCTGAGCAATATTGCTTCTAATTATAATCAAGCGGGTCGTTTTGCTGGTCAGGATGCATTTACATTCTCGATCGCAAGTGCAACTACTGATGGCACAACACCTGCAACTGATTTAAGTGTATTGCCAGAAGGTATTTGGAGTGGCGATGTTAGCGTCCAGTTTGATGCAACATGGACTAGCTAACTTTAATTAATTAAGGAGCGAGGGACCGCTCCTTTTTTTTAGGATAAGAAATTATGAAAAAAATTATTTTTGCGTTGAATTTATCTTTAACTGTCATGATGCCCGCATATGCATTAGATATTGGAGATATATCTTCTTTTATGTATAGCGATAGTTCCGTTATCAGTAAGGAGATAAAGAACTCTACAAATACAGGTCGTCTTATCAATATCAGAGTTGAAAGAATAACAAACCCTCTAGAAGGAGGTAGAATCATTCCCATGGAGAGTAAAAACGAACTTCTTTTGACGCCAGGGAGTTTATTGCTACCCGCTAATAGTAATGAGACCATTCGTTTTTTTTACAATGGACCCACTGACGAAAAAGAACGTTACTACCGAATTCTTTGGTCCGATCAATCGTTAAGCGAAGGTAAAAGAAGCAACGCCAAGCGCCATGCTGTTGCCACAGCATCAGCGCTTATTAGTTCAATATTAGTTGTTGCTCCTCGTAAGGCTAATTATGAATACAAATATTCCACAGGAAAAATCACCAACCCTGGAAATGCGACATTACGTATTATCGCCTATGGCCCATGTTTGAAACCGACTGATGGGGAGTCTTGCAAAGAAAATTACTATCTTATGCCTGGTAAGTCGCGAACATTCACCCGAGTCAATGTTGCAGATAAGAATGGCCGTGTAGCTTTCTGGCAAGAGAATCATTTCGTTTCAGTTAAATAGTTTTGGGAGATGTTGTCTGTGCGCATTGTCGAGAATAAAACCTTCCAAGCTTGCGTAACTTATACCGCCATTTTCTTTGCTGGCATGAGTGAAGTTTACTCATCTCCTCTTCAGAGTTTACATGTTGCCGGCATTATGGTTCCTGATGCTTTTAGGAAAGCATTACAAGATGGTATGAGTATCCCTTTATTCATCCATCTGAATGGAGTTTCTGGTACGCAAGATGATCAGCGTATCGGCACAGCTTCCATTTGGCTCGATGATAATATGGTGAAAGTACGCTTAATTGAGCTTGAAGATCAGAATGGCAATGCGTCTTTGAATGATCACACACGGTCAAAAATTAATAGTCTAAAAGATATTCCGTTTAATGAAGAGTCTAAAATACCCATTACCGATAATGCCTGGTTATACCTAAACTTCCAACAACTTACATTGCAAGTAATCGTCACTCAGCAAGCACTTAAAACCCTTTTCCGCCCTAAAATGGAGGATATCGGTGAATCAAGTGCAGATGATCTTAGTAGTACAATTGGTTATAACTTTGGCATCTATAACAATAAAATGAAGGGCGGAGATAGTAGTACTTCAAATTACCTTTCATTTGATTCAGTTACAGCCCTAAAAGAGCACCATTTAATGATGAATGGCACTGTGTATGGCCTGGGATCGAACTCCCAACAGGCTCAGATCTACCGTGCCATGTACGAACGTGACTTTTCAGGCTTCAGGCTCGCCGGTGGCATGCTGGACTCCTGGAACTTACAATCTCTTGGGTCGGTCACTGCGCTACCTTCTGGAAAAATTTATGGTTTCTCCTGGGGCAACCACGCGCAGTCAACGGTCTTCAATGATTCGCACTCCGTTATCCCCGTCATTGTTTTCCTGCCCTCTGCTGGCGAAGTTCACCTTTCTCGGGATGGTAAACTTCTCAGCGTGCAGAACTTCAGCATGGGCAGTCATGAAGTTGACACCAGCGGACTCCCCTATGGCATTTACGATATCAAAGTCGATGTGATCGTTAATGGGCAATATATAAGCCAAAATATTCAACGAGTTAACAAACTTTTTGCGCGGGGTAAATCAGCAGGAATGCCATTCCGTTGGCAATTTTGGGGAGGTAATATACATATGGATCGATGGGAGAGTGGCGAAAGGGAAATCCAGAAAGCTAAAAATAGTCTCCTTGTCGGATTGTCCACTTCCGGCGGGCTTAATGCGTTAGCCTGGATGGCTTCAGCATATAACTATGACTCTGTCACTGTCGGAGAGCTTCAGCTCTCATGGCCTATTACCGAAGCTTTACAAATCAGCATGCAAAATATGTTAGCTACCGATGGATCATGGAGTTCCATTAGCAGTCTAAATGCAACTTTGCCCGGAAAATTTAGTTCTGTCTGGTTAAGCCAGGAAAAAACGTCTATTGGCAATACCCTTCGGCGTAGCGATGCTACCAATATTGCAATTGGCGCATCATTAAATCTTAATACGCTTTGGACCCGACTAGGTTCCTTCAGCGTAAGCTATAACAAAGATCGCCAACATAACAGTCATTATTATACGGCTGATTATACGCAGACCCTCTATAACGGGCAGTTCGGTTCCTTAGGTTTACGAGCAGGATTACAACGTTATCAGCACAGCAATAGTCGGCAAACAACCCGTATGCAAAAATATGTTGCTTTTGATTTTCTGCTCCCGCTCGGAAGCGCTTTTCGAGCCGGAATAACGCAGCAGAATGGCTATGCTATGGCAAACATATCAGCTCAGAAGCAGTTCGACGAGGGTGACACTATCCAAGCTATCGGTGCCGATATTTCCAGAGGCATTTCTAGAAAAAATAGTAATAATAAAAACTTGAGCGCCACGGCATGGACAAAATATGAGAGTCGCTTTTCAACCGGTACATTAAGTGTCAATAGCAGCCTTGATGGATACTTAAGCACAAATTTTACGGCTAATGGTAGTCTCGGCTGGCAAGGAAGTGAGATAGGTATGAGCGGCAGCACAGAGGGTAACGCTGGCGTGATATTACGTACTGACATTGAACATGATGGCCAACTCACTGCAAGAGTCAATGGTCGCCTTTTCCCATTATTAGGAAAACGTAACTATCTTCCTCTGGATCCTTACTCGCGTTATGAAATTGAGATTCTTAATAGTAAAAAATCTATCGATAGCTATAACATCGCAAATGGCAGAAAAGGGCAATTTACACTCTATCCGGGCAACGTTGTAACCATGGTGCCCGAAATTAAACAGATGGTAACCGTTTCGGGCCGGATACGCGCTGAGGACGGAACATTACTTGCCAATGCTCACATCAACAACCATATTGGAAGAACACGCACGGATAGCAATGGCGAGTTCGTGATGGATATTGATAAGAAATTTCCTACCGTTGATTTCAATTACGATGATAATAAACTTTGCGAGGCAAATCTGGATATAAGTAATGCGCGTGGGGCTGTTTGGGTAGGTGATATTATTTGCCAGGGGTTAAAAACGTTCGCCAGCGCTATGGTTGATGGAGAGATAAATGAAGGTTAATTTATATTGGCTTTTAGCTTTTGTTTCGCTCCTCTTAACAGTTAATATTGTTGAAGCTGCCATGAACAAAACCGTCTTTTCCGATGCTCCTACTCGTGAATATATTTTCGTAGAAAATAATAACAACGATAATTTTTTCGTTACTCCTACTGGTGCCCTCGATCCACGGATGACAGGCTCTAACCGTTGGACGGGCCTAAAATACAATGGTTCCGGAACCATTTACCAGCAGAGCCTTGGCTATATTGACAACGGCTATAATACGCTTTTATTGAGCAACCGTCGTTTCGATATGTGGCTTGAAAACGCGCCGACATCACATTTAATTACTGGGTTACGCTGCATTAATTGGTATAAAGGCTGCGATATGGCGACAAGCTTGATTCTGCCAGAAGCTACAGATGCAGCAGGATTTTATGGTGTCTCTGTCCCGTCAGGTGGTGCTAAATGGATGCATGGAATGATGAGCGATCAATTCTATCATTATCTTAATAACGCCTCCGTAGGGAGTAACTTCACCATGACCATTAATACTTGTACGACTGCAGAAAGTTACAGCGCTCATTTTGGTCAACGCTGTCGCAATATGACCTCAGGTAACTGGTACGTTCGTAAAGTCTCTTATACAAAAGGTGCTCATCTCAAGTTTGAAAATACTAACGGGATTACGGAAGTTTTCATTAATAGCGATGGAGTTCCGACGCTCGGCGAAGGAAACTCAAGCTGTTACCCCCTGGTTATCGGAAAAACCTCTGGCCTGGCCTGTAAAATGCTTACCTATTCCCTGCGTGATAATGGGATGAGTAATTCAACAATAAAAGTTTTCCCATCAATAAACAAACCCGCTCTCGAATCAGTGATAAATGCTGAAGATATGCAATTTAGTCTCGATAGCAACACCTGGAAAACAGTAAGCAAAACGAGTCACTACTTTACTTTTAATGAACTCAAAGGAAAAAGAAGTGTTTATATTTTTCTTTCACAAAATTTTTTCAAGCAAATGGTTAAATTAGGTATCAGCGACAGCAATACAAACGACCTTTTTAATTTCAGAATGCATAATGCCCTTGCACCTGAATCCGGTTGGTATGAATTTTCTACATCCAACCAGCTTATTATTAAACCAAGGGATTTTAGTGTGAGCATAATTTCTAAAGATTATGTCCAAAATCCCTCTCGTACAGGGAAAATCGGTAGAAATAGTCCTTCACTTGATTTTGATTATATCGTAACGACAAATGGCAAGACCTCGGCTGATGAAGTACTAATCAGCGTAACAGGACCTACACAAAAAATTTACGGGCGTTCATGGTGTATATTTAAATCTTTAGATAGCTTAACTCAGGTTCCTTTTCCAGCGTCATTAACTTATAAAACCAGAAATGGGGTTAATAAAACCTATGATGTCGGCTGCGATGGGCTATGGCGTGATATGACAGATGCCTTTTGGTTAACAACACCCTGGTTTAGCTCAAATGGGGCTATGGGATTGATGAACAAATCAAACGTCCGCTTTTCCATTCCTATGAACGATGAACGCTCTTTGTATACATTAAATCAATCAACATGGTTCGGGGATGTTAGCGCATCGGGAGAAATTAGAATTAAGGCGACCTGGCGGAATGTTAATTAAAAAAGTTATAAATTACACCTGCTTGCTTTTTTTGCTTGCTCCTTTTTTTGCGAATGCTATATATGTTGGCAATCAAACCTTTTCGATTGATGCTGAAAGCAATATGTTCGCAAAATTGGTGATGAATAATAATAAATCCGCTCGTCTCTATCGTATAACTATCAGGGCAATCGACAGCCCAGGTATATCCGAAGTTTATTCTCAACCTGCTGACGGGGAGCTATTGTTCGCACCTCGACAAATGATGCTGCAATCAGGAGAAAGCGATTTTTTCAAGTTTTATTACCATGGCCCTGCAGATGATAAAGAACGTTACTACCGCGTTGCATTCGAAGAGATACCACCTCAGAACAGAACATCAAAAAATGCTAATGACAGCATTATAAGTATGGTCCCGGTCATCGTGATGGACACCATTCTTGTAGTGAGACCTCGTAAGATAAATTTCAAATGGTCTCTGGACCACTCCAAAGGAGAGGTTGCGAATAATGGAAATACATGGTTTAAGGCGCTATTAAAACCCGGATGTGGAGCAAACGAAGATGCCAGTACGACATGGTATCTTCGGCCCGGTGAATCACTCCACAGTGGTCATGTAAAAAAGGCAGGTGAAATTTTCATACTTTATAACGATGCTTTTATAAAAATTCATGATGATTGCACCTAACGCATAACTGATTTTTATATTTCATGGAATCATTATCTGTACAACCATACCGATATAATCGGATTGCTGGTAAGTTTAACTACGATTTCACTTCAGTATTAGTCACGTTAAACTCTTATATAAGAAAATTGATGATTTGAGATCTTAAAGCCGCCTAATCAATATTCATTTAAGTCATAAAAAAATCATGGAAATTGCGCCCCCATCATGTTGAAATT
This sequence comes from Kosakonia sp. S42, assembly GCF_016624785.1. NCBI lineage: Bacteria > Pseudomonadati > Pseudomonadota > Gammaproteobacteria > Enterobacterales > Enterobacteriaceae > Kosakonia > Kosakonia sp. S42. The sequence continues at coordinate 201,230 of NZ_JACVTW010000001.1, read as the reverse complement.
ACCGGATGGAGTAATGGCTGTCTTAAATATGGAATGTTGATAAGGAACTCAGCTTTCGCTGCGTTGATAGGCATATGCACTGGATTATAAACGAATATATTGAATTCAGGCCCGTTTTAAAGAAATTGACCTCCCTTAAAAACCCTGAAGTAAGTGTGATCTTAACCACACCAGCAAGTCGGTGTCTTCTGTTATTACTTGAAGCCTCTCCCGATATCGTCTTACAGCAAGATTTTTTCAAGAAAGTATGGGAAGAGGAAGGTATGTTGGTTCCTGCTAATACTCTCTATCAGAACATTTCTATTGTCCGCCGCGGCTTGCGTGCAGTGGGCGATACAGATCAAAAGCTCATCGCTACCATCCCTCGTAAAGGCTTTCAAATTGATGATGGCGTCAGGATCCTTAAACAAGAGGATATTGTAAAGGCAGATAATACGATTGAGCTTCCTGCTATTGACGTCCCGAGCTCAGATGAGCCTGAAAAGATCGCAGTTTCAGAGGATGAGGATGCCTCACCCGAGCCTGTATTAACACCGACTTCCCAACCATTACCTGGTGAAGATGAAAATAGAATTAAGAACATACTTTTGCCTCTCCTGCTCATTCTTATCTCTTTTATTACTGGCTTTATTGTCACGAGCTTCATTTGGTACAGGCATGTTGAACCCGCCTTCTTCAACACTTATACACTTATAGAAACTGACAACGGTTGTCATCTTTACACCATAAATGACATTCATGATAACAATAATCCCTATTCAAAATATAAGTCCTTAATTCTGGATACGGGCTTAAGTTGCAAAAGTTATCCCTGGGTCTATTTCCCTCTTTCCGTTACCTCCCCTACTTTGACTGCGTTAGCTTGTAAAAATAAATATACAACGGAATCTTCGCCAGGATGTATCTCTCTTCATATTACCGGAATCAAGCGAGATGACTAAAAAGAGGGTTAGCTTATTAATAATTTGTCTGTTAGCAGGTCTCGGATTCGGCTATTTGTACCTCACGGTAACGACACACTTCCGCGCTGCAGAAACCTGCACGGCGGTTGTTGTTGTGTTTAACAAGGACGCCCAAGCTAATTTGACACTGGACTTTATGTACAACAGACGAACCCTGAGCGGTATCGTCTCGGTTAGCGGGCGTTACCGTGATCCCAACTATACGGAGGGTACAATAAGGAGGGATGTCACTTATACGTGGGTTGAGAACAAAAACACTTTTCACCTTTTATCAACCAATATTAATAAGGTCGATAATGTTGAAAGCTTACCTGAGGATGTTATCGCTACTGTCCTGCCGGCGTTCTATGTTTACCCTAACAGACGGGTGAATTATACAATTCAACCGCAAGGGAGTAGCAGCTTTCTGTTCAGTGTTGGTAAACGCCCATTGTTTGTCTGTACCAGGTGATCAACGTACAGGAAAGGCAGCAGAGACGTAAGTTGGGTATTTGATAGTTTTTAGCGGCGTATAAAAGGGGGGTTACTTGCTAAGCAAAAAAACAAGGGGTTACCTTTCGGTAACCCCTTATCAGATATGGCGGAAGCGCAGAGATTCGAACTCTGGAACCCTTTCGGGTCGCCGGTTTTCAAGACCGGTGCCTTCAACCGCTCGGCCACACTTCCGGTGTGAGGCGCACTATAAACATCCCTGCCCCTCATGTAAAGCGTGACAATGTTCGTTTGCGTGAAAAACAACCAAAAACAGGTTAATCGCTTTAAACATCAACACAGTGCTCAATAAAGAAGCGGATAAGGACAGCGTTTTAATGTTTTTTGATGTACATATCTTGCGTGAGATAGTAACCCAGTGGATCGGGATTGAAACCGCCCACCCATGGTTTCACCAAATGCGTACGTACATAGTGATAAACAGGGATTGCCGGTACATCACGCGCCAGAAGATCTTCTGCTTGCTGATAATATTTTCCTCGCTCAGCAACATCTTTCGCCTTCGCTGCATTATCCAGCGCCTCGTCATAGGCTGAATTGCTGTACTTACTGGTATTCTCACTACTTCCGGTACGGAAGTTGTTCAGGAAGGTCGCCGCATCATCGTAATCCGCAATCCATGCATAGCGCACTGCGTCAAAATTGCCGGTATGCATCGTATCCAGCATTGTTTTCCACTCCTGATTCTGCAGCTTTGCCTCTACGCCAAGATTTTTTTTCCACATTGAACTCGCAGCAATGGCAATCCGTTGATGCGTCTCCATCGTGTTGTAGAGAAGGTTAAAACTTAGAGGGTGCGCTTCATTGAAGCCCGCCTCGTTTAACAATTTCTTCGCCTCTGCAAGGCGTTTTTCACGCGGCCATGTGGAATAATCTGGCGGAGATAACTTCACTCCGCCGATTTCTGGCTGGCTGATGACCCATGCCGGCCTTTGACCCTGCGCCATCACTTTGTCAGCAATAATATCTTTATCTAACCCCATATTGAGCGCGCGGCGCAGACGTGGATCGTTGAAGGGGGGTTTAGTGGTATTGAACTCGTAATAATAGGTCGCCAGTTGAGGCTCAACGCTGACCTGCTCGCCAAATGTTTTACGTAGCTGGGCAAACTGATTCACAGGAATTGTGTAGGTAATATCAATTTCCCCGGCCTTAAAGCGGTTTACATCTGCAGTTTCCGCGCTGATAGGTAGATAGGTGACTTTATTGATCACTGTCGCCTTATTGTTCCAGTAGCGCGTGTTACGTTCCGCCACGATGCGCTCGTTGACCACCCAATCAGTCACTTTATACGCTCCGCTGGTGACGATATGTTCCGGTTTTGTCCATTTATCACCGAAGCGGTTAACCAGCACTGGATCGATCGGAACCATTGAGGGGTGAGCCAACATAGATAAAAAAGAGGCTGTCGGTTGAGTCAGGGTAACCTCAAGAGTCGAGTCATCCACTGCTTTTACACCCAGCGAATCAACTGGTTTTTTACCTTGTGCGATATCTTCTGCATTGAGGATATGCATATTGCCCGGATAGCTGGCGTAAGGAGAGGCCGTTTTCGGATCAACAAGACGCTGCCAACTCCAGACCACATCTTTAGCTGTAATTGCCGTACCATCCGACCAGGTGATCCCCGGGCGTAAATGAAACGTCCAGACAGTATTATTTTTGTTTTCCCATTTTTCGGCTAAAAGCGGCTCAATAGAACCATCCTTTTTGACTGCCAGCAACCCATCGAACATATCGCGAATAATATTGAACTCGATGTCACTCTCAACTTTATGCGGGTCCAACGATGCCGGCTCGCTGCCGTTGTTACGCACTAATTCCTGTTTTGCCGCCAGTTCAACCCCTGCGGGTACGCTTGCCGCATAAGCCAGGGTCGTTGCGCACATCATCCCGACTGCCAATAAAACGTGAGTTATGTTGTTTAGTGTTTGTGGTTTCATATCCATTCGCCTTTGAAATTTGTTATATAACGACGCCTTTACACTCTTAACGTGCTAAAGATTAGACGGCAAAACATTTCGAGCGATATAAGAGATAAATATGGCTCTGCATCACATTTGTTTCCAGAATCTTCTAATCACATTTTTTATCGATAAAACAGGCATCGGCAGCCGCTGCGATGAGTAAAGATGGGTAAAACGTCTTTTACCGCAAGCAAGACTTTCCTAGACTCGACTTCTAATTACATCTGTCATAAGAGAGTGGCTTATGGATCGTCTAATTACTTCTTCGCGTGACCGCAGCTCGCTGCTGAGCACGCACAAAGTTCTTCGTAATACCTATTTTCTGCTCAGTCTGACACTGGCTTTTTCTGCGATCACAGCAACTGCAAGTACCGTACTGATGCTCCCTTCGCCGGGGCTTATCCTTACGCTGGTTGGGATGTATGGTTTGATGTTCTTAACCTACAAACTGGCGAATAAGCCGAGCGGTATTATTGCTGCGTTTGCTTTTACCGGCTTCCTTGGGTACATCCTTGGTCCAATGCTGAACGCGTATTTGTCTGCCGGGATGGGTGACGTCATTGCGCTGGCGCTTGGCGGTACCGCACTGGTCTTTTTCTGCTGCTCAGCCTATGTGCTGACTACCCGTAAGGATATGTCCTTCCTGGGCGGTATGCTGATGGCCGGCATCGTGGTTGTGCTAATCGGTATGGTTGCGAATATTTTCCTTCAGCTTCCTGCCCTGCACCTGGCAATCAGCGCAGTATTTATTCTGATCTCTACCGGCGCGATTTTGTATGAAACCAGCAATATCATTCATGGTGGCGAAACGAACTATATCCGTGCGACCGTGAGTCTCTATGTATCGCTCTACAACATCTTTGTTAGCCTGCTGAGTATTCTGGGCTTCGCCAGCAGAGACTAAAGCCAATCCCTTCTCCATCAGGCCCCGCTTATGCGGGGCTTTGTTTTTTGTTACACTCCCGCCGTCATAAACAGCCGTTGTGGAAACTATGTTGATCTTTGAAGGTAAAGAAATCGAAACAGATAGCGAAGGTTATTTAAAAGAAACTTCGCTGTGGAGCGAGGCTCTGGCAGAGGCGATTGCAGAGAAAGAGAGCATTTCTCTCTCCCCTGAACATTGGGAAGTGGTGCGTTTCGTGCGCGGCTTTTATCTGGAGTTCAATACTTCACCTGCTATTCGCATGCTGGTAAAGGCAATGGCCAATAAATATGGCGAAGAGAAAGGCAACAGCCGCTATCTCTATCGCCTCTTTCCAAAAGGCCCGGCTAAACAGGCCACGAAAATTGCAGGCCTGCCTAAACCGGTTAAGTGCATCTAGTAGCGGATCCCAAAATCGCTCCACGCTTTGTCGGGTTGATGAGGCTCGGTCAAAACCTTATCGACCCGCGCGCTACGCGGCCCACCCGCTTTTAACCACTCAATCAGTTTGTTGACATTCTCCGCCTCACCGCAGGCAACCACCTCAACACTGCCATCATCCAGATTTCGCGCATATCCGACTAATCCCAGACGCTGCGCTTCGTGTTGTGTGGTGTAGCGAAATCCAACACCTTGTACGCTGCCGTGTACCCAGGCGATTGTGCAAACTTGAGCCATATCTTATCTCCATCAATGCGGGCGCGTTGCATTTACCCGGCGAACCCGTGACAATAGCGCCCATTTTCTTCAGCCGACAGAATAGCCAAATATGAGTGTACGTTTAGTGTTAGCCAAAGGACGCGAGAAGTCATTATTGCGTCGTCATCCCTGGGTGTTTTCCGGCGCCGTAGCGCGAATGGAAGGCAAAGCCAGCCTCGGAGAAACCGTGGATATCGTCGATCATCAGGGTAAATGGCTGGCCCGCGGAGCGCTCTCTCCCGCTTCACAAATCCGCGCGCGCGTCTGGACCTTTGATAAAGACGAAAGCGTTGATATCGACTTCTTCACCCGCCGTTTACAGCAAGCGCAGCAGTGGCGTAACTGGCTCGCCGGGCGTGATGGTCTGGACAGCTATCGTCTGATTGCGGGCGAATCTGACGGCTTACCCGGTGTAACGATTGACCGTTTCGGCAATTTTTTGGTGCTGCAACTTCTGAGCGCCGGAGCGGAATATCAGCGTCCGGCACTCCTTTCTGCACTACAAACGCTCTATCCGGAATGCGCTATTTACGATCGCAGTGATGTCGCGGTGCGAAAAAAAGAGGGACTGGAGTTAACACAAGGTACGGTGTCAGGCGAGCTGCCTCCGCCGCTGTTACCTATCGAAGAGAACGGCATGAAGCTGTTTGTTGATATTCAGGGCGGCCATAAGACAGGTTATTACCTCGACCAACGCGACAGCCGCCTGGCGACACGTCGCTACGTGGCTGACAAACGCGTACTTAACTGCTTCTCTTACACTGGCGGCTTTGCCGTCTCCGCACTGATGGGCGGCTGTCGCGAGGTCGTTAGCGTTGATACCTCACAGGAAGCGCTGGACGTTGCGAAGCAGAACGTTACCCTGAATAAGCTTGATCTGAGCAAAGCGGAGTTTGTACGCGATGATGTGTTCAAACTGCTGCGTAAATATCGCGATCAGGGCGAAACCTTCGATGTGATTGTGATGGATCCGCCGAAATTCGTTGAAAACAAAAGCCAGCTAATGGGTGCCTGCCGCGGCTACAAAGATATCAACATGCTGGCTATTCAGTTGCTCAATCCCGGCGGCGTGCTGCTGACCTTCTCCTGCTCAGGTTTGATGACCACCGATTTATTTCAGAAAATCATCGCTGATGCCGCCTTAGATGCCGGGCGTGATATACAATTTATAGACCAGTTCCGTCAGGCCGCCGATCACCCGGTGATCGCAACCTACCCGGAAGGGCTTTATCTGAAAGGGTTTGCCTGTCGCGTCATGTAAGTTGAAATCTGGAGCCGCGTCCCCATATTTGGGGTTATCAAAGGTTCCCGGGAGGTGACAATGATAGCCAGCAAATTCGGTATCGGTCAGCAGGTTCGCCACTCACTGCTGGGGTATCTTGGCGTAGTGGTCGATATCGACCCAGAGTACTCGCTTGATGAGCCGTCAGCAGACGAGCTGGCAGTCAATGACGAGTTACGCATACTGCCCTGGTACCATGTAGTGATGGAGGATGACGACGGTCAACCCGTTCACACTTATCTGGCCGAAGCGCAGCTCACCAGCGAAATAACGGATGAGCACCCCGAACAGCCCTCAATGGATGAACTGGCGCGGACCATTCGGCGCCAGCTGCAGGCTCCAAGATTGCGAAACTGATCGTACCCCGCAACCAGCGGGGTATTTTTTTATTTCGCCAAACCCAGGCGCGGAATTTCAATCGCCGGGCAGCGATCCATCACTACGTTCAACCCCGCTTCCTGCGCCAGCACAGCAGCCTGTTCGTTAATCACGCCCAGTTGCATCCATAACGTTTTCGCCCCTACGGCAATCGCCTCTTGCGCGACGTCCCATGCGGCCTCGGAGTTACGGAACACATCCACCATATCAATTTTCTCTGGCACATCTGCCAGCGTCGCATACCCCTGCTGACCCAACAGCGTCGTTCCGGCCACTTTTGGTGAGACTGGGATCACATGATAGCCCTGATCTAACAGGTACTTCATGACGCGGTAACTGGGACGATCGGGTTTGTCGCTTGCTCCAACCAGAGCGATGGTATGCGTAGCGCGTAAAATCTCGGCAATATCGTTCTCTTTCATCATTTCCTCCGCTTGATTTCACAAAGTGTAAATCAATCGGGGTAACTCAACCATTTTCTGTTTTTTTTATTCGCTTCTCTTGCAGCATCAAGTGCTTCCAGTAATCTGTAGCAAACATCACTGACGGAAATAGATCATGGAATCAACCACTCGCACGCTACCCGTACGCAAGAATATCGCCCTTGTCGCGCACGATCACTGCAAGCAGTTGTTAATGAAATGGGTTGAGCGGCACCAGCCCGTGCTGGCAGCACATCAACTCTATGCAACCGGCACTACCGGTAATTTGATTCAACGCGCAACTGGGCTGGAAGTGAATGCAATGCTGAGCGGCCCGATGGGTGGCGATCAGCAGGTCGGCGCGCTCATCTCGGAAGGTAAAATCGACGTACTCATTTTCTTCTGGGATCCGCTTAATGCCGTCCCTCACGATCCTGATGTAAAAGCCCTGCTTCGCCTGGCGACGGTATGGAATATTCCTGTGGCAACCAACCTTTCAACCGCCGATTTTATTATCGAATCCCCGCAATTTAATCACAGCGTTGATATTTTGATTCCAGATTATCAGCGCTATCTGGCTGAACGGTTGAAGTAACGTCAGGCGGCACCCGCCGCCTGAGTTCAGGGCTTTCTGGCAACGGGCACATCCAGCGATTTGAGTATTTCAACAAAGCGTGAAGGTTCCTCTTTGTTGAACAGCAACCAAACGCGATGACGTGCTCGCGTCAGTGCAACATAGAGCAGACGACGCTCCTCTGCGTCAGGAAACTCCTCTTCCGCAGGCAAAAGCGCCTGTTCCATAATCGATTCCCGCGCTGGCGCAGGAAACCCATCTTGCCCCTCTTTTAGGCCAACAATAATGACATAATCGGCCTGCTGCCCTTTACTGGCATGAACCGTCATAAAATCCAGCTGCAGTTTCGGCCATCGCGTTGCCGCTTTGTCCAGGCTTTTTGGCCTGGCGTGATGATAACGGGCCAATACCAGGATGCGCTCCTCCGGCTTCGCGAAACCGCTTAGCTTATCGAGCAGCGCATCGAGTTGATCTTCTGCCAGCAGCGTTACGGATTTTTTATCACCTGCCAGCAAGCTGTTAAGCGGCTTGGCAAGCTGCGAGGGGTTTTGCTGAATAAAGCGGTTCGCCACTTCACCGATGCGGGAATTAAAGCGATAGGTTGTATCAAGGGCGCAGAGATCGCCTTCACCAAAATAGTGGTGAAACGCAGTGGTAAGGGAAAGTTGCGCGCCGCTGAAGCGGTATATCGCCTGCCAGTCATCGCCGACTGCAAAAAGTGTTGTTTGCGTATTTTGTTTGCGTAACGCCGCCAGTAGCGCAGCGCGCTGGGGTGAAATGTCCTGGAACTCATCCACCAGAATATGCTTCCACGGGCTGATAAAGCGCCCTTTTTCCAGCACATTGATGGCCTGATGAATAAGCCCCGAAAAGTCGACGGCGTTCTCTTCCTTAAGCGCGCTCTTCCATGCTTTCAGCAATGGCGCCATCAATTTGATGCGTTTGGCAAAGAGATCGCGTATCTCATCCGGTGCGCTGGCAATCATTTCCGCCTGAGCACCGCCATGCATGCGCATCAAACTTATCCAGCGATCCAAACGTGGTGCAACGCGCCGCTGCAACGCCTCATCATCCCAATAATTCCCTTCAGGAATCTGCCAGTTCAGCTCCTCTTCCAGCCACTGACGCCACCCTTTTGCCTGCGCTTTTTTCTCGCTGCACTGCTGCACCCAGGTTTGGGTTAACAGCGTCAGTCGTGCGGCAGTATTGTTTTCCAGCTCGCTCAATGCAGGCACTTTCTTGCTGCCTTGCTGAATGATGTACAGAGCCAGTGCATGAAAAGTCCGCGCAGTGATCTCATCGGTATGCAGCCGCTCGCGAATATGCTCATCCATCTCCTGCGCTGCTTTACGGCCAAAGGCGAGCAGAAGAATTTGATCGGCAGAGGCCTCACCGCGTGCCAGTAGCCAACCGGCACGCGCCACCAGCACGGAAGTTTTACCGCTGCCAGCGCCAGCCAATACCAGAAGAGAGTGCTCACCATTGACCACTGCCCTCGCTTGCGCCGGATTTAGAGGCGAGCTTTCAACCTGTTCAAAAAAGGTCGCATACTGCTTCAGCATCGTTTCGGTAAAGGCTTGATTATGTTCTGCCCGACGCCCTTCAACATCCTGTAGCCATGCCTGGCACTGTTGCCAGAGCGTGCGACAATTATCAAACTCCGACAGACGACTGGTGGGTATCGGAAGCGCAGCGAAAGCTTCCTGCAACTGGCGCTGTACGCCGGTCAACTGGTTACGCGTCAACCATCTGGATGGATCAATACGTTCAGAGATAAGTGTCAACTGGCCCGACAGGAGTTCAGCTGCCACCTCGCTCATCTCCGCGCTCCAGCTGCACCAGCGCTCATTCAGAAGGTGGTAAAAACGCTGCGTGTCACTCCACTCAGTGCCATGCAAGCGCACCACTTTGTTATCAGCCAACTGAAACTCCATCTCTCCCCAAACCATGCCCCGCTTACACTCAATCGCTAATAATTGATTAAAGGGAATGAGGTATTCATGGCGGTCGCCCGCTACTTTTATACCTGCATGCAGGATGGTCGCGCGATCGTACGGGTGCTGTGCCAGGCGTTTTCCCAGGGAAGTCGCTTTCAGTTCCATCTCTTGGTGATCTCAGCTTGTGACAATTATTGCCAGTTTACCTGTCAGAGAATTGGTGCTCCAGTCCAAAAAATCGTTACAATTGCCGGAACGATCAATACCCGGAACTCAACTGAGGTTTTATGCGTACCATTTTGAATATCCTGAATTTTGTCCTCGGTGGTTTTGCCACAACACTGGGCTGGCTGGTGGCAACCATTGTTAGCGTGTTGTTAATCGTGACCCTTCCGCTCACGCGCTCATGCTGGGAGATCACTAAGTTATCCCTTATTCCGTGGGGAAATGAGGCGGTCCACGTCGATGAACTCTCTCCAGACGGCAGAAATGGTCTGCTAAACGCAGGGGGAACCTTACTGAATGTTGTCTGGTTTATCCTGTTCGGCTGGTGGCTTTGCGTGATGCATATTATTGCCGGCGTGGCTCAATGCCTGACAATTATTGGTATCCCGGTTGGCGTGGCGAATTTTAAAATCGCCGCTATCGCATTGTGGCCGGTGGGGCGTCGTGTTGTTTCCGTTGAAACGGCACGGGCTGCACGTGAAGCCAACGCGCGTCGTCGTTTTCAGTAATCGGATCCCCTGCCCTATGTTGAGCCCCTTGCTTCGTCGTTACACCTGGAACAGCGCCTGGCTATATAACGTCAGGATCTTTATCGCCCTTTGCGGCACCGCCGCGTTACCGTGGCACCTTGGCGAAGTTAAACTGACCATTCCATTAACCCTCGGCGTGGTTGCTGCGGCGCTGGCCGACCTCGATGACCGTCTTACCGGGCGGTTAAAAAACCTGGTCATTACGCTGGTCTCCTTTTTTATCGCCTCGGCATCGGTGGAGTTACTATTCCCCTGGCCATGGCTCTTCGCACTTGGCCTGGTCAGCTCCACTATCGGCTTTATTTTGCTGGGAGGGTTAGGTCAACGATATGCCACTATTGCCTTTGGTGCGCTGCTGATTGCCGTTTACACCATGCTGGGCGTGTCGCTTTTCGAGCACTGGTACCAGCAACCTCTGCTGTTGCTGGCTGGCGCCGTGTGGTTCAACCTCCTGACGCTGGTCGGGCATCTTGTTTTCCCCATTCGCGCGCTGCAGGACAACCTGGCGCGCTGCTATGAGCAGCTAGCGCACTACCTGGAACTGAAATCACGCCTTTTCGATCCTGATATTGAGGAAGCCAGCCAGGCACCTTTATATGAACTCGCCTTATCTAATGGCCAACTGGTTACCACGCTTAATCAGACAAAGGGCACAATGCTCACCCGTTTACGGGGCGATCGTGGGCAGCGAAGTACGCGTCAGGCGCTGCATTACTACTTTGCAGCACAAGATATCCATGAACGCGCGAGCTCATCGCACATTCAGTATCAAACCCTGCGCGAGCATTTTCGCTATAGCGACGTGATGTTCCGCTTTCAACGTCTTCTTTCGATGCAATCTCAGGCCTGCGCGCAGCTCTCCCGCGCGATTTTGCTGCGTGAGCCCTATCAGCATGACAGCCGGTTTGAACGGGTATTCCTTCACCTTGACGCCGCGCTGGCGCGGATAAAAAACAGCGGGGAAACGACTCCCGAACATGTTAAAGCGCTCGGTTTTTTACTCGACAATCTGCGCGCGATCGACGCGCAACTGGCAGCAATTGAATCAGGACAGCCTCATCCTCAGGCTCATGGCGAGACGGAAAATCAGCTCGCCGACGACAGCCTGAACGGCTTTCACGACGTCTGGTTACGCCTGCGCCAAAATCTGACGCCCGAATCTGCCCTGTTTCGCCATGCGGTGCGTATGTCGGTGGTGCTCTGTATCGGCTACGCTTTTATCCATCTCACCGGTTTACAACATGGCTACTGGATCCTGTTAACCAGCCTGTTCGTTTGCCAGCCGAACTATAATGCCACGCGCCATCGTCTGAGCTTGCGCGTCATCGGCACGCTGGTAGGTGTCGCTATCGGTTTGCCGGTACTCTATTTTGTTCCTTCCCAAGAGGGACAGTTGCTGCTGATTGTTATTACTGGCGTGCTCTTTTTCTCATTCCGCACGGTGCAATACGCTCATGCCACAATGTTCATCACGCTGCTGGTTTTGCTCTGTTTCAACCTGCTCGGGGAAGGGTTTGAAGTCGCTATTCCACGCATTATCGATACGTTGATTGGCTGCGCTATCGCCTGGGCGGCAGTAAGCTTTATCTGGCCGGACTGGCGCTTCAGGAACCTGTCGAGCGTCACGGAGAAAGCATTTAACGCCAACTGCCGTTATCTTGACGCGATCCTCGAGCAGTATCATCAAGGACGTGATAATCGCCTTGCCTATCGCATCGCCAGGCGTAACGCTTACAACCGCGATGCCGAGCTGGCTTCGGTAGTATCGAATATGTCTTCGGAACCGGGTACTTCACCTGAGCTCCGTGAAGTGGCGTTCAGATTGCTGTGCCTTAATCAGACTTTTATAAGCTACATTTCTGCGCTGGGTGCGCATCGCGAGCAATTAACCCAACCTGAAGTGTTGCGTCTACTGGATGACGCGGTGTGTTACGTGGATGATGCCCTCCACCATTCGCCTGTCGATCAGGGGCGGGTGCAGGATGCGCTTGCTGATTTATCGCAGCGCATCAAGCAACTGGATCCGCGCCCCGACAGCAAAGAGCCGCTTGTATTACAACAGGTTGGCCTGTTGATAGCGTTATTGCCGGAAGTTTCTCGTTTAAAAAGCCAAATAGTCTAGAGAGGGTTAGCTCCTTTATTGATCACATCATTAGACCACTCAAGCAGCGCCTGGCGACGACTTGCCGGAAGCGCTGCTTCATGAATGCCGACGATGGCCCCTTCCAGTGCAAATAACACTTTTACACTGAGTTGTTTATTCATTTTCCGAAGTCTGAGCCAGCAAACTTTCGCACCAAGTAGCCGCAGGATTTGCGCATCTTTGATGCCGGCCTGCTGCAATTGAAACTCGAGTTGACTGGAAAGATTGGGTAGATCGCGCAGCCGAAAAAGTTTTTCGCGCTGTGTTTTCTCCCGCCGTGCTGCATCAAGCGCAAGTGTAGAAAGCTTCAGCAGTAAGCCGCGGTCACCCCATACATTGTCGCTGACATAGAAATAATTTAACGATATCTGACGCCCCCGCTTGTTGAGACTTAAAAGCGGTGCACGCCGGACGACGTCATACTGCGCGCTTTCATCACAGGCGCGTAAGTAGAGTTTCCCCTCGGCTATCATCGCAAAAACGATGTTATCCACTGCAAGGCTATAACCACCAAAGTGGGCGCGATGGCTAATTTGTCCGAGTGAAGTGAGATATTCGCGCGATTGATATATCCGTTGATAAGATAGGTCTTCCATGATTTTTCCTTTATAAATCACCTGGTAATGCGTTTTTCCGTAAGCGGATCCAGTAATCAGGAACATAGGCAACTGCGCGCGCGACGGCAAGCAAATTTTGTATTGAGCCGCATCCACAAAACAAAAATGCGAGATGCTTTCAGAAATTGAGGTTGATCTTTAAACACTCAACAGGTACTGTATGTTTATACAGTAACTCAGAGGGCTGGATTGCTTATGCACACTTCAGGCTATGCAAATCGTTCTAAAACATCCGCTTCCGCGATTAACACATTGAACCAGAGCGATTCGAATACTCTCGCTACCGGGCTGATTAGCGAAGTGGTTTACCATGAAGACCAGCCCATGATGACTCAGTTATTATTGCTGCCATTGCTACAGCAGCTTGGTCAACAGTCACGCTGGCAGCTGTGGTTAACACCGCAACAGAAATTAAGCCGTGAATGGGTTCAGTCTGCTGGCTTGCCGCTGACTAAAGTGATGCAGATTAACCAACTCTCTCCCGGGGTTACGCTGGACTCTATGATCCGGGCGTTACGTACCGGTAATTTCAGCGTTGTCATTGGCTGGCATACTGAGGAGTTGACGGAAGATGAACATCGCCGCCTGGCATCGGCAGCCGAAGAAGGCAATGCGATTGGCTTTGTTATGCGTCCAATTCGTCGCAATCCCCTCGCTGCGAGACAGCTTTCCGGGATAAAAATTCACTCAAATTTGTATCATTGAGTAAATTTAGGAGTTTTCCTGGGATTATTTTTCGCCGCTTCCAGTATCCCCTATTTATTAGCTAAATAGAGCCGCAAAGCTTGTGCGGCGTGGTTTGCCATATATCAATGATGAACGATATCTGAGCACAAATGTTAAATTTTGTGTACACAAAGCCTTTTTTTTCATATGCCTGACGGACTTCACACTTGTAAGTTTCCAACTACGTTGTAGACTTTACATCGCCAGGGGTGCTCGGCATAAGCCAAAGATATCGGTAAAGATATCTGCAGAGTTGTCAGTGAGCAATGCCCCCGGTGAAGGATTTAACCGTGACTTCTCGACGAGATTTCCATGGCGATTTTTGGATGATAACGAGGCGCAAAAAATGAAAAAGACAGCTATCGCGATTGCAGTGGCACTGGCTGGCTTCGCTACCGTAGCGCAGGCCGCTCCGAAAGATAACACCTGGTACACCGGTGCTAAACTGGGCTGGTCTCAGTTCCACGATGTTGGTAACAACCAGATCCCTAACAATGGCCCGACTCACGAGAGCCAGTTAGGCGCTGGTGCGTTCGGTGGTTATCAGGTTAACCCGTACGTTGGCTTTGAAATGGGCTATGACTGGCTGGGTCGCATGCCGTACAAAGGCAGCGATGTAAACGGCGCATTCAAAGCTCAGGGCGTTCAGCTGACCGCTAAACTGGGTTACCCTATTGCTGATGACGTTGATCTGTACACCCGTCTGGGTGGTATGGTTTGGCGTGCAGACGCTAAAAACAACCAGGGCTTCAAAGATCACGATACCGGCGTTTCTCCGGTCTTCGCTGGTGGTGTTGAGTGGGCAGTTACCCGTGATATCGCTACCCGTCTGGAATACCAATGGACCAACAACATTGGTGACGCGAACACCGTTGGTGGTCGTCCGGACAACGGTCTGCTGAGCCTGGGTGTTTCTTACCGTTTCGGTCAGCAGGAAGATTCCGCACCGGTAGTTGCTCCGACTCCGGCTCCGGCTCCGGAAGTACAGACCAAGCACTTCACTCTGAAGTCTGACGTTCTGTTCACTTTCAACAAAGCAACCCTGAAACCGGAAGGTCAGCAGGCACTGGATCAGCTGTACAGCCAGCTGAGCAACCTGGATCCGAAAGACGGTTCCGTAGTGGTTCTGGGCTTCACCGACCGCATCGGTTCTGACTCTTACAACCAGGGTCTGTCTGAGAAACGTGCTCAGTCCGTTGTTGATTACCTGGTTTCTAAAGGTATCCCGGCTAACAAAATCTCCGCACGTGGCATGGGTGAATCCAACCCGGTTACCGGCAACACCTGTGACAACGTGAAAGCACGCGCTGCTCTGATCGATTGCCTGGGTCCGGATCGTCGCGTTGAGATCGAAGTTAAAGGTATCAAAGACGTTGTAACTCAGCCGCAGGCTTAAGTTCTCCGTCAGAAAAAACCCCGCCATTGCGCGGGGTTTTTTATTATGTAGCGTCTGGATATGGGAAGAGTCAGGCAGCCCGATGACTACTCTTTTCCGAGCAGCGCCTGCAGGTCGTGCTTTATGGTCGACATTTTCGACGCATACTTCTCTTTATGCTCTGCATCCTCAATCAACTGGACAATCGTTTCGGAAAGCGTCTTCCCGCGGCGCTGTGCCAGCCCCGCCAGTCGTTGCCAGACAACAAACTCCAGGTCGATTGATTTTTTACGCGTATGCTGATGCTCGGCATTGAAATGCCGCTTACGGCGCGCACGAATAGTCTGCTTCATCCGGTTGATTAACGCCGGATTAATATGCTGCTCTATCCAGGCGTTAACGCGCACGGGCTCATTTTCGAGGGTCAATAAATTATCGACGGCCTCTTTAGCCGCACTCGCTTCCACATAGCGGGTGATTAACTCCCCTTCACGGTGCTTTTTAACCAGATACTTCCATTTCCAGCCGCTTTCGAGATTTTCCAGTTGTTGATATTTCATTTCTCTCTCAACGTAACCGCGTAACTGAGTCCAGAATATCAGTTTTTTAAGACTCTGCTCAGAAGAAATCACCAGGAAGAGTCGATCTGCCGGGTCAGGCTGGCTGAAAGTTGTAATCATTGTGTGATGCGCCAGCGTTTACGGTATAATCCCGCCTTTTACAGCTAACTAAAAAAACGACTTTGACCACTACAAAACTTGAATGGAACGACCTGGTTCCTGATACAGATAGTTATCAGGACGTGTTTGAATCGTCCGCATTAGCGAGCGAAACGGACTTCTCACTGGCCGATACTCAGCCCCGATTGCAATATGCGCTTGAGCAGTTGCTCTACCCGCGCGCAACATCGCGCTTTTTACTGACAAAAGCGCCAGAAGAAGCCGAATATCTCACGCTTATTGGTGAAACGCTCACCTCGCTACTGCCTGCCACGCACACCCCTTTAGGCGGGCAGTACGATATTAATGGCTCAACTGTGCGTTTCGAACCCACTACTAATCCCGCGAGTAATTTCGTCGGTAAGCAACCTGTTGTGGTTGCCGACTGGGTTGAAGCCGAGCAGCTTTTCGGTTGCCTGCGTCAGTTTAATCAAGAGATTACCCTTCAGCCAGGCCTGGTTCATCAGGCAAACGGCGGCGTATTACTGATTTCGTTGCGAGCTCTTTTAGCCCAGCCATTACTCTGGATGCGTCTGAAAACCATGGTGACGCAGCGCCGTTTCGACTGGGTATCGTTTGACGAGTCGCGCCCGCTTCCGGTGTCGGTACCATCTATGCCGCTGGATCTGAAAGTTGTTCTGGTCGGCGAGCGTGAGTCGCTGGCAGATTTCCAGGAGATGGAGCCGGAACTCGCTGCACAGGCGATTTATAGCGAATACGAAGAGACCCTGCAGGTTACAGATACCGACACACTGCGCGTATGGCGTCAGTGGGTAGAACAAACGGCCAGCGCCGCACAATTACCGACGCCGGCGGCAGATGCCTGGGCCACGCTAATTCGTGAAGCCGTGCGTTATACCGGCGATCAAGAAACATTACCGCTCTGCCCTTTGTGGCTCTCGCGCCAACTGCGCGAAGTTGCGGCATTAACGGCCGACAACACTTTTGATAACGATGCCCTGACCTCCATGCTTGCTCAGCGTGAGTGGCGAGAAGGGTTCCTTGCGGAGCGGATGCAGGATGAGATCCTGCTTGAGCAGATCCTCATCGAAACCGAAGGTGAACGTATCGGCCAGGTTAATGCCCTTTCCGTGATTGAATTCCCGGGTCACCCGCGAGCGTTTGGCGAACCCTCGCGCATCAGCTGTGTTGTGCATATCGGTGACGGGGAATTCAATGACATCGAGCGCAAAGCGGAACTCGGTGGCAACATCCATGCAAAAGGCATGATGATCATGCAGGCATTTCTGATGTCCGAGCTGGATCTTGAACAACAAATTCCTTTCTCTGCCTCACTCACCTTTGAACAGTCTTACAGTGAAGTGGATGGCGATAGCGCTTCAATGGCTGAGCTTTGCGCGCTGATCAGTGCGCTGGCAGAGGTGCCGGTTAATCAACGTCTTGCTATTACCGGCTCAGTCGATCAGTTTGGTCGTTGCCAGCCGGTCGGTGGTTTAAACGAAAAAATTGAAGGCTTTTTCGCCATCTGCCAGCAACGTGAACTGACCGGCGAGCAAGGGGTCATCATTCCTGCGGCGAATGTTCGGCATTTGTGTTTACGCCAGGAGTTGCTGGATGCCATTGAGGCGAAGCAATTTTCCATCTGGGCAGTGGATGATGTGACAGATGCGCTACCCTTATTGATGGGTCTGGCATGGGACGCTGAAGGGCAAACCAACCTCAAGCAAATCATTCTCGAACGTATCGCGCAGGCAACCCAACAAGAGGCTCGCCATCGCTTTCCCTGGCCGTTACGTTGGCTAAACTAGTTCACTGTTAACTGATCGGACTTGTTCAGCGTACACGTGTTAGCTATCCTGCGTGCGAAATTACAAATAAGGCTTATTAAGAACATGGTAGATAAACGCGAATCCTATACAAAAGAAGATCTTCTTGCCTCTGGTCGCGGCGAACTGTTTGGCGAAAAAGGCCCGCAATTACCGGCTCCGAATATGCTGATGATGGACCGTGTGGTCAAAATGTCCGAGACCGGCGGTAACTTCGATAAAGGCTACGTTGAAGCTGAACTGGATATCAATCCGGACCTGTGGTTCTTCGGTTGCCACTTCATCGGAGATCCGGTTATGCCGGGCTGCCTCGGTCTTGATGCCATGTGGCAGCTGGTTGGTTTCTACCTCGGCTGGCTGGGCGGCGAAGGCAAAGGCCGTGCGCTTGGCGTAGGTGAAGTGAAATTTACCGGTCAGGTTCTGCCGACAGCGAAAAAAGTCACCTACCGCATTCATTTCAAACGCATCGTTAACCGTCGTTTGATCATGGGTCTGGCTGATGGTGAAGTGCTGGTTGACGATCGTCTTATCTACACAGCATCCGATCTGAAGGTCGGTCTGTTCCAGGACACCTCTGCTTTCTGATAGCAGCGTAGCCCTGCCAAAACGCGAAACCTCCGCAATGCGGAGGTTTCTTTTTCTAAAGAGACAGAATCAGGCAGTCACTGCCCTGTCCTCCATGGCCTGTCGCCAGCCTCCAAGCCACTCGGACCTTTGATTCAGGGTTTGGTACGGACACATCTCTTTCGAGCGCCCCGTAATACCAGCCTGATAACCACGTTGATGTGCCCGTTCCAGGCGATCGCGTTTTTGTCTCTTCATGCCTCGTTTCCCTCATTCTTTTATCTGGTGGAAAAGAAAACAGTGGTCACTTAATGTGCAACCACAGGTCACAAATACCTTGAATAGACCGCGTCGTCAATGCGCAAAATTCACGCCAGTGTCATAAATGTGACCTGGACAAAACTTCATTTGTACAATAAATGCGCGTTTATCGGACTAAGTTTCTGAGCTCAAAAATAAAAAAAGCCGCCGCAGGCACAGACCCGTTGCGGCTCGTTTGATCATTAAATCTACTTATGGCAGACGGTTTAACTCCGCAGCGATACTGGCGGCTTCCTGCTGCCAGCCCTGCGCCAGGGTTTTGACCATCGCATCGTAACCATCTTCTTGCTGCTTCAGCTCGATATGGAAAGGCCGCTTAATTAAGCTGCCCTGATGCTTAAGCAGCCATTCGCCGCTGACAATAACGCGCCCGTCATAGCGACCATGAAAACCGGTTACCGTCACATTCAGCGTGTCCTGCTCGCTACCCAGCGGCTGCGATGCCACAACCCAGCCGGGTAAGGCATTGCCCAGGTTCGCCACCAGCGTATTACGCAACTGCTGATCGAGCGGGCTGGCCCAGAGGTTGTTATTGGCAATAACGTATTGCACATCGCTGGTTTGATATACTACGCCATTCCCCGCCAGATAGTCTGGCACAGAGACCTGCTCAACCCAGAGCTGGCGGTTGCCCTGGGTTTGCCCGGTCATCGACTGCGTCGTGGTTACCGACGGCGAAGGTAGCTGGTAGTAACTTTTGTTATCACCGCCGCTGCTGCAGGCGGTTAATAACAGGACAAGCATCGCCAGTGCGCTCTTTCTCATTGTTTCGCCCTCTTCGGCTGCGGATCGTCTTTCCCTTTCGCTTCGAATACCAGCGCATTGCTCTTATCGTTCAGCGTCTTCAGCACCGGCTGCAGTTCCCGTAACACCTGATCCAGACGCTGCATATCCGCCACCATCTTGTTGTAGGCGGCCGACCCCGGCTGGAACCCTTGCATACTGCGATTAAGCTCGCGCAGCGTAGACTGCATATCTGCCGGAAGCTGCTGCATTGACTGGCTGGCAGTCAATTTATTCAGGTTATCCAGCGTCGTTTGCAGACGTTTAAGGGTTTGCTGGCTCTCTGACAGCGTATTTGTCGCCTGCTGAATCATTGGATTGAGCGGCAGGTTGTTAATCTTATCCAGCGTATCCATCAGTCGCTGCTGGATTTGCGCCAGG
This sequence comes from Kosakonia sp. S42, assembly GCF_016624785.1. Taxonomy (NCBI): domain Bacteria; kingdom Pseudomonadati; phylum Pseudomonadota; class Gammaproteobacteria; order Enterobacterales; family Enterobacteriaceae; genus Kosakonia; species Kosakonia sp. S42. The sequence goes on along the minus strand of NZ_JACVTW010000001.1, from coordinate 181,424 downwards.
CCGCCGCTCATCGTTGGGATGATTGGGTAGCCCTCAAACTCAGTGAACTCTTTCATCGGCGGCGCATTGTTGTAGAAATCGAGATCGACATACAGCGCGCCGGTGACGATATTCCCGGTCTTCAGCGATGCGCGCAGGCCACGATTAAGTAGCTCTTTCATATGTGCGGTCATATCGGCATCCTGTCCCAGCTGATTCGCCAGCCGCTCAGGCTCAATGCGGATCAGCACCGGAATGCGGTAATCATCGTTCAGCGCCTGGCGCATGCCCGGGTTAAAGAACGGCACCTTGCTCACGGTTCCAAGGCGAATACCGCGGAACTCCACCGGCGCACCCGGCTGCAGGCCGCGAATCGAATCCTTAAAGAACATCAGGTAGTCGACATGGTCGGTATAGAGCGAATCCTGAATACTGCGCTGATCGTCATAGAGTTTGAAGGCGCTCTTCTCCGCCACCGGCTGTCCTAAGTCCAGCCCATCCGGGATATCAAAACTGACGCCACCGCCAAACAGCGTCGCCAGCGATCCCATCTCGACACGCATCCCGGCAGAAGTGAGATCGACAGCGATACCGCTATCTTTCCAGAAACGGACATTGCTGGTCACCAGCCGATCGTTCGGCGCATTGATGAAGAGCTGATAGGTCATGGTCCGTTTTTGCGTATCAAAGTTACTGGTTTCAACCGAGCCCACACGATAGCCACGGAACAGCACCGGATCGCCAGGTGAGAGTTGACCCGCCTTGCTGCTGTCGAGGATCACGCGGATACCTTTGGCATCCGGCGGTGCCAGCGGAGGGGCATCCAGCAGGGTATATTGATCGGGCACGCTGCCTTTGGCACCCGGCTGAAGTTCAATATAAGCACCCGAGAGCAGCGTTCCGAGGCCGCTAACTCCTTCCCGACCGACCTGCGGTTTTACCACCCAGAATACCGAGTCGTTATGCAGCAGTTTTTCCATACCGGAGTTGAGCCGCGCTTTAATCTCCACGTGGGTTAAATCATCGGTCAGCGTTGTACTCTCTACGACGCCGACATCCACGCTGCGGCTCTTAATCGTCGTTTTCCCGCCGACAATGCCCTCAGCATTAGTGGTGATCAGCGTCACTTCCGGCCCCTGATGGCTGTAGTGATAAAAGAGGATCCAGGCGCCAATCAGCGCGGTCACGATCGGGAAAATCCAGACCGGTGACCAGTTCCTTACTTTTTGCACCTGGGCTTCGCCCTGTTTATTCTCCATGCTCTGACAACTCCTCATGGTGCGTTTGTGGCTCCCGATCCCAACTGAGACGCGGGTCGAAAGTCATCGCCGCAAACATCGTGATAATAACGACCAGCGCAAACATTAGCGCACCCATTGCAGGATAGATATTCATCAGCCCGCCAATGCGAACTAACGCAGATAGCACCGCAATAACAAAGACATCGATCATTGACCAGCGGCCAACAAACTCGACCACCTCATAAATAAAATGCATCCGTTCACTGTCACGTCTGCCATAGCCTTTCGCATCAATACAGAGCCAGGCAATGCCGATCATTTTCAGCGTCGGCACCATAATGCTGGCAATAAAAATCACCAGCGCTACGGGATAGGAGCCCTCGCTCCATAACAGCACCACCCCCGCCAGTATGGTCGATGGCGTCGGATCGCCCAGCAGATCCGTAATCATGATCGGCAAAATATTGGCCGGCAGATAGAGCATGATCGCCGTGACGAGCAGCGCCAGCGTCCACTGTATGCTATGGCGTCGCCGGGCATAACCGCGCGTATGGCACCGCGGACAAACCGGATTATCCATCGGAACGATTGCCGTGCAGCAGGGGCAAGAGCGCAGCCCCTGACGGATCCCGGTAATGCCCGCATGCAGAGGTTGCTCAAGTACAGGCGCAGGCGCGATGTCATCCCATAGCCAGTGGCGATCGACGCACTGAAACGCGCGCAGCTGCAGCAGGCAAAAGAGGCACCACGGAATGAAGCTGCTGCCGATGCCGATATCGCCATAGGCCATCAGTTTAACGAAGCTCACCAGCACGCCAGCAAGAAAAATCTCCGCCATGCCCCAGCTTTTCAGCTGAAACAGCACCCGCGCCAGCGCGATTTTAAGGCGAAAATCCATCCGCACCCGGTTTACCAGCAGCAGGATAGTGATAAGGCAGAAGGCAGGCACCAGCTGGACAAAAAGCAGGAAGAGCGTGCCAAGGCTGGCGTAATCTTCCGAGAACATGACGCTTGGGATCTCAAGCAGCGTCACTTCGCTGCCGATGCCCGCCACCTGCATATTGACGAAGGGGAAGAGATTAGAGAGCAGCAGCATAAACAGGGCGACGAGGGCGTACGCCGTCGGACGCTGCCGCGGCTCCTGCCATTCGGTCGTCAGGGTTGTGCCGCAGCGCGGGCACGCCGCCCGGTGTCCATGTTGCAGCGACGGTAACGCCACCAGCATGTCACATTGCGAGCAGAGAATGTGGCGCGTGCCATGATGGTGGTGTTCACACATACCGCTTTCCTCTATGCGCCGTTTTTCAGCGCCTCCAGATACTCCCAGCGTTCAAACGCCGCTTCCAGTGCCTGCTCGGCTGACGCCATATCAGCGAGGACTTTTTGCGTATGATCGTGCGGCTGGCTGAAGAAACTTGCATCCGCTACCTGCGCCTGCAAGGTTTCCAGCTCTGCTTCCAGCTGTTCCAGCTTTTGCGGCAGCTGTTCCAGCTCACGCTGCAGGTTATAGCTTAGTTTGCTGGCGCTGCGTTTAACAGTTTCTGCTTTGGCGGCAGGCGCCTCGGCACTTTTCTGCACCGCAGCGTGTTTAAACGCCTGCGAAGCTGCCTGCTGACCGCGCGCATCGTGATAACCACCAACATACTGCCCGATGCGCCCTTCGCCTTCGAAGATCCAGCATTCGGTCACAGTGTTATCAACAAACTGACGGTCGTGGCTTACCAGCAGAACCGTGCCCTGGTAGCTATCAATCAGCTCTTCCAGCAGTTCGAGGGTTTCCACATCCAGGTCGTTGGTCGGTTCATCGAGAATCAGCAAGTTGCTGGGTTTCAGGAACAACCGCGCCAGCAACAGGCGGTTACGCTCCCCGCCTGACAGCGCGCGTACCGGCGTCATTGCCCGCTTCGGATGGAACAGGAAGTCTTGCAGGTAGCCGAGAATATGGCGCGGCTTGCCGTTGACCATCACTTCTTGCTTACCTTCCGCCAGGTTGTCCATTACGGTTCTGTCGGGATCCAGCTCAGCACGATGCTGGTCGAAGTAAGCCACTTCAAGCTTGGTACCAATGTGAACGCGGCCGCTATCGGCTTTCAACTGTTCAAGCATCAGCTTCAGCAGAGTTGTTTTACCGCAGCCGTTCGGGCCAATCAGCGCAATTTTATCGCCGCGCTGCACCTGAGTTGAGAAGTCACGCACCAGCGCTTTACCGTCGACGCCGTAGTTAACATGCTCCAGCTCGAAGACGATCTTGCCAGAGCGGGATGCCTCCTCGACCTGCATTTTTGCGCTGCCCATCACCTCACGGCGTTCGCTGCGCTCGCGGCGCATCGCTTTCAGTGCGCGCACGCGCCCTTCGTTACGGGTACGACGCGCCTTAATGCCCTGGCGGATCCACACCTCTTCCTGCGCCAGCTTGCGATCGAATTCGGCGTTTTGCAGATCCTCTACGCGCAGCGCTTCCTCTTTCTCCAGCAGATACTGGTCGTAATTGCCCGGATAGGAGACCAGCTTGCCGCGATCGAGATCGACAATCCGCGTCGCCATATTGCGGATAAACGAACGGTCGTGCGAAATAAAGATAATGGTGCCGCCGAAAGACTTCAGGAACCCTTCCAGCCAGTCGATGGTTTCAATATCGAGGTGGTTGGTTGGCTCATCAAGCAGCAGCACGCGCGGCCCGCTGACCAGCGCACGCCCCAGCGCCGCTTTACGCAGCCAGCCGCCGGAGAGCGCCGAGAGCGACATATCGGCCGTCAGGCCGAGCTGCGCCAGCACTTCATTGATGCGGTTCTCCAGCTGCCACAGGCCGTGGTGATCCAGCATCTCCTGCACACGTGCCAGTTCCGCGAGGTTTCTGTCGCTCGGATCGGTCATCACCAGGTGAGAGACCTCGTGATAACGCTTGAGATACTCTGCCTGCTCTTCGATACCTTCGGCAACGAAATCGTAGACGCTGCCGCTGACATTGCGCGGCGGATCCTGCTGCAGACGCGCAACAACTAAATCCTGCTCATAAACAATGCGACCATCATCGAGATTCACTTCCCGGTTGAGGATCTTCATCAGCGTCGATTTGCCTGCGCCGTTACGGCCAACCAGACAAACACGCTCATTCTCTTCGATATGCAGTTCCGCATTATCGAGAAGCGGTGCGTCGCTGAATGAGAGCCACGCGCCGTGCATACTAATTAATGACATCTATTTATCCTTTCAGGCTGCGGTAATCAGCCAGCAGTTGTGGATTTGACGGTTGCGGGCAAAATCCTGCGACTGCGTTTTTTGGGTAATTTCTTGTGCTTTAAGCCCCAGCTTCGCCAGCCCGTCGAGATCCATACGGAAACCGCGTTTGTTATTGGAGAACATAATGGTGCCCCCTTTGCGCATCAGACGCTTCAGGTCTTCCATCAGGCGCATATGGTCGCGTTGCACATCAAAAGACTCTTCCATGCGCTTGGAGTTAGAGAAGGTGGGCGGATCGATAAAGATGAGATCGAACTGCTCATCGGTCTCCTGCAGCCAGCCGAGGCAATCCGCCTGGATCAGGCGATGCGCGCGGCCGCTTAAGCCATTAAGGCGCAGGTTACGCTCTGCCCACTCCAGATAGGTGCGGGACATATCCACGGTGGTGGTTGAGCGTGCGCCGCCGAGGCCCGCATGGACGCTGGCGCTGCCGGTGTAGGCGAAGAGGTTAAGGAAATCTTTGCCTTTGCTCATCTGGCCCAGCATGCGGCGGGCAATACGGTGATCGAGGAACAGGCCGGTATCCAGATAATCGGTCAGGTTGACCCACAGGCGCGCGTTATATTCGCTCACCTCAATAAAGTCGCCCTTCTCATTCATCTTCTGATATTGATTATTGCCCTTCTGGCGCTCACGGGTTTTCAGCACCAGCTTGTTAGGCGCAATACCGAGCACGTGAATGGTGGCGGCAATAATATCGAACAGGCGTTGACGCGCTTTTTGCGCATCGATGGTTTTCGGCGCGGCGTACTCCTGCACCACCACCCAGTCAGCATAGCGATCGACAGCAACGTTGTAGTCCGGCAGATCGGCATCATACAGGCGATAACACTCAATCCCCTCCTGACGCGCCCACTTCTCCAGCTTCTTAACGTTTTTACGCAGGCGGTTAGCGAAATCTTCAGCCATCGCTGGCGCTTTCGCTTCGCCGGTGTTTTCCGCCAGATGGTAGTTTTTCTGCACGCAGTCGAGCGGGCCGTTTTTGGCTTTGAACTGACGGTCGGCGCGCAGCTGCAGGCAGTTGAGCAGATCGACCGAGGCGCTAAACAGCGACAGGTTCCAGCCGCCAAACTGCGTCTTCAGCAGACGACCCAGCAGGCTATGCAGGGCGATCAGTGCCGGTTCACTCTCAAGGCGCTCGCCGTAAGGCGGGTTACTGATAACCGTGCCGTACGGGCCTTGCGGCAATGGGTTGCTGAGCTGCGCGACATCTTTGGCTTCAAAGGTAATCAGCTCGCCAATTCCGGCGCGACGGGCGTTTTTACGGGCATTCTCAATGACGCGGGCATCGCTGTCAGAGCCATAAAAACGGGATTCATAGGTCGCCAGCCCCTGGCGCGCGCGGTTTTGCGCATCGGCTTTCACTTCGCCCCAGATGGCATCATCATGCTGCGCCCAGCCGCTAAAACCCCAGTGGCCACGGTGCAGGCCAGGCGCGCGATCGGTTGCCGCCATGGCAGCTTCAATCAGCAGCGTGCCGGAGCCGCACATCGGATCGAGCAGCGGCGTGCCCGGCTGCCAGCCAGAGCGCATCACAATTGCTGCGGCCAGGTTCTCTTTGATCGGCGCGATGCCGGTACGATCGCGGTAGCCGCGCAGGTGCAGACCTTCGCCGCTCAGATCGAGCGAGATATGCGCCGTTTCCTGGTTGAGCCAAACGTTAATGCGCAGATCCGGCATTTCACGCTCGACATTCGGGCGCGGCAGGTTCTTGCGCGTAAAGCTGTCGACAATCGCATCTTTCACTTTCAGCGCGCCGTACTGGCTGTTGCGGATCTCATCGTTCAGCCCGCTGAAGTGCACGGCAAAGGTTGCGCCCGGGTTGAAAATCTCTGTCCAGTTGATCGCCTGCACGCCGAGATAGAGATCAAGGTCGCTGTAAACCTTGCACTCTCCCAGCGGCATCATAATGCGCGAGGCCAGGCGGCTCCACATCAGGCTTTGGTACAGGAGCCGCGTGTCGCCTTCAAAATGGACACCACCCTGAACGACGCGGCACTCCACGGCGCCGAGTTTTTCAAGTTCAGTTTTTAACAGCTCTTCCAGCCCACGGGCCGTACTGGCAAACAGAGAAATCATAATGTCACTTACACTCTACGAAAATTGTTGCGCATTATAGCTAATCTCGCCCTCATGTCATAAAGTTGAGGGCTTATTTTCGTCTAACAGGGAGGAAGACGTGCCTACCCTTTCACGTCTTTATATCCATCCGGTGAAATCCATGCGCGGTATTGGCCTGACGCATGCCCTCGCCGATGCCAGCGGCCTTGCGTTTGACCGGGTTTTTATGGTCACGCAACCTGATGGCACCTTTATTACCGCACGTCAGTTTCCGCAGATGGTGCGTTTTCTGCCCTCGCCTTTAACGGATGGCCTGCATCTGACCGCGCCCGACGGCAGTAGTGCGGTGATCCGCTTTGCCGATTTTGCCCCCGACGCCGCACCTACCGAGGTGTGGGGCAACCACTTTACGGCGCTGATTGCCCCTGCGGCCATCAACCAGTGGCTGAGCGGATTTTTCGACCGCGAGGTGCAGCTGCGCTGGGTGGGCACAAAGCCGACCCGCCGCGTTAAGCGCCACGAAGAGGTTCCCCTCTCCTTTGCCGATGGCTTTCCCTATCTGTTAACTAATGAAGCCTCGCTGCGCGATCTGCAACAACGATGCCCTGCCAGCGTGCAGATGGAGCAGTTTCGACCCAACCTGGTGGTGACCGGCGCGCAGGCGTGGGAGGAGGATAGCTGGAAAGTGGTGCGCATTGGCGACGTGGTGTTTGACGTGGTTAAACCGTGCAGCCGCTGCATCTTTACCACCGTCAGCCCCGAGCGCGGCCAGAAACACCCTGCCGGCGAGCCGCTCGCCACGCTGCAAAAGTTCCGCACGGCGCAGGATAATGGCGACGTCGATTTCGGTCAGAACTTAATTGCCCGCAACAGCGGCGTCATTCGCACCGGCGATGAGGTTGCGGTGCTGGCTACCGGCCCGGCGAAAGTATATGGCGCGGGTGCGGTCGTTGAATCACTTGAACCGGAGGCGCAACCCGCAGGCACGGTGGATATTGAGTGGCAGGGTCAGACCTTTCGCGGTAATAACCAGCAGGTGCTGCTGGAGCAGCTGGAAAACCAGGGGATCCGCGTGCCCTACTCATGTCGCGCAGGCATCTGCGGCTGCTGCCGGATACGTTTAGTCGAAGGGGAAGTGAGCGCGCTGAAACAGTCAGCGCTGGGTGAGGATGGCACTATCCTCAGTTGCAGCTGCGTACCGAAAACGTCGCTGCGGCTGGAGTCTTAAACCGCCTGTTCGAAAGCGAGGCTCGCGGCATTAAGCTGCGGCTTCAGGCGATCGTTCATAATTTTTATCGCATCGCCCAGCTGCATCGTGCGCCCGGCAATCACCACGCCGGGCTGCGCCAGCAGGCAGAGCGTCGCGTTCTCTCCTGGCTCTACCACCAGCAAATTCACGCACTCTTGCGTATCGCTTAACCAGACGCAGGCACCGTCGCCAGTGGCGGGCGTCCACGGGGAGTTGTGGCTCAAAAAGTGCCAGCTTTTCGGCATTTGCGGTTTAAGAAAGCGGATTGCCACCAGCGCATTGAGCACCAGCTCGGCGCGTTGCTCATTAGATAATTCTAAATCGCGGCATTTTTCATCGAAGGAGAAATAAAGCGCAGCGTCATCAACACAAAAACCAGACGGGGAAAAGGCATCAGGCGTCAGCATTTTACGGGCGAATCGGGAGCGAAATAACATACCATTGGCTAAATCGAGCATCATACGATCGTGCTCATCATCAAAATACCAGCGCCAATTATCGTCAGGTTTAATTCGCATTGTTTCCCCCTTTCCCCCTAAACATCCTGTTGTTTTTTCATCCGTTGTGCCGCCTCGCTTATTAACTTAATAATTGAAGACTGAAATGTTTAAATTAGCAACAGTGACGGAATATAAAACAACCAGGGCCGGAAATAAAGCCCTGGTTACGCAGGAGGGGAAAAAGATCAGAGGTGGGTGACGATCTCTTTTACCAGCGGTGGGCCTTTAAAAATAAAACCAGAATAAATTTGCACCAGCGAAGCGCCCGCTTCCATCTTCTCGCGTGCGGCAATCACCGAGTCGATTCCGCCGACACCAATAATCGGTAAACGCCCGGATAATTCTTGTGACAGACGTCGGATAATTTGCGTACTTTTTAATTGCAGGGGACGTCCACTTAAACCACCGGTTTCATCACAGTGCTTCATTCCCTGAACCAATGCCCGGTCGAGCGTGGTATTGGTGGCAATAACGCCATCAATATTGTGGCGAACTAAACTGTCAGCGACCTGGATTAGCTCTTCTTCAGAAAGATCGGGCGCAATTTTCACCGCCACCGGAACATATTTATGGTGGCGAGCTTGCAGATCATTCTGCTTAATTTTAATGGCACTGAGTAAATCATCCAGCGCTTCGCCATATTGCAAAGTGCGCAAACCTGGGGTGTTTGGCGAAGAGATATTGATGGCGATATAACCGGCATAGGGGTAAATTTTCTCCATGCAGATCAAGTAGTCATCTTTTCCCTGTTCAACCGGCGTATCTTTATTTTTGCCGATATTAATACCGAGTACGCCGTCAAAATGCGCCTTTTTGACATTCTCGACCAGGTTGTCGACGCCAAGATTGTTAAAGCCCATGCGGTTAATCAGCCCTTCAGCTTCCACCAGGCGGAAGATCCTAGGCTTATCATTTCCCGGCTGCGGGCGCGGCGTCACGGTGCCAATCTCGATTGAGCCAAACCCCATCGCGCCCAGCGCATCAATGCACTCACCGTTTTTATCCAGACCTGCGGCCAGACCGAGCGGATTTTTAAAGGTCAGTCCCATGCACTGCACCGGTTTTGCCGGTACACGCTGGCGGACAAGCGCTTCGAGCGGCGTGCCGGTAATACGGCGCAGCTGCTGGAACGTTAATTCATGAGCGCGTTCTGGATCGAACTGGAAAAGGGCTTTACGAACGAAGGGGTAGTACATGAACTCTCCTGGATTCCCGGTGTGCAAACCGGGGGCGTATTATCAGTGAAAGCGCAGCGAAAGGGAATTGACCTGTGGCAAAAAAAGCCTATTCCGCGCAATCGTTTTCCTCTCAGACCCTCTCTTTATGCAAATTTCAGCAACTTTTCCCCGAATAAATCATTTAGGGGAATAAACCGCCTCTGTCACACTGCCTGAAATTGTTATCAATGTTATCTAAAAGCAAACATTTGGTTATAAGGAGTAAGCATGCGCGTTGTCACCCTGGCCGGCAGTCCCCGCTTTCCCTCGCGCTCCAGCGCGCTTCTGGAGTATGCCCGCGATCGGCTTTCCGCGCAGGGCGTTGAGGTTAACCACTGGCATCTGCACAATTTTGATCCTGAAGACCTGCTTTATGCCCGCTTCGACAGCCCGGCACTGCAAACCTTTATCGAGCAACTCAGCACCGCTGAGGGGCTGATTGTCGCCACCCCGGTCTATAAAGCAGCCTATTCCGGAGCCCTAAAAACCCTGCTCGACCTGCTTCCCGAACGCGCGCTGGCAGACAAAGTGGTATTACCGCTGGCAACGGGCGGTACGGTAGCGCATCTGCTGGCGGTGGATTACGCCCTGAAACCGGTGCTGAGCGCCCTCAAGGCACAGGAGATCCTCCACGGCGTCTTCGCTGACGACAGCCAGGTGCTCGATTATCAACATAAACCGAGCCTGACGCCCAATCTGCAAGGCCGACTGGATAGCGCGCTGGAGACCTTCTGGCAGGCGCTGCACCGCCGCGATATTAAAGCCCCGGATTTCCACGCCCCGCAAGGAGTTGCTCATGTTTAACCGCCTCTCATTTTCCGCCACCGGGCTGCTGCTTGGCGGGTTGCTCACCCTCTCCGCCTGGGCGCAAGCCGCCGAGCCGGCACCGGAGGCTTTGCGCATTGGCTATCAGAAAGGGAGCGTCAGCATGGTGCTGGCGAAAAGCCACGGCCTGCTGGAGAAGCGCTATCCGCATACCAAAATTTCCTGGATTGAGTTCCCGGCCGGGCCGCAAATGCTTGAAGCGCTCAATGTCGGCAGTATCGATCTTGGCAGCACCGGCGATATCCCGCCGATTTTCGCCCAGGCTGCGGGCGCAGATCTGGTCTATGTCGGCGTCGAGCCGCCAAAACCGAAAGCGGAAGTGATCCTCGTGGCTGAAGATAGCCCAATCAAAAGCGTAGCGGATTTGAAGGGCCATAAAGTCGCGTTCCAGAAGGGCTCCAGCTCCCATAACTTGCTGTTGCGGGCGCTGCAACAGGCCGGACTTAAATTCAGCGATATCCAGCCGGTGTTCCTCAGCCCGGCAGACGCGCGTGCCGCGTTCCAGCAACACAATGTCGACGCCTGGGCTATCTGGGATCCCTACTACTCTGCCGCCCTGTTACAAGGCGGTGTGAGGGTGCTGAAAGATGGCACCACCCTCAAACAGACCGGCTCGTTTTACTTAGCCGCGCGTCCCTATGCCGAGAAGAACGGCGCCTTTATTCAGGGCGTACTGGATACCTTCAGCGCAGCGGATGCATTAACGATTAGCCAGCGTGACGAGAGTGTTGCCCTGTTTGCCAAAACCATGGGGCTGCCGCAGCCGGTGATCGCCACCTATTTCGATCACCGTCCACCGACCAAAATCACCCCGGTAAATGAGGCAACGGCCGCACTGCAGCAACAGACCGCCGATCTTTTCTATGAAAACCATCTGGTACCGAAAAAAGTCGATATCCGTAGCCGCATCTGGCAGCCGACCCAAGAAGGAGCGAAATCATGAGTCTGAATCTGTTCTGGTTTTTACCGACCCACGGTGATGGTCACTATCTTGGCACCGACCACGGCGCGCGGCCGGTTGATTATGGCTATTTGCAGCAGATCGCCCAGGCAACCGACAGGCTCGGCTTTAGCGGCGTGCTCATCCCGACCGGGCGATCCTGTGAAGATGCGTGGCTGGTGGCCGCCTCGTTGATTCCGGTTACCCAGCGCCTGAAGTTTCTGGTTGCCCTGCGCCCGAGCGTGATCTCACCGACGGTCGCCGCGCGCCAGGCGGCGACGCTCGACAGGCTCTCCAATGGACGGGCGCTGTTTAACCTGGTGACCGGCAGCGATCCGCAGGAGCTGGCAGCCGACGGTGTGTTCCTCGATCACAGCGAACGCTATGAGGTGTCGTCGGAATTTACCCATATCTGGCGTCGTTTGCTGGAGGGCGACACCGTCGATTTCACTGGTAAGCATTTACAGGTACGCGGCGCGAAGCTGCTCTTCCCTCCTGTACAACAGCCGCGCCCGCCCCTCTACTTCGGCGGATCGTCCGACGTGGCGCAGGATCTGGCGGCAGAGCAGGTCGATCTCTATCTCACCTGGGGCGAGCCGCCGGAGCAGGTAAAAGAGAAGATTGAGCAGGTGCGCGCCAAAGCCGCTGCCCACGGGCGAAAAGTGCGCTTCGGTATCCGTCTGCATGTGATTGTGCGTGAAACCAATGCCGAGGCGTGGCAGGCAGCGGACCGCCTGATCTCACACCTTGATGATGCAACGATTGAAAAAGCGCAGGCAGCCTTTGCCCGTCAGGACTCGATTGGTCAGCAGCGTATGGCCGCCTTACACAACGGTCGTCGCGATAAGCTCGAAATTAGCCCTAATTTGTGGGCCGGGGTCGGTCTGGTGCGTGGCGGCGCGGGCACGGCGTTAGTGGGCGATGGCCCGACGGTTGCAGCGCGCATCAATGAATATGCCGCTCTCGGTATCGATAGCTTTATTCTCTCAGGCTATCCGCATCTGGAGGAGGCGTATCGCGTCGGCGAACTGCTCTTCCCGCATCTGGATGTCGCTATCCCCGAGATCCCGCAGCCGCAGCCGTTACAGCCGCAGGGTGAAACGGTGGCGAACGAGTTTATTCCGCGTAACGTGGCGCAAAGCTGAGGTTGTGATGGCGAAAGAGAATAAGTGGTTGTTGCGCCTGGCTCCCTGGCTGTTGCCAGCGCTGATAGTCGCGGTCTGGCAACTCGCCTCGACCTTCGGCTGGCTCTCAAGCCGTATCTTTCCGTCGCCGGAAGGGGTGGTAGAAGCGTTCTGGACGCTGAGCGCCAGCGGTGAGCTGTGGCAGCATCTGGCGATCAGCGCCTGGCGCGCGGCGATTGGTTTCTCCATCGGCGGCAGCATTGGCCTGACGCTTGGGCTGATTAGCGGTCTCTCGCGCTGGGGAGAACGCCTGCTGGATACCTCGATTCAGATGCTGCGTAACGTGCCGCATCTGGCGCTGATCCCGCTGGTGATCTTGTGGTTTGGTATTGATGAGACGGCGAAGATTTTTCTCGTCGCGCTCGGGACGCTGTTTCCGATCTATATCAACACTTGGCACGGGATCCGTAATATCGACCGCGGACTGGTGGAGATGGCGCGCAGCTATGGCCTCTCCGGCTTTGCGCTCTTCGCCCATGTGATCCTGCCCGGTGCCCTGCCGTCGATTATGGTTGGCGTGCGCTTTGCGCTCGGCCTGATGTGGCTGACGCTGATTGTCGCCGAAACCATCTCAGCGAATGCCGGTATCGGTTATCTGGCGATGAACGCGCGCGAGTTTCTGCAAACCGATGTGGTGGTGGTGGCCATCATTCTCTACGCCCTGCTCGGCAAATTGGCCGATATCAGCGCACTGGCGCTGGAGCGTCTGTGGCTGCGCTGGCACCCCGCATACCATACGAAGGAGGCGACAGCATGAATACTGCCCGACTGAATCAAGGCATCCCGCTGCTGTTAAATGGCGTCACCAAACGTTATGGCGCCAACACGGTGTTAAATGGGCTCGATCTGCATATTGCCGCCGGGCAGTTTATCGCGGTGGTGGGCCGCAGCGGCGGCGGGAAAAGCACGCTGCTGCGTCTGTTAGCGGGGCTGGAGACGCCTAACAGCGGTGAGCTGCTGGCAGGCACCACGCCCCTTGCCAGCATTCAACATGATACGCGCATGATGTTTCAGGACTCACGTCTGCTGCCGTGGAAATCGGTAATTGATAATGTCGGCCTCGGGCTGAAAGGCCGCTGGCGAGAGGCAGCAGAAACCGCGTTACGCTCGGTGGGGCTGGAGCAGCGCGCGGCAGAGTGGCCGGCGGCGCTCTCGGGCGGGCAAAAGCAGCGTGTTGCGCTGGCGCGCGCGCTGGTGCATAAACCGGGTTTGCTGCTGCTTGATGAACCGTTAGGCGCGCTGGATGCCCTCACCCGGCTGGAGATGCAGGCGCTGATCACGCAATTGTGGCAGGAGCAGGGATTTACGGTGGTGTTGGTGACGCACGATGTCAGTGAAGCGGTAGCGATGGCAGACCGCGTGTTGCTGATTGAGGAGGGGAAAATTGGCCTTGATGTGAGTGTCGATTTGCCGCGCCCACGCCGCCTCGGATCGGTCAGACTGGCCGAGCTCGAAGAGCAGGTGTTGAACCGCGTGATGCAGCGCGGCGAGTCCGAAAACAGCGTTGTGCCCCGAACCCGCCACGCGTGATGTTAGTAACGAACAGTACCAGCCCGTAGGCCCGATAAGCGCAGCGACATCGGGCATTGCTGCCGGATGGCGGCTGACGCCTTATCCGGCCTACAATTAAGCCCATGCACGCTTTCCGTAGGCCCGATAAGCGCGGCGCCATCGGGCATCACTGCCAGATGGCGGCTTTCGCTTTATCCGGCCTACAATTAAACCCATGCACGCTTTCCATAGGCCCGATAAGCGTAGCGCCATCGGGCATTACTGCCGGATGGCGGCTTTCGCCTTATCCGGCCTACAGTTAAACCCATGCACGCTTATCCGGCCTACAACGCGCGCAGGTCGGATAAGGTGCTCCACACGGTTATGCCAGCGCTTTGCTGACTTTCTCGTAGAGATCGCCGGAGAGATTCGGCAACGCTTTCAGCTGTTCCAGCGCTTTACGCATCAACGCCTGACGACCTTCATCGTAACGCTTGAAGCGGATCAGCGGCTCAATCAGACGCGACGCAACCTGCGGGTTACGGCTGTTAAGCTCCGTCAGCATTTCGGCCAGGAAGCGGTACCCGCTGCCATCTTCAGCATGGAACGCCGCCGGGTTGCTGCTGGCGAACGCGCCAATCAACGAGCGGATACGGTTCGGGTTGCTGAGGGTGAAAGAGCGGTGTTGCAGCAAGCCGCGCACCGTTTCCAGCGCATTCGCCGCCGGGCTGGTAGCCTGCAGAATAAACCACTTATCCATCACCAGACCGTCCTGATGCCACTTGTCATCGTACTCCTGCATCAGCAGATCGCGGCCAGGGAGCTGGGCGGCAACCGCCGCCGCGAGCGCAGCCAGCGCATCGGTCATATTATCCGCCTCGTGATACTGCTGGCTGACCAGTTTATCCGCCAGCTGTGCATCGCCAAAGGCGAGATAACGCAGGCAGGTATTGCGCAGGGAGCGCTTGCCAATATCCTCATGCTCCACGCGATAGCTGTCGAGTTTATGGGCGTTGTAGACCGCGAGGAATTCGTCAGCCAGTTCGGTGGCCAGCGTGCGGGTCAGCGCTTCACGGACGGCAGCGATAGCCACCGGATCGATGATGTCGAACAACTCGGCAATCTCATTGACCGACGGCAGGGTCAGGATCTCAGCGGCAAGCGCCGGATCGATCTGATCATCGAGCAGGATTGCGCGGAACGCATCGGCAACATGCAGCGGCAGCGAGAGCGCCAGCCCCTGCTGATGACGCGCAACGTTCAGCTTGATATGCGTCGCCAGCAGGCTTTGCGCCGCATCCCAGCGCGCGAAGTCGTTCTTCGCATGGCGCATCAGGAACGTCAGTTGCTGATCGCTCCATTTATACTCCAGCTTCACCGGTGCGGAGAAATCACGCAGCAGCGACGGAACCGGCTGGAAGTAGACGTTATCAAACACAAAGGTCTGCTCCGTCTGCGTCACGTTCAGCACGTTGTGCACCGGGTGGCCCTCTTTCTGCAGCGGGATCACCTTCCCTTCGTTATCGTAAAGTTCGATATCAAACGGAATATGCAGCGGCAACTTCTCCTGCTGCTCCGCCGTTGGCGGGGTGCGCTGGCTGATCGTCAGCGTGTACTGTTCAGTGTTCGGGTTGTAATCATCCTGCACCGAGACAATCGGCGTGCCGGCCTGGCTATACCAGCGGCGGAAATGGGAGAGGTCGATATTGGACGCATCTTCCATCGCCTGCACAAAATCATCGCAGGTCGCCGCGCTGCCGTCATGGCGCTCAAAATAGAGCTGCATCCCTTTCTGGAAGTTCTCCTCCCCCAGCAGGGTGTGCAGCATGCGGATCACTTCCGCCCCTTTTTCGTACACCGTCAGGGTGTAGAAGTTATTCATCTCAATAACTTTTTCAGGGCGAATCGGGTGCGCCATCGGGCTGGCGTCTTCGGCGAACTGCATGCCGCGCATGGTGCGCACATTATTGATGCGGTTAACGGCGCGGGAGCCGAGATCGGAGCTGAACTCCTGATCGCGGAACACTGTCAGCCCCTCTTTCAGGCTCAGCTGGAACCAGTCGCGGCAGGTGACGCGGTTACCGGTCCAGTTATGGAAATATTCATGTCCAATCACGCGCTCGATATCGAGATAATCTTTATCGGTCGCGGTATCAGTGCGGGCGAGAACATACTTGGAGTTGAAGATGTTCAACCCTTTGTTCTCCATCGCGCCCATATTGAAGAAGTCGACGGCGACGATCATATAGATGTCGAGATCGTACTCCAGGCCGAAACGCTGCTCGTCCCACTTCATTGAGTTTTTAAGCGACGTCATCGCCCACGGCGCGCGGTCGAGGTTCCCGCGATCGACATAGAGCTCCAGCGCCACTTCACGACCGGAACGGGTAGTAAAGGTATCGCGCAGCACGTCAAAATCACCGGCCACCAGCGCAAAGAGGTAGCAGGGTTTCGGGAAGGGATCCTGCCACTGCACCCAGTGACGGCCATTATCCAGCTCGCCCTGATCGACACGGTTACCGTTGGAGAGCAGGAACGGGTAGCGGGTTTTATCGGCAATCAGTTTGGTAGTAAAGCGCGCCAGCACGTCCGGGCGATCGAGATACCAGGTGATATGACGGAACCCTTCCGCTTCACACTGGGTACAGAGCGCTTCACCGGATTGATAGAGCCCTTCGAGCGCGGTATTCGCCGCCGGGCTGATCTCATTAACGATGCGTAAGGTAAAACGGTCCGGCAGACCGTCGATCACCAGCTGACCGCCCTCTTCTTTATAGTTCGTCCAGGGTTGGTCATTAATATGCAGGGAGATAAGGGTCAGATCGCCGCCATCCAGGCGCAGCGGCGCAGCAGAGGCGCTTTGGCGTGACACGTTGCTCAGCGCAGTGACGACGGTTTTCGCGGCGTCAAGGTCGAAGGTCAAGTCAATATCACTAATCAGGTAGTCCGGCGCACGGTAGTCGTGGCGGTATTTGGCTTGTGGCTGTTGTGTCATAAAAAACCTTTAGCATCTTCTGTTGGTTACGGTTCCAGTCTATTCCGGTTGCTACAAACGCGCCACGCAGAATGTTTATCTTTTCAGAGGGAAAAGCTCTGTCTGCTACATTTTTATAACAGTGGGCACGAAAAGCCATCGACCCTTTTCCGACGATATGGTGTGATGGGGTTCACTAAATGAGTAAACAAGGTATACTCCAGCGACTTACTTGCTTTGTTTAATCTACTAAACGCTCCTGTAAGAGGATGCTACTGCGCGCCATGACTCAACTCGCTTTTTCTGGTCTGCAAACGCTGCTGGATACCGATGCCTACAAACTGCACATGCAGCAAGCGGTGTTCCATCACTACTATGATGTGCATGTCTCGGCGGAATTTCGCTGTCGCGGCGACGATCTGCTGGGCATTTATGCCGACGCGATCCGCGAGCAGGTTGATGCGATGCGCCATCTGCGCTTGCAGGATGACGAATTCCTCTGGCTCTCCGGCCTGCCCTTCTTCAAACCTGACTACCTCGCCTGGCTGCGTAACTTCCGTTACGATCCGCAGCAGGTCACCATCAGCAACGATAATGGCAAGCTCTCGATTCGCCTCTCCGGCCCATGGCGCGAGGTGATTATGTGGGAAGTGCCGCTGCTGGCGCTGATTAGCGAAGTGGTGCACCGCTGCCGCTCGCCTGAAGCGGGCGTCCAGCAGGCCCTGCTGCATCTGGAGAGTAAACTGGCAGATTTCGCTGCGCGCACCGCGTCGCTGGATATGTCCGGTTTCCGGCTGATGGATTTCGGTACCCGCCGTCGCTTCTCTGCCGACGTCCAGCAAGCAATTGTTGAGCGGCTTAAACAGGAGCCGTGGTTCGTTGGTACCAGCAATTACGATCTCGCCCGTCGCCTGTCGCTGACGCCGATGGGTACGCAGGCTCATGAGTGGTTCCAGGCGCATCAGCAGATTAGCCCAGATCTGGCGACCAGCCAGCGTGCCGCGCTGGCTGCCTGGCTTGCTGAGTACCCGGATAAACTGGGTATCGCCCTGACGGACTGCATCACCATGGATGCCTTCCTGCGCGATTTCGGCCCGGAGTTCGCGACCCGTTATCAGGGGCTGCGCCATGATTCTGGCGATCCCGCTGAGTGGGGCGAGAAAGCGATAGCCCATTATGAAAAGCTCGGTATCGATCCGCTGTCGAAAACGCTGGTCTTCTCCGATAACCTCGATCTCAATAAAGCGCTGGATCTCTACCGCCATTTCGCTTCGCGTATCCAGCTGGGCTTCGGCATCGGTACGCGGCTTACCTGCGATATTCCGGGCGTTAAGCCGCTCAATATCGTGATTAAGCTGGTGGAGTGTAACGGTAAACCGGTGGCGAAATTATCCGATAGCCCCGGCAAAACGATTTGCCATGACAAAGCGTTTGTCCGCGCGCTGCGCGAGGCCTTCGACCTGCCGCAGGTGCGAAAGGCGAGTTAATCATCAGGGAGCCAGCCGGCTCCCTTTTTTCATGACAAATTATTAATGCTGCCTGCGAATTCTGCTTGTCTGATGGCGCTCGCCAGGTAACATAGGTGATCCCGCCCATTTCGGGTGGACAAGTGTTTATTTTTTCCGACTATTAATAGAGAGAATATTATGAGCGTTGTGCCTGTAGCCGACGTATTCCATGGTCGCGTTGCCGTTGACAGTGAAGTGACGGTTCGCGGATGGGTGCGCACCCGCCGAGATTCTAAAGCTGGTATCTCCTTCCTCGCCGTTTATGACGGCTCCTGCTTTAATCCTGTACAGGCCGTTATTAATAATTCTCTGCCCAATTACAATGATGACGTTTTGCATCTGACCACCGGTTGCTCGGTGGTGGTTACCGGCAAAGTGGTGGCCTCGCCGGGCGAAGGTCAGAGCCTGGAGATCCAGGCAACATCCGTGGAAGTGACCGGCTGGGTTGAAGATCCGGACACCTACCCGATGGCGGCAAAGCGTCACAGTATCGAATACCTGCGTGAAGTGGCACACCTGCGCCCGCGCACCAACCTGATCGGTGCCGTCGCGCGCGTTCGTCATACGCTGGCGCAGGCGCTGCACCGCTTCTTTGACGAGCAGGGCTTTTTCTGGGTCTCTTCTCCGCTGATCACCGCCTCCGATACCGAAGGCGCTGGCGAAATGTTCCGCGTCTCGACGCTGGATATGGAAAACCTGCCGCGTAACGCCGAAGGCAAAGTTGATTACGACAAAGATTTCTTTGGCAAAGAGGCGTTCCTGACGGTTTCCGGTCAGCTGAACGCAGAGACCTATGCCTGCGCGCTCTCAAAGGTTTATACCTTTGGCCCGACTTTCCGCGCTGAAAACTCCAACACCAGCCGCCACCTGGCTGAGTTCTGGATGCTGGAGCCGGAGATCGCCTTCGCGAACCTCGACGATAACGCCCGTCTGGCAGAAGCGATGCTGAAATACGCCTTTAAAGCGGTGCTGGAAGAGCGTCTGGACGATCTGCAGTTCTTCGCCGAGCGCGTCGATAAAGATGCTATCGGTCGTCTGGAGCGCTTTATCGCGGCTGACTTCGCGCAGGTCGATTACACCGATGCGGTGGCGATCCTTGAGAAGTGCGGTGAGAAGTTCGAAAACCCGGTCTACTGGGGAGTCGATCTCGCCTCCGAACACGAGCGCTATCTGGCTGAGAAGCACTTCAAAGCGCCGGTTGTCGTTAAAAACTACCCGAAAGAGATTAAAGCGTTCTATATGCGCCTTAATGATGACGGTAAAACCGTGGCGGCGATGGACGTGCTGGCACCGGGCATCGGCGAAATCATCGGCGGCTCGCAGCGTGAAGAGCGTCTCGACGTGCTGGACGCACGCATGGCTGAAATGGGGCTCAATAAAGAGGACTACTGGTGGTATCGCGATCTGCGCCGCTACGGCACCGTACCGCATGCCGGTTTTGGTCTCGGCTTTGAGCGTTTGATCGCCTATGTTACCGGCGTGCAGAACGTTCGCGATGTGATCCCGTTCCCGCGTACGCCGCGCAACGCAACCTTCTGATTGCGTCCATGTCAAACAAGGCCAGCATAATTGCTGGCCTTTTTATTATCTGCTGTCAACTTTTGTTAACGCGGTCACACTTTATCCCGCCTGATAAATCGCCGTTTATACATTTCTTTGCGTTTTTTTACGCCTGAATTGCTTCGCAACAAAAATCACGGACGTGAATATTTCAAAGTGTTTCATTCGAATGATTAGCACATTTGGTCAAAATTAGCACAGCTATCTGGACGTCTAAACACAAATATAAGAAAAAGCCTTATCTGCCGCTTTTGTGCATAAGGTATGCCTTTATCTCAATTAAACATAAGTAATTCATATAAATAGCAATGGCGAAGCTGTTTTTTTACGCGGCAGCTGCGGAATTTAGAGATGGTTCACAAAGTTCCGTCAAATTCACAAAATATTACACAATATTTCTTCTTGTTACTTCTTTAAGACATTTGTAGCACTTTCAGGCTAGCGAAACGCTTACTTGTTTGGAAAGATGCCTCTCAGACACAGAAAGACACCAAACTCTCATCTGTAGTTCCGTAAATTTTTTTTGACGGATTTACACGGCGGCAGTGGCAGGTGTCCAAAAAAAACCAATGAGGGTAATAAATAATGATGAAGCGCAATATCCTGGCAGTGGTTATCCCTGCCCTGCTCGTAGCGGGCGCAGCTAACGCTGCTGAGATCTATAACAAAGATGGCAACAAAGTTGATCTGTACGGTAAAGCTGTAGGCCGTCATGTTTTCACTACCACTGGTGATAACAGCTCCAACGGCGATGCCAGCTACGCTCAGCTTGGTTTCAAAGGCGAAACGCAAATCAATAGCGATCTCACTGGCTACGGTCAATGGGAATACCGTGTCAGCGCAGCTCGTGCTGAAGGTGAGCAGCAGAATGGCAACACTCGTCTGGCATTTGCTGGCCTGAAAGTTGCTAATGCAGGCTCCCTGGATTATGGCCGTAACTACGGCGTTGTGTATGACGTTGAGTCTTACACCGATATGGCCCCATACTTCTCGGGCGAAACCTGGGGTGGCGCATACACCGATAACTTCCTGACCAGCCGTGCTGGTAGCGTCCTGACTTATCGTAATTCCGATTTCTTTGGTCTGGTTGATGGCCTCGCTCTGGCTGTTCAGTATCAGGCTAAAAACGAAGATAACCACAGCCTCATCGCACAGAACGGCGACGGCGTAGGTTACTCTTTAGCCTATGACTTTGCAGAAGGTTTCGGCGTTTCTGCTTCTTATGCAAATTCAGACCGCACTACCGCTCAGGAAGCTGATGGTAACGGTAAAAATGCAGAAGTTTGGGCTGTTGGCGCGAAATACGACGCTAACAATATCTACCTGGCAACTGTTTATTCGGAAACCCGTAACCTGAGCATCGTACAGAGCAGCCTCGTCGGGACTGAGTTCGCTAACAAAACCACCAACTTCGAAGCTATCGCTCAATACCAGTTCGATTTCGGTCTGCGTCCGAGCCTGTCCTATGTACAGAGCAAAGGCAAGGGTCTGAACGGCGGGGAAAGCAGTGCGGATCTGGCTAAATACATCGAAGCTGGCGTAACGTACTACTTCAACAAGAACATGAACGTGTTCCTGGATTACCGTTTCAACCTGCTTGATACCAACGAATACTCCAGCAGCTACGTGGGTACCGACGATCAGGCAGCTGTAGGTCTGACCTACCAGTTCTAATCAGTCACCCTCGACTGTTATAGGCATTTAAAACAGGGCTTCGGCCCTGTTTTTTTATGCCTGCGGCAAAAAGCGCGACGACTTTTGAAAAGCGTCGCGCTTTTTATTGCAAACGGTTGGCAATTCCCCTGCCAGCCGTTAACCTGATAACGGAATTCCCTTCTGTCATCAAAATGGAACCTCGTCATGTTTGAGAATATTACCGCTGCCCCTGCCGACCCTATTCTGGGCCTGGCCGATCTGTTTCGCGCCGATGAACGCCCGCACAAAATTAACTTAGGCATCGGTGTCTATAAAGATGAAACCGGTAAGACGCCGGTGCTGACCAGCGTGAAGAAAGCAGAGCTCTATCTGCTGGAAAACGAAGCCACCAAAAACTACCTCGGCATCGACGGCATTCCAGAATTTGGCCGCTGCACCCAGGAGTTACTCTTCGGCAAAGGCAGCGCCATTATCAATGACAAACGCGCACGGACGGCACAAACCCCAGGCGGCACCGGCGGTCTGCGCGTTGCCGCAGATTTCCTTGCCAAAAATACCAGCGTAAAACGCGTCTGGGTCAGCAACCCGAGCTGGCCGAACCATAAAGGCGTGTTTAACTCTGCTGGCCTGGAAGTGTGTGAATACGCTTACTACGATGCACAGAACCATACCCTCGATTTTGAAGGGCTGTTGGCCAGCCTCGAGCAGGCGCAGGCGGGTGACGTGGTGCTGTTCCACGGCTGCTGCCACAACCCGACCGGTATCGATCCGACGCTGGAGCAGTGGGAGACGCTGGCGAAGCGCTCTGTAGAGAAAGGATGGCTGCCGCTGTTCGACTTCGCCTATCAGGGCTTCGCTCGCGGTCTGGAAGAGGATGCTGAGGGGCTGCGTGCCTTCGCTGCGCTGCATAAAGAGCTGCTGGTCGCCAGTTCCTACTCGAAAAACTTCGGCCTCTACAACGAGCGTGTAGGTGCCTGTACGCTGGTCTGCGCCGATGCAGATACTGCCGATCGCGCATTCAGCCAGATGAAATCAGTGATACGCGCGAACTACTCCAACCCGCCGGCCCACGGCGCGTCAGTGGTTGCAACTATCCTCAGCAACACTGCCCTGCGTGCGATCTGGGAGCAGGAGCTGACCGATATGCGCCAGCGCATTCAGCGTATGCGTCTGCTGTTTGTGAATACGCTGCAGGAGAAAGGCGCAAACCGCGACTTTAGCTTTATCACCCGCCAGAATGGCATGTTCTCATTCAGCGGCCTGACTAAAGAGCAGGTGCTGCGCCTGCGTGAAGAGTTCGGCATCTATGCCGTGGCTTCCGGGCGTATCAACGTCGCCGGCATGACGCCGGACAATATGGCACCGCTGTGCGAGGCGATTGTCGCCGTCCTGTAAGCAAGACGCAGGAAGTAAAAAGGGTCGCTTACGCGACCCTTTTTTGTTTACCACACCGGTTGTTCATCCTGCAGGAACGGGTTGTGCAACCGCTCATTCCCCAATGTCGAGAGTGGCCCGTGACCCGGAATAAAGGTCACGTCATCACCAAGCGGCAACAGCTTATGCTTGATGGAGTGAATCAGTTGCGCGTGATCCCCTTTCGGGAAATCGCTGCGTCCTACGCCGCCTTTAAAGACCACGTCGCCCGAGATCAGCAAACGTGACTGCGCGTCAAAAAAGACGATATGCCCCGGTGTATGTCCCGGACAGTGCAGCACCTGCAGGCTGATATTGCCTACGGCTACGCTGTCGCCTTCATTTAACCAACGATCGGGCGTCAGCGGCTGGCAATCTTCGAGGCCAAACATGCGGCTCTGCGCCGGTAATCCCTGTAGCCAGAACTCATCTTCTTTTTCCGGGCCAATAATCGGCACACCATAATGCTGCGCCAGTTCCGCCGCTGCGCCAACATGATCGAGATGACCATGCGTCAGCAGGATTTGCGTCACCGTCACACCACACGCATCCACTTCCTGAATAATGCGCTCTGCGTCGCCACCGGGATCAACCACGGCAGCGACTTGCGTCTGTTCACACCAGATTAGCGAACAATTCTGGGAGAACGCGGTAACCGGAATAATACGATAGTTCATACTGCTCCTGTAGCTCAGACTGAGTTTTACCAGTGCCTTACCGGCCCGGTGTCAATATGCACAAAATTGCTTTTGGGGTAGTATCCTACACCACCCGCGCGCAGAGATAACGCAGCTTTGCGAATATTACTCAGGGAAATCCCTTCAATATGGAAATCCATTGCCTGGCCTTTGGTGTGATAGCTTTTTTTCGCCACACCGCGGCTATGAGCACGCAGCTCATTATTGGTATCAACAGAGCGATAACCGGAGATGAGTTGGACAGGTTTATTCGTGCCTAACAGGCCTTGCAGGCGGAACAGGTGATCAAATAGCTGAGGATCCATGTGCGTAATTTTATTTGCGCGGTAATCACGGAAGAAATGGTTGAGTTTTGCTAATTCATCCTGAATATAGCCTCTACCATCAAAGAACTCAGCTTTAATAGACTCCCCGGTATTAAGATTATTCAATCTCAAAATACGCGGGCGCGGCGTGGAGAGCGTCGCAAAAGCGGGGGTGGGCAGAAGAGCAACACCGAGTGTAGCTCCACCCAACGCCAGCAATTTGCGGCGATTAGCGTCAAATTTATCCATGATAATCAGATCTACAGAAAAAGTGCATTGAACGATTTTTATGCACTGCTTTAGCGCACGAGAGGCACCTTACCGGGCATCAAACGCCGCGTCAAGGCGGCCTCTCCCCAGCAATCCCGGGCTCTGTAGCCTGAACTACCCGGGAATTGCCTGTCACTATGACAACGGAAAATCGCAAACTGCTTCATTTACCTGATTAATTTTTCAGCTTTCGCCAGAACAAGCGCACCGGTGCGCGCCGTCAGATCATAATTGTAAATATCTGTGCGGTATTGCGTGCGTCCATCCGCGCCAACAAACGCGGTCAGATAGTAAAGATTGACCGGAATATCGTGGCGAATATTCACGTAACGCGTATCGCCCTGCTTTAACGCATCCGAAATACGCGTATCGCTCCAGCCCGCATCCTGCAACAGCATATTGGCAAGCTCAGAGGATTTATTCACCCTCACGCAGCCAGAGCTAAGCGCTCGGCCCTGTTTCTGGAACAGAGCGTGGTTCGGCGTGTCATGCAGGTAAATCGCGTCAGAACTCGGCATATTGAACTTATAACGCCCAAGCGAGTTAGTTACGCCAGGCGCCTGCTGGAAACGGAAAGGCAAGTTGGATGGCGTAATCGTCGCCCAGTCGACCATAGTCGGATCGATCGGCTCTTTGCTGTTCCAGCCGCGCAGCACGGTGTAACCGTGGCGCTCAAGGTAGGTGGGATCGTTCCACAGCTTCGGCAGGATATCTTTGCGCGCCAGCGTCGGCGGCACGTTCCACGGTGGGTTAACCACAACGTTGTTAAGCGCGCTGCTCATCATCGGCGTTTTGCGGTCCGGGCGACCGACGATCACTCTCGACGACAGCACTTCATTGCCGTTGAGGTAGTAGACCAGCGAATACTCCGGAATGTTGACCATAATACCGGTCGAGAGCGTAGAGGGCAGCAGGCGCAGACGCTGAATATTAAGCGCCAGCAGACCGGCGCGCTGCGCAGGCGTGACGTTCAGCCAGTCGCGCGTGCTTTTACCGATCACGCCATCAGCATGCAAACCCTGCCAGGCCTGAAAGCGTTTTACCGCTTCAACCAGCGTGCGGTCATAGGCCTCGCGCGCGGCGGGCTTTTTCTTAGGTGCAGGCTCTGCCGAGGTGCTGACCGCGGTATTGCCATCCGGCAGCGCAATCTCCGCGCCGCTCTCCAGCATGCCGTTGCGCTGCAGGATCTCACGCAGCGCCGGAACGTCATTGCTCCACTGCCCCGGGCGCAATGACGCTGTACCGGTCATCTCCGGCCACGGGCGCGAATCCGCCACCAGCGTCAACAAGGATTGATGCATCGCCGCATATTGCGGGTGATGTGGTGCCAGAGTGGCAATAAATGCCGGCAGAGAGCCGTTATCAAGCGCAGATTGCCACTGGTTGATCACCGAAATAGCGGGCGTCGCGAGCGTATAAGGTTTATCGCTATAGAGCCAGCGCTGGCCCTTCGCCTGGATACCGGCCACAAACTGCAGGTAGCCCATCATTGCATCGGAGAGTACAACATCCCGCGCCATGCCGGTCACATCCGGGTTGGTCAGCAGTTCGACCCAGGTGGTAAATTGCGGCTGAAAGCCGCCAATCGCCACTTCTGCCAGCTGCTGCTGGAAAGCCTGAACCGCTTCGCGGTTCTCCCACATCGGCTTCTGGCCGCGTGCAGCATAGAGCGCCGCGAGCTGATCCATATAGACCGGCGTCCAGTTTGCCGGCAGCTGAGATTGCAGCTGTGACCGCACATCGGCAACCGAGACACCGTTCGGATAGGGTTTCACACCAATCATCATCGCCGTGGCCGGAGATTGCTCCAGCGGCTGCGGTAATAGGGTGGGTTGATCGCCCGGCGTCGCCGAGGTATCAACCGGTACAACTTCAGGCTCATCGGCCTGCGCATTAAACAGCGGAGCGAATGCGAATGCCAGGCACAAACTCAACGCCGACATTCGACGACCATACGACTTCAAAAGCAACATCCCTGCCCCCTGTTCTCACCTTGCATGTGACTAAATGTCACCTTTTTCTCAGTATATAAAGACAAAAAAACATTTGTCTGCCCTACTGTAAAGAAGTTTAAAGATTAAACGCCGACTGGCAATCTTTTTCAGAAAACAAAAAGAGCGGCACTGAGGCCGCTCTTTATATATTGTGCTGCGATTAGGAAACGTCCGCCGTCCCAGGGAGCGTTTCCGGCAGCTGCGGGGCAAAGCCACGCAGGCCGACAACATGCACATGTTCCTGATTCTGCACCACTTTACGCACCAGTTTGTAGGTGGTGCCTTTCTCCGGGCTGATATTCTCCGGCGCGGCGATAATCAGCTGCATCTCCAGACGCTCACACAACTCGAAGAGTGTGGCGATAGAGCGGGCATCAAGACGCGCCGCTTCATCAAGGAACAGCAGGCGACACGGCGAGATATCCTTGCCGCGCAGGCGGCGGGCTTCATCTTCCCAGCTCTGCACCACCATCACCAGAATGGACATCCCGGTACCGATCGCTTCCCCGGTCGACAGCGCGCCCGACTCGGCGCGCAGCCAGCCGTCGGAACCACGGTTAACTTCCACTTCCATCTCCAGATAGTTGCGGTAGTCGAGTAGCTCTTCGCCAATGGTCTGCGGCGTGCGCTGCCCCATATCGATTTGCGGATTGAGACGCTGATAGAGCTTCGCCAGCGCTTCCGAGAAGGTCAGACGGCTGCTGTTAAACAGATCCTGATGCTGCTCGTGCTGCTCTGAAAGCACGTTCAGCAGCGTGGCGTGGGTCTCCCGCACGTTCACGTTTAAGCGCACGCTGTTGACCTGACCGAACGAGACGCTTTGCAAGCCCTGGTTGAGCATGCGGATACGGTTCTGCTCACGCTGAATGGTTTTGCGAATAATATTCGCCACGCTGCGGGAGCTGATCGCCAGCTTCTGCTCGCGGGAGGTGAGCTCCTCCGTCAGGCGGCTCAGCTCAATCTCCATCTGCTCAATCGCTTCGACCGGATCGTCGGTGCGAATAATATCCTGACGGATACGTTCGCGCAGATGCTGGTAGACCGCGACAAAGAACTGGATTTTACGCTCCGGGCGTTTCGGATCTTCTGACATGCGCAGCACATCGCGCAGGTGTTCATTATCCGACACCGCCAGGCGCAGCGCACCAAGGGCCTTATCCGACATGGATCGCAGTTCGTCCGCAGAGAGGTAGGCCAGCTCGCGACGGTGGAGACGACGCTCAACGCCGTTATCTTTCACCATACGCATCACCGCGCACCAGCCCGCTTTCGCGCTCACCACCTGCTCACGCATCTCGTGATAATCTCGTTCCAGACGGCGTAACTTGCGTGTCAGGTTATCCATCTCGGCTTCACAGAAGGTGAGCGCTTTTTCCAGCTGATTACGGCGCGAGCGGTTGCCGGAGAGCTGGGCATGCAGTTCGTCACGACGCTGACGCGCGCGCTCCTCTGCCCCGCTGTCGGCGCGCACGCCGATATCCTGCAGCTCTTTTTGCAGGTCGTTAAGCAGCTCTTTTTTGGTATCAAACGAACTCTTCAGCGAGGCGAGCACCTGGTTGTACTGGCCGTACTGCGCGGCATGGCTGCGCATTGCTTCGCGCGCGCGGGTACGCTCCGCTTCAGCCTGCTCCAGACGCTGGCGTAGCTTCTCGTTGAGATCGTTATTGCCGTTAAACATCTCGGCGGAGTCGGAGTAGCTGAAGTGCGCCCGGCGCTGAACCACTTCCGCCAGCGCGAAGGCCTGCTGGCGCGCATCACGCTGCACCTGCTGCGACGCGGCGTAGTCAGCTTTAAGTTGTTCAAACTGCTCGGGGTCGCTCTGCAACACGGAGACCATTGGCTCGAGCTTCGCCAGCTGATTGCCGAACTGCTGAATAAAGCGCGCGGCTTCCTGCGCTTCATCCAGCCGCTCCTGGATCTCATCGACGCGATCGGCGAGGGTCTCATCCGCCAGCAGGCTCAGGCGCGGCAGCAGGCGGTTAAGCTGGGCTACGCCCTCTTTCGCCTGCTCGAACTGAACGCGATTCTGCTGGTTATCATTTTCATGATTGCTGATCGCACGCTCAAGCTCGCCGCGGCGGCTGTTGAGGGCGCGGATCTCCGCTTCCGGATCGTCGTCAAACGCCACGCCAATGTGGCTACCGATAAAGCGGCTGAAGGCCTGATGCAGACGCTGGGTTTTCTGCACGTCAAACGACAGAGTGGCGAAACGTTCCGCCAGCGTTTCCCGCTCGGCGTGCAGGCTTTCAATCCGGCTTTCACGCGCGGCACGGCCAAAGATCGGCAGCGTCGGGAAGCGGGAGTAGCGCCACTGGCGGTCGGCGATTTTTACCACTACCGCTTTTTCCAGCTCATCCACGCTAAACACGCTGTCATCAAAGGATTGCGGATCCCCTTCGATCAGGTAGAGATCTTCCGGGCAATCCTCCAGCCCTTCGAGCATTCCGGCGACCAGCGAGAGATCCGGCACCACGATAGCGTGGCGTGACGGGCCATACAGCGCCGAGTAGTAAGGGGCATCTTCGAGGCTGACGTCATCATAGATTTCCGAGAGCAGGACGCCGCCAAAGCGTTCGGCCAGCGCATTGAGGCGCTGATCTTCCGCACCGCCCGGCTGGCTTAAACGCTCAATCTCATCATCGACCGCACGTTTACGCGCGCCGATCTCATCGCGCTCAACGATAGCTTCGCGCTCGCGCTCCAGCAGCTGTTGCAGATACTCGGTAACGTCCTGGCCCGACTCAAACTGCTCGCCGCTCTGTTCACACAGCTGCGACAGGCTGTTCTGCGCCGCCAGCCAGACCGGCGCGCGTTTGGTGAGGGTCTGAATGCGCGACTGTAACTGCTCCAGCTCCTGACGCAGCGCCATACGCTGCTCACCGGCGGCAGAAACGTTATCTGAGAGCGCGGCAATCTGCGCTTCCAGCTGCTGATGCAGCGCTTCCAGCTCATCGGCATCAATCTGTTTGCCCTGGCGTTTGCAGAACTCCGCCAACAGGCGCTCGGCGTCCTGCTGCTCGCGCAGGCGCTGCTCCAGCTCCGTCAGGCGCATGCGCAGCGGCTGAACCTGCTCCGCCAGATGGCGCTGGTTAACTGCATCGCGCAGTAATTCACGCGCCACGCTCCAGGCTTCATTACGCGCCAGCGGGCCATTAATGGCGGCCACCAGCTGATAGGCCTGCTCAAACTGGCTGTGCGCCGTTTGCGCGACGCTGATTTTTTGGTCCAGTGACAGCAGTTTCTCGGTTGCTTCCTGCTCTTTCGCCTGGAAGGTCTCGAGCCACTCATTGGCGCTCTCAATGGTCAGATCCGGCAGATGGCAGAGCGTTTTTGCCCGCTCCAGCGCCTGCAGAGCCTGGTTGTACTGGATCGCGCGGGTTTGCTGAACGTCCAGCGCCTGCTGGTAGTCCGCAAGCTGGTTTTTCAGCTCATCCACTTCCAGCTCGGCCGCTTCGGCACGGGCTTCGTTATCTTCCTGGCGCTCGGCGGCTTCCGCCACCACTTCCTGCTGCTCTTCGAGGCGGATCTGCAACTCTTCCAGATCGGCTTCGTAGCGCTCAATTTTTTCCTGCTGACGCAGCGCGGTCTGCACGAGGTTCAGGTGATCGCTGGCGGCCTGGTAATCGGCCTCCAGATCCCCTTCCGCACCGCTATGTTCCGCCAGCTCGCGCGCCATATCGACATGCTTATACTGCTCGGCGGCCAGCTGCTTGCGCGAGGTAAAGAGATCGCGGCGATACTCCAGCGCTTTATCCAGATGCACCCGGCGCTCGTTGGCGTGGCGCATATAGTCTGCCGCCACGTAATCGGTGGCTTCGCTGATCAGGTGTTTAAACAGATCGCGATCGGACTGGGTAACGCGGATCGCCTCCAGCGTCATGCGGTTTTCGCGCAGCGCCGCTTCCATATCCTGGAACGCTTTACGCACGCCGCTGTTTTCCGGCAGCAGGTAGTCGCGCAGGGAGCGCGTAATGGCGCTGGAGATCCCGCCGTAGAGCGAGGCTTCAATCAGGCGGTAGAACTTGCTGCGATCGGAGGCGGAGCGCAGGCGACGCGCCACGATCCCCAGATCAAACATCAGCGAGTGGTAATCAGTGATGGAGTTGAACTGCTTAAACTGCACCCCTTCCATCGCGTCGAGCTTATCTTTTACTTCCTGCAGCGTCAGAACACGCGCCTGGCGCTCATTGAGGGTTTCCGTCAGCAGTTGCGTTGGCAGCACCGAAGTTGGCAAGCCCTGAATCGCAAAAGGTTTAATATCCACTTTGCGATCGCGACCGGCGACCTGCTGCAAACGCACGCCAACCAGCACGCGCTGGTTGCGGGAGTTGATCACATCCAGCACCGAATAACAGACGCCGGCTTTCAGTTTGCCGTGCAGACCCTTATCGCGTGAGCCGGACGTCGCGCCCGCTTCGGTGGTGTTACGGAAGTGCAGCAGCGTCAGATCCGGGATCAGCGCCGTGACAAACGCCGCCATGGTGGTCGATTTCCCGGCACCGTTACCGCCTGAAAGGGTGGTGACCAGCTCGTCGAGATCAAAGGTGCGGGCAAAAAAGCCGTTCCAGTTAATCAGCGTAAGCGAACGAAATTTACCGCGATCAATCATTACTCATCCTCCGAGCTGTCCGGCTGGTTCTCTTCAGGCTCATCATTGAGCTGCAGGTGATTTTCCACAGGCATCGCTTCACCGTCGCGGATCATGCGCAGCTGAGCTTCACGCGCATCGTCACCCGAACGCACATCGGCCCCGAAGCGGAACACCGATTCGGTGATGCGGAACTTGCTGCTGTCATTGCCCATAAACCAGATCATGCCGAGACGGCGCAGACGGTTGAGGGAAGAGCGCACCTTTTCCTGCAGCTTCTGACGGTCGAGATCGGAGCCGGTTGAACGGTTGTTCACCAGCTTCAACAGCTTGTTTTCATCCGCCAGCGACAGCAGTTCGTCATAGAGCTCCTGCTGGGTAAAAATCCCCTCGTTGGCCAGACGCTCCGGGCTGAGATAGAGGTAGCACAGAATTTTGCCAACCATCATATCCAGCTCAGAGAGCACCGAGCGCGGGATCAGGGTGGTGGAGCGCGGGCGCAGATAGAAGAAACCTTCCGGCGCGCGAATCAGCTCCACGTTATAACGGGCGTAGAACTCCTCGAGATACTCCTGGAAATCCATCAAGAAGGCGTGATTATCCAGCTCGTCGAGGCCAATATGCCGCCCTGAGCGCAGTGCGCTATCCAGCGCCGGAAACAGCGGGTTTGCCAACGCTTGTGCCAGTTTAACCGGCATCACTTGTTCAATATTTGTCGATGACATGCGCCTGTACCTTGGCTCCGTAATCATTAATCGGCTGCCATTTCGGCGGCAGGCCGGTGAAATCTGCTTGCGCTACGCCGAGGCGTACCGCCTGATCAACTACGATGCGCGCGATGTCAAAATGACGCGCACGCGGGTATTGCGCCAGATACTCGCGGGCCACAAGGCCGAGATCGAGCGGCACACCTTTGGTTTTATAGATAGCCAGCTGCTGTTCGATCAGCGCCGCGAGCTGTTCGCGAATTTCGTTAAACTCCTCGAACTCCATCTCCGTCGGCAGCTCACCGGTCACCTCTTCGTCGCGCAGCGCCATCTCTTCATCGCGCATATCCAGCAAGCGGTCGGCGCTGGCGTGGGTTAACGCCCACGGCGCGTCGAAATAGCTCTGCACCGACTGGCGCAAACGCTGGGCGAAGACGCGGTTTTTATCCATATCGATGGCGGTACGGATAAATTTATGCACGTGGCGGTCGTAACCGATCCACAGGTCGATGGACTGCTGCCCCCAGCTGACAATACGGTCGAGCTTGCTTTGCAGGTTAAAGACCAGTTGATCGAGGAACTCGAGATCGTCGCGCCCCATCGTCGCTTCCTGGATACTCAACAAGTTGGTTTGCAACTTATCGCCTGCCGCTTCGAGCGTATCCTGCAGTTCACGCAGCGTACCGGAGGTTTCAGAGAGCAGTAGCTCACAGCTGGAGATGGCGGCGCGCCAGTCCTTATTCAGCAACTGGGCGATATCATCTTTTACCTGCTGCTGCTGCTCATCCATGATGCGCTGGGTGAGATCGATACTGTCGAAAATCTCTGCAACAGAGTATTTCAGCGGCGCAAACACGTTCCGGTGCCAGTGAAACTCATCTCCGCCCTCTTCTGCTGCATCGGCAGCGCGCTTCAACTCGGCCGCCACAATAGAGAGCTGCATCGAGAGGCGCAGCGTGGAGAATTCGCGCTGGCGAATATAGTAATCGGTAATACCGATGCCCAGCGGCGTCAGGCGGTAGATGGCGTTGCCCTCTGCCTGCTCGCTGGTAAAGCGGTTCAACAAACGCTGACGCACCATATCGTTAATCGCGTTGTTCGCACGCTGGTTAACGGTTTCGCTGGTTTGCTCAAACGCTTCACTCACATGACGAAAGGCGTCAACCAGCTCGCCTTCACTCATTTCGCCATCAAGACGCTCGCCGTTAAGGGTGGCGACAGCCAGCAAAAAGGAGAGCCTGTCGACCGGCAGCGAGATGGAGAAATCATTTTTCCTGGCCCAGGCAACCAGTTCGGGGACTGTCTGGGAAAATTCACTCATCGTTTGTCCTTCCATCGATTTGCGGCTTACGGGCTGTCACGTGGATATAACGGCCGAGGCTAATATAGGGTTCCTGCCGGCAGTAGCGAGTTTCCAGCTCCAGCAGCATCTCGAAACTGCGCTGCTGCTGAGTTTTGTCGCGCAGATAGTCATGGAAAACACGCACGCCGGTTTTGCCGGTGATATGCCAGCCAATCTGCTCAAGCCAGCGGTAAACCTCGGCGGGCGCACGCGGGTAATCCGGGGAGAGCGTACGCTTCTTCCGCTTCGGCATCCCCACCTGCACATAGTCAAAGTTTCCTGCCACCATGTTATGCATCAGCAGGCCGTCAGCATTGTAAAACATCAGCGACAGCGCACCGCCCGACCTTAATACCGACCACAATTTTTGCAGCACGGCGACGGGATCGGCGACCCATTCAAGAACCGCATGGAACAATATCAGATCAACCGGCGATGCCAAATGTTGAGCAATATCCTGAACCGGGCAGTGTACAAAATGCATGTTACCGCTGACGCCTTTCTCTTCCGCCGCGGCCTGCGCGCGTTTAAGCATCTCTTGCGACACATCGCAGAGGGTCACATGATGGCCAAGCTGCGCCATGCGGATCGCCGTTTGCCCCTCACCGCCGCCCGCGTCAAGCACGTGCAACGGACCGTCATTCATTTCTGCCAGTAATATATCAAGATCCTGCCACAGGATCGCCTGACGCAGCAGACCTTTTGTCGTGCCGTAAATGTTGCGCGAGAATTTCTCGGCGATATCGTCGAAATTGCGATCCTGCATAGCCGCCCTACGCTCCTGGCAAAAGCGCTATTTTGTCACAGCCGTGCCGATAATGAACCTATCTGGTGTAAGATCCGCGGAAATCGCCTGCTGTATGCTCAAAAAGGAGACGGATACAGTGCTTTTCACACTGAAAAAAATTGTTGGTGGCCTGATGCTGCCGTTACCTCTTTTACTTTTGGTTATCGGGGCAGGAATTGCGCTGGTCTGGTTTAGCCGCTGGCAGAAAACCGGCAAGGTCTTTATCAGCGTCGGCTGGCTTTTACTGCTGCTTTTAAGCATCCAGCCGGTGGCGGATCGCCTGCTGAAACCGATTGAGGAGAGCTACCCGACCTGGCACGGTAGCGAGCGGGTGCAATACATCGTTGTGCTGGGGGGTGGTTATACGTGGAATGACGCCTGGGCGCCAAGTTCGAACCTGATTAGTAACAGCTTGCCGCGGCTTAATGAAGGGATCCGCTTATGGCGGGCTAATCCCGGTGCCAAAATGATCTTTACCGGCGCGGCGGCCAAAACCAACCCGGTAAGCACCGCAGAAGCGGGCGCCAGGGTTGCCGAGAGCCTAGGCGTACCACGCAGCGATATCATCACCCTTGATCAACCTAAGGATACGGAAGAGGAAGCGGCTGCGGTGAAGCAGGCTATCGGCGATGCGCCTTTCCTGCTGGTGACCTCCGCGTCGCATCTGCCGAGAGCAATGATCTTCTTCCAGCACGTCGGGTTAAAACCGCTGCCTGCGCCAGCGAATCAGCTGGCCATCGACTCACCGCTTAACCCGTGGGAACGTGTGATCCCTTCCCCGGTCTGGCTGATGCACAGCGACCGGGTGGGATACGAGACGCTGGGGCGCATCTGGCAGTGGCTAAAAGGCAGTTCAGGCCAGCCAGGGGAGCAGTGATTTCGAGGCCAGATCGACATTGGCACGGTTGAATCGACCGGTATTCACCAGCTGCGCTACTTCGTCCCACAGCAGATAGAGCCAGCGCCGCCAGATAAACGACTCGGCAACCGGCGCGCGCTGTAAATAGTGCCACAGCAACCCTTCCGCCTGCGGGCCATCCACCAGGCGGAAGAGCTCATACTCTCGCGGTGCCCACAGCATAATGCCGGGGCCGACCATCGCCAGCAGCTGATCGCTGCGGGCATCTTTCAGCATGCTGCGCAGGTTAAAACTACCGTGCACCAGCACGCAATTATCGTTAAATCCTTCAAACAGCGCGGGCAAGCATTCGCGGGTGCGAAACAGCAGGCGCTTATCCTGCATCGTCAGGCCGGTGTTTTGATATTGATTGAGGGTGGTCCAGAGCACTTCGACGCGCTGACGATACCAGGAGGGCCAGATATTTTCCTGAGTACTGTCGACGGTACCCACGCAGCCGTGGCTATCCTGCCGATGCCAGGAGAGCAGACCCTCAACAATTTGATCTTTGAGCTGCTCCCAGCGCTCCGGCGTGCGCGCAGGTGCTTCAACCGGCACGCCGCGCAGGCGTTCAATCAGCAACACGTCAGGACCGGGGTGCTCTTCGTGGGTCATCACGCCATACACCACCGGCATGCGCACCGTGCCGCTGCGGGCGAGCATTGAGATTTTCCACGCCAGCTGTTGTGCCAGCCCCGGGGTGGTAAAGCTTCTAGCCATCAGCGGCATCGGGTTTCCCCGGCTGTCGTACAGCGTCCAGAGCGCCGAATCAGGTTTTTCACTGACGCACTCCATGCGGCTTAATTTCTCTCCCAGCAGATGACTGAGTTCGGCGCGAAGTTGTTCCATAGCAATGCCCCTACAAAAACGACTGCTTTTATAATGAGCGCCATACCGGGAGATGTCACCCCAATGAGATCAAAACAGGGTGATTATTTGACGAGCCAGAGCAAATCCCCTCCGGGCGGAGGGGATGAATAGATTAACGCATCGCCTGGCGGACGCGTTCAAGATCCTCTGGTGTATCAACGCCGGTGCCGGGCACCACGCTTGCTACATCGACGTGGATTTTTTCGCCGTACCACAACACGCGCAGCTGCTCGAGCATCTCGATCTGCTCCAGCGGGCTGGTTTGCCAGCTGACATAGCGGCGAATGAAGCCGGCGCGATAGCCATAGATGCCGATATGACGCAGGAAGCTGTCGCCGATGGTCTCACGCGAGGCGGCAAAACGGTCGCGATCCCACGGAATGGTGGCGCGCGAGAAGTAGAGCGCGTAGCCCTGCGCATCCATCACCACTTTCACGGCATTGGGGTTGAAGGCCTCTTCCGCACTCTCAATCGGCACGGCCAGCGTTGCCATACCGACATCGCGGCGCGCGGCCAGATTGTCTGCGACCTGGCGAATGATCGCCGGCGGGATCATCGGCTCATCGCCCTGCACGTTAACAATCACTGTCTCATCGCTGAAACCGCATTTTTCAACGACTTCAGCAAGACGCTCGGTGCCGGATTGATGATCGGCGCGGGTCATGCACACTTCGCCACCCACCGCCTGCACTGCTACCTTCACTTCTTCGTTATCGGTGGCAACGATAATGCGCTCTGCGCCAGATTCGCGAGCGCGCTCCAGCACATGCACCACCATCGGTTTACCGTTGATGTCGACCAGCGGCTTACCCGGCAGGCGCGTCGAGGCGTAGCGCGCGGGAATGATTACCACAAAGCTCATGGACGGCTCTCTTCTGGGGTTAACGCGCGGGCTTCAGTTTCCAGCAGCACCGGAATGCCTTCGCGTACCGGGAAAGCCAGGCTGTCGACTTTGCAGATCAGCTCTTGCTTATCCTGGGTGTAATTGAGTTTGCCGTTGCAGACCGGGCAGGCAACTATTTCGAGTAAACGGTGATCCATCTTTCCTCCTGAGAAACCGATGATGAGCAGATTGAACTTATCATAGGCAATTATGACGCCGCGTCTATCTCCAGACCGGCACGCAATGATGAAAACAGGCCATCGGGCAGGCGTGAAAAGGTAATGCGCTGCGCACCTTGCCAGCGCGCGAAGTCGGTAATCGCACGCTGCAGCCCCTTCTCCAGCTGAAGCGACGGGGAAACACCCTCTTCCAGAAACAGGGCAATCACTTCAAGCACGCCGGTTTTACGGTGCATTTTTGCATCCATCCGCCCGACCAGCCGCCCCCGGTGCAGCAAAGGCAGGACAAAATAGCCATATTGCCGCTTTGGTGCCGGGGTATAACACTCCAGCCGGTAGCTGAAGCCAAAGAGTTGTTCCGCTCGCTTGCGATCCCAGACCACCGGATCGAACGGCGATAGCACCGCGCTGTGGGTGGCGGTGAGTTTGTCCGCCTGGGCCTGTTCCAGCAGCGGCAGCAAAGAGGCGTGTAACCAAGCCGGCCCGAGCCCCTCAACATTAACCGGTAATATGGTTTGCGCCTCTTGCATCTGCGCCAATGCCTGAGCAAGCGCCGGGCGACGCAGGCGATAGTAATCCGCCAGCCACTGCGCACGAAATAGCCCAAGGCTGCGGGCGCTCTTTTCCAGCATGATGGCTTCGGCCTGCTCCTGCGAGAGCAGATCGCGCACGTCGTCCCACTGCGGCATCACGCGCTGCGTCAGATCGTAGACGCGCTGGAAATTACGCCGCTCAATGACCATCACCTTTCCGGCAGTGAACAGCCCCTCAAGATGGCGCTTATGGGGTTTCCACTCCCACCAGCCGCTGGTGCCTTTGCGCGGATGCTCAAAATCAGCGGATCGCACCGGGCCGTGCTGTTCAATGTGCGCGATAAGCTGCTCAATCTCAGCCGCGTGCTCCTGCATCCACGCCTGGCGGTACTTCCACCCCATTTTGTCGGGCGCCAGCATGCGGTGACGGACGAGGGCAAAATCCTCGCGCGGCAGAAAGCAGGCTTCATGCGCCCAGTACTCCATCAGCTCGCCGTTGCGCAGGGCATCATCCAGCCAGTGCGGCTCAAAGGCGCCGAGGCGGCTGAATAACACCAGGTAAGGGCTGCGGGCGACGATATTAATGGTATCGATCTGCAACAGCGACATGCGCCGGATGGTCGACAGGATATCCTCCGGTTTTGCACGTCGGGAGGGTTTTCGCAGCAGGCCCTGCGCGGCGAGATGAAGATGGCGAGCGGCGGTAATCGAAAGTTGCGGCACAGACATAGGCGTTCCTGTTAATGAAACAGGGCGCAGCCGAGGCGGCTATCCTCAGCGCACCAGTGTGAGCAGATCCAGCAATAATTTTTCGGCCGCATCGCCCGCAAGCTCGGCATCAACCGGCAGATACCACCAGTTAGCCTGCGTAAAAGGACGACACTTAACGGCATCTTTTTCCGTCATCACCAGCGTTTCACCGGGCTGAAGCAGCGCGTCGACATCCTTCTGAGCCAGCGCCTGGTGATCCGCCAGCGCCACGCTGCGCTTAAGCGTTGCGCCACACTCAGCAAGGGTGGCGAAAAAGCGCGGAGGATGGCCAATTCCCGCCATCGCGACAATCTGGCCAAGCTCGTTTACCGCACGGCGCTCGCCCGTCAACAGGTTGACCGCCAGACCCGGGCGCAGGCGCATGGCGATTTCACCCGCCTGCGGCGTACCGCCATTGGCAATCACCGCATCGACGGTTTTCAGGCGTGACGCGCGTTCACGCATCGGGCCTGCCGGCAGCCACCAGCCGTTGCCGAAGCGCCGCACGCCGTCAACCACCACGATCTCTTTATCACGCGCCAGCCGGTAGTGCTGTAAACCATCGTCGGTAACGATCAGCTGCAGCGGATGCTGCGACAATAACGCGTTGACCGCTTCACATCTGTCAGGCGAAACCGCCACCGGCGCGCCGGTACGCTGATAAATCAGCACCGGCTCATCTCCCGCCTGCGCTGTTGACGTTTCAGGCGTCAACAGCAGCGGATAACGTTCGGCTTTACCGCCGTAGCCACGGGAGACCACTCCCACGCGGACTCCGCGCTGTTGGAGCTGCTCGACCAGCCAGATGACCACCGGCGTTTTACCGTTGCCACCCGCCGTCAGGTTACCGACAACGACCACCGGGACCGGCGCACGCCAGGCTTTTTTTAATCCGATACGATAAGCAAACCGGATTGCGCCGCTCACCAGGCCATAGAGCCAGGAGAGCGGCAGCAGCAAAAGCCACAGCGGGGATTCACCGGACCAAATGCGCGCAATCATTCGCCAAACTGCATCTTATGAAGCTGCGCATACGCCCCACGCTGCGCCAGCAGCTCAGTGTGGCTACCGCGCTCGACGATGCGGCCATCTTCCACCACCACAATTTCGTCGGCCTGTTCAATGGTCGACAAACGGTGCGCGATGACCATCGAGGTGCGGTTTTTCTGCAACTCATTCAGGGCCGCCTGAATGGCGCGCTCGGACTCGGTATCGAGTGCAGAGGTTGCCTCATCAAGGATCAGGATCGGGCTGTCGCGCAGCAGCGCGCGCGCAATGGCGATACGCTGACGCTGACCACCAGAGAGCAGAACGCCATTTTCACCAATGATGGTATCGAGACCGTTATCCATCTTATTGATAAAGTCGAGGGCATAGGCCATTTCAGCGGCACGCTCAATCTCTTCACGGCTGTACTCTTCCGTACGCGCGTAAGCAATGTTGTTCGCCACGGTGTCGTTGAAGAGGTGGACGTTTTGAGAAACCAGTGCGACCTGGTTGCGCAGTGATGAGAGCGTGTACTCGCGCAGGTCGTGACCATCCAGCAGAATTTCACCCTCATCGATATCGTAGAAGCGCGTGATCAGGCTGGCCATGGTGGTTTTACCTGAGCCAGAGCGCCCTACCAGCGCGACGGTTTTACCGGCCGGAATGGTGAGATTGATATTACGCAGCGCTGGGGTTTCACGCCCGGGATAGGTAAAGGTCACATTGCGGAACTCAAGATCGCCACGCGCACGTTCAATATTGCGGCTGCCTTCATCTTTCTCTTGCTCGCTATCGAGGATGGCAAACAGCGTCTGGCAGGCCGCCATTCCGCGCTGGAACTGCGCGTTGACGTTGGTCAGCGATTTTAGCGGACGCATCAGTGCAATCATCGACGAGAAGACCACGGTGATAGTACCGGCCGTCAGCGTCGCCATGACGCTCGGGAAGCTCGCGGCATAGAGCACAAAGGCCAGCGCCAGAGAAGCGATAAGCTGAATAATCGGGTCGGAGATGGAGGAGGCCGAAACCATTTTCATCCCCTGCAGGCGCATTTTGTTGCTGACTTTGTCAAAGCGGCTTGTTTCCACTTCCTGACCGCCAAACATCAGCACCTCTTTGTGCCCTTTCAGCATCTGCTCTGCGCTGGTGGTCACCTGCCCCATCGTGTTTTGCATATTCTTACTGATGCTGCGAAAACGTTTGGAGACAACGCGAATGGCGATCGACACGATCGGTGCCAGCACGATCAGAATCAGCGACAGCTGCCAGCTGTACCAGAACATCATGATAAACAGCCCGATGATTGAGGCACCTTCGCGCACCACGGTGATCAACGCGCCGGACGACGATGACGCCACCTGCTCTGAGTCGTAAGTGATACGTGACAGCAAGGTGCCGGTGGACTGTTTGTCGAAGAAGGAGACCGGCATGCCCATCATATGGCTGAACAGGCGACGGCGGATGGTCATCACCACTTTGCCGGAAACCCAGGAGATGCAGTAACTCGAAATGTAGCTGGTGATGCCGCGCAGGATCATCAGGCCAATTACCACCAGCGGCATCCATAGCAGCACTGAGCGATCCGTTTTACCAAAACCATCGTCCAGTAACGGTTTGAGGAGCGATAACATGAAGGTATCGCTGGCTGCGTTGAGGATTAACGCGATCGCCGACACGATCAGCCCCGCTTTAAAAGGCGCAATAGTCGGCCATAGACGGCGGAATGTCTGCCATGTAGAGAGATCTTTGTCGTTATGCATTCAAAAAACCAGCACTTGTTGAAATAGCCGCATATTCTACCCGTTATCTTGGGGGACGCCAAACCACTGATGATACCAACGTGGTAAAAGTTGATCGCGTAAGCTGTGGATTTCCCAGCCCTGAGGCGAAAATGAGACGGTAATCTGCCCCTGGTGAGGCGTGTCGTACCACTGATAGCCCTGCTGCTGGTAGCGTTTTTTTACCTTTGCCGAGGGCAAGCGCCAGGCGTTATAACGCGAGGCTGAAGCCAGTGCCGCCGCGCCGCCGACACGCTGTATAAAAGGCAATATCGAGGAGCTCTGGCTTCCGTGGTGAGGCACCTGCATCAGTGTAGCCTGCAAATGCGCCCAGTAATGGCTGAGCATCGCCATCTCCCCCTGCCCTTCGATATCTCCGGTGAGCAGCACGCTATAGCGACCATCCTCGACTTTCACCACGCAGGAGCGGTTATTGCCCTGCGTACGCGTCTCTTTTAGGGGCCAGTGCGCGGTAAAGGTTAACCCCTGCCATTGCCAACGCTCGCCGCGAAAACAGGGCGCATGCCCTGTCCAGCCAAGAGGGCTTCTGATCCACAACTGCGGCCAGACTTTCAGCAACGAATCCAAACCACCGCGATGATCGAGATGATCGTGGCTGAGAATAACTCCCTCCGGCTGCAGACCATGCCAGCGCAGCCAGGGCGCGATCAACTGTGCGCCACTGTCGCCGCCCGGCCACGCGATGCCGGTGTCATACAACAGCGCTCTTCCCCGACGCTCTATCACCATCGCCAGGCCCTGCCCGACATCCAGCATATGTACTGACCAGTTATCAGGCCGCGCGCTGCGCCAGACGGGATAAGCGAGTAGCGTCAGGCAACCCAGACAGATGGCAGGGAGCGTGCGCCACAGGCGAAAGCGTAGCGCAACCAGTAACAGCCAGGGCGCAAAGGAGAGCCATTGCCAACGCGTGTCTATATTGATCCAGCCGGGCGGCAACCCGCGCAAAAACGTAAACAGCACCTCCAGGCTCATATCCGCCAGCCCCCAGCAGAACGGCTGTAAAACCGTGGAGCCGGACAGATGCAGCAGCATCCCGGAGAGAATGAGCGGCACCGTCACAAACGTTACCAGCGGGACGGCTATCAGATTCGCCACCAGCGCGCTCAGGCTCAGACCATGAAAGATAGCGAGCTGCATTGGCAGCAAAAGAAACAGCATTCCGATCTGCAGATGCAGCAGGTTAAGCGCACCCCGTGCGAGCCACGTGTGCGCTTTCAGCGGCGCAGGAAACCACTGAAACCAGAACAGCAAGGCTGCAACGGCAAAGGCGGAGAGCCAGAGGCTATCAGAGAGCACCGCCAGCGGATCGATAAACAGAATCACGGCCACACAGCATATCCACACCTGCCAGGACGTCCACTGCCTGCCGGAAAGACGCAGCAGCGCCCAGACGCAAAGCGATATTGCAGTGCGCAGTGCTGGCGGTTGTAACCCCGTAAGCCAGGCGTAGCAGACCGCACAGATTAATCCGGTTAAAAGTGGAAAACGCCAGTTAATGCAGTGCGCAGGTAAGAGAAGCTGTGCCGCTCTGGCACACAGCCAGCCAAGCATCGCGGCCAGCGCGATGTGTAAACCGGATATCGCCATTAAATGCGCGGTTCCCGTCTGGCGAAAGGTCTCCTTTATCTCCGGGCTAAGCGCTGCGCGCTCACCCATACCGAGCGCAAGAATAACCCCTTTCCACTGCCGTTCAGCCAGCACTTCGCTCAGCGAGTGAAGGTAGTCTGCACGCCAGCTGCAGCGTGCTTCCAGTAAGCTGGCGTCGATAAAGCGACCGGTGAGCGGCTGATGCGAGGCCAGCGCGTAGCGCTGTACATCAAATCCCCCTTCGTTCAGCTGCCCGTGAATGGCCCGCGCGCGGATAGTCATTGCCCAGCGTTGCCCGGCGCAGGCCGGAGCGGGCAGATATTGCCCGTAGAGCGTAATGCCCGGTGCGGCGAGAAGCCGCTTGCCATCAAGACGACGGATTTTTCCCTGATGACGGGTAGCATTATCGCTGTGAGTAATTTCAAACTCGATCTGGCGATGCGCTGCTGGCAGGTGCTGGGCCGGCCAGATGGCCTCCATTGCGGCAAGGATCCCCCACGCAAAAACAAGCAGGGCCATGCCAGCGTAGCGCAATACGAGGTAGCGTTGGCAACCCAGCAGAAATCCAGCAATGATGACGCACCAGATTGTCCTGATGCCCGGCAATGCCGGCAGCCAGGCAAGCGGCATAATCCCGAGCGTGATACAGGCAGCCAGCGCGGTCAGTCTCATCTCCACCTCCGTGTTATGGGGCGCAGTATGAGATGCAGAGATAGTGATGTCAGGAGCGTATTTCGCGGTTTGCGGCGTGTATCGGAGGGTGTTAACAGGGTTACGCTACAGCGACATATTTTTGCGAGGCAGGCCGGAAAAGTTAGCGATGCTAAAAACGAAAAAAGCACCCCTAAGGGTGCCCTTTCGACGAGTAAACGTTAGCGTTGGCTAAGGCTTATTCATAAATATTGGCGCGGTCACGTAATTCTTTACCCGGCTTAAAGTGCGGAACGTATTTACCTTCCAGATCCACTTTGTCGCCTGTTTTTGGGTTACGCCCGGTGCGTGGTGCACGATAGTGCAGGGAGAAACTGCCGAAACCGCGGATCTCAATGCGCTCACCCTGGGCAAGAGTAGAGGCCATATGCTCCAGCATCTCTTTCACTGCATCTTCAACAGCTTTAGCCGGAATATGCGATTGCTGGCTTGCAAGTCTTTCGATCAATTCTGACTTGGTCATGATTCCTCCGGTCTCCTTCAACGCAAGGTTAGCTTAGTAGCTTGAACAAGGGCGGCCGTAGCCGCCCTTTGTCATTGATTACAGGACGAATCTTGTAATCTGTCA
Source organism: Kosakonia sp. S42 (assembly GCF_016624785.1). Classification (NCBI taxonomy): domain Bacteria; kingdom Pseudomonadati; phylum Pseudomonadota; class Gammaproteobacteria; order Enterobacterales; family Enterobacteriaceae; genus Kosakonia; species Kosakonia sp. S42. Next base: position 137,927 of record NZ_JACVTW010000001.1, on the reverse strand, counting down.
AGTTGCTCATCATCAATTGCGCTATAACGACCGACTTACGTCGCGCTACAGCGCAAATGAGACAGCGTGCTTGAATTACTCGCCTTTAGCTGCTTTGAAAGCTTCAGCCATAGCGTTAGAGAAGTTGCCTTCTTCCTGTTTGTTGTTAACAGAAGCGATTGCATCTTTCTCGTCAGCTTCGTCTTTCGCACGAACAGACAGGCTAACTACGCGGTTTTTACGGTCAACGCCGGTGAATTTAGCTTCAACATCGTCGCCAACATTCAGAACCAGAGTTGCGTCTTCAACGCGGTCACGGGAAGCTTCAGAAGCGCGCAGGTAACCTTCAACGCCGTCAGCCAGTTCTACGGTTGCGCCTTTAGCGTCAACTGCAGTGACTTTACCGTTTACGATTGCGCCTTTCTTGTTCAGTGCAACGTAGTTGTTGAACGGATCTTCTGCGAGCTGTTTAACGCCCAGGGAGATACGCTCACGCTCTGCGTCAACCTGCAGAACAACGGCTGCGATTTCGTCGCCTTTTTTGTATTCACGAACTGCTTCTTCGCCTGCAACGTTCCAGGAGATGTCAGACAGGTGAACCAGGCCGTCGATACCGCCGTCCAGGCCGATGAAGATACCAAAGTCAGTGATAGACTTGATTTTACCTTCAACGCGGTCGCCCTTGTTGTGGGTTTCAGCGAACTGCTGCCACGGGTTGGATTTGCACTGCTTCAGGCCCAGGGAAATACGACGACGTTCTTCGTCGATATCCAGAACCATAACTTCCACTACGTCGCCAACGTTAACAACTTTGGACGGGTGGATGTTTTTGTTGGTCCAATCCATTTCGGAAACGTGAACCAGGCCTTCAACGCCTTCTTCGATTTCAACGAAGCAGCCGTAGTCGGTCAGGTTGGTCACGCGGCCAGTCAGCTTGGTGCCTTCCGGGTAGCGTTTAGCGATAGCAACCCACGGATCTTCGCCCAGCTGTTTCAGGCCCAGAGATACACGGGTACGCTCGCGATCGAACTTCAGCACTTTAACAGTGATTTCGTCGCCAACGTTTACGATTTCGCTCGGATGCTTAACGCGTTTCCATGCCATATCAGTGATATGCAGCAGGCCGTCAACGCCGCCCAGATCAACGAATGCACCGTAGTCAGTGAGGTTCTTAACGATACCTTTAACTTCCATGCCTTCCTGCAGGTTTTCCAGCAGCTGATCGCGCTCTGCGCTGTTTTCGGATTCGATAACCGCACGACGGGAAACAACAACGTTGTTACGCTTCTGGTCAAGCTTGATTACTTTGAATTCAAGCTCTTTGCCTTCCAGGTGCAGAGTGTCACGGACCGGACGAACGTCTACCAGGGAACCCGGCAGGAACGCGCGAATACCGTTGAGCTCAACAGTGAAGCCGCCCTTGACTTTGCCGTTGATAACACCGGTAACAGTTTCAGCGTCTTCGTAAGCTTTTTCCAGCGTGATCCAAGCTTCGTGACGTTTCGCTTTCTCACGGGACAGCAGGGTTTCACCGAAGCCGTCTTCTACTGCATCCAGAGCAACGTCAACTTCGTCACCAACCTGGATTTCCAGCTCGCCCTGGGCGTTTTTGAACTGCTCAGCCGGAATGGCGGACTCAGATTTCAGACCGGCGTCAACCAGTACGATATCTTTGTCGATAGCAACAACAACACCGCGGACAATGGAACCCGGGCGGGTTTCGATTTCTTTCAGGGACTCTTCAAAGAGTTGAGCAAAAGATTCAGTCATATTGATAATCTTCAGGATTCTTCAATTTAACGTCCACCTGGCTTCATGCCGGATGGGGTTGTTTCACATGCCTGCTCACACTCCGTTGCAGCAGGGGGTACTACGAATTCGGTCGCATATGTTATGCGAGAGCCAACTTTTGGCGGGCGTATTGTAGCGCTTTTTCAATCACTTGCTCAATGCTTAAGCGGGTAGAATCCAGCACTAAAGCATCAGCAGCGGGAACCAGCGGTGCAACAGGACGATTACGATCGCGGTCGTCTCGTTCCTTTATCTCAGCCAAAAGGCGTTCAAAGTTAACACTAAAGCCCTTCTCCTGCAACTGTAGCATGCGGCGATGCGCACGCTCGTCCGCCGAGGCGTCGAGGAAAATTTTTACCGGCGCATCGGGGAAAACCACCGTGCCCATATCGCGGCCATCGGCAATAAGACCGGGCGCTTCGCGGAAGGCGCGCTGGCGACGCAACAGCGCCTCACGCACGCGCGGGAACGCAGCAATCTGCGACGCGGCATTGGCCACTTCCTGGGTACGAATTTCGCCGCTGACATCTTCGCCTTCGAGGATCACTTCCAGATGACCGTCGGTTGAGACAAAACGCACATCCAGGTGCACGGCGAGCGGCACCAGTACATCTTCCGAAGAGACATCAACGTGATGATGCAGTGCGGCCAGCGCCAGCACACGATAAATTGCGCCTGAATCTAACAGATGCCATTGCAACGCTTCCGCCATTGCCTTGCAAAGCGTGCCTTTTCCCGCACCGCTTGGCCCATCAATGGTGATTACCGGGGCAATTGCCGTCATCTTTTTCTCCTTAATCAAGGCATATCGTTATATAACGCCGCGCATTATACGCGCCAACGCGCACGAAAGTTACTGCTGCGTGCGAATAACGGAAGAGTATGAGGCTGAGTGTAGATTAATTGCGCGGGAGTACGGGCTGATTTGCACCAGCCCGGAATAAAACTTACTTCTTGCTATCTGCGGCGATACGGTCGCGGATATGCTTCGCACGCTCAGCTGACGGCGGGTGAGAATCAAACATCGATTTCTCAGAACCGGCATCCAGCTTCGCCAGCTTGTCAAAGCTGGTAACCAGACCCTGACGGCTGATGTTACGTTTTTTCAGCAGATCGTAGGAGAAATCATCCGCTGCGGACTCCTGGCTACGGGAGAAGGCAGAGTTGATCAGGTTCTCACCCAGATCGCCCAGCTGAGACTGGGAGAGCTGTGCACCTGCCGCGCTGCTGGCGGAGATCGCATCACGCGCGGCCAGTGTGGCATACGCGGTTTGCATCGCTTTACGGCTATGACCCAGCGCAACGTGGCCCATTTCATGGCCCAGAACCGCTTCAACTTCGTTGTTGGTCATCATGTCCATCAGACCGCTATAGACACGAATACAGCCGTTCGCCATCGCCCACGCGTTCACTTCTTTGGTCATATAGACTTTGTAAGTGACCGGCGTGCCATCGATGTTGTTGCCCAGCGCTTTAGCAATCTTGTTCAGACGCTTCGCGTAGGTGCTCGATGCAGGCGCGATGGTGTTTTGCTTGTCCATCTCAGCACATGACTGCTCAGAAAGCGTTTTCACATCCGCGTCGCTCAGCGTCGCCGCTTTATAAGCAGACATACCGGATTTGGTCAGCGCATCCGTATCAATACCACCCATGTTCTTACAACCAGAGACAAGCGTTGCTGCGACGAGGCAGCTAAAAATCATTGTTTTTTTCATTGACAGTCCATGTATTAACTAACTGAATTGAGGGAAAGAGTCCCGCGCAAATGGTAGCACAGCGCAGCGGCTTTTCACCCTCTTAACAATGGCAGGTCATTGCGCCCCGCAGAGGATGCGGGGCGGTAAGAACATCAGGCAAGCGTACTGATACGCGCTAACTGCTCGAAGTAATCCGGGAAGGTTTTCGCCGTGCATTTCGGATCGAGAATGGTGACCGGCGTATCTGACAGCGCCACCAGCGAGAAACACATCGCCATGCGGTGATCGTTATAGGTGCCAATCTCTGCAACCTGCAGCGCGGCTGGCGGCGTCACGCGAATAAAGTCTTCGCCCTCCTCCACCGTTGCGCCCACTTTGCGCAGCTCCGTCGCCATGGCGAAGAGGCGATCGGTCTCCTTCACGCGCCAGTTGTAGATGTTACGCAGCGTGGTAGTACCCTTCGCGAAGAGCGCCGTGGTGGCAATGGTCATCGCTGCATCGGGGATATGGTTCATATCCATATCAATGGCGTTCAGCTCGCCGCGCGAACAGGCAATATAATCTTCGCCCCAGACCACGGTCGCGCCCATTTTTTCCAGCACGTCGGCGAAACGAATATCGCCCTGCACGCTATTACGGCCAATACCGGTCACCTTGACCGTACCGCCCTTAATGGCCGCCGCCGCAAGGAAGTAGGAGGCCGAAGAGGCATCGCCCTCAACCAGGTAGTGCCCCGGTGACTGATAGTGCTGCCCGCCACGCACAACAAAACGCTGGTACTGCTGGTTATCAACGTCAACGCCAAAAGTTTTCATCAGATGCAGGGTGATATCGATATAGGGTTTCGACACCAGATCGCCTTTGATGGTGATCACCGTATCCTGCGGTGCCAGCGGCGCGGTCATCAGCAGCGCGGTTAAGAACTGGCTGGAGACGCTGCCATCAACGCTCACTTCACCGCCGTTAAACCCGCCGCGCAGGCGCAGAGGCGGATAGTTTTCCTGCTCAAGGTAATCAATTTTCGCCCCGCCCTGACGCAGCGCGTCAACGAGATGGCCAATCGGGCGCTCTTTCATGCGCGGCTCGCCGGTCAACACCACATCGCCGTCGCCAAGGCAGAGCGCGGCAGCCAGCGGACGCATTGCCGTGCCGGCATTACCGAGGAATAACTCAACTTTTTCTGCCGCCTTCAGCGGGCCGCCCACGCCGGTCACTTCACAGCGGGTGCGATCGGCTGACAGCGTATAGTGAACCCCCAGCGTAGTCAGGGCATTGAGCATATGGCGAACATCGTCGCTGTCCAGCAGGTTGGTCAGCACGGTAGTGCCACGGGCAAATGCGGCAAGCAGCAAGGCGCGGTTTGAAACACTCTTTGAACCAGGCAGATTGATGGTGCCATCCACGCGCGCGATGGGTTGTAACGTCAGGGATTCCATGAAACTTCACTCTCTACGGACAAAATAAAACCCCGCAGCCGGGCTACGGGGATCGTCATTACTGCATTAACCGTGACGGCGTTCGAACTCAACCATAAAGTCCGTCAGCGCCTGCACGCCCGCCAGCGGCATGGCGTTATAGATGGAAGCACGCATGCCGCCCACCACACGGTGGCCTTTCAGCGCGTGCAGACCAGCTGCGAAGGACTCTTCGAGGAAGAGTTTATCGAGCGCGCTGTCAGCCAGCTGGAAAGGCACGTTCATGCGCGAGCGGTTCGCCTTAGCCACATCGTTACGGTAGAAATCACTGCCGTCGATCACGCCATACAGCAGATCGGCTTTTTGCTGGTTGATGCGGTCCATTGCCGCCACGCCGCCCTGCTGCTTCAGCCATTTGAACACCAGGCCGGAGAGGTACCAGGCAAAGGTCGGCGGGGTGTTGAACATTGAATCGTTATCGTTAAGCACGCTGTAATCAAGAATCGACGGGCAGGAATGGTGCGCTTTACCGAGCAGATCTTCACGCACAATCACCAGCGTTAATCCTGCCGGGCCAATGTTTTTCTGCGCACCGGCGTAGATCACGCCAAAGCGGCTGACATCCAGCGGAGCAGAAAGAATGGTAGAGGAGAAATCCGCTGCCACCACCACATCGCCAAAGTCCGGCGTTTCGTCAATGGCAATGCCGTCGATCGTTTCGTTCGGGCAGTAGTGCAGATAGGCTGCGTTGTCGCTCAGCTGCCAGTCGCGCATCGGTTTAACGGCGCGCAGGCCGTCGAGGGTGGTTTTGGCATCGATAACGTTCGGCGTACAGTACTTCTTCGCCTCTTTGACCGCGCTGGCCGCCCAGTAACCGGCATCGACATAATCTGCGGTGGTTTTATCGCCCAGCAGATTGAGCGGAACGCCTGCGAACTGGCCGCGCCCGCCGCCGTGACAAAACAGCACTTTATAGTTGGAGGGGATGTTGAGCAGATCGCGAAAATCCTTTTCTGCCTCTTCCGCCACCTGGATAAACTCTTTGCCACGGTGGCTGATTTCCATCACCGACGTGCCGAGACCTTGCCAGTCACACAACTCCTGCTGAGCCTGCTTAAGCACATCCGCCGGTAATACGGCCGGGCCAGAACTAAAATTGAAAACCTGCGTCATTTCCCCTTACCACCCTATAAAGCAAAACGTTTTTCCTGTGACATCGGTTTTATCATTCACCGCCACAGGTCGCAACGAGTAATCAGAGGCAAGAGAAAGTTGTGCGTCCCATCACATAGCAGAATGTTTTGCCAGTCGAAAGCAGATCCGATAAAAACCCTGTTATGTGACGCGAATCGCCCTGCTGGCCTTCGACCATTCCGGATTTGCGCAGCGCGGGCAGGCTTTTTTTTCACCCGCCTGCAACGCAGAAATTTTACTGCAGCGGACACAAACATAATCGCCCGCTTCCGGCACGGTGATAAAACGCTCGCTGCACCCCTCAGGCAGAATGCATAGCCCGGGTTTGACCTCTTCATCAATGTAGTAATAGACGCTGAGCTGACCGTTGGTCTCCATAATCGCCAGCCGTACCTGCCCGAGCTGCTCGACGCCGTTGTTGCGCAGCTCCATAAAGAACTCAAACTCTGTCATGTTCTCTTTATGCAGCCTCTCCCACTCCAGCTCGCCCTCTTTAATGATGACGATCGGCTTACCCTCCAGCAGATCCTCAAGCTTTTCGCTGTGCGACATCAGCCACATCACCAGACGGTAGAGCAGCGCGAGAGTAATAAAGACCACCAGCACCGGCAGCATGGGGACATCATCATAGAACGCGACGTCGCCCGCCGCCGAACCGAGAGTCAAAATAATCAATACTTCAAACAGCGACATCTGCCGTACGCCGCGTCGGCCGGTGATTTTAAGGAACAGAAAAACCAGCACAAAGGTGTAGAGACTGCGCAGCGCTACTTCGCCCAGAAATTCGAGGGGAACTTTGTCGAGCGCCATGCGATGCAGGTCAAACGCTTTCATTTTTATTGCCTTAACAGTGAGTTACTCCTGATAAGCATAGCCAGAACTTTTATTTTCGCCGCACCACGAAGGACGATAGCGCCTGCCACGTAAAACCCGTATCATTGCGCGCTTTACGTACGAAAAAAGTGACCGCCATGACCCAAACATTTATCCCCGGTAAAGACGCCGCGCTGGAAGACTCCATCGCCCGCTTTCAGCAGAAACTGACCGATCTCGGTTTCAATATTGAAGAGGCCTCCTGGCTAAACCCTGTGCCAAACGTCTGGTCGGTGCATATCCGCGATAAAGAGTGCGCGCTCTGCTTTACCAATGGTAAAGGCGCCACGAAGAAAGCGGCGCTGGCCTCCGCGCTCGGCGAATATTTCGAACGTCTCTCCACCAACTACTTCTTTGCTGACTTCTGGCTTGGCGACGCCATTGCCCAGGGGCCGTTTGTCCACTATCCGAATGAGAAGTGGTTCCCGCTGCCGGAAAATGACTCGCTGCCGGAAGGCATTCTCGATGCACGTCTGCGCGCCTACTACGATCCGGAAAATGAGCTGGCTGCAGGTATGCTGATCGATCTGCAATCCGGTAATGAAGAGCGCGGCATCTGCGCACTGCCCTTTACCCGCCAGTCGGATGAGCAGACGGTCTATATCCCGATGAATATCGTCGGCAACCTCTATGTCTCCAACGGCATGTCGGCGGGCAACACCCGTAACGAAGCGCGCGTGCAGGGGCTGTCTGAAGTTTTCGAACGTCACATTAAAAACCGTATTATTGCCGAGAGCATCAGCCTGCCGGAGATCCCGCAGGAGGTGCTGGCGCGCTATCCGGGCGTGGTCGAAGCGATTGCCAAGCTGGAAGCGGAAGGTTTCCCGATCTTTGCCTACGACGGCTCGCTGGGCGGTAACTACCCGGTGATCTGCGTGGTGCTGTTCAACCCGGCGAATGGCACCTGCTTCGCCTCGTTTGGCGCGCACCCGGACTTCGGCGTGGCGCTGGAGCGTACGGTGACGGAACTGCTGCAGGGCCGCGGTCTGAAGGATCTGGATGTCTTTACCCCGCCGACCTTCGATGATGAAGAAGTGGCAGAACACGCCAACCTTGAAACGCACTTTATCGACTCCAGTGGTCTCATCTCCTGGGATCTGTTTAAACAGGATGCCGATTATCCCTTTGTCGACTGGAGCTTTGCTGGCACCACGGAAGAGGAGTTCGCGACGCTGATGAGTATCTTCCAGAAGGAAGATAAAGAGGTTTACATCGCGGATTATGAGCACCTGGGCGTTTACGCCTGCCGTATTCTGGTGCCGGGCATGTCTGATATCTATCCGGCGGAAGATCTGTGGCTGGCGAATAACACCATGGGTACCCACCTGCGTGAAACCATCCTCTCCCTGCCTGGCAGCGAGTGGGATAAAGAGGCCTATCTCGATCTTATCGCCCAACTGGATGATGAAGGTCACGATGACTTTACGCGCGTGCGCGAGCTGCTGGGTCTGGCAACGGGCAAAGATAACGGCTGGTATACCCTGCGCATCGGCGAGCTGAAAGCAATGCTGGCGCTGGCGGGCGGCGATCTTGATCAGGCACTGGCCTGGACCGAGTGGACGATTGAGTTTAACACCTCAATCTTCAGCCCTGAACGCGCCAACTACTACCGCTGCCTGCAAACGCTGCTCCTGCTGGCGCAGGAAGAGGAGCGTCAACCGCTGCAATACCTGAACGCTTTTGTGCGCATGTATGGCGCGCAGGCCGTTGAAGCCGCCAGCGCCGCCCTCAGCGGTGAAGCGCCGTTTTACGATCTGCAGCCTGCCGACGGCACGCTGCAGGCGTTCCCGGCTCATCAGGCACTGTTAGCCGCTTACGAAAAATTACAACGTGCGAAAGTCGCTTACTGGTCTAAGTAACGATAAATAACACTACAACAGGTAGGCTTATTCGCAAGTCTACGCTATATTACGGGGCAATTTTATTGCCCCTTTTTTATTATATTTTGGTGATGAATCTTAAATGTAATATTTAAGTTAATTGCGGGTAAATATAATTATATTCGCAGCGCTAGTATTGTTACTTCTAATGGCAATTACTCCATATTAATTAACCGTTAACGGAGAATCGCACAAAAAAATTCAACGCTTCTTATAAATTTTAAAATTTATTTTTATTTTGATAATCAACACGTTACCCCGATTTAGCAGAAAAACCATACGCTTTGCGGTCCTATAAGCCAGGCGAGATATGATCCATATCAAATTGTCTTCTATAATGCTTTGTTAGTATCTCGTCGCCGACTTAATAAAGAGAGAGTTAGTGTGAAAGCTGACAACCCTTTTGATCTAATACTTCCAGCAGAGATGGCCAAAGTGGCCGAAGAAGCTGGTGTCTATAAAGCGACTAAACATCCGCTTAAGACCTTCTACCTGGCGATTACCGCCGGTGTGTTTATCTCCATTGCGTTCGTTTTCTATATAACGGCTACCACCGGTACAGCAACGATGCCTTACGGCATTGCAAAACTTATCGGCGGCATCTGTTTCTCACTTGGGTTGATTCTCTGCATTATCTGCGGCGCCGACCTCTTTACCTCCACGGTGCTGATTGTTGTGGCGAAAGCCAGCGGGCGCATCACGTGGGGGCAACTGGCTCGAAACTGGATCAACGTTTACGTTGGCAACCTCGTGGGTGCGCTGCTCTTCGTCTTATTAATGTGGCTGTCCGGCGAATATATGGTCGCCAACGGCGGCTGGGGCTTAAACGTATTGCAGACCGCCGATCACAAGGTGCACCACACCTTCATTGAAGCGGTGGCGTTGGGTATCCTCGCCAACCTGATGGTCTGCATGGCGGTATGGATGAGTTACTCCGGCCGCAGCCTGATGGATAAAGCAATGATTATGGTGCTGCCGGTCGCGATGTTTGTCGCCAGCGGTTTTGAGCACAGTATTGCGAACATGTTTATGATCCCGATGGGCATCGTGATTCGCAACTTTGCAAGCCCGGAGTTCTGGACCGCCGTTGGTTCCAGCCCGGAAAGTTTTTCTCACCTGACAGTCATGAACTTTATTACCGATAACCTGATCCCGGTAACAATCGGGAACATCATCGGTGGAGGCTTACTGGTCGGGTTGACATACTGGGTCATTTACCTGCGTGGCAACGATCACCACTAAAGATCGTTTCAGGCAGTAAATAAAAAATCCACTTAAGAAGGTAGGTGTTACATGTCCGAACTTAACGAAAAATTAGCCGCAGCCTGGGAAGGTTTTACTCAAGGTGAATGGCAAAACGCTGTAAACGTACGTGATTTTATCCAGAAAAACTACACTCCGTACGAAGGTGACGAGTCCTTCCTTGCGGGCGCCACTGACGCGACCACCAAGCTGTGGGACAAAGTCATGGAAGGCGTGAAACTGGAAAACCGCACGCATGCGCCAGTTGATTTCGACACCTCCGTTGCTTCCACTATCACCTCTCACGATGCGGGCTACATCAACAAGCAGCTCGAGAAGATCGTTGGTCTGCAGACCGAAGCACCGCTGAAACGCGCCATCATCCCGTTCGGCGGGATCAAAATGGTTGAAGGTTCCTGCAAAGCGTACAACCGCGAACTGGATCCGCAGCTGAAAAAAATCTTCACCGAATACCGTAAAACCCACAACCAGGGCGTATTCGATGTTTACACCAAAGATATCCTGAACTGCCGTAAATCTGGCGTGCTGACCGGTCTGCCGGACGCCTACGGCCGTGGTCGTATCATCGGTGACTACCGTCGCGTTGCGCTGTACGGTATCGACTTCCTGATGAAAGACAAATATGCCCAGTTCCAGTCTCTGCAGTCTGACCTGGAAAACGGCGTAAACCTGGAAGCGACTATCCGTCTGCGTGAAGAGATTGCTGAACAGCACCGCGCGCTGGGTCAGATCAAAGAGATGGCAGCAAAATATGGCTGTGATATCTCCGGTCCGGCAACCACTGCTCAGGAAGCAATTCAGTGGACCTACTTCGGCTACCTGGCCGCAGTTAAGTCTCAGAACGGCGCTGCAATGTCCTTCGGTCGCGTCTCCACTTTCCTGGACGTTTACATTGAACGTGACATGAAAGCGGGCAAAATCACCGAGCAGGACGCACAGGAAATGATTGACCACCTGGTCATGAAACTGCGTATGGTCCGCTTCCTGCGTACTCCTGAGTATGATGAGCTCTTCTCTGGCGACCCGATTTGGGCAACTGAATCTATCGGCGGTATGGGCGTTGACGGCCGTACGCTGGTTTCCAAAAACAGCTTCCGCTTCCTGAACACCCTCTACACCATGGGGCCGTCTCCGGAGCCGAACATCACCGTTCTGTGGTCTGAAAAACTGCCGCTGAACTTCAAAAAATTCGCTGCTAAAGTCTCCATCGACACCTCTTCTCTGCAGTATGAGAACGATGACCTGATGCGTCCGGACTTCAACAACGATGACTACGCGATTGCCTGCTGCGTAAGCCCGATGGTTGTCGGCAAACAGATGCAGTTCTTCGGTGCCCGTGCAAACCTGGCGAAAACCATGCTGTACGCAATCAACGGCGGCGTGGATGAAAAACTGAAAATGCAGGTAGGTCCGAAATCTGAACCTATCAAAGGCGACCTGCTGAAGTTCGACGAAGTGATGGAACGTATGGATCACTTTATGGACTGGCTGGCTAAACAGTATGTCACCGCCCTGAACGTTATCCACTACATGCACGACAAGTACAGCTACGAAGCCTCTCTGATGGCGCTGCACGATCGTGACGTAGTTCGCACCATGGCTTGCGGTATCGCTGGCCTGTCGGTTGCCGCTGACTCCCTGTCTGCTATCAAATATGCGAAAGTTAAACCGATTCGTGACGAAGACGGTCTGGCTATCGACTTCGAAATCGAAGGGGAATACCCGCAGTTTGGTAACAACGACGCCCGCGTCGATGACATGGCGGTTGACCTGGTAGAACGTTTCATGAAGAAAATTCAGAAACTGACCACCTACCGCAACGCGATCCCTACTCAGTCGGTTCTGACCATCACTTCTAACGTTGTGTATGGTAAGAAAACCGGTAACACCCCGGATGGTCGTCGCGCTGGTGCACCGTTTGGACCGGGTGCTAACCCGATGCACGGCCGTGACCAGAAAGGTGCTGTTGCCTCTCTGACCTCCGTTGCAAAACTGCCGTTTGCCTACGCGAAAGATGGTATCTCTTACACCTTCTCTATCGTGCCGAACGCGCTGGGTAAAGATGATGAAGTGCGTAAAACCAACCTCGCAGGCCTGATGGATGGTTACTTCCACCATGAAGCCTCAATCGAAGGTGGTCAGCACCTCAACGTCAACGTCATGAACCGCGAAATGCTGCTCGACGCGATGGAAAACCCGGAGAAATATCCGCAGCTGACCATCCGCGTTTCCGGTTACGCTGTGCGCTTTAACTCCCTGACTAAAGAGCAGCAGCAGGACGTGATTACCCGTACTTTCACCCAGACCATGTAATGGTATTGGCTGAAAGAAGCTTGTAAAAAGCGTACACTAAAGGCTCCACGTCTGTGGGGCCTTTTTCACAACCAGAGCCTGCTTCGTCAGCCATCTATTAACCGGATGCCTGCCAAAACAGACTTAGTGCAGAAGGAATGAAACTGCACAGACACAGGCCCCGGATGGGCCACATCTGGAGAAAACACCGCAATGTCAGTTATTGGTCGCATACACTCCTTCGAATCCTGCGGTACGGTCGACGGCCCGGGTATCCGCTTTATCACCTTCTTTCAGGGCTGCCTGATGCGCTGCCTCTACTGCCATAACCGTGATACCTGGGATACCCATGGCGGTAAAGAGATCACCGTTGAAGAGCTGATGAAAGACGTGGTGGCCTATCGCCACTTTATGAATGCCTCCGGCGGCGGCGTGACCGCCTCGGGCGGCGAAGCGATTTTGCAGGCGGAGTTCGTCCGTGACTGGTTCCGCGCCTGCAAAAAAGAGGGCATTCATACCTGTCTTGATACCAACGGCTTTGTTCGCCGCTACGATCCGGTGATCGATGAGCTGCTGGAGGTCACCGATCTGGTGATGCTCGATTTGAAACAGATGAATGATGAGATCCACCAGAATCTGGTCGGCGTCTCCAACCATCGCACGCTGGAGTTCGCCCAGTATCTGGCGAAGAAAGGGATTAAGGTCTGGATCCGCTACGTCGTCGTGCCGGGCTGGTCAGATGACGACGACTCCGCGCACCGCCTCGGCGAGTTTACCCGCGACATGGGCAACGTCGAGAAAATCGAACTGCTGCCCTACCATGAGCTTGGCAAACACAAATGGGTGGCGATGGGCGAAGAGTACAAGCTGGATGGCATTCACCCGCCGAAAAAAGAGACCATGGAGCGCGTGAAAGGGATCCTTGAGCAGTACGGCCACAAAGTGATGTACTGAGCCGCGAAACGTATAAAAAAAAAAGCCACAACATAGTGTTGTGGCTTTTTTGTTGTCTGCCGGATGAGCCGGAGAACCGTCAGGCGTGTGCCACCGGCGTCGGGTGGTGGCCCGCTTTGCGCATCAGCATCACCAGGTAGACCAGCGATACGCCAGCAATCATCACAAACAGTAGGCTGTCGGAGTAGCTCTGCATCAGCATGGAAGTAAGCGTTGGTCCGAGCAGGCTGCCGATGGTATAGCTCAACAGCAGCGCCTGATTCATCGCCACCAGCTGATGGTGTTCAACTTTTTCACAAGCCCAGGCCATCGCCACCGGGTAGAGCGTAAAACCTGCCGTGCCCAGCACAAACAGCGCTGGCGCCATCGCCGCGTTGCTCAGCATGCCGAAGCAGCCGATGATCACCACAAAAACCTGCACACGCAGCACCAGCAAGCGACCAAAGCGGTCGGCGATACGGCCAATCGGCCACTGACCAATAATCCCCGCGCTGACCATCAGCGCCATCCAGAAACCAATGCCGGAGTCGCTGACGCCCTGATGCGACAGATAGAGCGGCATCAGGCCATAGAGTGAGCCAAGAATAATCCCGGAGATGATGCAGCCATTAACGCCAAGACGGGCCTGACGCAGGCGCAGCATTGGCCAGATCGAAGAAGCTACCTGCTCTTCGCTGTGCTGATTAACAATGCGCGTAAAGAGCAGCGGCAGCATTGCCGCCAGCACCATACCGGTAACCCACGGCAGCACGCTCATCAGTTCGGTTGGCAGTTTGCTGACCATCAATTGGCCAAGCACGGTGCCGATATAGTAAACCATCATATAGGCCGCCAGCAGGCGACCGCGGTTGTGAGCGGTGCCGCTGGACATCAGCGCGCTCTCCACCACCACCCAAATCATGGCGCAGCCGACGCCGGCGATAAAACGCCAAATCATCCAGCTCCAGAAACCCACCATCAGCCCTAACCCGACGCAACCTGCGGCGAAAATCAGCGACGCAATGTAGTAGCTGCGGTTAAAGCCCATCTGGCGGATCAGTCGACCGGTCAGTAGCGTGCCCAGCAGATTGCCGGTGAAATAGGAGGAACCAACCATGCCGACCTGCCAGGTTGGCAGATTTTCATGGGCGAGCCAAAGGGGCACGAGCGTGTTCAGCGTCGCGATAGCCAGGGTCAACAGCATCAGGCCACAGAGCAATAAAAGCACTGGCCGGGTATAGGTGGTCATGGGTTAAAACCGTGAGGAAGTTCAGATTGCGTGCGCATCATGCCACCGGCAAAAACATTGTCAATCCACTGTTTTTCGCCAGAGTGAGCTTTTTATCGACGACGATTTGTAAAACTTATCCTCTTTGCCACTTACCGCGCGCCGTCGCGTTATATCTCTTTGAAAAGAAGCCAGTAATCTATAAACCACGACAATTTTTTCAGTTGAAAAAATTCATGAAGATTAATGATTGAGACGCACGAAAAAGGCAATAAAAAAGCGCCCGCAGGCGCTTTTAAAAACATGCTGTATCGGCAGGATTAACCGATGTACTCCAGCCCGTTCATATAAGGGCGCAGTACTTCCGGCACCTCTATGCGGCCATCGGCCTGCTGGTAGTTTTCCAGCACCGCAACCAGCGTACGCCCCACTGCCAGACCAGAGCCGTTCAGGGTATGCACCAGACGGGTTTTCTTGTCGGACTTGCTGCGGCAGCGTGCCTGCATGCGGCGCGCCTGGAAATCCCAGACGTTGGAGCAGGAGGAGATTTCGCGGTAGGTGCCCTGCGCCGGAACCCACACTTCGAGATCGTAGGTTTTGCAGGCACCAAAGCCCATATCGCCGGTGCAGAGCAGCACTTTGCGGTAAGGCAGACCGAGCAGCTGCAACACTTTCTCTGCATGCCCGGTAATCTCTTCCAGCGCCGCCATGGAATCTTCAGGGCGAACCACCTGAACCAGTTCGACTTTATCAAACTGGTGCATACGGATCAGACCGCGCGTGTCACGACCGTAAGACCCCGCTTCAGAACGGAAGCACGGCGTATGCGCGGTCATTTTGATCGGCAGACTCTCTTCATCGATAATTTCATCGCGCACGAGGTTGGTCAGCGGCACTTCCGCAGTCGGGATCAGCGCGTAGTTGCTGCTGTCGGACTCCTCTTCCAGCGGACGGGTATGGAACAGATCGCCGGCGAACTTCGGCAGCTGGCCAGTACCGTACAGGGTGTCATGGTTGACCAGGTACGGCACATAGTTTTCCGCGTAGCCGTGCTGCTCAGTGTGCAGATCCAGCATGAACTGCGCCAGCGCGCGGTGCATACGGGCGATCTGCCCTTTCATCACCACGAAACGGGAGCCGGTCAGCTTCACCGCAGCGGCAAAATCCAGGCCGCTGTGCATCTCACCGAGGGTGACGTGATCGCGGATCTCGAAATCAAACTGGCGCGGCGTGCCCCAGCGGCTGATTTCAACGTTATCGTTCTCGTCACGGCCAACCGGTACGCTATCATCAGGCAGGTTCGGAATGGCCAGCGCGATATCGCGGATCTCAGCCAGCAGCGTTTCCAGCTCGGCTTTCGCCGCGTCCAGCTCTTCACCCAGCTTGTTCACTTCCAGGCGTAATGGCTCGATATCTTCCCCGCGTGCTTTCGCCTGGCCGATGGATTTCGATCGTGAGTTACGCTCTGCCTGCAGATTTTCAGTGTTGACCTGCAGGACTTTACGACGCTCTTCGAGCGCGCGTAATTTCTCTACGTCCAGCTTAAAGCCCCGGCGTGCCAGTTTTTCAGCGACTGCGTCTGGCTCGGTACGCAGCAGATTGGGATCGAGCATGCTTTTCCTGTGCTTATCGAATTGAAATAAAAGGAACCCGACCGCAGAGTGCGATCGAGGGTATGAGCCGTAACCTTACCGCAACGCCCGCACTAGCGGTAGCGTTTTATAGGGCTTTTATGATCCTGTTCAGCGAGCCAGGCGAGCTTTTCGCCAATCTTGCCTTCAAGACCTCTGTTCGTCGGCTGATAGTAGCGCGTTTCTGCCATTTCCTGCGGGAAATACTCCTCCCCGGCGGCAAAAGCGTTGGGCTCATCGTGGGCATAGCGATACTCCTGCCCATAACCCATCTCCTTCATCAGCTTGGTCGGCGCGTTGCGCAGATGCGGCGGCACATCATAATCGGGGCGCTGTCGCGCATCGGCCATCGCAGCTTTAAAAGCTTTATAGACGGCGTTGCTTTTTGGCGCGCAGGCCAGGTAGACAATCGCCTGCGCAATGGCGCGTTCGCCTTCGGCCGGGCCGACGCGGGTAAAGCAGTCCCACGCGGAGATAGCAACCTGCATGGCGCGCGGATCGGCATTGCCGACATCTTCGGAGGCGATTGCCAGGCAGCGGCGCGCAACATAGAGCGGGTCGCCGCCGGCAGAGATAATGCGCGCATACCAGTAGAGCGCGGCATCTGGCGCGCTTCCGCGTACCGATTTGTGCAGCGCGGAGATCAGGTCGTAAAAACGATCGCCTTTATTATCAAAGCGCGCGCTGCGTTCACCGGCAATCTCCGTAAGCAGCTCAGGGTTGAGCACACGCTTGCCGCTTTTATCGAGCTCCGCCATATCCGCCATCATCTCAAGCGTGTTGAGCGCCCGGCGCGCATCGCCACCCACCAGTTCGGCAATCGCCAGCCGGGTTTCGTCCGGCAGAACGATATCCTGGCCGCCGTAACCGCGCGCTTTATCTTCCATCGCCTGCGTTAATACCAGTTCAATATCCTCTGTGGTGAGGGATTTGAGCAGGTAAACGCGCGCACGGGAGAGCAGTGCGGAGTTGAGTTCAAACGAAGGGTTTTCGGTGGTCGCGCCGATAAAGGTGATGGTGCCATCTTCGATATGCGGCAGAAAGGCGTCCTGCTGGCTTTTGTTAAAACGGTGGACTTCATCGACAAACAGAATGGTGCGGCGTCCGGCGTTACGGTTCTGGCGGGCGCGCTCTATGGCTTCGCGGATCTCTTTTACGCCTGAGGTGACCGCAGAGATGCGCTCGACATCAGCATCGGCATAACGGGCAATGACCTCTGCCAGCGTGGTTTTGCCGGTGCCTGGCGGTCCCCACAGGATCATCGAGTGCAGATGACCGGCTTCAATGGCGCGCGGCAGGGGTTTGCCCGGCGCCAGCAGATGCTGCTGACCAATGTACTGCGCTAAATTTTCTGGCCGCATACGCGCGGCCAGAGGTTGAAACGTGTTCTCGGAAAAATCGAGCGACATGTTACTCATGCACGCCTCTTACTTGCGTTGATCGTCAACCGTTACGCCCTGCGGCGGGGTAAAGGTGAATTTCGATGCATCGACAGCGCCGTTCTGCTGCGCTTTCAGCTGATAGCTGCTGCGCTGGTCATCCTGTTCGATAGCGCTGAACTGATGGATGGTGCCGTCGCGGCCGACATTGATGGTGAACTGTTTCAGGTTACCGTTGCTGCTTTTTGGCGTCAGTTCAAAATCATCGCCCTTCTGCGCAATGTTGTACTGCTGCCAGTCGCTGGTCTGGTTACGGGCAATCAGCATAAACGGCGTGTTGCTGGTAGCATCTTTCAGCCAGGTTGCCGTCGCCTGTTCAACAAACGGGTTGTAGAACCACAGCGTTTTGCCGTCGGAAACCAGTACGCTCTCGTCAGGCTGGGTCATATGCCAGTTAAACAGGTTCGGGCGTTTAACCCACAAATCACCCTGGCCTTCCTGTACCGCAGCGCCGCTACCGTCGGTCACTTTCTGGGTAAAGCTGGCGTGGAAGCTGCTGACTTTATCGAGGCGGCTTTTCAGATCGCTTGCCGCGTCTGCCCAGACATTGCTGACCACTAAGGAGCCCATCAGTGCACAAACCATGGCGATTTTTTTCATTGTCATTCCTCTGATACGTCACTCCCGACGTGGGAGAATCCTTCTGTCACTCTAGAAAGCGAAACGCCAGAGTGGCAGAAGAAAAAACTGAATTTGTACTATTTACCTAACTTTGCATCACTCGAACGGCGGTGGAGCCAGCACTTCACGGTTACCGTTGTGCCCCTGCTCGCTGACGATCCCCTGCGCTTCCATCTGTTCGATAATGCGCGCCGCACGGTTGTAGCCGATACGGAACTGGCGCTGCACGCCGGAGATCGAGGCTTTGCGCTTTTCGGTGACAAAGTTAACGGCCTGGTCGAACAGCGGATCCAGCTCTTCACCGCCGTCAAAACCACCGCCGCCGCCTTCGCTTTCGCTGTCGGAGGTGATGCCGTCAACGTATTGCGGACGCCCGCGCGCTTTCCAGTCCTGCACCACGGCGTGGACTTCCTGATCGCGAACAAACGCGCCGTGGACACGCACCGGGGCAGAGGTTGAGTTCGGGCCGGAGTAAAGCATATCCCCCATGCCGAGCAGCGATTCCGCACCGCCCTGATCGAGGATGGTACGGGAGTCGATCTTGCTCGATACGGTAAAGGCGATACGCGTCGGGATGTTGGCTTTGATCAGGCCGGTGATCACATCCACAGAGGGGCGCTGTGTGGCCAGCACCAAGTGAATACCGGCCGCGCGCGCTTTCTGCGCCAGGCGGGCAATCAGCTCTTCCACCTTTTTACCGACCGTCATCATCAGATCGGCAAATTCATCGACCATCACCACAATGTACGGCAGTTTTTCCAGCACCGGATGTTCGGTTGCCATGCTGTCGCCCGGCTTCCAGTAGGGATCCGGGATCGGGCGACCCATCCGCGCGGCTTCGGCGATCTTCTCGTTGTAGCCGGCGAGGTTACGCACGCCCAGCGCAGACATCAGCTTGTAGCGGCGCTCCATCTCATTGACACTCCAGCGCAGCGCATTGGCGGCGTCTTTCATGTCGGTAACCACTTCGGTCAACAGATGCGGAATGCCTTCATAGACCGACAGCTCGAGCATTTTCGGGTCGATCATGATGAAACGCACATCTTCCGGCGTCGCTTTGTAGAGCATGCTGAGGATCATGGCGTTGACGCCGACCGACTTACCGGAACCGGTGGTACCAGCGACCAGCAGGTGTGGCATTTTTGCCAGGTCAGCAATCACCGGATCCCCGGCGATATCTTTACCCAGTACCACGGTGAGCGGTGACGGACTTTCGCGGAATTTCACGCAGTCCAGCACTTCTCGCAGATAGACGGTCTGGCGCTTCTTGTTCGGCAACTCAAGGCCAACGTAAGGTTTACCCGGGATCACTTCCACCACGCGCACAGCGACGGTGGAGAGCGAACGCGCCAGATCGCGTGACAGGTTGGAGATTCGCGCCGCTTTCACGCCAGGCGCGAGGTTCAGCTCAAAGCGGGTGATTACCGGACCCGGCGAGTAGTTGACCACGTCCGCTTTAATACGGAAATCGGCCAGGCGAGCTTCAACCAGACGAGCCATCTGCTCAAGCGCAAAGGTGTCCACAGGCTCCACTTCTGCTGGCGGCTGCGTTAACAGATCGAGCGACGGCAGCGGCGTAGTCGGCTTCTGCACCGGGCGGCTGTCACCATTACGCATCAGCAATGGATGGATCAGACTCTCCTGCTGCTGCGGAGCAGATTGCTGCTGCGGCTGCTGGGCAGGCTGACCATAGGCAGGAGGCTGCACCGGCTGCGCCGCTGGCTGCTGATAGTGCTGCTGCGGCTGCTGAACAGGCTGACCATAAGCAGGCGGCTGAACCGGCTGCGCGGCTGGCTGCTGATAGTGCTGCTGCGGCTGCTGGGCAGGCTGACCATAGGCAGACGGCTGCATCGGCTGCGCGGCTGGCTGCTGCGGCTGCTGATAATGAGGCTGTGCAGAGGCTTGCGGCTGCGGTGTGAACAGCGGTGCGTTCGCACGCTCCACAGGTGCCGTGTTCATCGGCGAGACGTCGGCATCTTCCGGCGTAAAGGCCTGCTGCTCAGCGCCGTAGCGCTGCTGCTGAGATGCGGCAAACTGACGCGCCAGCTCAGCCTCTTCCGCTTCGGCTTCATTCAACTCCGCTTCAGAGGCAGCAAACTGCGGCGTTTCATGCTGATACTCTTCACCATAGCGATCGTGCTGCGTGGCGGCGAACTGACGTGCCAGCTCGTTTTGCTGAAACATAGCGGCATCATCATCGGAGAGATGTTGATCTGGCTCACGCACCTCATCTTCACGCGCACGCTCTTCAGCCATGCGCTGCGAAGGCAGTTTAATGCCATAGGACGCAAGCTCGCGACGCGTCGGCACGCGCACGCGGTTAGGTCGCGGAAGCTGCGGGCCAATCCCCTCTTTTACCTGCGGGCGCGGCGCGCCACCGGCAAGACCAAACACCGGCGCGCTGGCTGCCGCTGCTGCGGCGGCAGTACCGGCCGTTGAAGCGGCCTGAGCAGCAGCGGGCAGGACGCTCTCTGCCACTGCCGTTGGATCCACAGCTGGTGGAACAGGCATCGACGGCGCAGAAGGTCGTGCTACCGGCTCTGGCTCGGCAGGCTCAGGAATCGGCTGATACCAGGCGGCCAGTTGCTCACGTTCGCGCGCACGCTTCTCTTCCACTTCTTCAAAGTAGTAGAGCGGCGGACGGGTATGTTTCGCCTCTTCCACAACGGGTTCAGGTTCAATAACCGGATCCGGCGCGGGGGCGATTTGCGGTTCAGGCTGCCACTGCTGGGAATCAGGCTGCGGTTGCCAGTAGACCTCTTCCTGATGCGGCTGCGGGGTTACCGGCGCATCTGGCGTCCACGGCTCTTCCGCGATCGGCTGCTGCCACTCTGGCACGGACTGCGCGGAAGGGTGCTGATAAGCAGCCGTTTCGTCATAATGCGTTGGCTGCTGATAAGCGTGCTGCGAATCACCCTGCATCGGTGGTTGGTATGCAGCTTGTTGATCGGGATGCACCGGCGGCTGATAAGCGGCCTGCGGGTCGCTATGCATCGGCGGCTGATAAGCAGCCTGTTGATTGGGATAAGCTGGTGCCTGCTGCGCATGCTGCCATTCGGCGGGCTGCGGCGTTTGCATGACCGGCTCCGTTGGCGCAGCGAAGCTTTGCGCGGCAACGGTTGTCGCGACGGCAGCCGCCGCAACGGGTTCCGTCACGCTGCGACCATTGAGCAGCGGATCGTACTCCTGCTCAACTTCCGTCGCGCGATGTCCCGAGAAGAGCACGTCGTCTGGCTGCGCAGGCACACCGCGCGCGCTGTAGGCGATCTCCTCTTCATCATCCATCCGCTTTCCGGAGAAGAGCGCTTCGTCGGTTTTGCGCCCCATCGGGTTGGCAAACTTCTCCGCAATACGTTTACGGCGCGCCAGCGCACCGCGCAGAATACGGGCGCGACGAGATTCGCGAGGCGCGTCGTTTGCCTCGTCCTCATCATACTCATCCTCTTCTTCATACTCTTCATCATCAACCCATGTGTCATCGCGACGGGTGCGGTTGGTGGCGAAGGTAAGAATATTGAGAATAACGCTGCCGATTTTTTCAGCGATGGTGACCCATGACCAACCGGTAAAGAGCGTCAGCCCGGCGGCCCAGATGCAGAGCAGTGCGAGCGTTCCGCCGCTGCTGCGCAACAGCGGCTGCAGCGTGGTGCTGAGCAGGCTACCGATCACGCCGCCCGAGGCGAAATACCAGATATCATCCGCGTTGATCGCCGCCAGACCACAGGAGGTCAGGATCAGCGCCAGCGCGCCAATCAGGCGTAGCGAGACGGCGAAATAGTCGATGTAATCTTCAGTGGCGCGATGGCGCCAGGCAAACCAACAGCCGCCGATAATAATGACCGGAATGGTGTAGGCCATAATGCCGAAAATGAAAAACAGGGTATCCGCCAGCCATGCGCCGGGCACGCCGCCAAGGTTATGGATCGGCTCATGCCATGCGGTCTGCGACCAGCTTGGATCGGATGGGTTAAAGCTGAGAAGCGCCGCCATCAGCCAGATGGCAGAAAGGGAAACGAGGATCAGCAACGCTTCGAGGAGTCGGCGTCCGCTGCTTAGCTTGTTAAAAGTGACTTCTTTGTCTTCGGTGTATTCCTGGCTCAAGACAGGCTCTCCAGGTCCTTGATGCTAAAACGGACAACAGCGCCGGGTCTCCCCGGCACTGTTGCTGTATGGATTAACAGGAGTGTAATCAAAAAACAGCGATTGTGCACCTGTTCCGTATTAGCGCGTCTTAATAACCAGACGATTACTCTGTTTGACCTCTTCCATCACCACATAGGTGCGGGTGTCGTTTACGCCTGGCAGGCGTAACAGCGTTTCGCCCAGCAGTTTGCGGTAGGCCGACATATCCGGTACGCGCGTTTTCAACAGGTAGTCAAAATCACCAGAAACCAGATGACACTCCTGAATTTCTTCAAGTTTTTGCACTGCAGCGTTGAATTGTTCAAACACATCCGGCGCACCACGATTCAGAGTAATCTCAACGAAGACCAGCAGTGATGCATCCAGATAATGCGGGTTAAGCAGTGCCGTATAGCCCTGAATAAACCCCTGCCTTTCCAGCCTGCGCACGCGCTCAAGGCACGGCGTTGGCGAAAGCCCTACTCGTTTAGAAAGCTCGACGTTGGAAATACGCCCATCTTTTTGCAGTTCATTTAAAATATTGCGGTCAATGCGATCGAGATCTTTGCCAGGGCGCTTCTTGCTATCTACCATTATTATTGTCTCTCTGTATTCCTTCCCTACTCCTGTCTTGACCCTGTGCACTTCACTGTTCAGGATCTTTGCCCGTCGTATTGTGCCGCGCCAGCAAGCTGACCGTTGCATAATCCCAGGGGCTGTGTTGAGAAGACCGGTGCCTGCGGCAGCTATCGATATCACGGATGGCGTCTGTCCACGCCATGCGTAGATTTCGCTAGCCCGGTAAAATGGCATTTACATGCGTAAACGTGCGTTACGCGCGAAATACTGCTTTTTTTCTTCCTTTGATGTTTTCGCAAAAGCGCAGGGGATTGTCAAAGCAAAACATCTTTTTTTAGTACAACATGCCAGATATTCATCAAGGTCGATTCCTTATCCTCATTTATTCATCTTATAACTGCCTTTTTCTCAGTAGAAGTTGTTATGTTTTTGGCATAAATCATTGCCCCGCCATCGGTCTTTTCTATCACACACATCGTTAACAAAATCGCTACGCCCTTTTTTTACGCCCGCAAATTCCCTACAATCCAGCCCAATGTCTGCCAAACAATAATGAGGATCTCATGGGGACGGCCAAACACAGTAAGCTGCTTATCCTTGGTTCAGGCCCTGCCGGTTATACCGCAGCGGTCTATGCTGCGCGTGCAAACCTGCAGCCGGTGCTGATCACCGGTATGGAAAAAGGCGGTCAGCTCACCACCACCACTGAAGTGGAAAACTGGCCGGGCGACCCGCACGATCTGACCGGCCCGGGTCTGATGGAGCGCATGCATGAACATGCGACCAAATTTGATACTGAAATCATTTTTGACCATATCAACAGCGTCGATTTACAGAACCGTCCGTTCCGCCTGATTGGCGATAGCGCTGAGTACACCTGCGACGCGCTGATTATCGCCACCGGCGCCTCCGCGCGCTATTTAGGCCTCGCCTCTGAAGAAGCCTATAAAGGCCGCGGCGTTTCTGCCTGCGCCACCTGTGACGGTTTCTTCTACCGCAACCAGAAAGTCGCGGTTATCGGCGGCGGCAACACCGCAGTTGAAGAGGCGCTCTACCTGGCGAATATCGCCTCTGAGGTGCATCTGATCCACCGCCGCGATACCTTCCGCGCGGAGAAGATCCTGATCAAGCGCCTGATGGATAAAGTTGAGAGCGGCAATATCGTGCTGCATACCCACCGTACGCTGGAAGAGGTGACGGGCGATCAGATGGGCGTTAGCGGCCTGCGCCTGCGCGATACGCAAAATGCGGATAATATCGAGTCGCTGGACATTGCCGGTCTGTTTGTCGCTATCGGCCACAGCCCGAACACTGCGATCTTTGACGGTCAGCTTGAGCTGGAAAACGGCTACATCAAGGTGCAGTCCGGTATTCATGGCAATGCGACGCAAACCAGCATTCCCGGCGTGTTTGCCGCAGGTGACGTGATGGATCACATCTATCGTCAGGCGATCACCTCCGCTGGCACTGGCTGTATGGCGGCGCTGGATGCTGAACGCTACCTCGATGGGCTGGCTGTTCAGAAATAATCTTTACAAGTCAGTAACAAAGGTAAATAAGGCGACATTAAGTCGCCTTTATTTTTGCACCGTTGTAACATTGCGCAGGCTAAAAATCCGATAACTTCACCTGCAAAGCGCGCAATGAATAAAACCCGTCAGCAAGAACTCACTCGCTGGTTAAAACAGCAAGGCATTATCTCTCGTCGTTGGTTGACGCTCTCCCGCCTGCTTGGCGTGGTAAGCGGCGTCCTGATCGTCGCGCAAGCGTGGCTACTCGCCAGCATTCTCAACCATATGATTATCGAGCACATTCCTCGCGAGGCACTGCTGCTGCCCTTTGCGCTGCTGGTGCTGGTCTTTATTCTGCGCAGTTGGGTGGTCTGGCTGCGCGAGCGGGTAGGATTTCATGCGGGGGCCCAGATCCGCTTTGCGATACGCCGCCGCGTGCTGGACCGTCTGCAACAGGCGGGCCCGGCATGGATTCAGGGCAAACCCGCCGGCAGTTGGGCGACGCTGATCCTTGAACAAATCGACGACATGCATGACTTCTACGCCCGCTATTTGCCGCAAATGGCGCTGGCGGCAAGCGTACCGCTGCTAATTGTGATCACCCTTTTCCCGATTAACTGGGCAGCAGCGCTGATCCTGCTTGGCACCGCACCGCTGATCCCGCTGTTTATGGCGATGGTCGGGATGGGCGCAGCCGATGCTAACCGCCGTAACTTTAAAGCACTGGCGCGCCTGAGCGGTCACTTCCTTGACCGCCTGCGCGGCATGGAGACGCTGCGTATTTTTGGCCGTGGCGAAGCGGAAACGGAAAGCATCCGCCGCGCGTCGCAGGATTTTCGCAGCCGCACGATGGAAGTGCTGCGCCTCGCGTTTCTCTCCTCCGGGGTGCTGGAATTTTTCGCGTCGCTCTCCATTGCGCTGGTCGCCGTTTACTTTGGTTTCTCCTATCTGGGCGAACTCAATTTCGGCCATTACGGTACCGGCGTGACGCTGTTTGCCGGTTTTCTTGCGCTGGTGCTGGCACCGGAGTTTTTCCAGCCGCTGCGCGATCTGGGTACCTTTTACCACGCGAAGGCGCAGGCAGTAGGCGCAGCGGATAGCCTGAAAACCTTTATGGAAGCGCCGCTTGCCCATCCGCAGCGCGGCGATATCACGCTTAACGCGGGTGAACCTGTCACCCTGACGGCAGAGGATTTAATTGTTAAATCGCCCGAAGGCGCGGTGCTGGCCGGCCCGCTCACCTTTACCCTCTCCTCCCAACAGCGGGTTGTGGTGGTCGGGCGCAGCGGATCGGGGAAAAGCTCGCTAATTAATGCGCTGTTGGGGTTCCTGCCTTATGAAGGGTCGCTGCGCGTTAACGGTATTGAACTGAGCGCGCTTGAGCCCGACAGCTGGCGCAACGCGATAAGCTGGGTCGGCCAGAACCCGCAGTTGCCCGCCGCCACGCTGCGCGAGAATGTTCTGTTATCACGCCCGGATGCCAGCGAAGCGGCCTTACACGCCGCGCTGGATAAGGCGTGGGTAAGCGAATTTTTGCCCCTGTTACCGGAAGGGCTAGAAACACAGCCTGGCGATCAGGCCGTTCGCCTCTCCGTCGGTCAGGCGCAGCGTGTCGCCGTCGCCCGCGCCCTGCTCTCTTCATGCCAGTTGCTTCTGCTGGATGAACCCTCCGCCAGCCTTGATGCGCACAGCGAGCAGCGCGTGATGCAGGCGCTGACCAGCGCTTCGCGCCAGCAAACCACGCTGATGGTGACCCACCAGCTGGAAAACCTCGCAGAGTGGGATGCCGTTTGGGTGATGCAGGAGGGACGCATTGTGGAACAGGGCAGCCATGCCGAGCTTGCCGCCGCCGGGGGCGTGTTTGCCGCGCTGCTGGCACATCGTCAGGAGGAGATTTAAATGCGCGCCTTGCTGCCTTATCTCGCATTATATAAACGCCATAAATGGATGCTGACGCTGGGCGTGGTGCTGGCGGTCGTTACCCTGCTGGCCAGCATTGGGCTGTTAACGCTTTCAGGCTGGTTCCTCTCCGCCTCGGCAGTGGTTGGCGTCGCCGGGCTATACAGTTTCAACTATATGCTACCCGCCGCCGGTGTGCGCGGGGCGGCGATCACCCGTACCGCCGGGCGCTATTTCGAGCGGCTGGTCAGCCACGATGCCACGTTCCGCGTGCTGGAACATCTGCGCGTGACTACCTTTAGTAAATTATTACCCCTCTCCCCCGCCGGGCTGGCGCGTTTTCGTCAGGGCGATGTGCTTAACCGCGTAGTTGCCGATGTCGACACGCTCGATCACCTCTACCTGCGTGTAATTTCGCCGCTGGTGGGGGCGCTGGTGGTGATTATCGTCGTGCTGGTCGGCCTGAGCGTGCTCGATCTCTCGCTGGCTCTGATGTTAAGCGGCATTATGCTGGCGACGCTGCTTATTCTGCCGCCCCTCTTTTATCGCGCCGGCAAAGCGACGGGGGAAAACCTCACCGCACTCCGCGGGCAGTATCGCCAGCAATTGACCAGCTGGTTACAGGGTCAGGCGGAGCTGACCATTTTTGGTGCCAGCCAGCGTTATCGCGAGCAGCTGGAAAACACCGAATTAAGCTGGCACGAGGCGCAGCGCCGTCAGTCCGATCTGAGCGCCGTGTCGCAGGCCGTGATGCTGACGATTAGCGGCGCGGCGGTAATCGTCATGCTGTGGTTCGCCTCTGGTGATGTCGGCGGTAATACCGAGCCTGGCGCGCTGATCGCCCTCTTTGTCTTCTGCGCGCTGGCGGCGTTTGAAGCGCTCGCCCCGGTTACCGGCGCTTTCCAGCACCTTGGGCAAGTTATTGCCTCCGCCACGCGGGTGACGCAGCTTACTGACTGTCAGCCGGAAGTCACGTTTCCTGCCACGCGCACCGCCGTGCCCCGGCAAGTTAGCGTGGCGCTGACCGACGTGTCGTTTAGCTATCCGGGACAGCCGCAGCGGGCGCTGGATAGCCTCAACGTATCGATTGCCGCAGGCGAGCATGTTGCCATTTTAGGCCGCACGGGCTGTGGTAAATCGACGCTGCTGCAACTGCTGACGCGCGCCTGGGATCCGCAGCAGGGCGAGATTCATTTACAGGATCGCCCCTTACGCTCGTATGCTGAGGCCGATCTGCGCTCGCTTATCAGTATGGTGCCGCAGCGCGTCCACCTGTTTAGCGCCACGCTGCGCGATAACTTGCTGCTGGCTTCACCGCAGGCAAGCGATGAGATACTGAGCGCGACGCTGGAACGCGTGGGGCTGGAGAAGCTGCTGGATGAGAATGGCCTTAACGCCTGGCTCGGTGAAGGCGGACGTCAGCTCTCCGGCGGTGAACTGCGTCGCCTGGCGATTGCGCGCGCGCTGCTACATGATGCCCCGCTGGTGTTACTGGATGAACCGACCGAAGGACTTGATGCCTCCACTGAGAGCCAAATCCTTGATCTCCTTGATGAAGTGATGAGGGGTAAAACCCTGTTAATGGTCACCCATCGTCTGCGCGGGCTGGCAAATTACGATCGGATAATTGTAATGGACAACGCGCAAATAATTGAGCAAGGTAATCACGCAGCGTTAATGGCGAAACAGGGGCGGTACTACCAGTTTAAGCAGCGTCTGTAGTGGTTTGACTCATTTTCGCTCTCGCGTCACCAACACTGAAGCAAGAGCGAAAGATGACGATATTAACAGAGGTCACTTGTCGCATTGTGGAGCGTTGCAGTCATGCGCCTGGTTCAGCTTTCTCGTCACTCTATTGCATTCCCTTCGCCGGAAGCGGCGCTGCGTGAACCCAACGGGCTGCTGGCGCTCGGTGGCGACTTAAGTCCGGCGCGTTTGCTGATGGCCTATCAGCGCGGGATTTTCCCGTGGTTTTCACCGGGCGATCCTATCCTCTGGTGGTCGCCCGATCCGCGCGCCGTATTATGGCCGGAAAATTTTCACGTCAGCCGCAGCATGAAGCGCTTTCATAAAACCTCACCTTATCGCGTGACGCTGAACCACGCTTTTGGCCAGGTCATTGATGGCTGTTCAGACGATCGTGACGAAGGCACGTGGATTACGCCCGATATCGTCATGGCTTACCACCGTTTGCATGAACTGGGTCATGCGCACTCGATTGAAGTGTGGGAAGGCGACGAGCTGGTAGGCGGGATGTATGGCGTCGCGCAGGGCTCGCTTTTCTGCGGTGAGTCGATGTTCAGCCGACGCGTAAATGCCTCGAAAACCGCCCTGCTGGTCTTTAGCGAGGAGTTTGCGAGACTTGGCGGTAAATTGATTGATTGCCAGGTGCTTAATAGCCATACCGCTTCCCTTGGCGCGGTGGAGATCCCCCGCCGCGACTATCTGCAATACCTCGCGGAACTACGTCTGGCCCCGCTGCCTTCGCACTTTTGGGTGCCCCGTCGGCTCTTTCCGGCTCGTTGAAGAATGTTTTCGGCACATTTGTATTCAGAGTGTTATAATGGTCGCTCGTAGCAGCTTTTGCCTGTTGCCCCGCCCCATCCGGGAGTCGTTCGTATCAGGGATGCCCTTCGTTTACTTCTACCGCTCCCCTTTACGGTTGCGCTTTACTGGCGCTCTGGCTGCGGCGTGCGGGGAATCGGCAAAAGCTGTTTTGCTGCGTTTTATCAGCACAAATCTTTACTTAACACACGAACTTCGGCATTATCTTGCCGATTCAAAAAATTATGGTAGTGATACCCCCGAGGATTAGATGGCCAAAGAAGACAATATTGAGATGCAGGGTACCGTTCTTGAAACGTTACCTAATACGATGTTCCGCGTAGAACTGGAAAACGGTCACGTGGTCACTGCGCATATCTCTGGTAAGATGCGTAAAAACTACATCCGTATCCTGACGGGCGATAAAGTGACTGTGGAACTGACCCCGTACGACCTGAGCAAAGGCCGCATTGTCTTCCGTAGCCGCTAAGATCTTCCGTTAGCGCAACTGCGCACCTAATTTAAAGGCCGGGTAATCCCGGCCTTTTCTGTTTCTGCTCCAGCCCTATTTAAAAGATTGTTTAACGATCAGGGATAGTGGCAGCCGCCCCGCTCGCGACAGGCTCTCCATTCAGCGGTACCGATATCCGGGCCTGACGCCGGATCGCGACAGATTGGCCACCATTTGCTGTAGAAGTTACAGGGAGCGGCTTTTCCGGCAAGCGGAGCAAGCAGTAAAAAACTGAGTATGACAGGTATAAAAATATGCCTCATGGTATCTCCTCCTTTTTGACCAACTTCTGATTCCGTTTCATGGCAATAACCCACTTCAGCGCTATTGCGCATAAAAACAACCTACAAAAAAACGACTTACACGGCAATATTTTTATTAATATCAATAATTTACATTAGGAATGTTTACACAAAGTACCGCAGTTAGCTCTGTAGAACCGTTTATCTCACGGTTTTAATGCGGTGACGGAAAAGGTCTTGCGTTGACAAAGTAGAAGGTGCGCCGCTTTTTCACGCACACTTATCGACAGGCATAAAAAAACCGGGCACAGGGCCCGGTTTGATGAGGTTAATGCAGAGATTAATGTGCTGCTTCCGGTTTGTGCTTCTGCGCACTGTGGAAACCATACTCCAGCTCATTCTTCTCTTTATTCAGCGTGACGGTGACCTGGCCGCCATCAACCAGCGATCCGAACAGCAGTTCGTTGGCGAGCGGTTTTTTCAGGTTGTCCTGAATCACACGCGCCATTGGTCGGGCACCCATCGCACGGTCGTAGCCTTTCTCTGCCAGCCAGTCGCGCGCTTCCTGGCTGACCTCCAGCGAAACGCCCTTCTGATCCAGCTGCACCTGAAGTTCGACGATAAATTTGTCGACCACCTGGTGGATCACCTCGGTAGACAAATGATCGAACCAGATGATGTTGTCCAGACGGTTGCGGAACTCCGGCGTAAAGATCTTTTTGATCTCTTCCATCGCATCGGTGCTGTTATCCTGGTGGATAAGGCCGATGGATTTACGCTCGGTTTCACGCACACCGGCGTTGGTGGTCATCACCAGCACGACGTTGCGGAAATCGGCCTTGCGCCCGTTGTTATCGGTCAGCGTCCCGTTATCCATCACCTGCAGCAGGATGTTAAAGACATCAGGATGCGCTTTTTCGATCTCATCAAGCAGCAGAACCGCATGCGGATGTTTGATCACCGCGTCGGTCAGCAGGCCACCCTGATCGAAACCGACATAGCCCGGAGGCGCACCGATCAAACGGCTCACGGTGTGGCGCTCCATATACTCGGACATATCAAAACGCAGCAGCTCAATGCCCAGCGCTTTCGACAGCTGTACCGTCACCTCGGTTTTACCGACGCCGGTCGGGCCAGCAAACAGGAAGGAGCCGACCGGTTTGTGGTCCTGACCCAGCCCTGCGCGGCTCATTTTGATCGCTTCGGTTAAGGCCTCAATGGCTTTATCCTGACCAAACACCAGCATTTTCAGACGGTCGCCGAGGCTTTTCAGCGTATCGCGATCGCTCTGAGAGACGCTCTTCTCAGGAATACGCGCAATGCGGGCAACCACGGATTCAATATCCGCCACGTTAACCGTTTTCTTGCGTTTGCTGACCGGCATCAGCCGTGCTCGCGCGCCAGCCTCATCAATCACGTCAATCGCTTTGTCCGGCAGATGGCGGTCGTTAATGTATTTCACCGCCAGCTCAACCGCGGCGCGTACCGCTTTCGCCGTGTAACGCACATCGTGGTGCGCTTCATATTTCGGCTTCAGGCCGTTGATAATCTGCACCGTTTCCTCAACGGAAGGTTCAGTGATATCAATTTTCTGGAAGCGGCGCGCAAGGGCGCGATCTTTTTCAAAGATGTTGCTGAACTCCTGATAGGTCGTGGAGCCCATCACGCGGATCTTACCGCTGGAGAGCAGCGGCTTAATCAGGTTTGCGGCGTCAACCTGCCCGCCGGACGCAGCGCCCGCACCGATGATGGTGTGGATCTCATCGATAAACAGAATGCTGTTGCTGTCCTGCTCGAGCTGTTTCAGCAGCGCCTTAAAGCGTTTTTCGAAATCGCCGCGGTATTTAGTACCCGCCAGCAGTGAGCCGATATCCAGCGAGTAGATGGTGCAGTCGGCCATAATTTCCGGCACGTCGCCCTGCACAATTCGCCAGGCCAGCCCTTCGGCAATCGCGGTTTTACCGACGCCCGATTCCCCCACCAGCAGCGGGTTGTTTTTACGGCGGCGGCACAGCACCTGGACGGCGCGCTCAAGCTCTTTGCCACGTCCAATCAGCGGATCGATTCCGCCCACGCGAGCAAGCTGATTAAGATTGGTGGTGAAGTTTTCCATACGTTCCTCCCCGCCTGCTTGCTCTTCGCTGCTCGCCTGGCTGCTACTGCTGCTGCCCGCGTCAGAGGATGGACCCGGCTCGTCTTTGCGCGTGCCGTGAGAGATAAAGTTCACCACGTCGAGGCGGCTGACTTCATGTTTGCGCAGCAGGTAAGCCGCCTGCGACTCCTGCTCGCTGAAGATGGCAACCAGCACGTTCGCACCGGAGACTTCGCTGCGTCCGGAAGATTGAACGTGAAACACCGCGCGCTGCAGAACGCGCTGGAAGCTGAGCGTCGGCTGCGTGTCACGCTCCTCTTCGCTCATCGGCAGGACGGGTGTGGTTTGTTCGATGAAGGCCTCGAGTTCCTGCCGCAGCGCCACCAGATCCACTGAACACGCTTCCAGCGCATCACGGGCAGATGGGTTACTGAGCAGAGCCAGTAACAAGTGCTCGACGGTCATAAACTCATGTCGGTGCTCGCGCGCTCTGGCGAAAGCCATGTTTAAACTGAGTTCCAGTTCTTGATTGAGCATAGGCACCTCCCCCAAGTTTTATTGCCTGACGTCAGGCTTTTTCCAGCGTACACAGCAACGGATGCTCGTTCTCCCTTGCATACTTGTTCACCATGGCAACTTTCGTCTCCGCGACCTCGGCGGTGAAAACACCGCAGATAGCCTTACCGTGATAGTGAACCGTTAGCATCAGTTGCGTTGCACGTTCAACATCATAAGAAAAGAACTTTTGTAGCACGTCAATAACAAATTCCATTGGCGTGTAGTCATCGTTCATTATCATCACTTTGTACATCGATGGCGGTTTGAGCGCGTCGCGCAGTTTATCTTCCGCCAATTGCTCAAAATCCAGCCAGCTATTGCTCTTACCCATCGTTAGCGCTTCATCTTAGGTTACAGGTTCCGGCGCACGTCTAATCGGCCGATTACATGAGTTTAGATGCATTTTCAATCAGCATCAGATGTCAGGCAACTATAATGGATCGCCCTGCATTTGAATAACAACATTAAGTGGATGGTTATGTGAAGATGTCCTGCTTAGTGCACATTATATGGCTCGATTATAGGTTTTTTTGGCGATCCTTGCCATTTCACCTTTGTAAAAAGATTTCAATGTTTCTTATTTTTCTTTTTTTTAAATTTTAAACATTATGCTAAATAAAAAAACGAACCGCTGAGGGTTCGTCTTTTTATTTATTTCAGGACTATTTATCCAGCTCCAGTAATGACCTCGCAACATCGGCATAGAAAGCATTAACGTAAGCCTGCGGGATAACATCAAATCCCATAAAGTCGAGATGATCCCAATCGTACATTACCGGGTAATAGCTCCACTGCCCTTTTTTCGGCTGGCCATCATAGGGTTTCGCATCGGCACCAAAGGGGTAATAGCTGGAGACTGAATTCACCAGCCCATCATTCGTCGTCCAGGTGGCATTAATTAACGATGTTTGCGGATCGGTAATGGTTTTACCCATATAGGTTGCTGACGGCACCAGCAGTGGATTGGTATAGACGCCGGGGATCTGGAAAGAGGTAAACGGCACGCCAACGGTCGTTTTACCGGTATGTGAGAAATAATAGACGTTGGGCTTAGTCTCCAGGTACTGCTTATTCGCACTGACGCCAACTACCGAGAGATCGTAAGAGGCAATATCCTTCGAATCCCAGATGCTGCTGGTGAAAACATCACGAATATATTCAGCCAGGCTCTCATCCGGGTCGCGACGCAGGCCAAACTGGTCGAGTTTGAAATCATAAACAAATGAAGAGAGCGACGATACGCCGGCAATAGTCGCCGCTTTGCGAACCATATCTTCAATCAGGCCAACGATCAGGTTTTTATCTTGTGCAAACGAGCTGCCGTTATTTGGCGTCGCGACGGTCGTGACGCTGAAAACATAATCTTTCCCGCCTTCAAAAAGCGGAGAGAGCTCTGTTCCCGGGTGCGATTCATGGAACGCACGCTCCTCTTCGCTGCCGTCCTGCAGCATATCCACCAGCTGGCGGCTGGTTAACCCACCCATACTGTGCCCAACGAGGTGGATCTTATGGTGCTCATCCCAGTGCGGATAGATGCCGGGGTAGGTTTTACCATAGCGGGCATGGTTCGCTTTCAGGGAATGGGCGGCGCCATAATCAACGGTGCCGCCTTTAATATAGTAATAGAGCTCAACCGCGCGATCCCAGTTGCTGGAAACCGGCCCAACAACGGCGGCGTAAGACTCCACCCCATTGCTATTTAGATAGGCAATGGTGTCATCAAACCCGCCCCAATATTTGAAACCCAGCATTTCATCGGGGCCCCAGCCGACAACACCATGAACAAAAATAAGGGGATAGTGA
This sequence comes from Kosakonia sp. S42, assembly GCF_016624785.1. Lineage (NCBI taxonomy): Bacteria > Pseudomonadati > Pseudomonadota > Gammaproteobacteria > Enterobacterales > Enterobacteriaceae > Kosakonia > Kosakonia sp. S42. The sequence goes on along the minus strand of NZ_JACVTW010000001.1, from coordinate 103,830 downwards.
TTTCCTTTTTGGGCCATATTTTGTGGAGCCGCGTCGACTGTCTCTGCCGCGACGAAAGAGGAATTAATAAGCGAAGCTGATACCAATAGCGCTAAAGATAATTTCTTTAAAGTTTTCAATGTAACTTCATCCTTTTTTATTTACACCAACGTTGCGACGCTAATAGTACCTTTCACGGTGCTTTTCTTTTCAGCCCTTAAAGTGGATTAATATACAAGAATGCTCTCGGATAATTTTTGAATTGTCGTATTAAGGCGAAAGGGTAATTAATTTATTTGAATTAGGATAATTCACGTGAATTAATAACTTATTAAATTACATCTTAAATCACTGGTAATTAAGGTTTCTATTGCGCAACAGATAGCTGTGGAATAGCCATATTCGAGACCTGCATCACATTTTTTTACCATAGCGTTAACTGCTTCAAAAAATTGATGCGCTGTCTCCCAGAATGCTTGCCAAATACTTGACGCATTATACGAATTATCTAAATTGTAGAGTCGTGAGTTGGCGAGGTTTTGAACAACCCGCCGCTCCGCCACCGGTTCATTCCATCTTACTTAAATAAGTTTTACGAAGGATGTCGAAGCATGGAAATGGGTACTGTAAAGTGGTTCAACAATGCCAAAGGGTTTGGCTTCATCTGCCCGGAAGGCGGTGGTGAAGATATCTTCGCCCATTACTCCACCATCCAGATGGATGGTTACAGAACGTTAAAAGCCGGGCAGACGGTCCGGTTTGATGTACACCAGGGCCCTAAAGGCAATCATGCCAGTCTTATCGTGCCAGTAGAACTGGAAGCGATAGCCTGACGCCTGTGACCTCGTTGTGTACAAAGTGCAGTGAAATGCCAGCCCGGTGGGCTGGCATTTTTATTACTCGCGTGCCAGCGCATCCACCGGATCGAGCCGCGCGGCATTGCGGGCAGGAAGCCAGCCAAACAGCACGCCGGTAAAGGTGGAGCACAAAAACGCCGTTAACAGCGCAACCGGCGAGAAGCCAATCTCCCAGCCGGGCAGAAAGAGTTGTAGAGTGAAGGCGATCAGCATCGACAGCATCACACCCAGCGCACCGCCCACCAGGCAGACAAACACCGCCTCAATCAGAAACTGCGAAAGCACGTCGCCCGCGCGTGCGCCCACCGCCATCCTGATGCCAATCTCCCGGGTACGCTCGGTGACCGACACCAGCATGATATTCATCACGCCAATTCCGCCCACCAGCAGCGAGATCACCGCCACCAAGGTTAAAAAGAGTTGCAGCGTACGTGTGGTTTTCTCCGCCGTTTTCAGCACCCCGTCCATATTCCAGACAAAGAAATCCTTTTTACCGTGGCGAAGATTGAGCAGTTGCGTCAGCTGCTGTTCGGCTTGTTCACTGCTGTAGCCCTCATTTACGCGCACGGTAATGGAGTTAAGCCATGACTGGCCCATAATTCGCCCGGCGATGGTGCTGTAAGGCAGCCAGACGCGCAGGATCTTGCTACTGCCGAACATCGACTGCTTCTCCTCCGCCACACCAATCACCGTCGCCGGCATATTACCCACCAGAATCACTTCGCCCACCACGCTGGCCTTGTCCGGGAAGAGCTGCCGCCGGGTATTGCTGTCGAGCACCACCACCTGCGCGCGCCTGCCCTGCTGCTCGGCGTTAAATGCGGTGCCTTCGCTAAAGGTCATACCGTAAACGTTAAAATATTGCCCGCTGACGCCGTTCGCGCTGGCCGCCACGTCGATATTGCCGTAACGCAGACGCAGGTTTTGCGATACCGATGGCGTGGCTGAGCGCACCCACGGCTGCTTTTGAATGGCAAGCAGATCGTCATACTTCAGCGCCTGCTGGTTTTGCGGCTCATCATCACCAAAATCTTTACCGGGGTAGACATCAATGGTGTTGGTGCCGATAGAGCGGATATCCGCCAGCACCAGTTGCTTGGCCGCGTCGCCCACCACCACAATCGACACCACCGAGGCGATGCCGATAATAATACCGAGCATGGTGAGTAGAGTGCGCATTTTGTTGGCCGCCATCGCCCGCCAGGCCATGGTCAGCGCCTCCTGGAAACGGCTGGTGAACTGCCGCCAGCCGCCGACGGACGTAACAACGCCTTCATGTTTTGCCGCAGAAGCGGAGGTAGTTTTTGCCGGCGGATTAGCAATAATTTCACCATCGCGGATCTCAATGATCCGCTCGGTCTGCGCGGCAACCTGCGGATCGTGGGTGACAATAATCACCGTGTGGCCGCGATCGCGCAGCTGATGGAGGATCGCCATCACCTCTTCGCCGGAGTGGCTATCCAGCGCGCCGGTTGGCTCATCGGCGAGGATCACCTGCCCGCCGTTCATCAACGCACGGGCAATACTGACGCGCTGCTGCTGGCCGCCGGAGAGCTGCGAGGGTTGATACTCGCTGCGATCGCCAAGCCCGAGGCGCGTCAGCAACTCTTTGGCGCGGGCCAGCCGCGCTTTGCGCTCCGTCCCGGCATAGACCGCTGGCACTTCAACATTCTGTGCGGCGGTTAGATGGGATAGCAGATGGTAGCGCTGAAAGATAAAACCAAAGTGCTCGCGGCGCAGCTGCGCTAGCGCGTCGCCGCTAAGGGTCGAGACATCCGTTCCCGCCACGCGATAGGTGCCGCGGGTCGGCTTATCGAGACAGCCGAGAATGTTCATCAGCGTCGATTTACCGGAGCCGGAAGCGCCCACAATCGCCACCATCTCGCCGGCGTTTATGGTGAGCGTAATGCCTTTCAGCACTTCGACCATGCCGTCGCCGGAGGGGTAGCTGCGGCGAATCTCCTTCAGTTCAAGCAGGGCGGTCATTGCGCCGCGCCCTCTTTCCGCTCGCCGATCACCACTTCATCGCCCGCGTCCAGCCCTTTGACCACCACCACATCGGTATCGTTACGCGCGCCGAGGATCACCTCCCGCTCGCGGGTCTCGCCATTGCGCAGCACTTTAACCTTATAGCGGTTATCGCCAACCGGCTCGCCGAGCGCCGCCAGCGGAATGGTCAGCACGTTTTTCTGCCCGGTAAGCTGGATCTGCACCTGCGCGGTCATCTCCAGACGCAGCACGCCCTGCGGGTTGGGCACTTCAAAACGCGCGTAATAGAAGATGGCGTCGTTGACCTTCTCCGGCGTCGGCAGAATATCTTTCAGTACCCCTTCATAGCGGGTACCCGGATCGCCCAGCACGGTGAACCATGCTTTTTGGCCGGGTTTGAGATGAATGACATCCGCTTCGGAGACCTGCGCTTTCACCAGCATGGTGCTCATGTCGGCAACCGTCAGAATGTTCGGTGCCTGCTGCATGGCAATCACCGTCTGCCCCTGCAGAGTGGTAATTTGCGTCACCTCCCCGTCCATCGGCGCGAGAATGCGGGTGTAATCGAGATTAGTTTTTGCCGTATCCAGCGTTGCCTGGTTACGTTTGATCTGCGCATCTATGGTGCCAATCTGCGCCTGTTTTACGGCGACATCCGTGGCCGAAGTGTCAAGATCCTGGCGCGACACCAGGTGGCTCTGCACCAGCTGCTGCTGACGTCCATAAGTCACCTGCGCCAGCTTCAGCTCGGCCTGCGCCTGGCGGCGCTGCGCACGCAGCTCCATCAGCGTCGCTTCCACTTCTTTAATCTGGTTTTCCGCCTGCGCCGGGTCAATGATGCCCAGCAGCTGATCTTTCTTCACCTTATCGCCGATGTTGACCGTCAGGCGTTGTAACTCACCGTTGACCTGCGCACCGACGTCAACTTTGCGAAGCGCGTCGAGTTTGCCGGTCGCCAGCACCATTTGTTGCAGCTCGCCCGGCTTAACAATCAGCGTCTGATACTGCACCACCGGCGCATTTAACTTGCTCCAGAGCCAGAAAGCCGCCAGCACTATGATGACGATCAGCACAAACAACCCTGTCCTGCGTTTTCCCTTCAGTTTCATAAAATTTCCAGATAATCGGACATGCGATGGAGAGAGCAATTTTAACTAAACAGCGGCTCAACGAAACCTCATATTCGCATTTTCTCCCTTATCCATTGAAGAGGCGTTGAGTCAGCACCTGATGAAATTGAGATCTCTTAATGAAATGTGAGTTGCACCATGTCCGTTATCGCTACTGTTTTTGAACCTCAACGGCCGCTCCCGAAAACGGCCTGGCAGCTATTCGCTTCTCTGCTTACCGGCGATCTTGTGCCGGGACCCGCCTGGGAGAAAGGCTCCCACCGGCGTAAATTCCTGCTGCGCTCGCTGGCGATGCCTTTTGCCACCGCGCACTTTTTGTCACGTCTCGTTGACCAGCCGCACCTCGCCCGCAAGCTGCATATGCAGCCGGGTCTGCCGTGCCGGTTACACCGCCCCTGGCTCTCCGTCAACCTGACGCGTCAGCAAACCAGCGAGGCGATCTGCTGGCACTACGACACGTTTAATCGTCTGCTGCCCGAAGGGATGGTGAACAGCTATCTCACGACGTCGGGCTGCAGGCTGGCCCGGCTGACCGGAAAAGATGAGCAGAGTTACTCCATTCGTCTCTGGTCAGACGCAGCGCTGGATAAAGAGGGCGAAGCGACGCTCACCTTCTATGACGAGCTGGAGACGCCGCTGGCGCGCCTCACCTTCACCATCTGCCCGTTTAACGGTTTGACCACGCTCTACATTGGCGGGCTGCAAGGGCCAAAATCCCATGTGCCGCACGAAGCGATCCAGGGCGCGACCAAAGCCTGTCACGGGCTGTTCCCGAAGCGGCTACTGGTCGAAGCGGCAATGATGCTGGCGCAGTTCCTAGAAGTAGAAACGATCCGCGCGGTAAGCAACGAAACCCACATCTACCAGAGCCTGCGCTATCGCAAGAAAAAACTGCGCCAGCTGCATGCCGACTACAACAGCTTCTGGGAATCGCTCGGTGGCGTTGTCGATGGCCAGAGAGACTTTGTGCTGCCACTGATGATGCCGCGTAAACCGATCGAGGAGATCGCCAGCAAAAAACGCGCAGAGTATCGCCGCCGTTATGAGCTGCTCGACAGCCTGCAAAGCCAGACTGCCGCACGTTGCCAGCGTTAATCGGCTCTCCCGCGCGCCAGCCACAGCACGCGGGAGAACATTTTACGCAGCAGCGGCGGGATCGCCTCCACGCCGCGCCTGCCCGCTTCCATCGCCACCTCAATGGCCAGATCCGGTTTTGACGCGCGGTGAATCGCTTTGGTGATCACCCGGTGCGCGTTCATCGGCACGTTTGCCGGCAGCTGTGCCACGCGGTGATAGACATCATCAAACCCTTCGCGATACATAAAGTGCTCCATGTCGCGCGCCGGCAGTTCGGTTAAATGAACCCGCACCTGGTCTGGATGGTTATCGAGCACGCCGCGTACGGTGGCGGCATATTTTTTCCCCGCTTCGTCGCCATCCACCAGCACATGCCACTCAATGCCCATCCGGCGGGCAAATTTGATCAGTGGCTTCAGGCCGGACTGGGCGAACTCAATCACCTTTATCCCTTCAGCATCAAAGTGGTGCCCACACTGGCGCGCAAGATCGTTAATCACCCAGGTTTCCGTCTCCCCCTCGACCAGTAGCCAGCAGCGGGCAAAGAGCGCCGAAGGACGGTTGACGCGAATATGAAACGCGATGCGTCGCCCATCCTCTGCGCTCAGCCCGCCCGGCCCGAGGCGCCAGGCCGCGACGCGTGACGATTCGCGCACCAGACGGCAGACATGCTCGACGGGCGTCAGCGACAGCAGTTCGCCGGAGTTAGTAGTGGTAATACGCTGCAACGGCAGCAGGTTTAACAACTGCCAGGCGACGGAGAGCATAATCGGATGCAGCCGCGTTTCGGGATCTTCCACCAGCAACAGCGGACGCGCATTGCGGTCGAGGCGCACAGAGCCTTTGGCCTGCAATAGCGTGGAAAAAAAGCCCAGCAGGATCACCCGGTACATGCGCCCGCCGGGCTTATCAATCATGCGGTTGATGGTGTCGAGATAGCGCCAGCTGCGCTGCTCATCATGGGAGCGGCGGCGCATCAGGCGCGGCAGCGACGTACCGCTGCCCTGCTCGGCAAAGTAGTGCTCCAGCAGTTGCACCATCGCCGATAAGCCGTGGCGGATCTGCGCATCGGTCAGGTTTTGCGGGCGTGAGACCAGCTCGCGGGAGAGAAAATCGAGCTGGCGCGCGGTACTCTCCAGCAGCGGGGTTTCCGGCGTGCCGCCGCTGCGCAGCCGACGCATAAAACGCGCATCGCGCAGGCGCAGCACCGGCGAGAGGCGAATCAGGTGGCGCGCCATCTCATCACTGTCACGCAGCGGCAGCAGTTCGCCTTTAGTGTCGAGAAAACCGCGCAGCGTCCTTACTTCGCCCCCGGCGGAAAGCTCACCTTCATGGCGGTAAAAGAGGCGGTGATAACCATCGTCACTGGGCACCCAGCACTCCGCCAGCGGTCGGTAGCGCCGCGTTTTGTGCCGCCCCGGCTCCGATTCGCGAAAGGTGAGAATAATGTGCAGGTGGTGCTCGCGGCCGTTGATGTCGCCCGGCGGAAACCAGAAGTCATCGCGCACAAAGTGGTAGAGATCGTTTTGCGGCGACAGTAGCAGGGTGAGCGCATCCAGCAGGCTTGATTTGCCCCATGCGTTCTCACCAATCAACACGTTGTTCTGTTCAAGCTGCAATGAGAGGCGATTAATACCCCGAAATCCCACAACCTCAACTCGCTCCAGAATCATCTCTCATCCTCCTGGTGTGTTGCCCTCTCCCTGCGCCAACAGCATAACGGCATGCGGGAAGCGCCATTGAAATCTGCATTTGCATAAAATCGCTCACTTTTCGCAGCTTTACTCACTTTCAGCCTTTCTGTAGTGTGTTGCAGTGCATATAAATTTACGTAAGGATTTGGGCTGTTCATGTTTTCAGGATTGTTAATTATTCTTCTGCCGCTGGTGGCGGGCTACCTCATTCCGCTGCGTCATGCTGCTGCACTCAAACTGATCAATAAACTGCTCAGCTGGATTGTCTACGTGATCCTCTTTTTTATGGGTATCAGCCTCGCCTTCCTTGATAACCTTAGCGCTAACCTGCTGTCGATATTGCATTATTCCGCGGTCAGCGTGGTGATTATTTTACTCTGCAACGCCTGTGCGCTGCTGTGGCTGGAGCGATCCCTGCCGTGGCACCATCACCATCAGCAGGAAGTGCTGCCATCGCGGCTGGCGATGGCGCTGGAGTCGTTGCGCCTGTGCGGCGTAGTGCTGCTCGGTTTTGTGATTGGCCTGAGCGGCCTGGCGTTTTTGCAGCACGCGACCGAAGCCAGCGAATACACACTGATCTTCCTGCTGCTGCTGGTCGGTATTCAGCTGCGTAACAGCGGCATGACCCTGAAACAGATTGTGCTTAACCGCCGGGGAATGATTATCGCGGTGGTCGTTGCTGCCAGTTCGCTGGTGGGCGGTGTGATCAACGCGCTACTCCTCGATTTGCCGCTGAAAACGGGGATGGCGATGGCCTCCGGCTTTGGCTGGTACTCCCTTTCCGGGATTCTGCTTACTGAATCCTTTGGCCCGGTGATTGGCAGTGCGGCGTTCTTTAACGATCTGGCGCGCGAACTGATCGCCATTATGCTAATTCCTGGCCTGATTGGCCGCAGCCGCTCCACGGCGCTGGGGTTATGCGGCGCGACGTCGATGGATTTTACCCTGCCGGTGTTGCAGCGCTCTGGCGGGCTGGAGATGGTGCCCGCCGCCATTGTCCACGGATTCGTACTCAGCCTGCTGGTGCCGCTGTTAATGGCGCTCTTCTCTGCCTGATCCCTTCGGCGGTGGGTTTCTGCCGCCAAACTTGCGCTAAATCAATCTCTGCGTAAATAGCCGCTAAAAGACCTTTCACGCCTTCGCCCGCACTATTAATCTTAAACATGTATTTTAAATATAACTTTAGAGAAGGTGTGACCATGTTTTGTGTGCAATGTGAACAAACCATCCGTACCCCGGCAGGAAATGGCTGTTCTTACGCGCAGGGGATGTGCGGGAAAACCGCTGAAACCTCCGATCTCCAGGATCTGCTGATTGCCGCCCTGCAGGGGCTTTCCGCCTGGGCCTGCAAAGCGCGCGACTACGATCTGATTGACCACGAGATTGATAACTTCGCGCCGCGCGCCTTCTTCTCCACCCTGACCAACGTTAACTTCGATTCCGTGCGCATTATTGGTTATGCCCGGGAAGCGATTGCCAAACGAGAAGCACTGAAAGCCCTCTGTCTGGCGATCGATCCGCAGGCGCAGGTAGACAACCCGATGGCCGATTTACAGTTGGTGAGCGACGATCTCGGCGCGTTACAGCGCCAGGCAGCGGAATTTACCCCGAACAAAGATAAAGCGGCGATTGGCGAAAACATTCTTGGCCTGCGCCTGCTCTGCCTGTATGGCCTGAAAGGCGCGGCGGCCTACATGGAACATGCCCACGTGCTCGGTCAGTACGATAACGATCTCTACGCACGCTACCACAACATCATGGCGTGGCTCGGCACCTGGCCGGCGGATATGAACGCCCTGCTGGAGTGCGCGATGGAGATCGGTAAGATGAACTTCAGCGTGATGAGCATTCTCGACGCGGGTGAGACCAGCCTCTATGGTCACCCGACGCCAACCCAGGTCAACGTCAAAGCGGTGGCGGGCAAATGCATTCTTATTTCCGGTCACGATCTGAAAGATCTCTATAACCTGCTGCAACAGACCGAAGGCACTGGCGTAAACGTCTATACCCACGGCGAAATGCTGCCGGCGCACGGTTACCCGGAGCTGCGTAAATTCAAACATCTGGTCGGTAACTACGGCAGCGGCTGGCAGAACCAGCAGGTTGAGTTCGCCCGTTTCCCCGGCCCGATTGTGATGACCTCCAACTGCATTATCGACCCAACCGTCGGTTCCTATGATGACCGCATCTGGACGCGCAGCATCGTCGGCTGGCCGGGTGTTAACCACCTTGAAGGCGACGACTTTGCCCCGGTGATCCGCCAGGCGCAGCAGATGTCCGGCTTCCCGTTTAGCGAGATCGAACACCTGATCACCGTTGGTTTTGGTCGCCAGACGCTGCTCGGCGCGGTCGATACGCTGATCGATCTGGTGAGCCGTGAAAAACTGCGCCACCTCTTCCTGGTCGGCGGCTGTGACGGCGCGCGCGGGGAGCGCAGCTACTTCACCGATTTTGCCACCCAGGTGCCGGATGACTGCCTGATCCTGACGCTGGCCTGCGGTAAATACCGCTTTAACAAACTCGACTTTGGCAATATTGAAGGCCTGCCGCGTCTGGTTGATGCCGGGCAGTGTAACGATGCCTACTCGGCAATAATTCTGGCGGTGACGCTGGCCGACAAGCTCGGCTGCGGCGTTAACGATCTGCCGCTCTCGCTGGTGCTGTCGTGGTTTGAACAGAAAGCGATTGTCATTTTGCTGACCCTGCTCTCACTGGGTGTGAAAAATATTGTCACCGGCCCCACCGCGCCGGGCTTCCTGACGCCGGATCTGCTGGCGGTGCTGAACGAGAAGTTCGGCCTGCGCCAGGTGACCACCGTCGAGCAGGATATGCAGCAGTTACTGAGCGCATAAGGAGCGAAAAATGAGCATGCCAACCCCTCAATGCCCGTGGCGGATGCAGGTGCACCATATCCACCAGGAGACGCCGGATGTCTGGACGCTTTCGCTGCTGTGCCATGATTACTACCCCTACCGCGCCGGGCAGTATGCGCTGGTGAGCATTGGCAACAGCGCCAACACGCTGCGTGCCTATACGCTCTCCTCGACGCCGGGCGTCAGTGAATACATTACGCTGACCATTCGCCGTATTGATGAGGGCACAGGCTCGCAGTGGCTGACGCGTGAGGTTAAGCGCGGCGATTATCTTTGGCTCTCCGACGCGCAGGGGGAATTTACCTGCGATAACGAACCGAACGATAAGCTGTTGCTGCTGGCGGCAGGCTGCGGCGTGACGCCGATTATGTCGATGCGCCGCTGGCTGGCGAAGCACCGTCCGCAGGCGGATGTGCAGGTGATTTTCAGCGTGCGCTCGCCGCAGGATGTGATCTTTGCCGATGAGTGGCAGAACTACCCGGTAACGCTGGTGGCGGAGCACAATGCCACCGAGGGCTTTGTGGCGGGGCGGTTAAGCCGCGAGCTGCTGAGCGCGGTGCCGGATCTGAGTGCGCGTACGGTGATGACCTGCGGTCCGGCGCCCTATATGGCATGGGTTGAGCAGGAGGTGAAAGCACTTGGCGTCACCCGCTTCTTTAAAGAGCAGTTCTTTACGCCGGTTGCCGAAGCCGCCACCAGCGGGCTGAAGTTCAGCAAGCTCTCACCGATGAAAACTTTCTATGCGCCGGTGGGCAGCACGCTGCTGGAGGCGCTAGAGAGCAACAAAATGCCGGTCAACGCCGCCTGTCGCGCAGGCGTGTGTGGCTGTTGCAAAACGCAGGTGATTTCCGGGGAGTATTCAGTCAGCAGCACCATGACGCTGACTGAAAAGGAGATTGCCGAGGGGTTTGTGCTCGCCTGCTCCTGCCACCCGCAGGGGGATTTGGTTTTAGCATAAGGTGCAAGTCAACATGCCGGATGGCGCTGCGCTTATCCGGCCTACAAATAAAGGTGACATGCCCTGGTAGGCCGGATAAGGCGCTAGCCGCCATCCGGCATTTTTACATCACCATTACTTCCACGCGGGCGCGACGGAATATCGCCCTGCCCCCATAAACGCCACCGCCAGCGCGCCAAGGAAGAAGTAAACAATACTCTCAATCGCCCACGCGCCGGTCACCTCCAGCGAACCGGTTTCGCCAATGCCCACCATCAGCCAGGCGACAACCATGGTAAACGCCAGCACCAGCGCCGCCGGGCGGGTAAAAATACCGAGAATAATCAGCACCGGGCAGAGCACTTCCCCCACCAGCACGCCGTAAGCAATAAACCCCGGCAGCCCTTTTGCCGCCAGCATCCCGGCAATGCCATCAATCCCGCCAATCAGCTTATGCACGCCGTGAAACAGCATCAGCCCACCGACGGCCAGACGCAGCAGCAAGCGCCCCAAATCCTCATGCGAAAACATCTTATTAACTGAATTTAACAATGATTTAACCATCTGAAATTATTCCTGTTTTCGTTGAATGACACCAACCTATGCCTCTTCACTGTCAAAATAAACCCCTGTTTCACTTATGGATATAATATTCCCGCCTCGTCAGCGGTTGATTGTCTAAGCTTGTAATCGTGATCACAAAAAGGAGCCTCAATATGAAACAGACAGTGGCCGCATATATCGCCAAAACCCTCGAACAGGCGGGCGTAAAACGGATTTGGGGCGTCACTGGCGACTCCCTCAACGGGCTAAGCGACAGCCTGAACCGCATGGGCACCATCGACTGGATGCCCACCCGCCATGAAGAGGTCGCCGCCTTTGCCGCAGGCGCCGAAGCGCAGGTCTCAGGCGAACTGGCCGTGTGCGCAGGCTCCTGCGGGCCGGGGAACCTCCACCTGATCAACGGCCTGTTTGACTGCCACCGCAACCGCGTACCGGTGCTGGCCATCGCCGCGCATATTCCGTCGAGCGAAATCGGCAGCGGCTATTTTCAGGAGACGCATCCGCAGGAGCTTTTCCGTGAATGCAGCCACTACTGCGAGCTGGTCTCCAACCCGGAGCAGATCCCGCAAGTGCTGGCGATTGCGATGCGCAAAGCGATCCTCAACCGTGGCGTCTCCGTCGTGGTGCTGCCCGGCGATGTCGCGCTGCAGGCGGCACCGGAAAGCGCCAGCAGCCACTGGTATCGCGCACCGCAGCCGGTGGTGGTTCCCGCTGAGGAGGAGCTGCAAAAGCTGGCGCAGCTGCTGCGTTACTCCAGCAATGTCGCGCTGATGTGCGGCAGCGGCTGTGCCGGTGCGCATAAAGAGCTACTGGCCTTCGCCGGTAAGCTGAACGCGCCGATTGTTCACGCCCTGCGCGGCAAAGAGCACGTTGAGTATGACAACCCCTTTGATGTTGGCATGACCGGGCTGATTGGTTTCTCATCCGGCTTCCACGCCATGATGAACGCCGACACGCTGGTGCTGCTCGGCACCCAGTTCCCCTACCGCGCCTTCTACCCGAGCGATGCGAAGATCATCCAGATCGATATCAACCCGGCGAGCCTCGGTGCGCACAGTAAAGTGGATATGGCGCTGGTCGGCGATATCAAAGCGACGCTGGCGGCGCTGGTGCCGCTGCTGGAGCAGAAAACGGATCGCGCCTTCCTCGATAAAGCGCTGGAGAACTACCGCGATGCGCGCAAAGGGCTGGACGATCTGGCGAAGCCGAGCGATAAGGCGATCCACCCGCAATATCTGGCCCAGCGCATCAGTGATTTCGCCGATGATGACGCCATTTTCACCTGCGATGTCGGCACCCCGACCGTGTGGGCCGCGCGCTACCTGAAGATGAACGGCAAACGCCGGTTGGTTGGCTCCTTTAACCACGGCTCGATGGCTAACGCCATGCCGCAGGCGATTGGCGCTCAGGCCACCTTCCCGCAGCGCCAGGTGGTTGCGATGTGCGGTGATGGCGGTTTTAGCATGCTGATGGGCGATTTCCTCTCGGTGGCGCAGATGAAGCTGCCGCTGAAGATCGTCGTCTTTAACAACAGCGTGCTCGGCTTTGTGGCGATGGAGATGAAAGCGGGCGGCTATCTGACCGATGGCACCGAATTGCAGGCCACAAACTTTGCCCGCATCGCCGAAGCGTGCGGCATCACCGGTATTCGCGTAGAGAAATCCTCCGACGTTGACGAGGCGCTACAGCGTGCCTTCGCCATTGATGGCCCGGTGCTGATTGACGTCACCGTCGCCAAAGAGGAGCTGGCCATGCCGCCGCAAATCAAGCTTGAGCAGGCGAAAGGCTTCAGCCTCTATATGCTGCGCGCGATCATTAACGGGCGCGGCGATGAGGTGGTTGAACTGGCGAAAACCAACTGGCTCAGGTAAAACAGAGGGCATTACCCATCGCAAGATAAGGAAATGCCGTGATTGATTTACGCAGTGACACCGTGACCCGACCTGGACGCGCCATGCTGGAGGCAATGATGGCCGCCCCGGTCGGGGATGATGTGTATGGCGATGACCCAACGGTTAACGAACTTCAGGCCTACGCCGCTGAACTGAGCGGCAAAGAGGCCGCCCTCTTTTTACCTACCGGCACACAAGCTAACCTGGTCGCCCTGCTCAGCCACTGCGAACGCGGCGAAGAGTACATCGTCGGCCAGGGCGCGCATAACTATCTCTACGAAGCGGGCGGTGCGGCGGTGCTGGGCAGTATTCAGCCCCAGCCGATTGATGCTGCCGCCGACGGCACACTGCCGCTGGATAAGGTCGCGGCAAAAATCAAAGCTGACGATATCCACTTTGCCCGCACTAAACTGCTGAGCCTTGAAAACACCCATAACGGCAAAGTGCTGCCGCGCGACTACCTGCAACAGGCCTGGAATTTCACCCGCGAGCGCGGGCTGGCGCTGCACGTTGACGGCGCGCGCATCTTTAACGCGCTGGTGGAGTATGGCTGCGATTTGCAAGCGATCGCGCAATATTGCGACTCCTTTACCATCTGCCTCTCCAAAGGTCTCGGCACCCCGGTTGGCTCGCTGCTGGTCGGTGATAAAGCCTATATCGCCCGCGCTAACCGCTGGCGCAAGATGACCGGCGGCGGCATGCGCCAGGCGGGCTTTTTAGCCGCAGCCGGGCTCTATGCGCTGAAAAACAACGTTGAGCGGCTGAAAGAGGATCATGAGAACGCCGCCTGGCTGGCGACACAGCTGCGCGAACTCGGCGTCGACGTGATGCGCCACGATACCAATATGGTGTTTGTTCGCGTCGGGGATAACGCCCAGGCGCTGGGCGCGTTTATGCGCGAGCGCGGGGTGACGATCACCGCAGGCAGCGTAGTGCGGCTGGTGACGCATCTGGATGTCAGCCGCCAGCAGCTTGGCGAGGTGGTTCGCCACTGGCAGGCCTTTTTGCAGCGCTAAGGAGCAAATGTGGCGCAGCGGATAGCAGTGCTCGGTGCCAGTGGCTATATCGGGCAGCGGCTGGTAACAGCCCTTAGTGAGCAGGGGCATCAGGTGAAAGCCGTGGCGCGGCGCTTAGGGCGGCTGCAAAAGCTGGCGCTGGCGAATGTCTCGCTGCATGAGATTGACCTCTTCTGGCCGCAGGCGCTGCCCGCACTGCTGGAGGATGTCGATACCCTCTACTATCTGGTGCACAGCATGGGCGAGAGCGGCGACTTTGTCGCTCATGAGCGGCAGATCGCCCTTAATGTGCGCGACGCGCTACAGGGCTCCGGCGTGAAACAGGTGATCTATCTCAGCTCTCTGCAAGCCCACGAGGGAAGCGACTCCGATCATCTGCTGGCGCGTCAGTACACTGGAGATCTGCTGCGCGCCGCGGGCGTGCCGGTCACCGAGCTGCGCGCCGGGATCATTGTTGGTGCCGGTTCGGCGGCGTTTGAAGTGATGCGCGACATGGTCTTCAACCTGCCGGTGCTGACCCCGCCGCGCTGGGTGCGTTCGCGCACCACCCCCATCGCGCTGGAGAATCTGCTGCACTACCTGCTTGAGTTGCTCAACCATCCGACCGATACGCACCGGGTGTTTGAAGCCGCCGGGCCGGAGGTGTTCACCTATCAGCAGCAGTTTATCCGCTTTATGGCGGTGAGCGGCGTCAAGCGCCCGCTGATCCCGCTCCCGCTGCCCACGCGGCTTATCTCGGTGTGGTTTTTACACCTCATCACCTCCGTGCCGCCCTCTATTGCGAAAGCGTTAATCCAGGGGCTGAAACATGACCTGCTGGCGGATGACCGCACTCTGCGCGCCTTGATTCCGCAAACCCTAATCTCCTTTGATGAAGCGGTGCGCCGGACGCTCAAGGAGGAGGAGAAGCTGGTGAACTCCAGCGACTGGGGCTACGATCCGCAGGCTTTCTCCCGCTGGCGGCCGCAATATGGCTACTACCCGAAGCAGGCCGGTTTCAGCGTTACCACCCAGGCCAGCGCGCAGGCGTTATGGCGGGTGATCAACGGCATCGGCGGCAAAGAGCGCTACTTTTTTGGCAATCCTCTGTGGCAAACCCGCGCCGCGCTCGACAGGCTTATTGGCCATAAGCTGGCACACGGGCGGCCGCAACGCCCCTATTTGCAGGTTGGCGATGCGGTAGACAGCTGGAAGGTGATTATCGTTGAGCCGGAGCAGCAGCTTGCCCTGCTGTTTGGCATGAAAGCGCCGGGGCTTGGGCGGTTAGTTTTTACCGTGACAGATAAGGGCGATTGCCGGGTGCTGGATGTGCGCGCCTGGTGGCATCCGCACGGTATGCCGGGGCTCTTTTACTGGCTGCTGATGTTTCCGGCGCATCTGTTTATTTTTCGCGGTATGGCGCAACGTATCGCCAGGCTTGCGGAAAAAGGCAGTGAAAAAGTCTGAGCCCATCGCCTTTCTTTTAACAATCCCATTGCATCACGACGTGATTCACGAAAGAATGCGCGCGATAAACGCTTAACACAGTGGATTGCTATGAAGGTTCTGGTCACGGGCGCAACCAGCGGTTTAGGCCGAAACGCGGTCGAATATCTGCGGCAAAAAGGCATTGCAGTCCGGGCGACGGGCCGCAACGAAGCGATGGGCAAGCTGCTCTGCAAGATGGGCGCTGAGTTTGTACCGGCGGATTTAACCCAGCTGGTCTCTTCGCAGGCGAAAGTGATGCTCGCGGGTATCGATACATTGTGGCACTGCTCGAGTTTTACCTCGCCCTGGGGTACTCAGGAAGCGTTTGATCTCGCCAACGTGCGCGCCACGCGCCGTCTCGGCGAATGGGCGGTTGCCTGGGGCGTGCGTAACTTTATTCATATCTCCTCCCCGTCGCTCTATTTCGACTATCACCACCACCGCGACATTGATGAAGCGTTCCGCCCGCGGCGCTTCGCCAACGAGTTTGCCCGCAGTAAAGCCGCCGGGGAGCAGGTTATCGATCTGCTGGCGCAGGCGAACCCGCAAACCCGCTTTACCATTTTGCGCCCGCAGAGCCTGTTTGGCCCGCACGATAAAGTCTTTATCCCGCGCCTGGCGCAGATGATGCAGCACTACCGCAGCGTGCTGCTACCGCGCGGCGGCGATGCGCTGGTCGATATGACCTATTACGAAAATGCGGTGCATGCAATGTGGCTGGCGAGCCAGCCGGAATGCGACGCCCTTCCCTCCGGGCGCGCTTTTAATATCACCAATGGCGAACCGCGCTCGCTGCGCACCATTGTGCAGACACTGATCGATGAGCTGGGTATCGACTGCCGTATTCGTTCCGTGCCCTATACCATGCTGGATATGGTGGCCCGCAGTATGGAGCGCTTCGGCGACAAGCGCGCGAAAGAGCCCGCCTTTACGCACTACGGCGTCTCGAAGCTCAATTTTGATTTCACGCTGGATATCAAACGCGCGCAGCAGGAGCTGGGCTACACGCCGATTGTGACGCTCGATGAGGGCATCAGACGCACGGCGTTCTGGCTAAAAGATCACGGCAAGCTGCACCGCTAAGGGACTCAAAACGGCCCGGACCTGATTTCGGAAACCCGCTGGCCGTTTTTATTGATATAAAACCACTCACCGCCGCCCAGCGCCGTATGTTCGCCCTCGCGCTGCGGCTTGCAGCCGTTACAGACCAGCGCTTTACCCTCCTGAAACTGCCAGGCGTAATCAAACTGCGGCGCAATATGGTTGCGGAACGAATCGTCCCAGTAACCCACTTTGCCATTCTGCCGGGCGCGTACCAGCCCTTCGACAAACCAGTCCGGCCCGTTATCGAAATGCACTACCGGCAGATAGCGATCCGGCGCGCGAACATAGTAATCGGCATCCGGCAGCCCGGCCTGGCGGGTATAGTCATATAAGCCAACCCACGACATGCCATCCACATCCTGGCTCTTTTCGAACAGCTCCGGCAGGAACAGCAGCTTGCCCTCCTGCAGGGTGGCGCAGTTGGCGAGGGTCTCGACGTTGTCGGTTTTTTTATCCCAGTAAGCACAGCTAAAGGGCGGTGTCGGCGCACTGTGAGCGGCAAAAGCCGTCATCAGCAGCGCGCCGGTAAGGATGCGTAAACCCATCTCCATTGACCTCGTCATAAGCCGGTCGGCAGAGATCACTCTGCCTGACCATATTTTTCCAGTAAAGCCTCGGCGATCGCTAAGCTTTCGGCGTCAGCTACGCCGTCCCACTTCGCCGGGCGAAAATGCATTTGAAATGCCATGATGACCCGCTTTTGTTGCAGCGGTGTCATATACGATTTGACGTCATACCCGTAACGCGCCAGCAGGTCGAGCAGTGCCGCGTTGCTGACCCGCGTGTACTCCGCGCGGCCATTGAGGTAAAAAGCCACCCGCGCCGGATCGGGCCAGGCGCCAATCCCCTGCGCGGCTAGCACCTGCCAGGGAAACTGCGGGCCGGGATCGTCTTTGCGCTGCGGGGCGATGTCCGCATGCGCCACCACATTCTGCGGCGGGATGTTGTAACGCGCGACGATATCTTTTACCAGCGGAATCAACGCATTAATTTGTGCCTGCGCAAAAGGAACGAAGGTTTTGCCGCCCGACGTCTTCTCCCAGCCGCGGTTTTCCAGCTCAATGCCGATTGAAGTGTCGTTAATGCGCGTCGAGCCACGCCAGAAGCTGGCCCCCGCATGCCACGCCAGTTTCTGCTCCGGCACCAGCTGCCAGATGCGCGGTTTACCCTTATCGCGCGGCGGATTGGCCGGGATTAAGTAGTGCGAACTGACATCTTTGCCGAGCAGTGTAGTCAACGAGACATCAAAATCATCTGCCGTATAATGGATCACCAGCACCTTGATGCGGGGATAAGCCGCTTGCGCCTGATAACGGGTCACCAGTTGATAGCCAGGTTTCTCAATAACGCCTTTGTTGTCATCTTTTTTATCACTGGCACAGCCTGCCAGTATCAGCGCCAGTAGCACTATTCCCCACGTTTTCATGCTTCTCCTTTTAACCATCAATGCGTTACCAGACACATTATGAGAGCAATACACTATTCTTGAAAGGTTGCGACTTCTGAACAGAAATAAGGAAATCATTATGCGCTATTCAGTTTTGACTCTTGTTATGCCGTGCGCGCTGCTGTTAAGCGCTTGTACCACCGTTGAGCCCGCTTTCAAAGATACCGGCGCACGCGTCGGTGCCTGCGTTGAAGGCGGCCCAGATAGTGTGGCACAGCAATTCTATGACTACCGCATTGAACATCCGGGCGCTAACTGGTCTTCGCTGCGTCCTTACCTGAGTGACGATCTGAGCAAAATGCTTACTGCCGCCAGCCGCGACGCGCGCAATAACGTGCTGCTGAAGGGCGATCCCTTCTCCAGCCGTAACCTGGCACCGGAGAAAGCCGATGTCGTCAGCGCTTCTACCATCCCTAACAGCGACGCGCGTAATATCCCGCTGCGCGTGACCTTAACCAAAGGCGATCAGCGCTGGCAGGACGAGGTGCTGATGATCCGCGAAGGCCAGTGCTGGACGGTTGATGATGTGCGCTACCTCGGCGGCACGGTGCATGCCCCGGCCGGCACGCTGCGCCAGTCGGTTGAACACCGGTAAGTATTGACTAAACCCATCAATAACCCCCGTAAAATGTCTGGCATTCTGTGAGGAATGCCGACATTTATGCCTGGTTCCCACGTCGACCAGTGATATGTGCTAACTTTATGTAGAAACCTGGTTTATTTTTAAGTTTTAACGCACAAATATTGCATAACTATTCTGTCAACGTTACTATTTGCGGCCTCAATTGCTATCAGACTGCTTCGATGAGTATTAAATTAAACAGCATCAATTGCTTCTACGGCGCACACCAGGCGCTGTTCGATATCACACTGGAGTGCCCGCAGGGTGAAACGCTGGTGCTGCTCGGCCCAAGCGGCGCGGGGAAAAGTTCGCTGCTGCGCGTGCTGAACCTGCTCGAAATGCCGCGCTCTGGCCAGCTGACCATCGCAGGCAATCATTTCGATTTCGCCAAAACCCCTTCTGATAAAGCGATTCGCGAATTGCGCCAGAATGTGGGCATGGTGTTCCAGCAATATAATCTTTGGCCGCACCTCACCGTGCAGCAGAACCTGATTGAAGCGCCGTGCCGCGTGCTCGGATTACGCAAAGATGAGGCGCTGGCGCGCGCCGAGAAGCTGCTCGAGCGTTTACGCCTGAAGCCCTACAGCGATCGCTATCCGCTGCACCTTTCCGGCGGCCAGCAGCAACGCGTGGCGATTGCCCGCGCGCTGATGATGGAGCCGCAGGTGCTGCTGTTTGATGAGCCAACCGCCGCGCTCGATCCAGAGATCACCGCACAGATCGTCAGCATCATTCGCGAGCTGTCGCAAACCGGTATTACGCAAGTTATCGTGACCCACGAAGTGGAAGTGGCGCGCAAGACGGCCAGTCGCGTGGTGTATATGGAAAATGGTCACATTGTTGAGCAAGGGGATGCGGGCTGCTTTGCCGCGCCGCAGACCGACGCGTTTAAATACTACCTATCTCACTGAAGACTCGGGAATAATGACAATGAAAAAATTACTGATCGCCGCACTTGTTGCCAGCATCAGCCTTAGCGCTACAGCAGCCCAGACCATCCGTTTCGCCACCGAAGCGAGCTACCCTCCGTTTGAATCGACCGACGCCAATAACAAAATCGTCGGTTTCGATGTCGATCTGGCGAACGCCCTGTGTAAAGAGATCGACGCCACCTGTACTTTCACCAACCAGGCTTTTGACAGCCTGATCCCAAGCCTGAAATTCCGCCGCTTCGACGCGGTAATGGCCGGGATGGATATCACGCCGGAGCGTGAAAAACAGGTGCTGTTCACCACCCCGTATTACGACAACTCTGCGCTCTTCGTCGGCCAGAAGGGTAAATTCACCGGCATCGACCAGCTGAAAGGCAAGCGTGTCGGCGTGCAGAACGGCACCACGCACCAGAAATTCATCACCGATAAGCACCCGGAAATCACCACCGTGCCTTACGACAGCTACCAGAACGCGCGTCTGGATCTGCAAAATGGCCGTATTGATGCCGTGTTCGGCGACACGGCGGTAGTGACAGAGTGGCTGAAGTCTGACGCTAAACTGGCCGCCGTTGGCGATAAAGTGACCGACAAAGATTACTTCGGCACCGGCCTCGGTATCGCGGTACGCCAGGGTAACACCGAGCTGCAGCAGAAATTTAACGCCGCGCTGGAAAAAGTGAAGAAAGATGGGACTTACCAGACCATCTACAGCAAATGGTTCCAGAAGTAATACTGAATGAATGAAATGTTTCCATTAGCAAGCGCCGCCGGGATGACCGTCGGCCTTGCCGTCTGCGCGCTGATCATCGGCCTGGTGCTGGCGATGATCTTTGCCGTCTGGGAGTCGGTCAAATGGCGACCGATTGCCTGGATCGGCACCGCGCTGGTGACGATTTTACGCGGCCTGCCAGAGATTCTGGTGGTGCTGTTTATCTATTTCGGCGCCTCACAGCTGCTGCTGCTGCTGTCGGACGGCTTTACCCTCAACCTCGGCATTGTGCAGATCCCGGTACAGATGCAGATTGAGAATTTCGACGTCAGCCCGTTCCTCTGCGGCGTGATTGCCCTCTCCCTGCTCTACGCGGCTTATGCCTCGCAAACCCTGCGCGGTGCGTTAAAAGCGGTGCCGGAGGGACAGCGCGAGTCAGGCCAGGCGCTGGGCTTATCGAAAGGGGCGATTTTCTTTCGCCTGGTGATGCCGCAGATGTGGCGTCACGCGCTGCCGGGGCTGGGTAATCAGTGGCTGGTGCTGCTGAAAGATACCGCGCTGGTGTCGCTGATAAGCGTTAACGATCTGATGCTGCAAACCAAAAGTATTGCCACCCGCACCCAGGAGCCGTTTACCTGGTATATCGTGGCGGCGGCGATCTATCTGGTGATCACCCTGCTCAGCCAGTGGGTGCTGAAACGCATCGATCTGCGCGCGACGCGCTTTGAACGGAGGCCGGGATAATGCTTGAGTTTATGCCCGAGCTGTTCAAGGGGCTGCATACCAGCCTGACGCTGACGGTAGCCTCGCTGATTGTCGCGCTGGTGCTTTCACTGCTCTTCACTATCGTGCTGACGCTGAAAACGCCGGTGCTGACGCAGATTGTCCGCGCCTATATCACGCTCTTTACCGGCACGCCGCTGCTGGTGCAGATCTTCCTGATCTACTACGGGCCGGGGCAGTTCCCGTCATTGCAGAACTATCCGGCGATCTGGCGTCTGCTCTCTGAGCCGTGGCTCTGCGCGCTTATTGCGCTGTCACTTAACAGCGCGGCCTATACCACGCAGCTCTTCTACGGTGCTATTCGCGCCATCCCGGATGGGCAGTGGCAATCCTGCGGCGCGCTGGGGATGAGTAAGAAAGATACGCTGGCGATCCTGCTGCCCTACGCCTTTAAACGTGCGCTCTCCTCCTACTCGAACGAAGTGGTGCTGGTATTTAAAAGTACCTCGCTGGCCTACACCATTACCTTGATGGAAGTGATGGGTCACGGGCAACTGCTGTATGGACGCACCTACGATGTGACGGTGTTTGGCGCAGCCGGCTTAATCTATCTGGTGGTTAATGGCCTGCTGACGCTGATGATGCGCCTGATTGAACGCAAAGCGCTGGCCTTTGAGCGGCGCAACTAAACTGCATAGGTAATCTGTAGAGGCGAGCTAATGACCCCATTACTCGCCTTTATTTTTATCTTCAATAAAATAAATAAGCATTATAGTTGCATATAAATTCATACACTGGCATTGTTAATCCCATGCCTCCGGGTAACAACAATAAGATAGACAGACAGGAGTTTACTGATGAAAAAAATGATACTGGCCGCTCTTCTCGCTACCGTTTCTGCAGGGAGCTTTGCGGCCGATAAGATCAGCTTCGGCGTGTCGGCGACCTATCCCCCGTTTGAATCCCTGGATGCGGGCAATAAGATTGTCGGTTTCGATATCGATCTGGCGAATGCGCTCTGCAAACAGATGCAGGCCAACTGCACCTTTACCAACCACGCCTTTGACAGCCTGATCCCGGCGCTGAAATTTAAGAAGTATGATGCGGTGATCTCCGGGATGGACATTACTCCGGAGCGTAGCAAACAGGTGGCGTTTACCGACCCCTACTACGCCAACTCCGCGCTGGTGATCGCCAAAAAAGATGCCTTTAAATCCTTCGACGATCTGAAGGGCAAACGCATCGGTATGGAAAATGGCACCACCCATCAAAAATATTTGCAGGATAAGCACCCGGAAGTGACCACCGTGGCGTATGACAGCTACCAGAATGCGATTATCGACCTGAAAAATGGCCGTATCGACGGGGTGTTTGGTGATACCGCGGTGGTGAATGAGTGGCTGAAAACCAACCCGCAGCTGGGTGTAGCCACGCCGAAAGTGACCGACCCGCAATATTTCGGCACCGGTCTTGGCATTGCCGTGCGCCCGGATAACAAAGCGCTGCTTGAGAAGCTCAACGCTGCACTGAAAGCGATTAAAGCCGACGGCACTTACCAGAAAATCAGCGACCAGTGGTTCCCGCAGTAAGCCGTTCTTTGTAGGCCGGATAAGGCGCTAGCCGCCATCCGGCAATTACATCCCACACCAATACCAGATGGCGCGCTTTTGTAGGCCGGATAAGGCGCAGCCGCCATCCGGCAGTTACATCCCACACCAATGCCAGATGGCGCGCTTTTGTAGGCCGGATAAGGCGGAGCCGCCATCCGGCAATTAACTCGGCACAAATGCCCGATGGCGCTGCGCTTATCGGGCCTACGGGTTTTACGTTTAACGCCGTGCGCCCGAGGTGGCGACCGGCGTTTCGACGCGCTCCATCGCTATCGGGATGCTTTTATACGCCGGGATACCGCTTTTGGTGTCGTGGCTGTCCAGCGGCACCAGAATATTGGCCTCCGGGTAATAGGCCCCTACCGAGCCGGGTGCCATATCGATCACCACAACCGTCAGGTTATCCATGCGTCGCGAGGTGGGGTTCCCTTCGGGATCGAGCGCCACCACATTCACCTGATCGCCGACGCGCAACTCGCGTCGCTCCGCCTCATCGGCATTGATAAACAGCACATCCCGCCGCCCGGTCACGCCGCGATAACGGTCATTCAGCCCGTAAAGCGTGGTGTTGTACTGATCGTGGCTGCGTAAGGTAGTAAGCACAAGGTCGTGGCACTTGAGCGAGCGCGGATCCTCATTAATCCCCTGCATCACTTTAAACTCGGCAAAGCCCGACGGTGTATTCCACTCCCGCTCGGAGGCGGCATTACGCAGGCGGAAGCCGCCCGGTTGTTTCACCCGTTCATTGAAATTAGCAAACGCCGGGAAGACCGCTTCGATGGCGTCGCGAATATTGCTGTAGTCGTTAATCATCCGGTCCCAGTTCACCACCGTCTGCGGCAGCGTCGCTTTCGCAAGGGCCGCCACCAGCGCCGGTTCCGACTTCAGATGTGGAGAGGCCGGGTTTAACGATCCGCGTGAGGCGTGCACCATCGACATTGAATCCTCCACCGTTACGCTCTGCGCCCCGGATAACTGCTCATCGGTTTCGGTCCGCCCAATCACCGGGAAGAGGTAGTTGTGTTTGCCGAGCAGCAGATGGGAGCGGTTCAGTTTGGTCGCCATATGCACCACCAGATCGAGCTTGCGCATCGCCGGGAAGGTGACTTGCGGATCGGAGATCGCCTCAGCCAGATTACCGCCCAGGCAGAGCAGCGCATTCACTTTGCCGTCGCGCATCGCCTGAATGGCAGCCACCGCGCCGTGCCCATGCTCACGCGGCGGTTTAAAACCAAACACCCGTTCGAGGTTATCGAGAAACCCGGCAGAGGGAATTTCAGTGATGCCAACGGTGCGGTCGCCCTGCACATTGGAGTGGCCGCGCAGTGGGCAGATGCCGGCCCCTTTTTTGCCAATATTGCCGCGCAGCAGCAGCAGGTTGGCAATCTGCTGCACGTTTTGCGTGCCGTACTGATGCTGGGTGATGCCCATGCCGTAGCAGATAATGGTGCGTTCAGACTCGGCGTAGAGCCGGGCGATATTCTGGATCTCCTCGCGCTCCATACCGGAGACTTTCAGGATATGGTCCCAGTCGGTGGCGTCGAGATCGGCTTTCAGCTCCGCAAAACCCTGCGTGTGCTGGCGGATAAACACCTCATCGATTACGCCCGGTTCACCGTTCGCCAGCGCCTGCTCGTGCATCGACAGCAGGATCTTCATGACGCCTTTCAGCATCGCCGCATCACCGCCGACGCGCACTTTGTAGTAGGTCGAGGCGAGTTTGGTTGAGCTAAGGGCCAGCATCTCTATCGGGCTTTGCGGTGAGGTAAAGCGCTCAAGGCCGCGCTCGCGCAGCGGGTTGATGGCGACGATGGTCGCGCCGCGTTTTGAGACTTCCCGCAGCGTCCCGAGCATACGCGGATGGTTAGTGCCAGGGTTATGACCGATGCAAAGCACCAGGTCGCAGTGGTCAAAATCTTCCAGTTCGACGGTGCCTTTACCAACGCCAATTGACTCCGGCAGCCCGACGCTGGTCGGCTCATGACACATATTCGAGCAGTCGGGGAAGTTGTTGGTGCCATATTCGCGGGCAAAGAGTTGCCAGAGGAACGCTGCTTCGTTAGAGGCACGCCCGGAGGTGTAAAACTCAACGCTATTTGGGTCGTCATAGCTTTGCAGCAGCGCGCCAATCTCCTGAAATGCGGTCTCCCACTCAATCGCCTGATAGGTGTCGCTCTCAGCGTCATATTTCATCGGGTGAGTTAAGCGCCCCTCGCCTTCCAGCTCAAAAGCATTGCGCTGCCACAGTTCGCTGACGGTGTGCGCCGCGAAAAATTCCGGCGTCGCGCGCTTGCTGGTCGCCTCCCACGAGACGGCTTTAGCACCGTTTTCACAAAATTCGAATGAGGAGGTGTGCTGCGGATCTGGCCACGCGCAGCCGGGGCAGTCAAAGCCCTGCGGCTGGTTGACTTTAAATAGCGCAATCACATCCTGCTTGACGGACATCTGCCCACGCAGCGCATCGGCCACCGCTTTTAACGCGCCCCAGCCACCTGCCGAGCCGCCGTATGGCGCGATCCCTACCGTTGATTGTTTCTGCTCTTTCATATTGCCCCACACTGTTCGCGTCTCTTTTGGCTTAAGCCTGGTACAAAAAACGCGCCTGTGGGGCAAAAAAGTCAGTATTTCGTCGCGCCAAATGGCGTTTAAGCGGGAGAATTAACGCCTGATAAGCAGGGTAAGCACTTCGTAATGGGCAGTATGGGGAAACATATCAAACAGTTGCACGCGCGCAACGCGGTAATCCGCCAGCGCGGCGAAATCCTTCGCCATCGTCTGCGCATTACAGCTGGAGTAGATGATCCACGGCGGCGCCATGCGGCTCAGGTAGTCACACAGCTCTGCGCCAATGCCGCGGCGCGGCGGGTTGACCAGCACCAGATCCGGCACCGACTCCTGCGCGGTGGCGAAACGGGTTGAATCGAGCGCCTGGAAGTGGAGATTGTGCAGACCCAGCGCCTCGGCGGATTGCGTCGCACAGGCGATCGCTTCCGGCGCGATCTCAATTCCGGTCAGCTTCATCTCCGGCGTGGCACAGTGCAGGCCAAAGCCGCCAACACCGCAGAAGAGATCCCACATATGGTTAACCGGAACCTGGCGCACCCAGTCCCGCGCCGTGGCGTAGAGCTGGCTGGCGACCGCTGGGTTGGTCTGGAAAAAGCTCTGCGGGCGAATAGCGAGCGGCACGCCGTTGAAGTTCTCCGCCAGCGCCTGCTGGTCGGTAAGAAAGATCTCCCTCTCCCCTTCCATGATCGCCATATGCACCGGCTGAATATTTACCGAGATCACCTTTAGCTGCGGCAGCTGCGCC
Organism: Kosakonia sp. S42; assembly: GCF_016624785.1. NCBI lineage: Bacteria > Pseudomonadati > Pseudomonadota > Gammaproteobacteria > Enterobacterales > Enterobacteriaceae > Kosakonia > Kosakonia sp. S42. Next base: position 77,898 of record NZ_JACVTW010000001.1, on the reverse strand, counting down.
TGTAACGCTGGCAGCGCGGCGCGCAGCTGCTCAATTTTCGCCTCTGAGCGCAGTACAAAACGCAGCATCATGCCGCCGTCGAGCTGGCTCTCGGTCAATAAGAGGTATTTCAGTTCACCACGTTTGCGCGCCACGTTATAGGGCGTTAACCCGGCGCGGGCGATAAAGGGTTTCAGAGCGGCAAATACCGGGGCGAAGGTCTCCGGGTAGAGCGGGCACGCGGTGAGGTCTTCCGGCGTCCCGTCGCGGTGCAGCATGCCGAGCAGCGGTTTTTCAACGCTGCCGCTGACCACCATTTTGGCTTTATTACGAAAGCCCTGCTCCGGGCCGCTCAGCGGCTCGCACCATGACTCCACCGCAAAGGGGGCGAGCAATGCGCGTAGATGATCCATCTTGGCGGAGAGTTGCAACGGGAGCGGCTGGTCGATCCACTCACAGGAGCGGCAGCGACCGGCGTCGAAGAGAGCGCACTGCATAGATAAAGCCTTTCAATTTGCGGGGGCAGGATTGTACCACCGTTATTGCAGGCGGAAAAAGCGTCGGCTCGGCGTCGGTACAAAGAGCAGGAACAGCACCAGCAGATCGGGGAGCTTTTGCATTATCAGGGAGTGGAAGATCTCACGGCGCGAACTGCCGGCGATGCTGAAGAGTTCCGGGTAGCCATAGCCCAGTGACGCGGCCCAGAGGTAGGCGGTCGAGGTGAGTTGCGTTACCAGATAGAGCCAGCGCGCCCAGCGCCGCCCCTTTATCACCGAGAAGGCGCAGAGGATCTCGACAAAGACCAGCATCAGGCTGCCAAGGAAGATCAGCGTCAGGCTCCAGGTCTGGGCGCTGCGGTGCACGAAGTCGAGCAGCCCGCGCCAGCCGAGCAGGTTCATGATCATCAGCACGTCGACACAGCGAATGGTAATGATGGCGATAGCCGCCACCTGAACCAACGCCGGTATATTTGGCGTCGCGTGGTGCGTGGTTTTGTTGAAGAACCCCAATCCCATGATTTCCCTGTGAAAAATGCCGCGCAAGCGCGGCATCAACGACACAATTTCCAGATTCTAATGAGTTCAGCCCTGTCTTGCACGCTGGATATCACGCTGGCGCTGTTTTTCCGTTCTCGCCATCAGGAACCAGGCGATAAGACCGACAATTCCCACCACGCCGAGAATAATCGATGCCAGCGCGTTGATCTCCGGGTTGACTCCCATCCGCACGCTGGAGAAGACCAGCATTGGCAGCGTAGTGGCACCAGGACCGGAGACAAAACTGGCGATCACCAAGTCATCCAGTGACAGGGTAAAGGCCAGCAGCCAACCGGAGACAATCGCTGGCATAATCATCGGCAGCGTAATCACAAAGAAGACCTTCAGCGGCGTAGCGCCAAGATCCATTGCCGCCTCTTCAATCGAGCGATCCAGCTCGCGCAGCCGCGAGGAGATCACTACTGCCACATAAGCGGTACAGAAAGTCACGTGCGCCAGCCAGATGGTGAGCATGCCGCGATCCGCTGGCCAGCCGATGGCGTGCGCCAGCGCGACAAACAGCAGCAGCAGCGACAGGCCGGTGATCACATCCGGCATTACCAGCGGCGCGGTGATCATAAAGGCGAAGCCGTTCGCGCCGCGAAAGCGCCCAAAGCGCACCATCACTACTGCCGCAATCGTGCCTAAAATCACCGCCATCGTCGCCGCGCAGGCGGCAATCGTCAGGCTTAAGCCTACCGCGCTCATCATCGCATCATCGTGGAACAACTCGCTATACCAGCGCGTTGACCACCCTGCCCACACCGTCACCAGTTTTGAGCTGTTAAAAGAGTAGACCACCAGCATCAACATGGGGGCATAAAGGAAGGTGAAACCTATCACCAGGATCAGGATGCGCCAGGGCGAGCGCACTACCGGTAAATTGCTCATGCCTTCTCCCCCGTCTGTTTCTGCTGATGCTTGTGGAACCACATGATCGGCACAATCAACAGCAGCAGCATGATCACCGCCACCGCCGAGGCCACCGGCCAGTCGCGGTTATTAAAGAACTCCTGCCACAGCACGCGGCCAATCATAATGCTGTCCGGCCCGCCGAGCAGCTCCGGGATCACGAACTCACCGACCGCCGGAATAAACACCAGCATCGAACCGGCGATAATTCCCCCTTTGGTCAGCGGCACAATCACGCTGAAGAAGGTTTTCAGCGGACGCGCGCCAAGATCGAGGGAGGCTTCCACCAGCGAGTAGTCAATACGCGTCAGCGCGGTGTAGATCGGCAGCACCATAAAGGGCAGATAGGCATAGACAATGCCGATATAGACCGCGAGATTGGTATGCAGAATAGTCAGCGGCTGATCGATAACCCCCAGCCAGAGCAGAAAGTTATTCAGCACGCCGTTGTTTTTCAGGATCCCCATCCAGGCGTAAACGCGGATCAGAAACGAGGTCCACGACGGCAGAATCACCAGCAGCAGCAGAATATTGCGCGTCGACGGCTTACTGTGCGCCACCGCCCACGCCAGCGGATAGCCGAGAAGCAAGCAGCAGATGGTCGAGATGCCCGCCACCTGCAACGACTGCAAATAGGCTTCGATATAGAGCGGATCGTCGGTCAGTTGCAGGAAATTGCCGAGATTAAGCGTAATCGTCAGTTGCCCGTCGGCCCACTCCAGCAGATCGGTATAGGGTGGGATTTGACGTGCCATCTCCGCGAGGCTGATTTTGAAGACGATCAAAAACGGCAGCAGAAACAGCAGCGTCAGCCAGATATAGGGCAGCGCAATCACCAGCTTGCGCCCGTGGCGCATTTGCAGGCGCGCCAGCCACAGCTTTACACCGCCCGGTTTTGTTACGCGGGCCGGTGGCTCGAGTGTACTCATCGCCGCTCCTTAAACCGTCAGAACCACACAACTGTCGGCATCCCAGCAGAGACGCACTTCATCGCCCCATGTTGGCGCGCCTTTGCGGTAGCGATGCGCGTTTTGCAACTGGGCACTGATCATCTGCCCACTCTGCAACCGCACATGATAAATAGAGAGATCGCCAAGGTAGGCGATATGCACCACTTCGCCGACGGCAAAGTTGTAGCCATCGGCCGGCGGATCGTCGCACAGCATGATCTTCTCCGGGCGCAGCGCCACATAGACCGGCACGTTATCCACCACCGAGGCATCAGGGTCGACTTTCAGCGGATGCACCAGCCCCGGCGACTCAATTACCAGACCATCTTCCTGACGATCCTTCAGCAACCCTTCGAAGACATTGACCGAGCCGATAAACTCGGCGCTGTAGCGGGTAGTCGGATGCTCGTAAATCTCTTCCGGCTCGCCAATCTGCACAAACTTGCCGCGATTCATGATGGCGATACGCCCGGCCATGGTCATTGCCTCTTCCTGATCGTGGGTCACCATCACGCAGGTGACGCCGACGCGCTCAAGAATATCGACCACTTCCAGCTGCATGCGGTCGCGTAGCTTTTTATCCAGCGCGCCCATCGGTTCATCAAGCAGCAGCAGTTTTGGCCGCTTAGCGAGGCTGCGCGCCAGCGCCACGCGCTGACGCTGGCCGCCAGAGAGCTGGTGCGGCTTACGTTTGGCAAACTCGCTCATGTGCACCAGGTGCAGCATTTCGGCGACGCGGCTGGCGATCTCCGCTTTCGGCAGCTTGTCCTGCTTGAGGCCAAAGGCGATATTCTGCTCAACGGTCATGTGCGGGAAGAGCGCGTAGGACTGGAACATCATATTGATCGGGCGCAGGTAGGGCGGCACGTGGGCCAGGTCGACGCCGTCGAGCATAATCTGCCCGTGGGTCGGCTGCTCGAAGCCTGCCAGCATGCGCAGCAGCGTCGATTTACCACAGCCCGATGCGCCGAGCAGGGCAAAGATTTCGCCTTTATAGATAGTCAGGCTGACATCATCCACGGCGTGCTGGCCGTCGAAGGATTTGGTCAGGTTACGGATCTCCAGCAGCGGCGTCAGAACCTTGCGGCTCTTCGCCTGCGGGCGGGGAATAGCGTCATTCACTACGGTGCTCTCCGGCATAAGCATCACCCTGCTTCAACAGGTTGTCATACAGATGACGGGACAGCAGGTGCGCCCGCTGTCCCGTTTTGGGGCGGCTGCACCGGCGCGGTGCAGCGCTTTCACCAGTCAGGTGATTGATTTATTTGCCGCTTTTGACTTTCGTCCAGGCGCGGGTACGTACGCGGTCGATTTTCGGCTCCTGCACTTTCAGCGTGAAGAGCTTGGCGAAGACATCCGGCGGTGGGAAGATTGCCGGGTTGTTACGCACCTCTTCGCTGATCAGCGGCACAGAGGCTTTGTTACCGTTCGCGTAGTAGACGTGGTCGCTGATGTGGGCCATCACGTCCGGACGCATCAGGTAGTTGAGGAACTGGTAGGCTTCATCGGTGTTTTTGGCATCTTTCGGCATGGCGAAGACGTCAAAGAAGGCCAGCGCCCCTTCCTTCGGAATGATGTAGTTGATGTTAACGCCGTTCTTCGCCTCTTTCGCACGGTTAGCCGCCTGCCAGACATCGCCCGCCCAGCCGATGGCTACGCAGATGTCGCCGTTCGCGAGATCGTTAATATATTGCGAAGAGTGGAAGTAACGGATGTTCGGACGCAGCTTCAGCAGCAGATCCGTCGCCGGGCCGGTGTAATCATCCGCTTTGGTGCTGTTGGGATCTTTGCCGAGGTAGTTCAGCACGGTGGCGAAAATCTCTTCCGGCGCATCAAGGAAGGAGACGCCGCAGCTCTTCAGCTTCTCAAGGTTTTCCGGCTTCAGCACCACATCCCAGCTATCGATCGGCACATCTTTGCCGAGCACCGCTTTGACTTTATCGACGTTGTAGCCAATACCGGTGGTCGCCCACAGGTAAGGGAAAGCGTATTTGTTATCCGGGTCGTGCTTCGCGACCATCTTCAACACTTCCGGATCGAGGTTTTTCCAGTTCGGCAGCTTGCTCTTATCGAGCGGCTGGAAGACGCCCGCCGAAAGCTGGCGCTCAAGGAAACTGGCGGACGGCACGACGAGATCAAACCCGGTGCTGCCGGCCATTAATTTGCCTTCCAGCACTTCGTTGGAGTCGAACACGTCGTAAACCACTTTAATGCCGGTCTCTTTCTCAAAATTTGCGACGGTGTCCGGCGCAATATAGTCAGACCAGTTGTACACATGCAGCGTCTTTTGCCCGGCGGCGAGCGTGCCGGCAGAGAGAGCCATTAACGCACCCGCAACAACACCCGATACCCATTTTTTTCTTGAGGCACTCATATCTCATTCCTTCTGGAAAGCTCGTTAAGCTACGAACTAAATCTACGCTTTCTGGGATATGCAAGATTCATGCATAGTTTGTCACTCTGCTCTGCGCCGAAGCGTAAAATCGCTCCGGCAGACGCCGCACGCTTTTTAAAGCAGCGCAAGAATAACTGTAGCCAGGGTTTGAGGCTATAGGGCAGATAAAAAACCGCCTTTTATCAATTTTTTATGCAATAAGTCTCTATGGGATAAGCCAGAAGCGGAGGAATGATGGTGAATCATTCTTTAAAGAAAGGTTAAAAGCAGAATAAAAAATGTGGCAGCGCAACCGCTGTGGTAGTGGCTGCGCTAATTGATGCGGGAATCAGTGGAGAAAATTGTTCGGCTCTTCGTCGCCGGAAAGCGAATCTTCCTCGCCCGGCGTGAAAAGCAGCTGGTGCGCATTGGCTTCCATAATCACCATCGAGACCTGCTCTTCGCTCTGGCGCATAAACCACGCGAACTGCTCAAAGGCGATGCCGGGGCCAATGCTGAGCGTCTGACACACCACCAGCTTCGGCAGATTATCATCCTGCATATCGAGGAACGCTTTGACCGTCAGCGAGCTGGCGTTGATCGCCGAAAGATCTGCCGCCAGCGCCAGCAGCGCAGAGGGTTTCACTTCCGCCATGGCGGTAAAGAGCAGAACATCATTGACCAGGTCAACTTTTGCATCGAACACGCCGTCAAAATTCTGCATATGTGGCAGGTGCAGCGCCTGGCAGGTGTCGCACTCAAAGAAGTTAATGCTGAGTTGATCAAGCCATTGACGAAGCGTGTCCAGACCGGGGACGACCAGTGAATCCATAGAAAACGTGCTCTGTTGGGAAAAAAATTGCCCATAGCTTACGCAAAAAGCCGTGGGCGCACCATGCTCAGGCAGGAAAATCCTCTTAGCCGCCGGTTTTCAGGCAGAATCCCGGCATCGCCTGGCGCTCGATCCAGTGGATCATTCGCCCGGCAATATCCAGCCCGGTGGCTTTTTCGATCCCTTCAAGCCCCGGCGAGGCGTTGACTTCCATTACCAGCGGGCCGCGGTTGGCGCGCAAAATATCGACCCCGGCGACATCCAGCCCGAGCGTGTGCGCCGCTGCCAGCGCGATCTCCCGCTCGCGCTGCGTGATCTCGACCACGGTCGCCTGCCCGCCGCGGTGCAAATTGGAGCGGAAATCCCCCGCTTTCGCCCGCCGCTCAATCGCTGCCACCACTTCGTTGCCGATCACCAGGCAGCGGATGTCGCATCCTTTCGCTTCCGCAATAAACTCCTGCACCAGAATATGGGCGTTGAGGCCGCGAAAGGCGTCAATCACGCTCTCTGCCGCCTGGCGTGTCTCTGCCAGCACCACGCCGATCCCCTGCGTCCCTTCCACCAGTTTCACCACCAGCGGCGCGCCGCCGACCATATCGATCAGATCGCTGGTGTCATCGGGCGAATGCGCAATGCCGGTAACCGGCAGATCGATCCCCTGGCGCGCCAGTAGTTGCAGGGAGCGCAACTTGTCGCGGGCGCGGGTGATGGCGACCGATTCGTTGAGCGGATAGCTGCCGAGGATCTCAAACTGGCGCAGCGCGGCGGTGCCATAAAAGGTGATGGCCGAGCCGATGCGCGGGATCACCGCATCATAATGGGGAAGCTGGCGGCCTTTGTAGTGAATCGAGGAGGCAGCCGGGGTGATGTTCATATAACAGGAGAGCGGATCGAGGATCTCAATCTGGTGCCCGCGCTGCACAGCGGCTTCACGCAGGCGTTTACAGGAGTAAAGCGTTCCATCCCGGGATAATACGGCTATTTTCACCCTGCACCTCGCGCAGAAGACCAGTTAAAAGCCTGCGTATGATACACGCAGCACGGGGCAGGATGAACGGGTATTAGCGCGTTGCCCAGCCCTGTTTATGCAAATAGTCGAGAATAAACGGACGGCTCTCTTTAATGATGGTGCGACGGATATGATCGCTCCAGTTATCGCGGCGCTTATTGCTGTCGCGCGTCATATAGTAGTGCTCCAGCTCCGCGTCATACTCCGCCAGTTTCTTTTCATCGAGCGGCTGGTAGTGGTTTTCATGCACCAGCATGGCAGCTGGCATACGCGGTTTGATATCCGGGTTATCGGCAGGCCAGCCGAGGCAGAGACCAAACAGCGGTAGCACCTGCTTCGGAATACGCAGCAGTTCGCCGACCGCTTCGATATTGTTACGGATGCCGCCGATGTAGACGCCGCCCAGCCCCAGCGACTCCGCAGCGGTAAAGGCGTTTTGCCCCATGATTGCCGTATCGACCACGCCGAGCAGCAGTTGCTCCGCGAGACCCGGTTTTGCTTCCGGGCAGATCTCAAAGTTGCGGTGGAAATCGGCGCAGAAGATCCAGAATTCGGCCGCCTGTGCGATATGCGGTTGTCCGCCTGCTAACGTTACCAGCTGCTCGCGCATAGCCGGATCGGTGATGCGGATAATGGAGCTGCACTGCAAAAAGCTGGAGGTCGATGCCGCCTGAGCGCTGGCGATAATCGCCTCGCGCTGTGCGTCCGTAATAGGCTCATCGGTAAAGTGGCGAATGGAACGATGGGCGCACAGCAATTCAATAGTAGGTGTCATGTTGAATAATCCCCCAGTTAAACAAGTCGTTCAGTATAGGCTAAGCCGCTGCGCTCGTTGTAAGCGGAAGTTGCGAACAACCTGTCAGACGCGCCGCCGCGCGCGCGCAATCCGGTAAACGAAGTCGCAGCCAAGGCCGCCGAGAGCGCACCAGAACATGGCACTGAAGAGCCAGGCCACCTCCTGCCAGAAGGTGCGTACCGGGGTGAATAAAATATGAATCAAAATATAACAAAGGGGTGCGGCGAGCAGCGCGCCCACCAGCGGCACGATGGCGCGGCGGCGACGGGAGACCAGACCGCCCAGGATGCCTGGCAGGGTAAAGAGCAGCAAACCGGTCGCCGGATCGCCAGGCGCGGGCAGTTTGCCCTGCATATTCATCACCAGAGAGAGACAAATTGCGATAAAAAGGAGACCACAGCAGATAACGCCGAACCAACTACGCCTGTTCTTCAAACACGCCTCCTGACTTTTTCTCTATCGACGTTTACACCGTTTTAAAGAATGTCGGACGGATAAAGCGTTGCGGCAATTATTGCCTGAATGGCACCCGTGCAAACAGACGATTGTCACTAGCCGTTGTTATGCAATGAGATTAAACTAACGGCCAGTTTATGTTTTGTGCGGGGTGTCTGGTGTTGCACGGCTTTAATTTATCCGCCAGCGCATAGGCAAAACACTAGCTCAAATCACCATTTCTATCAACAGCTTACAAGTAAACAAGAAGTTAGACTCCGTGAATATAAACGTCGCAGATTTGTTAAATGGGAATTACATACTGTTATTGTTTGTGGTTCTGGCGCTTGGGCTTTGCCTTGGAAAATTACGACTGGGATCTATCCAACTGGGTAATTCTATTGGCGTTTTAGTCGTTTCTTTATTATTAGGCCAGCAACATTTCAGCATTAACACCGATGCCCTGAACCTCGGCTTTATGCTGTTTATTTTCTGCGTTGGTGTCGAAGCCGGACCTAACTTTTTCTCAATTTTTTTCCGCGACGGTAAGAATTACCTGATGCTGGCGCTGGTATTAGTCGGTAGCGCGCTGTTGATTGCGCTCGGTCTCGGCAAACTCTTCGGCTGGGATATCGGCTTAACCGCCGGGATGCTCGCCGGTTCGATGACCTCGACGCCGGTTCTGGTTGGCGCGGGCGATACGCTGCGCCACTCGGGCATGGAGAGCAGCCAGCTTGCCAGCGCGCTGGACAATCTCAGCCTCGGCTACGCCTTAACGTATCTGATTGGTCTGGTGAGCCTGATCTTTGGCGCCCGCTACTTACCAAAGTTACAGCATCAGGATTTGCAGACCAGCGCCCAGCAGATCGCCCGCGAGCGCGGTCTGGATACCGATGCTCACCGCAAAGTCTACCTGCCGGTGATCCGCGCCTATCGCGTCGGGCCGGAGCTGGTGGCCTGGGCGGATGGCAAAAATCTGCGCGAGCTGGGGATCTACCGCCAGACCGGCTGCTATATCGAGCGTATTCGCCGCAACGGTATTCTCGCTAACCCGGACGGGGACGCGGTGTTGCAGATGGGCGATGAGATCTCGCTGGTCGGCTACCCGGACGCCCATGCGCGCCTCGACCCAAGCTTCCGTAACGGGAAAGAGGTGTTCGACCGCGACCTGCTGGATATGCGCATCGTCACCGAAGAGGTGGTGGTGAAAAACCACAATGTGGTCGGCCGCCGCCTGGCGCAGCTGAAGCTGACCGATCACGGCTGCTTCCTTAACCGCGTGATCCGCAGCCAGATTGAAATGCCTATCGACGACAATATCGTGCTCAACAAAGGGGACGTATTGCAGGTGAGCGGCGATGCGCGGCGCGTGAAAACCATCGCTGACCGCATCGGCTTTATCTCCATTCACAGCCAGGTGACCGACCTGCTCGCCTTCTGCGCCTTCTTTATTGTCGGCCTGATGATCGGCATGATCACCTTCCAGTTCAGCTCCTTCAGCTTTGGCGTCGGTAATGCCGCCGGTCTGCTCTTCGCCGGTATCATGCTCGGCTTCCTGCGCGCGAACCACCCGACGTTTGGTTACATTCCGCAGGGCGCGCTAATGATGGTGAAAGAGTTCGGCCTGATGGTGTTTATGGCCGGGGTCGGTTTAAGCGCCGGGAGCGGCATCGGCAACGGCCTCGGCGTTGTCGGCGGACAGATGCTGATCGCCGGATTGCTTGTCAGCCTCGTGCCGGTGTTGATCTGTTTCCTGTTTGGTGCCTACGTGCTGAAAATGAACCGCGCCCTGCTTTTCGGCGCAATGATGGGTGCGCGCACCTGCGCACCGGCAATGGAGATCATCAGTGATACCGCGCGCAGCAACATCCCCGCGCTGGGCTATGCTGGCACCTACGCCATCGCCAACGTGCTGCTTACCCTCGCCGGGACATTGATCATTATTATCTGGCCAGGGCTCGGATAACTCCGAAGCTAAGAAATATTTCGCTTATACGCAGAACTTTTTTGTGGGGTGTCAGTCATAACTAGTGCCACTGCTTTTCTTTGATGTCCCCCGATTGTGGAGCCCATCAACCCCGCCGCTTAGGTTCAAGGTTGATGGGTTTTTTGTTGCCTAAAAAAATTAAAAACAAGAAATTAAACACACGTAAACCAACTGATGAGGCTATAACGGCAACAGCGTAAACTCTCGGGTTTCGCTCTTCATTGATTTTAAAACAATGAAAAGTGGCCACCATTGAACGAGTCTTCCGTAGTCTGTATATCGTGCCGGTGTCTTAATGCCTTTATACTTCGCCTTTCAGAAAGTCCATTAACCACGCGATCAAATAGGCCAGGATAAAAAACCCCACAAATCCCGCCAATTTAAGCCAGCCATCCAAAATAAACAGGCTACCGAAAGAAGCAAAAGAGCAAACGCCGGTCGATACGCCTTCAACAAGGCTGGCAGACTGAAGCCCGATGAATTTACAAAACTTAGCGGGAGAAGATTGTGCAAACTTCATTCTCCATTCCTTTGCACTGGATCAGGCAGCGGCGAATATAAATCTGGTTAGGCTCCAGTTCTTTTTCGGCAAGAAAATAAAACATATACAGATTCACAGGAGAGGTTTTTAGGACGGCGACTTCAGCAACCTGGTTTTAAGATGACTCCGCATTTTTAAAATTCAGCCTCGCCGGATATTTACCATAGCCGCGCTTTTCAAAAACTCATCCTAAACCACATCGCCCACAGCATATAAACCCCACCTATCAGGAAGAACCATCGATAGACGTTAACAATCCCTGACTGGTTGCGCAGGTAAAACTTCAGCGGGTTACGGTGCAGGTTGGCTGCATTATGGGTGGTGTGAAACTGCGTCATTTTCTCTGCGCCTTTGCCCGCGAGTGCGATAAAAAAGCTCAGGGCCATAATCGCCATCAGCACCATATAGCTTTTCAGCAGGATCGTCATGGCTGCGACCGTCATCGCGCTGGAGTGGTGTTTTACCAGCACAACCCCATGTTTGCTCAACGCCATCGCGCCGATATTCAGCGCCAGATGCACCACTATGAATATCCCGAAGTATTTCGCATTAGTTTTAAAGGTGTTTTTGAGGGTGACCTTGAATACCCACGCAAAAAGCGCCGCCGTCGACGCTAACCACATTATTGTGTTGATAATCATCCCTTCCCTGCCTGCATCACGTTGCTCATGTTATAAAAGCGAACATCCTGCCACCAATAGCGCAGAGAGTGAAAAACTTTCTCATCTGCCCTTTTCTTCTGGCATAACAAATCCTGAAGCTCGCAAAAAATGCTAGTGTTACTTCACCTTACTTTTTTTGATGTGAATCTATGACTGAAAACGCCTCCCGAAAAGCCCTGCGCCATCGCTTATGGGCGCTGTTCACCTTCTTCTTTCTCCCCGGATTATTAATGGCCTCATGGGCATCACGCACGCCAGCGATCCGCGATGTGCTCTCGGTCTCGACGGCTGAAATGGGCGCGGTGCTGTTTGGTCTGTCGGTCGGGTCGATGAGCGGCATTCTCTCATCGGCATGGCTGGTGAAGCGCTTCGGGGCGCGCAAAGTGATCCGCGCCAGCATGTCCTTCTCAGTGCTCGGGATGGTGATTTTAAGCATTGCCCTGTGGTTTGCCTCGCCGCTGCTCTTTGCCGTCGGTCTGGCCTGCTTTGGCGGCAGCCTGGGCGCGGGCGAAGTGGCGATGAATATCGAAGGCGCGGTGGTTGAGCAGGAGATGAACAAAACCGTGCTGCCGATGATGCACGGCTTTTACAGCCTCGGCACGCTGGTTGGCGCAGGCGTCGGGATGTCGTTAACTGCCCTTGGCATCAGCGCGGACCTGCACATTCTGCTGGCGGCGCTGGTGGCGATTGTGCCGATTATTCTGGCGATCTCCGCCGTGCCGGAGGGGACCGGGCAAAACAGCGCCGAAGAGCACGCGAACCGTCAAAAAGGGATGCCCTTCTGGCGCGATACGCAGTTGCTGTTAATTGGCGTGGTGGTGCTGGCGATGGCGTTCGCTGAAGGCTCGGCTAACGACTGGCTGCCGCTGCTGATGGTGGATGGTCACGGCTTCAGCCCTACTTCCGGCTCGCTGATCTACACCGGTTTTACGCTGGGCATGACCACCGGGCGCTTCTGCGGCGGCTGGTTTATTGACCGCTACAGCCGCGTCGCCGTGGTGCGTGCCAGCGCGATAATGGGCGCGCTGGGCATCGGCCTGATTATTTTTGTCGACAGCGCCTGGGTGGCGGGCTTCTCGGTCATTTTATGGGGATTAGGCGCATCGCTCGGCTTCCCGCTGACCATCTCGGCGGCCAGCGATACCGGGCCGGATGCCGCGACGCGCGTCAGCGTGGTGGCAACAACCGGCTATCTCGCCTTCCTTGTTGGCCCGCCGCTGCTCGGCTTCCTCGGCGAGCACTACGGATTGCGCAGCGCGATGCTGGTGGTGCTTGGTCTGGTGCTGATTGCCGCGCTGGTGGCGCGCGCGGTGGCCAAACCGGAACCGCAAGCCCAGGCGGAACCCGGCTAACTATCGGGCGGCGCCTGCGGGCTGCCGCCCTATCCCTCCAGCGAATTCCCCATGCGCTTATCGCGCAGAAACACCACCATCAGCCCCAGCCAGATAATACCGTTCAGCAGGTTGAACAGGCTGAACAGCCCGTTGCCGCCGATCAGCCAGGCATGTTTACTCACCTCAATACCGACGGTGAAGATAAACATCTGCAACATGCCCATCGCCGCCGATACCGTGCCCTTGCTCATCTCGCTGGCAAACAGCGTCAGGCGCACCAGCCCGGCGTTGGCAATGCCAATGCCGAAGGCGTAAACGCTTAACCCGGCCGTCATCCACAAATAGGCGTGGGAAGAGGCAAACGTGGCAACCGCCGCCAGCAGCAGACCGGCCACAATCGGCCAGCCGCCAAGGATGATCAGCGAGCGCACGGTGCGCCGCGAAGTCAGCCGCGCCAGCACCAGGTTGCCAACAATCAGCGCGCCGAAAATCGGCACCTGCAACAGGCCGTACTCATAGCTGCTGAGCTGCTCGCCGCTGATGATAATAATCGGCGACTGGGCAATCCACGCCAGCAGCGGCAGGCTGACAAAGCCGGTAGCCAGCGCGCCAGCAACAAAGCGCACGTTCTTCAGCACCTCGGCGTAATCGCGCCACAGGGATTTAAACGACAGCTTCTCGCCGAGCCGGGTGGCGGTCTCCGGCATCGCCCGCTGAAGCCCGAAGAAGGAGAAGGCCGCCAGCAGCGCAAAGAGGACAAACATCCCCTCCCACGGCGCGGCATGCACCCAGGCGGCGCCCACCAGCGGGCCAAGCAAGGGGGCGATCAGCGCGACGTTGGCCATCAGGGCGGTGATCTTGATACAGACCGCCTCCTCAAACGACTCCTGAATCGCTGCGTACCCCACAGCGCCAATAAAGCAGAGGCTGATGCCCTGTAAAAAACGCAGCAGCGTGAACTGCTCAATGTTCTGCGCCAGCAGTGTCGCAAGGCAGGTGACAATAAACCACACCACGCCGGTAAGCATCACCGGGCGACGACCAATGCGATCGGAGAGCGGCCCTAACAGCCACTGTAAGAACATGCCGCCCGCCAGATAGGCGGTCATCGAGGTCGGAACCCACTCAATGCCCGCGTTATATTGCTCGACCACCGTCAACATACCGGGCTGAATCATATCGTTGCCGATATAGGTGGAGAATTCGTAAAGCACCAGACAGAGGGGGAATAACAGCGCCCGTCGTCCCAGACGTTGGCCGGAAAGGGTATGGTTTTGCATGCAATCTCTTCCTTTGAAAAATCGCGCAGAGTGTAATCAAAGCCACCGCGCGACGGTAGTGAATTCTCCCGTAAAAACAGATAAAGCACTTATTCACTCGTTTAAGGTTTGCTTAAGTGACAGGGCGTACTCTGAGACCAGGAATCGTCTAACTCTCTGCGGAGTAAGACAAAACCCCTTTACCCTGTGCCGCACCGCTTTTATGGTGAGCGCTTTGATCAATCCGGACTGTCATCAAAGAGTAATCTGTCTATGTTAGAGAGCCTGAATCACACCCTGTTCTACTGGATTAACGCCACGCCCGACTCGCCCGCCTGGCTCCTGACCGCCGCCCACTTTATTGCCAAAGATCTGATCAATATCGTGCCGCTGCTGGCGGTTGGTCTCTGGCTATGGGGGCCGCGCAGCCAGGTCAGCGCCCAGCGTCAGCTGGTGATCAAAGTGGCGCTGGCGATCGTGGTCAGCCTCTCGCTCTCATGGATTTTAGGCCATACCTTTCCCCACGACAGGCCTTTTGTCGATCATGTTGGTTATAACTTCCTGCCACACGCGGCGGATGACTCCTTCCCGAGCGATCACGGTACGGTGATCTTCACCTTTGCCGTCGCGTTTCTTGCCTGGCACCGTTTCTGGTCCGGCGCAGGCCTGATGGTGACGGCGTTCGCCATTGCCTGGTCACGAGTTTATCTTGGCGTCCACTGGCCGCTGGATATGCTCGGCGGCTTGCTGGTCGGCATCTGCGGCTGCCTGAGCGCACAAATTCTGTGGCAGGCCTTCGGCGAGAAGATTTATCACGCCGCGCAGCAGATCTATCGCCTCTGTTTTGCCTTGCCGATCCGTCGCGGCTGGGTGCGTGACTAAGCGCCAGGGCGCAGGTAAGATAAAGGCCCCGCTTATGCGGGGCTTTCTTTTATTCGGGTGAATTATGGAAACAAGACGTGACGAGCGGATCAACCAGCTGCTGGCAGCGCTCAAGCGCAGCGATAAGCTGCATCTGAAAGAGGCAGCCAGCCTACTGGGCGTTTCTGAAATGACCATTCGTCGCGATCTCAGTGCCAACAGCGCTCCGGTGGTGCTGCTCGGCGGCTATATAGTGCTCGAACCGCGCTCCGCCAGCCACTATCTGTTAAGCGATCAGAAAAACCGCCTCGTCGAGGAGAAGCGCCGTGCGGCAAAACTCGCCGCTGCCCTGCTGCAACCGCACCAGATGGCTTTTTTTGACTGCGGCACCACCACGCCGTGGATCATCGACGCGCTGCCTCAAGATCTGCCCTTCACCGCCGTCTGCTACTCGCTGAACACCTTTCTGGCGCTGCAGGAGAAACCGTTGTGCCGCGCCATTCTCAGCGGTGGCGAATTTCACGCCAGCAACGCCATTTTCAAGCCGCTGAACTTCAATGAAACCCTGAGCAACCTGCGCCCGGACATCGCTTTCTACTCGGCGGCGGGCGTGCACACGGAACAGGGCGCGACCTGCTTTAACCTTGAAGAGCTGCCGGTAAAACACTGGGCGATGAACAGCGCGCAGCGTCATGTGCTGGTGGTCGATCACAGTAAATTTGGCAAAGTGCGCCCGGCCTGCATGGGCGCGTTAAACCGTTTCGATGTGATTGTCAGCGACCGCCGGCCGGATGATGGCCTGGTCAGCGCGGCGAAAAAAGAGCAGATCACCCTTCTCTACTGACCGCGCCCGCCGGGCACGGTCACCACGGCTACGAGAACCAGCTACCAAACCACTGGTGGAACTTCAGCAGGACAAAATCCCACATCCGGCCAACGAAGCCCGCTTCATTCACCGCTTCCATCACCACCAGCGGGCGCTGCTCAATGGTTTTGTCATTGAGCTGGAAGTTGATGGTGCCCACCACCTGGCCCTTCTTCAGCGGCGCTTCAAGCTCCGGCTGGTTGAGGGTGAAGCTCGCTTTCAGGTTTTTAAACTGCCCTTTGGGGATGGTGATTGAGCCTGCTTCGCCCGCGCCAAGCTTCGCTTCGCTGCTGTCGCCAAACCAGACGCGCTGGCTGACAAAGGTGGCGTCAGGTTTCACCGGTGTTACCGTTTCGAAAAAGCGGAAACCCCAGGTAAGCAATTTCTCTGACTCGTTAAAGCGGATGCGGTCGGTTTTCGCTCCCAGCACCACGGAGATCAGGCGCATGTCGCCCTGCGTTGCCGAGGCGACGAGGTTATAGCCCGCCCCCTCGGTGGTGCCGGTTTTCATTCCGTCCACGTTCATGCTGGTGCTCCACAGCAGCCGGTTGCGATTGGGCTGGCGGATTTTATTGAAGGTGAACTCTTTCTCTTTATGGATCGCGTACTCATCCGGCACGTCGTGGATCAGCGCTTTGCCGAGCAGCGCCATATCCCGCGCGGTGCTGAACTGCCCCGGCGCATCAAGCCCGTGGACGGTTTTAAACGTGGTATTGGTCAGGCCGAGCTTTTGCGCATAGCTGTTCATCAGGCTGACGAAGGAGTCCTGGCTGCCAGCAACATAATCGGCAATGGCGATGCTGGCGTCATTGCCGGACTGAATAATGACCCCTTTATTCAGGTCTGCTACTGATACCTGGTCGCCCGGTTTCAGAAACATCAGCGACGATCCGCGCAGCGCTGGGTTGCCGGTCGCCCAGGCATCTTTGCCGACGGTGACGGTATCGGTGAGGTGAATTTTCCCCGCTTTCAGCGCCTGGCCGACCACATAGCTGGTCATCAGTTTGGTCAGGCTGGCAGGGTCGAGTTTTTCATCGGCGTTGCCCTCGGCCAGCACTTTGCCGCTGGCGTAATCCATCAGGATCCACGCACGGGCATCGACCGGCGGCGCGGCAGGCGTCTGTTCCACTGCATATAACGACGGGGAGAAGAGAAACAACAGCGCGGATCCTGCTGCCAGGCCGCGAAGGGATAGAGAGAACTGCGTCATATAAGCCACCCGAGTATCCTTTCAATAAAACGTCACATCACCGTGCCGTAACAAACGGTGAGTAATAACGCACAAACGAAACGAAAAAAACCGCTACTGGGTAAAGTTTTTAAAGTTTACGCAATAACAGCCTGTTGCGCGCCTGTTGTGCATTATTTTTCTAAGTCGTTGCCAGAACGTTAAGTTTCGCCCACGATAGATTCACTGAAACACACTTTTGCACGGGGGTAAAAATGATCACGCTGTGGGGAAGGAATAATTCGACGAATGTCAAAAAAGTGCGCTGGCTGCTGGATGAACTTGAGCTGCCCTATGAGCATATTCTGGCGGGCCGGGAGTTTGGCGTTAATCACGATCCTGAATATCTGGCGATGAACCCTAACGGGCTGGTGCCGCTGCTGCGCGACGACGAAACCGGTGCCGTGCTGTGGGAATCGAACACCATTGTTCGCTACCTGGTCGCGCAGTATGGTCAGAGCCGCCTGTGGCTGGAGTCGCCTGCCGCACGGGCGCAGGGTGATAAGTGGATGGACTGGTCGCTGAGTATGCTGGCCCCCAAACATAGCCCACTGCTGATGAACCTGGTACGAACGGCACCAGAAAAGCGCGATCAGGCGGTGATTGCGTCGTCAAAAGAGGCGCTCGATGGCGCGTTACAGCTGCTTGATAATGAGCTGGCAAATACGCCGTGGCTTTCGGGCGAAGCGTTTGGCTGTGGCGATATCGCCGTCGCACCGTTTATCTATAACCTGTTTAATATTCCCGGCCTGAGCTGGGCCACGCACCCGCATTTGCAGCGCTGGTACGCGCAGCTTTGCGAGCGCCCGGCGTTTCGCCATAACGTGATGATCCCGGTAACGTGATGGCTTGATTGCCGGATGGCGCTGGCGCTTATCCGGCCTACAAAAGCATTGTGCACGCGTAGGCCGGATAAGGCGCAGCCGCCATCCGGCAAGACAAACCGCACCTGCCCTACACCGATAACTGCGCGCCATCCGGCACTCACCCGGCGCGATTACGATGTCGGGCTCACCTTCCACAACTCGCCGTTGCTCTCGTCGGTTAAGACATACAAATACCCATCCGGCCCGACGCGCACGTCGCGAATACGGTGATTGCGATCGCCAAGAATGCGGCCATCTTCGCTCACTTTGTTGCCATCGACGCTCATCACAATGACATCCTTATCCTTCAGCGCGCCGATAAAGAGCTTGTTCTTCCACTGTTTAAAAGTATCGGCATTGTAAAAAGCCATGCCGCTGACCGCCGGTGACTCCTTCCAGTAGAAAATTGGCTGTTCGGTTCCCTCGACAATGCCGCCTTTCGCTTCCGGGATCTTCAGCCCGCTGTAGTTGATCCCCCTGGTGGCAATCGGCCAGCCATAATTTTTACCCTTTTCAGGCACGTTGATCTCATCCCCGCCGCGCGGGCCGTGCTCATTTAGCCACAGCGCCTGGCTCCACGGGTTGATCGCCATCCCCTGCGGGTTGCGGATGCCGTAAGACCAGATCTCCGGCCGCGCACCCTGTTTGCCTGCAAACGGGTTACCCTCCGGCACTTTACCCTGATCCGTCAGCCGCACCAGCTTGCCCTGCAGCTTATCCAGCTCCTGCGCCGTCGGCCGCTGATTGTTCTCACCCAGCGCTACCCACAGATAACCTTTGCCATCAAACACCATGCGGCCACCAAAGTGGTTACCGGTCGAAAGTTTTGGCTGCTGGCGGAAAACGGTCTGGAACTGCTCAAGCTGTTTACCATCGTCGCTCAGGCGACCAAAGCCGACGGCGGTGCCCGCTTTGCCATCCTGCCCTGCTTCGGCGTAGCTCAGCCACACACGCCTTGATGAGGCAAAATCAGGTGCCAGCGCCACATCAAGCAAGCCCCCCTGACCCTGCGCCCACACTTTTGGCACACCGCTTATCGGATCGGAAAGCCCCTTACCCGCCTGCCAGTGGCGCAACTCGCCGCCGCGCAGGGTGATCAGCATTCCGCCGTCATCGGGTAAAAAGGCCAGCGCCCAGGGGTGATCGAGTTTTGTTTGCAGGACATCGACGTTGACCGCAGCCGGGGCAGCGAGCACAGAGGTTGAGAGAAACAGTAATGACAGGGGAAGATGGCGCATACGGCACTCCTTTATTAAGCGGTAAGCCTGGATAAAGGTTAGCCATCGATTTCGCGGGTGGGTTTGCTTTTACAAAAGCTTAAGCATAAAGGGGAGCGGGCTCCCCTTATGGTCAGGGTGTGGAAGCGCTTCAGGCTTCAGCAAGCGGAGAGTGCTCATTCAGATATTGAATGCTGTAATCAAGGATATTGAGCGAACGCTCCAGCTTATCGACATTCACCGAGATAAAGTTGGCGCAATCTCTTCGCCCGCTCATCAGTGAAACGGCGGCGGAGGAGAGCGCCTCTTCGGCACTGTACATGGCGCTGCGCGTATCGCGATCCTGTATCTCTTGCAGTCTTTCGCTTTTATCGCGGATCTCCAGCGCCAGGGCAAAAAACATCTCTCGCAGACGATCGTTTTCGTTGACCGACATATACCCTTTCGCTTTGCGCATCTGGATATAGGCCGCAAGGTCTGTTCTGGCAGCCATCAACTTCATAACTAAACGACGAGCGAGTTCATCAGCGGTCATACTTTTACCTCCCTTGTCAGCCATTGGGCAGACTAATAGTATGGCCGCTTTTTGACCAAAGGCATGGGTTTGGTCAATAATATTCTCCTTTTGACGATCTTTTACACAGGCCGCGCCAGCTCTGGGCTGGGCTGCCGTTTCGCTTGTTAAAAAAGCGCTTCGCGACGTCAGGAGATAAGGAGAATGAAAGCAGTCGCTTACCCGCAGCAAACTACCGTAAAAGTGATCCGTGACTATCGCTCGGCCTATCCCGATCCGCTGACTATCCGCAAGGGGGAAAGAGCACAAATTGGCCACTGCGATTTGCAATGGCGCGGCTGGATTTGGGTGACATTAGAGTCGGGAAAAGCGGGCTGGGCGCCCCAGCAGCTCTTTACGCCAGTCAGCACCCATCAAGGCGTCTGCCAGCAGGCCTACTGCGCGCACGAACTGACCGTGCAAACCGGTGAGCGACTTACGGTGCATCAGAGCCTTAACGACTGGTATCTGGCAGAAAAAGCGGACGGCGACCTCGGCTGGGTACCGCAGGAGCACGTCGCGCTTATGTAAGGCTGGCGGTTTACCAGCGCGTAGCCTGCATATCGATAACAAAGCGGTATTTCACATCGCCTTTCAGCATGCGGGCGAAAGCGCTTTCGATCGTTTCACCGCCAATCATCTCCACATCCGCCGTGATGCCGTGCTGGCCGCAGAAATCGAGCATCTCCTGCGTCTCGCGGATGCTGCCAATCGACGATCCGCTGATGCTTAAGCGGCGAAAGACCATCGGCGTGATGTTGGGTGACGCGTGGGGCTGATCGGGAATACCCACCAGCACCAGGCGACCGTTGGTTTTCAGCGTCGCCAGGTAGGGGTCGAGATCGTGCGGTGCCGCGACGCAGTCGATAATAAAATCCAGCGAGGTGTGGCAGGCGGCCATTTGTGCGGCATCGCGCGAAACAACCACGCGTTTTGCGCCGAGACGGCGGGCATCTTCGCCCTTCTCCGGCGAGGTGGTAAACAGCGTTACTTCGGCGCCCATCGCGCTCGCCAGCTTAACCGCCATGTGCCCTAAACCGCCAAGGCCGACAACGCCCACTGCATCACCCGCTTTAACGTTGAAGTGGCGCAGCGGCGACCAGACGGTAACGCCTGCGCAGAGCAGCGGTGCAACGCCCGCCAGCGGCAGGTTTTGCGGCACCGAGACGACAAAATCCTGATCGACAATCACGCTCTCGGCGTAACCACCCCAGGTGCTGTCGCCGGTGTATTTATCAATCCCGTTATAGGTGGCGGTAAAGCCCGCTTCGCAATACTGCTCTTCATGCTGTTTGCAGAAGTGGCATTCACGGCAGGAGTCCACCATCACCCCGACGCCAACAATATCGCCGACCTGAAAGGCCGACACGCCTGCGCCAGTGGCGCTGACGCGGCCGACAATTTCATGTCCCGGCACCAGCGGATAGCGGCTTACCGCCCACTCATTGCGCGCCATATGCAGATCGGAGTGGCAGACGCCGCAGTAAAGAATGTCGATTTTCACATCCTGGTTTTGCAGCGGGCGAAGGGTAATGTCGCCGGACGTCAGCGGTTTTGCGGCATCGACCGCGACCAGTGCATTGATTTTCATAAGGCCTCCAGGTTGGGCTGGCGTTAATAACGTGAAGGCGGCAGACTATAGTCCGCAAGGTTCACAATTGATAGTAGTTACCATTTGGTGACCACAGATGAGGGCTTCTTATGCCAGCCTGGGTTGATGGCAAACTCTTTTTCTACGCGGATTCGCCGCCGCGCCGCCTGATGGATCTCTTCTCCGTCAAATGGAGCACAATGGTGCTGCACGCGCTCTACCACTGGCCTGATGAGCGTGCCCGCACCGGCGAGTTGCAACGCAGCTTACAAGGGATATCCAAAAAAATGCTTTTTCAGACGCTAAAAGAGCTGGAGCAGCGCGGCCTGATCGCCCGCCACGTTTATGACGTTGTCCCGCCGAAAGTCGATTACCGCCTCACGCCGCTGGGCAAAACCTTCGCCGGGCCGATTGAGCAGATGTACCAGTGGGGGCTGGAGAACCAGGCCGCGCTGGATGAGATGGAAGCCCATTACCGTAAAGCACAGGGCTAACACACACAGGAGCGTGAAATGGAGATAGTTTTAATGCGTCATGGCGAGCCTGAATTCAGCGCTCAGCAGGGTTCCGCACGGGTAAAAGCCACGGACATGCCCGGCTGGATTGCAGGCTATGATGCCTCCGGCGTCACTGGCGAACCCGATTGCCACGCCGTTCTGGCGGATAAACGCCACGCTTTTGTTATCAGCAGCCCGCTGCCGCGCGCCCGTGCGTCGTTACAGGCGGTGAACCTCACCCCCGATCTGATTGCCGACGAACTGCGCGAAGCGCCCTTGCCGGTATTCAACCTCCCCTGGCTTCGCCTCTCGCCACAGACGTGGCTGGTGCTGTTTCGCCTCTGCTGGCTCAGCGGCGCGCTGGCAGGGCCGGAATCCAAAAAGCAGACGATGCAGCGGGCAGAGAAAATGGCGCATATGCTGATCGCCCATGCGCAGCAGCATGAGCGTGTGATCAGCATGGGTCACGGGGTGATTAACCGCCTGATTGCGCGCGAGCTGGAAAAGGCGGGCTGGGCAAAACACGAGCACACCGGAAACGGCTACTGGTCATCGGTAACGTTCACTGCCGCCGGGCACAATAACCCGGCGGCATAATCAGAGCGACTGTTTTTCCGCCTGCGAGAGCTGAAGTAACGCCGCCTGTAGCGAGGTGGCGAACATCGCCCCGTGCGTCAGGCCGGGGAATAAGCGGTAAGTAGCCGGGACGCCATGCTGATCAAGCTGCGCAATAGTGCTGCGAACACGCGGCAGCACGCCAGGCTCGCTGTTCTCATCCTGCGCGCGGCGATCCCCGTCCCCCTCCATAAGATAGAGGTGCTTACCCGCTGCCTGCTGCGGCGAGACCGCTTCCATCGTTTTCAGCAACTGAAAATCATTGCGCGCCAGCGAAGGCACGGCGGAAAAAGTGGTGGTGAAAAAGGAGGAAGTGAGCCAGCTCTCCAGCACGAATAGCCCACCGTAGGAGTGCCCCCACAGCCCGCGCTGCGCCGGGTTAATGGCAATCCCCTTTTCGACGGCTGGCGCGATGGTCTCCTCCAGCAACTGGCGAAACGCTGCACTGCCACCGCCCGCTCCGCCGCGCAGCTGCTGCATGGCGGTGCCCGGTGGCGTGTAATCATACGCCCGGCTATCGAGATCGAATGGCAGATCGGTTTGATACCCGACCGCCACCAGCACCGGCGGGTTGGCAGCGAAGAGTTTTTGTAAAAACGCCTCCGAAAGCTTATCCATCGCCGCGTTGCCATCCAGCATATAGAGCACCGGAAAACCGCCGGGCGGCGCGCTTTTTTTGGGTACGCCTGTCCAGACTTTGTAGTGGCGTTTGCCATCCCGGGAATCGAACTGC
Organism: Kosakonia sp. S42; assembly: GCF_016624785.1. Lineage (NCBI taxonomy): Bacteria > Pseudomonadati > Pseudomonadota > Gammaproteobacteria > Enterobacterales > Enterobacteriaceae > Kosakonia > Kosakonia sp. S42. Next base: position 54,765 of record NZ_JACVTW010000001.1, on the reverse strand, counting down.
TTTTGCGTGAAGTGATAGTAAGCAGAGCCGCGATCGGCGATGTTCGGCCCGAGCGGCGCCATATCCGGCCTGGCATAACTTGTTTGCCAGGCGAACAGCAGAGCCAGCGCCGCCAGGCGCACGGCGTGAAAACGATAAAGCATGATCCCATTCTCCCTGTACATCAGCCGCGCGGGCTGAAGATAACATCAGGAGGAAGACGTTAATGGGAATCATTATTGATTGCAACAGAGAAGCGGCAGCGGGTTCCGCTGCTCTGCCCCTTTACGACTTAGGGATAGACTCAGCCAGCTCCTGCGCGAGCCGCCACTGCTCTTCAATCGGCGTCACCGTGCGCTTGCGTTCATCCAACGGCAACTGCGGCTCGGTCCAGAGAAAGGGAAAGAAGGCGTAAACCTGCTCGCCGCCGAGGTTACGCACCTCTTCCCGCCAGTTGGCCCAGCGCACCGTCTGGTAGAAGAGCGCCAGATCGCCGCAAAGCGCCCACTCGACAAACGCAGAGTAGCCCACTTCCAGCCCTTCCCAGGCCAGCGCATCCGGCGCGAAGTAGTAGACGTTGCCGATATCCTCTCCAAGCCCGCCGCCGTTAAGGGCAAAAAAGCCGCCCGACGCATCATCTGCAATCAGTAAGGCACCGAAAGATCCCGCGTCTGTCACCGTTTGCGTCCAGCCCATCGGATCGCGCGCCAGCCGCGCGCTGCCGGAGCCGAGAATACGCAGCCAGCCATCATCAATCAGCAGCCCGCCGGTTTCATACACCAGCGCCCCCAGCGGGGAGCGGGTGGTAACCTGTAATTGCAGCAGCGCCTGTTCGGCGTTGCCCTCCTCTTTCGCCAGCACCTCGTAAGGGTTGCTGGCCGCGTTAAGCCACTCCTGCACCACCGCCCAGCCGGGATCGTGCACATCGATAAGTTCAGTTAAGGTCTTCATCCGCTCTCCTGCTGGCGGGGTAAAAGTCTTTGCCATCATACCGGAAAGCGGCCTGGCCATAAGGCTGCGAAGCCGCTTTGCACCCTACCAAAATCTGCCCTGCCGGAGCGCATAAAAGGCTTTCTTCCGCCCTGGGTCAATGTCAGGATCAGCGCACTTTTTCTATCCCACCTCTCTTTCGCAGGAATCGCCATGCGTCTGGTTATCTCTCTGCTGCTCGCCTGTTATCTGCCCTTCGCCAGCGCTAATACCGCGACCGACGTACAGAAAAACGTGACCGGGTTCTATAACTTCTATCTGCATGCCTTCGAGAACACGTCGCCGGACGAAGTGATTAAAACAGCGGAAATGCGGCACTATGTCTCCGCTAAGTTGCTGAGGCGTATAGCTGAAATTTATGAGATGCCGGAGCAGGAGATCCTCGCAGCGGACTACTTCACCTACACCCAGGATTACGACCCCGCGTGGATCCCGCACCTCAAAGTTTCACCGGCGCGGCCCGATGGCGACAACATGCTGCTGGATGTCTGGCTGGGTATAGAAGATAACAAGCATGCTCATCTTCAGGTCTGGACGCGTAAAGAGGCGGGCGAGTGGAAAATCTGGCGGGTGGTTGACGCCGGGGAGCATTTTGAACAGAAGCTCTACTGACACACCCTGTTCAGTGCAGCAGTGACAGGGCGGAGAAGATGAGTAACAGCGCGCCGCCCACCACATTCACCCCTTTTTTGAGCCGTGCCGGATTGGCTTTTTTCGCCGAGAAGACCAGCACGTTGCTCAGGGCAATCAGCCATGCGCCCATCACCAGCACATGCACCGTGGCCAGCAGCAGATAGTGGCTGACATCGCCGCGGCTGCCGGCAAATTGCGACACCACGGTGAGATAAAAAACGATCGCTTTTGGGTTGAGCACGTTTGCCAGCCACGCCTCTTTTAGCGTCACCGTTGGTCCATCCGCGCGTAGCGTCATCTCACTCGTCGTTAACCCGCTGCGAATCAGCTGCACACCAAGCCACATCAGATACGCCGCCCCCGCATATTTCAGCACGTTAAACAGCGCGGGAGAGGAGACGAGGATCGCCGTTACCCCAAGGCCAATCAGCAGCGCATGGGTGTAGATGCCGAGCGCGGTGCCCGCCAGTGTGCGCAGCAACCCGACCCGCCCGCCGGCCAGCGCGCTGTTCATCGCGAGGGTAAAACTCGCGCCCGGAGAGAGCGCGACGGGTAAAAGCACGGGGATAAACCCCATGATATTGATTTCCATTACATCCCGTTTCGTTAAGCCACAGATGACTCCCGCGCGGCGCAGTCGGGGATCTCATCAACGGCGCTGTAAATGGTAAGGCCCCGCTCGCGCCCGATGCGCACATCGTTATCGGCGCCTGCCGAATCGCCGGGCAGGCGTAAAATGGCATCGCAGTGTTGAATCAGGCGGTGGGCGACGGGGTACAAAAAGACCTGGCTAATCTCATCGCCAATCTTCTTCGACCCGGCCGATTCCGCCAGCGGCATCGCCAGCCACTCGCCAATCACCGGCGTATGGCCCTTTTCGAACACCTTAGCGGCAACCCGCGTCATGGCATCGAGATTCTGTTTGATTAACGCATCATCACCGTTTGTGCCGCTGCGTACGGGTCCGGCAATTAAAATAAGCATGGCGTGCATAGTTTCCCCTGTAAACTGCGTAAAATTAGGATCGTCAGGCTGACAAGCGGCACGCTAACATGCATAATCGTGCAAGATCAAGATCAATCGTGTAAGGGGAAAACGTGTTATCCAGTCAACGTAAGCAGAAGATACTCGAGATGCTGGCGCGTGATAAGCAGGTCTTGTCCCGCGAATTAAGCCAGCACTTTGCTATCTCTGAAGACTCTATTCGCCGGGATTTAAGGGAGTTAGCGGCAGATGGCTTGCTGCAACGGGTGCACGGCGGCGCGCTGGCGGTGTCGGCGGCGATTGCGCCATTTGAAGTACGCAAAAGCGTGAACATTCATGCAAAACGCGTCATTGCGCAGAAAGCTGTCAATCTTATTCAGCCGGGCAATATCGTCATCATCGACGGCGGCACCACCTCGGAAGAGATGATCACCCTGCTGCCGCCGGATCTGGCCTTTACCGTAGTCACCCACAGCCCGACCATCGCCGCCGGATTGATTAACCTGCCAAATGTGGACGTGATCGTCATCGGCGGGCAGTTATATAAACACTCAATGGTCACCGTGGGCGCATCGATGATTGAGTCCATTCGCCGCATCAATGCTGACCTCTTTTTTATGGGCGTCACCGGCGTGCATGAGCAGGCAGGCTTTACCACCGGTAACTATGAAGAGGCCTGCGTGAAGCGCGCACTTTCGGAGCGCGCGGCGGAAACCGTGGTGCTGGCGTCGCCGGAGAAGATCAACTCCGCCTCGGCCTTTGGCATTGGCGATCTGACGCTCGCCAGCACGCTGCTGGTCGATGAGCCGCTCGATGAGAAGATGAGCGCGCTGTTCCAGCAGTTGCAGATCAGCGTGCTGTAGCGGAGGCGCTTTCGATGGTTGATGCCGACGGCTTTATCGCCTGTTTACCCGACACCCCGCTGCAACCGGCGTTTCGCCCGGTGGTCGATGAGGTGATCGGCCTGTTACACGCCCGGTTCGACACCCTCGTGCACAGCATTTACCTCTACGGCAGCGTGGCGAAAGGTGCGGCGGTGGCAGGGGTCTCGGATCTCGACGTCTGCCTGATTACCCGGCGCGCGCTGAACGCGGCGGAACGCGATCTTCTGCGAGTGATTGCGGAGCATGTGCAGACGCAGCATCCGGTTATCAGCAAAGTCGATTTTGATTGCGGCACGCTGGCAGAGGCGCTGGCCGACGAAAACCGGTTCAGCTGGGGTTACTGGCTTAAGCACCACTGCCGCTGCGTGTCGGGTGAGGATCTCTCCCTGCGCTTCACCCCTTTTACCCCCTCGCGCGAGATTGCTATAGCGGTAAACGGTGATTTCATTCCCGTCCTGCAAGGCTACCTGCAGCAGCTGGCAGCGGCGAGCGATGCACGGCTGCTTCAGCGGGCGGCGGCGCGTAAACTGCTGCGCGCAACCAACCTGTTACGTAGCGATGAGGATACCGACTGGCCCGAGACGCTGGAGGAGTATGCCAGCCGGGTTATACAACGCTTTCCACAGCAGCAGCAGGCCATCGGCTGGCTGCTGCAACAGTGCCATACGCCAGAGGATGACACGGCGCACTTCACCGCCCGGCTTAACGCGCTGATGCGCTGGCTGGAGGAGAGTCGCCGCTAGCGGCTCGCTTCATACTCTATTGCTTCGCGGATCATCAGCAGCGCTCCTCGCAGGGTGTCGACAGCGATCGAGCCGAGGGCTACGCGCAGCGCCTGCGGCGTCGATTGCGCGGTGCAGAAGGGCTCAGCGGTTGAGAGGGAGATATTGCTATCCATCAACTGCTTGACTACCCGATCGGCGCGCGACTCTTCAGAGAGCGGCAGCCAGGCAAAATAAGAGTCGGGGTGGGTCACGCACGGCAGACCGGCCAGGGTTTCTTGCAGAATTCGCTGGCGCAGCCGGGCATCTTCCCGCTTGCGCTTTTCGAGCTCGACCACCGTCCCCTCCTCTATCCAGTGGCTGACCAGCGAAGTCATGAGCGACGGCGCATTCCATGTCGTAGCGCGGATGGCTCGTTCCAGCGCAGGCCGTAGTTCAGGCGGGCAGATCACCGCTCCAACCCGCAGGCCGGTCGCTACATTTTTCGAAAATCCGCTGACATAAACCGTTCTTTCTGGCGCAAAGCAGGCGAGCGGCGGCGGTGCGCGGCGAACCAGCCAGGCGTAGGCGGCATCTTCAATGATCAACAGATCGTGAGCACGGGCGATAGCGGCCAGCGTTTTACGCGACGGGCTGTTCATCACCCAGCCCAGCGGGTTATGCATTGTCGGCATGGTATACACCGCGCGAATACGCCGCTGCTGGCAGAGCTGGCGCAGTGCGGCCAGATCCGGGCCATCCTGCGCTGCCGGAATGGCCACCAGCTCCAGATGATAAAGCGCGGCCAGCGCCTTAAAACCGGGATAGGTCAGCGCGTCCACCGCCACCACATCGCCCGGTTTCAGCAGCCCCATAACCGTAATGGTCAAGCCGTGCTGCGCGCCATTCACCAGCAGCAGATTTTCAGCCGCCGGGCGAAACGTCCCCTGCGTGAAGTGCGCGGCGAAGACCTCTCGCTCGGTGATGCGCCCACTATGAGGCTGGTAGCGCAAATGCGCTTCGATATTGCCCTCCACTGCCGTGCGTTTGAGGGCCTCGCGCAGCAGCTCGCCCTGCCCGCTCACCGACGGGTAGTTGAAGTTGAGATCCAGCACGTCGCTGGCGATGGCAAGCTGATCGATGCCGTGACCGGGAGGAAGGGCAATCTCTCTGACAAAGGTGCCGCGGCCGGTTTCACCGCTGACCAGCCCCATCGCCTCCAGCTCATGATAGACGCGGGTGGCGGTCGCCAGCGAAATATGTTCCTGCCCGGCGAGGCAGCGGTGCGTCGGCAAACGCGTGCCGGGCGGCAGCTCGCCGGTACGGATCTGCACAGCGAAGCGATCAACCAGCTGTTTGTAGCGCGCTTTCATCAAATGTATCCATGACAATAATTTGATTGTCTTAAGTGGCTCAACCTACCATTCAGCCCATCAATGCTCAAGCTCCCACTAATCAGTTATAACGAGGTCAAGATGGTGAACTCCGCGCTAAACAAACCGGCACATTCCGCGCTGTCAGGCTGGCTCCACGGCCTGCTGGGGGTAGTGATTTTCAGCGGCTCGCTACCCGCCACGCGCATCGCCGTGCTGGAGATGTCGCCCTTTTTCCTCACCTTTCTGCGCGCCTCGCTCGCCGGGTTGCTGGCGATTCTCCTTGTTTGTGTTTTGCGCGAACCACGCCCGCAGCGCGCGCAGCTGTTCCCCCTGCTGCTCGTCGCCTGCGGCGTGGTGATTGGCTTTCCGCTTCTCACAGCCCTGGCGCTACAGCATGTCACCTCCGCCCACTCGATTGTTTTTCTCGGCCTTCTGCCGCTCTGCACGGCGATTTTTGCGGTGCTGCGCGGCGGCGAGCGGCCAAAGCGCGCCTTCTGGCTCTTCTCACTGCTTGGCAGCCTGCTGGTGGTGGCCTTTGCGCTGGCGCAGAGTCATGCCGTGTCGCTGACTGGCGATCTGCTGATGCTGGCGGCAGTGATAGTGTGCGGGCTGGGCTATGCCGAAGGAGCAGCCTTAACCCGCACGCTCGGCGGCTGGCAGGTGATCTGCTGGGCGCTGATCCTGTCGCTTCCGGTGATGCTGCCCGCCGCCTGGCTGACGCAACCCGCCACACTTGTTGATATCAGCGCGCAAGCCTGGGGCGCACTGAGCTACGTCTCGCTCTTCAGCATGCTGATAGGCTTTATCTTCTGGTACAACGGCCTGGCCCGCGGCGGGATTGCCGCCGTCGGCCAGCTACAGCTGTTGCAGCCCTTTTTCGGGCTTGCCCTCTCCGCCCTGCTGCTCAACGAGCGTGTCAGCCCGCTGATGCTACTGGTGACGCTGGGCGTTATCCTCTGCGTGATTGGCTCGCGGAAGTGCGCCCGCTAATTCAGGCAGGTTATGCCGCGCGTCGATGATGGGTATAACGGTAGGGAAAGAGGTGTACACCAGGAGAAGTAAATGATTTCAAAAGAGAATGCCGAGCATTATCACTGGGGCGAGGGGTGCGACGGTTGGTACCTGGTGAAGCGGCCTGAGATGATGATTATCCATGAGAAAATGCCCGCCGGGACACAGGAGCAGCGCCATTATCACTCCGTCTCGCGGCAATTTTTCTTTGTGCTCAGCGGCGTGCTGACAATGGAACTGGAAGGTGCAAAGCAGCATATTGCCGCCCAGCAAGGGATTGAGATCCCGCCTTTAGCAAAACATCAGGCGCGCAATGATTCTGATGCGGCGGTCGAGTTTATCGTCTTCTCTCACCCGACCCCGCGCGGTGATCGCACCGATGTAGCGGAGCGGTAAAAGGGTCAATGATGAACCAGAGCGCGGAAGCGATACGTATTCTTACTGCAAATATTCACGTGCCGTATGGCATTTTCAGCATTATTGACGGCAGCGGTTACTTTCCCCCGCTGGCCTTTCTGAACGACTTCTTGTTACGGGGCAGCGATCCCTGCGACCAGGATTGCCGCATGGGCACCTGGCACCCCTTTGCGCTGACTTCTGAGGAGTATGCCACCGTTAAAAAGTGGTGGCTGGAGACCAATGAAAACGCGGTGGTCGCAGACCTTGGCTGCACATGCTGGGATGACTGGGTGCAGGAGATTCTTGATCCTGACTAAAGCCATACTGCACACACGCAGCCAGCAATCTATAAAGAAGCAAAATAACTTACCGCACGCGATGCCGCTGCGCTGATAATCCGCTATAAATCCCGCCCGGAACTCTGTACAATCCCTCGCCTAAGATCCTATAACTGATTACTTTTTGAACTATGAGCAATGTGAACCTGCAGCCGAAAATCGGCTTTGTCTCTCTTGGCTGCCCAAAAAATCTCGTCGACTCCGAACGCATCCTTACAGAGCTGCGTACCGAAGGTTACGATGTTGTCCCGAGTTACGATGATGCCGATATGGTGATCGTCAATACCTGCGGTTTTATCGACAGCGCCGTGCAGGAGTCGCTGGAAGCGATCGGCGAAGCGCTGAATGAAAACGGTAAAGTGATTGTCACCGGCTGTCTGGGCGCGAAAGAGGATCAGATCCGCGAAGTGCACCCGAAAGTGCTGGAGATCACTGGCCCGCACAGCTATGAGCAGGTTCTCGCCCATGTTCATCACTATGTGCCGAAACCGCAGCACAACCCCTTCTTAAGCCTGGTGCCGGAACAGGGCGTGAAACTGACGCCGCGCCACTACGCTTACCTGAAAATTTCCGAAGGCTGTAACCACCGCTGCACTTTCTGCATCATTCCGTCGATGCGTGGCGATCTGGTGAGCCGCCCGATTGGCGATGTGCTGTCCGAAGCGAAACGCCTGGTCGATGCTGGCGTTAAAGAGCTGCTGGTGATTTCGCAGGACACTTCCGCTTATGGCGTTGATGTGAAACACCGCATGGGCTTCTATAACGGTGAGCCGGTGAAAACCAGCATGGTTGGCCTCTGCGAGCAGCTGGCGAAACTTGGTGTCTGGACGCGTCTGCACTACGTTTACCCCTACCCGCACGTGGATGACGTGATCCCGCTGATGGCGGAAGGCAAAATTCTGCCCTACCTTGATATCCCGTTGCAGCACGCCAGCCCGCGCATTCTGAAGCTGATGAAGCGCCCTGGCGCGGTTGATCGCCAGCTGGCACGCATCAAGCGCTGGCGCGAAATCTGCCCGGAGCTGACGCTGCGCTCCACGTTTATCGTCGGATTCCCTGGCGAGACCGAAGAAGATTTCCAGATGCTGCTTGACTTCCTGACCGAAGCGCGCCTCGATCGCGTCGGCTGCTTCAAATACAGCCCGGTTGAGGGTGCCACCGCCAACGAACTGGCGGATCAGGTGCCGGAAGAGGTGAAAGAGGAGCGCTGGAACCGCTTTATGCAGCTGCAACAGCGTATCTCCGCTGAACGTCTGCAGGAGAAGATCGGTCGCGAAATCCTGGTGATGATCGACGAAGTGGATGAGGAAGGCGCGATTGGCCGCAGCATGGCCGATGCCCCGGAAATCGACGGCGCGGTCTATCTGAACGGTGAAACTAACGTCAAACCAGGTGATATAGTTCGCGTGAAAGTAGAGAACGCCGACGAGTATGACCTGTGGGGCACACGCGTTTAAGCGATAAAAAAACCCGGCACCCGCCGGGTTTTTTGTGCTTATTGCGAGAGAATGGCTCAACAAATGCGTAGGCCGGATAAGCGTTTACGCGCCATCCGGCAATTTGCCCAGCTTTGTCCTGATGTTGCAGCATTTTCGTTGTCCTGGGATACGAGGACGTGGATGAGCAACGTTGGGCAATATCACTCTTATTAATCTGAGCCTGAATGATTTTATCGGGGAGTTATTGAGAGGCTGATTTGTGCCAAGAGCCGACATTGCTTAGCTTACAGAGCCCCTTTTGATGATGGTTAAAGGCGAGAAGTTATTTAATATTATTATTTGCACGATGATATTAGTTCTTTCAATTTTTCTAAATCTAATTCGTTATTTTTAAAGCGATGTACCATTGCATGGCAATTAGGACATAAAGGTATAAGATCATGTTCTGGATTGACCTTATAACGCTTTCCTATCATGTTCAAGGGTATGATATGATGTACATGGATGAAACCTTTTCCGTGCTCACCATATTTCTTTTCAAAATCAAAATTACAAGCTTTGCATTTATGCCCATGAATGCTAATGCATTTCTCTCTAGCATCTTTATTTCTTTCATAAGAATTTACAGCTACTAGCTTTCGAGTCCCTTCAAAATAATTTTCTTCTTCACTTATTTCATCAGGTAAGTAGTCGAATGCGTTTCGGTATGCATACCAGGCTTCTCCCTCATATTTTATGTAAGCTTTAAAGATATTGTCACTAATTTCTCCAATCTTTGGTCCATCTTCATCATCACTAATATTTTCTTGATAAAAAATATATAGGTTATATCCTTGATCTAATAATTTCAAATGCTCGATTGCTTGAGAGTAACCAGCTTGTCGGCGATTGTTTTTATATTCCCAATCTTTGTGCATTATCAATGATTTATCATTGTCAGTATTGAAATTCCATGCACCAAAGATAACCATTTTCTTTTCATGGTTAGTAAATGACCAACTCCAGTTCCAGTTATTACAAGTCGCACCTTTAGATAATATAAATTGCTTCCGTGATTCGCTCATGCGAGAGACCTTTATATGAGTTTTTCGAGTTTTATCCTTGCACTATGCCAGCATTAGGATTGGGACGCAATAAACTGTGCCTCGCCATTTCAAGCAAACCAGCCTCGTTAATTTTCACATGATAATTCTAGTAAAACCTTACTGACGGATGATAACAATCGCCAACATCTTCTCCTCGCACAGAGCGGACTTTAAGCTCTGTTAGTTCGTCCGCTTTGTGCCAAAAGCGTACTCATAGTAATGCTATTCATCAAATCCTTATTCGATGCGTTCCACATTTGGGTGACGCTCGGTTGCGGCTTCATGGAATATGTCACCAAGCCAGCCGGCAATTTCGCCTTCAGTCATATCGTCAGGAATAGCGATGTCATAAAGTCGAGAAAACTTTCTCTCCGTTAAGTCAGCACGAAATACCAACCACCGTTCATTCTTACGTTGAACACCTATATGCCTTCCAAAAACGTTATATACCAACATATGCAACCTCCGAGCATACTAATGAGTCTCTGAATTAATGATATATACGTCTAGGCAGGTCAACGAGAAAATCGTAAATATATGAATGACCAACGTCCGCTCCTCGCTCAGAGCGGACATTAGTTGAATCTCATCTCAATGAGTTGGTGCCCGCGTTAGTTTTATTAACTCCGCCCCCCTTCTCACCCCTTAATTTTCGGGTCCAGCGCGTCGCGCAGCCCGTCACCCAGCAAATTAAACGCCAGTACCGTGACGAAGATCGCCAGCGACGGGAAGAGCGCCACATGCGGGGCAATCACCATATCCGCACGCGCTTCATTAAGCATCGCGCCCCACTCCGGCGTCGGTGGCTGAGCACCGAGGCCAAGGAACGAGAGGCTGGCCGCTGAGATAATCGAGGTGCCAATGCGCATGGTGAAATAGACCACAATGGAGGAGACCGTGCCCGGCAGAATATGGTGGAAGAGGATCACCGCATCGCTGGCACCGATACTGCGCGCCGACTCGATAAAGGTTTGCTGTTTCAGCACCAGCGTATTGCCGCGCACCAGCCGGGCAAACGCCGGCACCGAGAAGACCGCGACGGCGATAATCACATTCGCCATACCGCTGCCCATAACCGCAACGACAGCAATCGCCAGCAGAATACCCGGAAAGGCGAACAGCACATCGCAGATGCGCATAATGATGCGATCCCACCACCCTTCGTAGTAACCCGCCAGCAGCCCCAGCACCGTGCCGATCGCCGCGCCAATCAGCACCGCGAAAACACCCGCCGCCAGCGAGATCTGCGCGCCCACCAGCACGCGGCTAAAGATATCGCGCCCGAGCGAGTCTACGCCGAACCAGTGCACCAGAGATGGCCCCTCGTTCAGCCGGTCATAATCGAAGTAGTTCTCCGCATCAAACGGGGCGATCCACGGCGCAATCACCGCCAGCAGGATCAGCAGCAGGACAAACAGCCCGGCGGTCATGGCCACGGGCTGACGGCAGAAGCGCCGCCAGAACTCATGCCACGGAGTGCGCACATGCCCCGGTTTTACCGTGGGCATGGCATTTAAAATCGCCTGTCGACGCCAGTTTAACAATCGCATCCTTACTTATACCTGATAGCGGGATTAAGGGCGGCGTAGAGAACATCCACCACTAAGTTGATAAGAATAAACTCCAGCGAGAAGAGCAGCACTTCCGCCTGAATCACCGGGTAGTCGCGCATCTCCACCGAATCGACCAGCAAACGCCCGAGCCCCGGCCAGTTGAAGACCTTCTCCACCACAATCGATCCGCCGAGCAGGAAGCCAAACTGCAGCCCCATCATCGTCACCACCGGGATCATGGCATTGCGCAGGCCGTGCTTGAGGATCACCCACTTTTCGCTGACCCCTTTTGCCCGCGCGGTGCGCATATAGTCCTCATTGAGCACCTCGACGAAGGAGGCGCGGGTAAAGCGCGCCATCACCGCCGCCACCGCCGCGCCAAGGGTCAGCGACGGCAGAATATAGTGTTGCCAGCTCTCCGCGCCAACGGTTGGCAGCCAGCCCAGCTCAACGGAGAAGACCTGCATCAGCAGCATGCCGAGCGCAAAGGCCGGGAACGAAAGCCCCGTCACCGCCACCGCCATCCCCAGATGATCGGGCCAGCGGTTGCGCCACACGGCGGCGGCGATACCCGCGCCCAGCCCAAACAGCATCGCCCACAGCATGCTGGTGAGGGTGAGCAGGAAGGTCGGCATAAAGCGGCTGGCAATCTCTTCCACCACCGGGCGGCGCGACGCCATCGACACGCCGAAATCCCCCTGCAACACGCTGGTGACGTAGTGCCAGAACTGCAACCACAGCGGCTGATCCAGCCCGAGCTGTCGACGCACCAGCTCAATTACCTCGGCATCCGCTTCCGGCCCGGCAATCAGGCGCGCCGGATCTCCCGGCAGCAGGTGGACAAACAGAAACACCAGCACGGCCACAATCAGCAGCGTCGGAATCAGGCCCAGCAAGCGTTTAATAATATAATTCAGCATCTCATCTTCCCTCACTCCGCCCCCAGTTCAGCAAGGCGGCGTGAGTTATCTATTGCAAATCGGCGTTATCAAAACTAAAGCCGGTATCCGGCATGATGTAAAAACCGGTCAGCTTTTTGTTATGAGCGGAAACCAGCTTCTCAACCACCAGCGGCACCCACGGCGACTCTTTCCAGAGGATATCCTGCGCCTCTTTATAGAGCCGCGCTTTTTCATCTGTGCTGGTGGTTTTCAGCGCGTCGGCCAGATCTTTATCAACCTGCGGGTTGCTGTAGAAGGCGGTGTTGAACTGGGTTGGCGGCCAGTTCCATGACGCAAACAGCGGCGAGAGCGCCCAGTCCGCTTCTCCGGTCGAAGAGGTCCAGCCGGTATAGAACATACGCACCCCGCTCTGCTTCTGCCCTTTCGCCTCCACTTCCGCCGCGCGCTGCCCGGCATCCATCGCCGTCACCTGCACTTTGATCCCCACCTGCGCCAGTTGCTGTTGCGTGAACTGCAACACCTTCTGCGCGGTGCTGTGATTATGGGAAGACCAGAGCGTGGTGGTGAAGCCCTGCGGATAGCCGGCCTCTTTCAGCAGCTCGCGCGCTTTAGCCGGATCGTACGGCCAGGGTTGATAGCTCTGTGAATAGGCGATAGTCGGCGGCAATACACCGGTCGCTGGCGTGGCAAAACCGGCAAACGCCACTTTCACCAGCGCCTGGCGGTTAATGGCGTAGTTGATCGCCTCGCGCACTTTCGGGTTGTCGAACGGCTTTTGCGTCACGTTCATGCTGATGTAGCGCTGCATAATCGACGGGCTGGTGACCAGCTCCAGCTTACTGTTTCGTTTCAGCACCGCCGCCTGCTCGTAGGGGATGGGGAAGGCGAACTGCGCCTCGCCGGTCTGCAACATCGCCGCGCGGGTGTTGTTATCCACCACCGGGCGCCAGGTGATGGAGTCCAGCTTCGGCAGGCCTTGCTGCCAGTAGCCAGCAAACTTTTTCACCTTCACAAAATCGGTCTGGTTCCATGCGTCCAGCGTATAGGGGCCGGTGCCGACCGGGTGGAAGCCGATCTCTTTGCCATATTTTTTCAGCGCCGCCGGTGAAATCATCGCCGACGCCGGGTGGGCGAGGATATTGATAAACGCCGAGAAGGGCTGCTTGAGGGTAATCTTCACCGTGCTCTCATCGACCGCCTCGGTGCTGGCGATGTTTTTATAAAGGTTGTAGCGCTTAAGGCTGTTCGCCGGGTTGCTGGCGCGATCGAGGTTCGCTTTCACCGCTTCGGCGTTAAAATCGGTGCCGTCCTGGAACTTCACCCCTTTGCGCAGCTTGATGGTGTAGACCAGCCCGTCGTCGGAGACGGTGTAACCCTCTGCCAGCACATTGACCAGCTTCATCTCTTTATCGAGGCCAAACAGCCCCTGATAGAAGGACTTAGCGACTGCCTGCGAGAGTGTATCGTTGGCGTCATAGGGATCAAGGGTGGTGAAGTTGGAACCGACCGCTACCACCACATCTTTCGCGGCAAATGCCGGGAGGGCGGTCAGCGCGACAACCACGCCTGCAACGGCCCGCCAGTGTCGGGAAATGATCTCTGTCATGCTGCTCTCCTGAAAAACCCTGTCTGTCATCAATTAAAAACGCGACTGCGTGCTGCCGGGCGTCGTTCTGGCGACGAAGTGACCCGGCCCCACGTTTTGCAGCTGTACGCGCTGCATTGTTTCCCCGCGTTTACGAATATTACTCGGCATATCATCGGATAAGAGCACCCGCTGCGGCGGCTGGTGGGCAGGATCGGCCACCGGCACCGCCGACATCAGCTTGCGGGTATAGGGGTGCTGCGGATTTTCAAACACCGCGCGGCGCGGGCCGATCTCAACAATCTGCCCAAGATACATCACCGCCACACGGTGGCTGATCCGCTCCACGACCGCCATATCATGGGAGATAAAGAGAAACGCGATCCCCAACTCGCGCTGCAGATCGAGCAGCAAATTGATGATCTGCGCGCGAATCGAGACATCCAGCGCCGAAACGGACTCATCGGCCACCACCACGCGCGGATTCAGCGCCAGCGCGCGGGCGATGCAAATACGCTGGCGCTGGCCGCCGGAAAACTCGTGCGGATAGCGCCAGGCGTGCTCCGGCTTCAGCCCGACGCGCTCCAGCAGCCACTCCACGCGCTGGTGGGCTTCCGCTTCGCCGAGAAGATTGTGCACGCGCAGCGGTTCAATAATTGAATCGCCCACCGTCTGGCGCGGATCGAGCGAGGCGTACGGATCCTGAAAAATAAACTGAATATCGCGGCGCACCAGCTTCATCTTGTGATCCGGCAGGGTGTCGATGCGCTCGCCGTTAAAGGTAATCGAGCCGCCCTGGCTCTCTACCAGCCGCAGCAACGCGCGTCCGGTGGTCGATTTTCCGCTGCCTGATTCGCCGACAATCGCCAGCGTTTCGCCAGGCCAGAGATCGAAGCTGATGCCCTCTACCGCATGCACCTCTTTGGTGATGCGGTTAAGCAAGCCGCCGCGCAGGGGAAAGCGCGCCACCAGGTCGCGAACCTGCAAAATCGGCTCGCCGGGCACCACGGTATCCTGCTCCGTTTCCGGCTCCTGCACCTGCGGGTTTTTCGCCGAGATAAGCGGGAAGCGGCGCGGCAGATCGCTGCCGTTCATCGCGCCAAGCTTCGGCACCGCCGCCAGCAGCGCTTTGGTATAGGGGTGCTGCGGGTCGCGGAAGACGCACTCGACGCTGCCGGTCTCCACCGCTTCGCCCTGGTTCATCACCAGCACGCGATCGGCGATATCCGCTACCACGCCCATATCGTGGGTAATAAAGATCACCCCCATCGACATCTCTTTTTGCAGCACGGCGATAAGCTGCAAAATCTGCGCCTGAATCGTGACATCCAGCGCGGTGGTTGGCTCATCGGCAATCAGCACCGCCGGGCGACAGGAGAGCGCCATGGCGATCATCACCCGCTGGCGCATGCCGCCGGAGAGCTGATGGGGAAAACTGGAGAGAATGGATTGCGCTTCGGGAATGCGTACCAGGTCGAGCATACGCCGCGCTTCGCGCATCGCCTGCTCGCGGCCCAGTTTCTGATGGAGGCGAATCGACTCGGCAATCTGCTCACCAACCGGGAAAACCGGGTTGAGCGAGGTCATCGGCTCCTGGAAAATCATCGCGATATCCGCCCCGCGCACGCTGCGCATTTGCGAGGAGGAGAGCGTGTTGATATCGACCTTCTGGCGGTTGCGCCGCGTCAGGCAGATATGATCGCAGTTCACTTCGCCGCCCGCCTGCTCAATCAACTTGAGCAGCGAGAGCGCGGTAACCGACTTCCCGGAGCCAGATTCGCCGACAATCGCCAGCGTTTCGCCCCGTTTCAGATTAAAAGAGAGGTTACGTACCACCGGGGTAAGCTGCTTCTCATGGCTAAATGCGATATTCAGATTGCTGACGTCAAGAACCACGTCTGCCTCTGGTTCAAAGCCTTGCGACACCCCACTCTCCTTTTTTACGATAGCTGCCTTTGGGAAAGACGATTTCTGAATATAGGAAGTCGTTACAACGATGTAAAGCAATGTGATAACAATGAGGTAGACGCAAGTCATATTGACCCCTCCCCTTTTCTGCCATAATGGCCGCTTCTCGCGTTGACTGGATAGAAATTATGGAATCTGCAAATGGCCTGATCTCGCTGGAGACGGCGCTGTCGAAAATGCTGTCACGCATTTCACCGCTTACTGAGCATGAAACCCTGCCGCTGCTCGCCTGTTTTGGCCGCGTAGTCGCGCAAGATGTTGTTTCGCCGCTGAATGTCCCCGGTTTTGATAACTCGGCGATGGACGGCTATGCCGTGCGCCTGGCGGATCTCAACGGCGGCAATGCGCTGCCGGTAGCAGGCAAAGCCTTTGCCGGGCAGCCCTTTAGCGGCGAGTGGCCGCAAGGCACCTGCATACGCATTATGACCGGCGCACCGATCCCGGCGGGCTGCGAGGCGGTGGTGATGCAGGAGCAGACGGAGCAGAGCAACGACGGCATCCGTTTTACCGCTGAGGTGCGCGCTAACCAAAACATTCGCCGCGCGGGCGAAGATATCGCCAAAGGCGCCAGCGTCTTTACGGCGGGCACAAAACTGACCGCCGCCGAGCTGCCGGTGCTCGCCTCTCTCGGCATTGCCGACGTCAGCGTGGTGCGCAAAGTGCGCGTAGCCCTCTTCTCCACCGGTGATGAGCTGCAACTGCCGGGCCAGCCGCTGGCTGACGGGCAGATTTACGACACTAACCGCCTTTCAGTCCACCTGATGCTGGAACAGCTTGGTTATGAGGTGATTAACCTTGGAATTGTGCCGGACAATCCGCAGAAACTGCGCGACACCTTTATCGCCGCCGACAGCCAGGCGGATGTGGTGATCAGCACCGGCGGCGTGTCGGTGGGCGAAGCGGACTACACCAAAACCATTCTTGATGAGTTGGGTGAAATCGCCTTCTGGAAGCTGGCGATCAAACCGGGCAAACCTTTTGCGTTCGGCAAGCTAACAAATAGCTGGTTCTGCGGCCTGCCGGGCAACCCGGTCTCTGCCACATTAACCTTCTACCAACTGGTGCTGCCGCTGCTGGCGAAACTGAGCGGCAATGGCGCGGATGTGACGCCACTGCGTTTTCGCGCGCGCGTTATCGGCGGGCTGAAAAAGTCGCCGGGACGCCTCGATTTCCAGCGCGGGATTGTCAGCCGTGGCGAAGATGGCACGCTCGAAGTGCGCACCACCGGCCATCAGGGCTCGCACATTTTCAGCTCCTTCAGCCAGGGCAACTGCTTTGTGGTGCTGGAGCGCGAGCGCGGCAACGTGGCGGCGGGCGAATGGGTAGATGTGGAGATGTTTAATCATCTCTTCGGAGGCTGACGATGGCAGAAGAGCTAAGCGACAGCGAGATGATGCGCTACAACCGGCAGATTACTCTGCGCGGGTTCGATTTTGACGGCCAGGAGCGCTTAAAAGCCGCGCGCGTACTGGTGGTCGGGCTTGGCGGCCTTGGCTGCGCGGCGGCGCAATATCTGGCGGCAGCGGGCGCAGGCACCATGACGCTGCTCGATTTCGATACGGTAGCGCTGTCAAACCTGCAGCGCCAGACGCTACACGGCGATGCGGATATCGGTAGCGCTAAAGTGGACTCTGCCCGCGAGTCGCTGCTGCGTATCAACCCGCATGTCGAGTATGTCACCGTTAATGCCCTGCTTGATGAAGAGGCGCTGTTCGCGCAGATTGCCGCGCACGATCTGGTGCTGGACTGCACCGATAATGTAGCGATCCGTAACCAACTCAACGCCGGCTGTTTTCAGCATAAAGTGCCGCTGGTCTCCGGCGCGGCGATCCGCATGGAGGGGCAGATCAGCGTCTTTACCTGGACGGACGGCGCGCCCTGCTATCGCTGTTTGAGCCGCCTGTTTGGCGAGAATGCGCTGACCTGCGTGGAAGCAGGCGTGATGGCGCCGCTGGTCGGCGTTATCGGATCGATGCAGTCGATGGAAGCGATTAAGGTGTTGACCCATTACGGCACGCCCGCCGCGGGCAAGATCGTGATGTACGATGCGATGCAGTGCCAGTTCCGCGAGATGAAGCTTATGCGTAACCCGCAGTGTGAAGTGTGCGGCGATGGCGCACCGCCCGCGGCTTAATCGCCGGATGGCGGCGTAAACGCCTTATCCGGCCTACGGGTTTGCGGACGTCTTTTTGCCGGATCGCGGCATAAATGCCTTATCCGGCCTACGGGTTTGCGGGCTTCTTTTTGCCGGATGGTGGCGGTTTTGTAGGCCGGGTAAGCGCAGCGCCACCCGGCAATTTCGCTGTCGGGCACGATGCATAAACCGCGAACCCCATCACAGCAACTTTCATTCGAAAGTTATTTAATCTCCATATGAAATATGTGGAGATGGTCGATGATTTTCAATATTCAGCGCTACTCAACCCATGACGGCCCCGGCATCCGCACGGTGGTGTTTCTGAAAGGGTGCCCGCTGCGCTGCCGCTGGTGCCAGAACCCGGAAAGCCGCGCCCGCTCGCGCGACCTGCTGTTTGACCCTCGCCTCTGCCTTACCGGCTGCGACTTGTGCCAGCGCGCTGCGCCCGCGGTGATTGAACGCGCGCAAAATCGTCTCTTAATCCAGCGTGAAAAGATCACCGATGCAGCGCTGGATGCCCTCACCGGCTGCTGCCCGACCGAAGCACTGAGTGTCTGTGGCGAGGAGAAATCCGTGGCGGAGATGATGGCGACGGTGCTGCGCGACAAACCCTTTTACGATCGCAGCGGCGGCGGCGTGACCCTCTCCGGCGGCGAGCCTTTTATGCACCCCGAACTTTCAGAGGCGCTGCTGCGCGAAAGCCATCAGCACGGCATCCATACCGCCGTTGAGACCTGCCTGCATGTGCCGTGGCGTTATATCGAACCCTCACTGCCGTGGGTGGATCTCTTTCTCGCCGATCTTAAACATGTCGATGAGAATGCCTTTCGTGCCTGGACGAATGGCTCTGCCGCGCGCGTGCTCGATAATCTGCAACGCCTCGCCCGCGCCGGGAAAAAGATGATTATTCGCGTGCCGCTGATCCCTGGCTTTAACGCCGATAAAGCCTCCATTGAAGCCATTACTAATTTTGCGGCCGACCAGCTGCACGTCGGCGAGATCCACTTTCTGCCCTATCACACGCTGGGCATGCAGAAGTTTGACCTGCTCGGCGAAACCTGTACCGCTCCTGAAAAACCGCTCGACGACCCTGAACTGCTGGCATTCGCCGCGGCATTTGCCCGCCAGAAAGGGCTGGCGACGACATTGCGAGGATAAGACCATGACCCTGATGCAACTCAACACGCTGCCTGAGCGCATCCGCGCGCATAAACAGGCGCTGATCTCGATTGTAAAACCGCCGATCTGCACCGAACGCGCGCTGCACTACACGCAGATTTACCAGCAGCATATGGATAAGCCACTGCCGGTGCGCCGGGCGCTGGCATTAGCTCATCACCTGGCGCAGCGCACTATCTGGATCAAACATGACGAGTTGATTATCGGCAACCAGGCAAGCGAAGTGCGCGCCGCGCCGATCTTCCCGGAATACACCGTCTCGTGGATCGAGAAAGAGATTGATGAACTTGCGGATCGCCCCGGCGCGGGCTTTGCGGTCAGCGAAGCGAATAAACGCGTGCTGCATGAAGTCTGCCCGTGGTGGCGCGGGCAGACGGTGCAGGATCGCTGCTACGGCATGTTTACCGACGAACAAAAAGCTTTGCTTGCGAGCGGCATTATCAAAGCCGAAGGCAATATGACCTCCGGCGATGCGCACCTGGCGGTGAACTTCCCGCTGCTGCTGGCAAAAGGGCTGGATGGGCTGCGTGAGCAGGTGCGCGAGCGCCGCACGCGGATTGATTTGACGCAGCTTGCGGATCTGCACGGCGAGCAGTTCCTGAAAGCGATTGATATCGTGCTTGAGGCCGTCAGCCTGCATATTGTGCGTTTTGCTGACCTTGCGCGCACGATGGCGGCCGACGAGCCGCGCGAAAGCCGCCGCGACGAACTGCTGGCCATCGCCGAGAACTGTGAGCTTATTGCCCACCAGCCGCCGCGCACCTTCTGGCAGGCACTGCAACTCTGCTACTTTATCCAGCTACTGTTGCAGATTGAATCCAACGGTCATTCAGTGTCGTTTGGCCGAATGGATCAGTATCTCTACCCCTTCTGGCGTCGCGATGTCGAGCTGCAACAGACGCTGCACCGCGAGCAGGGCATTGAGCTGTTGCAGAGCTGCTGGCTGAAGCTGCTGGAGGTGAACAAAATCCGCTCCGGCAGCCACTCGAAAGCCTCGGCGGGCAGCCCGCTCTACCAGAATGTCACCATCGGCGGGCAGGTGTGGCACAACGGCCAGATCCACGACGCGGTTAACCCGCTCTCTTACGCCATCCTCGAATCCTGCGGGCAGTTGCGCTCCACGCAGCCAAACCTCAGCGTGCGCTATCACGCCGGAATGAGTGACGATTTTCTTGAGGCCTGCGTACAGGTGATCCGCTGCGGGTTTGGCATGCCGGCGTTTAATAATGATGAGATTGTCATTCCGGCCTTTATCGCGCTGGGCGTGGAGCCTGCCGATGCGTACGACTACGCGGCGATTGGCTGTATCGAGACCGCCGTCGGCGGCAAATGGGGCTACCGCTGCACCGGCATGAGCTTTATCAACTTCGCCCGCGTGATGCTGGCGGCGCTGGAGGGCGGGCGTGACGCCACCAGTGGCAAAGTTTTCCTGGCGCAAAACGAGGCGCTGTCGGCAGGCAACTTCCGCCATTTTGATGACGTGACAGCGGCATGGGACCGGCAGATCCGCTACTACACGCGCAAATCGATTGAGATTGAGTATGTTGTCGACACCATGCTTGAGGAGAACGTGCCGGATATTCTCTGCTCGGCGCTGGTCGACGACTGCATTGAGCGGGCGAAGAGCATCAAACAGGGCGGCGCGAAGTATGACTGGGTCTCCGGCCTGCAGGTGGGCATCGCCAACCTTGGCAACAGCCTCGCGGCGGTGAAAAAGTTAGTGTTTGAGCAGGGCCTTATCGGTCAACAGCAGCTGGCCGCAGCGCTGGCGGCAGATTTCGACGGCCTGAGCCATGAACAGCTGCGCCAGCGGCTTATCAACAGCGCGCCGAAGTATGGCAATGATGATGAGAGCGTGGATGCCCTGCTGGTGCGCGCGTATCAGACCTATATCGACGAGCTGAAGCAGTATCATAACCCGCGTTACGGGCGTGGGCCGATTGGCGGCAAATACTACGCGGGTACCTCGTCGATCTCCGCCAACGTGCCGTTTGGCGCGGCAACTATGGCCACGCCGGACGGGCGCAAAGCCCATACGCCGCTGGCAGAGGGGGCAAGCCCGGCCTCCGGTACCGACCATCTTGGGCCGACGGCGGTGATCAACTCCGTCGGCAAACTGCCGGTTGGCGCGATCCTCGGCGGCGTGCTGCTTAACCAGAAACTTAATCCTTCCACGCTCGACAATGACGGCGATCGGCAGAAGCTGATGGCGCTGCTGCGCACCTTTTTTGAGGTTCATAAGGGGTGGCATATTCAGTACAACATTGTCTCGCGCGAAACACTGCTGGCCGCAAAACAGCACCCGGATCGGTATCGTGATTTGGTGGTGCGCGTTGCCGGTTACTCAGCGTTTTTCACCGCCCTGTCGCCGGATGCGCAGGACGATATTATTGCCCGCACCGAACATACGTTGTGATGTTAAGGTTAGAAACCATTCCGCTTTAACCAAGTATTTCGAATCGCAGGAAGGCGGCAAGGTGGCGCATCCCCGGGAGTTTACAAAAAGTAAATGACCGGGGTAAGCCACCGCAGCCAACACACCTGCGGCTCGAAAGACGACGGTTGACTTTCGAATGAAATAAAATTTGTGTAACTCATCACATTCTCTCTAGAATGTTGCTCCTCGTTATGACATTCAGGAGCGCTATATATGACCGTCAAAGTTATCGTCACTGATATGGACGGAACTTTTCTTGATGACGCCAAAAAGTACGATCGCACGCGGTTTATGGCGCAATTCGAGCAACTCCAGCAGCGCAATATCGAATTCGTGGTTGCCAGCGGCAACCAGTACTACCAGCTCATCTCCTTCTTCCCGGAGCTTAAAGATCGCATCTCCTTCGTCGCCGAAAACGGCGCGCTGGTCTACGAACATGGGCAGCAGCTGTTCCACGGTGAACTGACCCGCCACGAATCCCAGGTGGTGATGGGCGAGCTGTTAAAAGGCGGCGGTATGAACTTTGTCGCCTGTGGGCTTGAGAGCGCCTATATCAACGAAGCCGCGCCGCAAGAGTTCGTCGATCTGATGGCGGAGCACTATCACCGCTTAAAGCCGGTGCGCGACTTCACGCAGATTGACGATACGCTGTTTAAATTCTCCCTGAATTTGCCGGACAGCGAGATCCCGGCGCTGGTTGATGAACTGCACACCTCGCTCGACGGGATTATGAAACCGGTGACCAGCGGCTTCGGCTTTGTCGATCTGATTATCCCCGGCCTGCATAAAGCCAACGGTATTTCGCGTCTGCTCAAGCGCTGGAACCTCTCCCCGCAAGCATGTGTGACGCTGGGCGATAGCGGAAACGACGCCGAGATGCTGCGCATGACCGACTACTCTTTCGCCATGGGCAACGCCACCGACGCGATTAAAGCCATTGCCCGTCACCAGACCGATGACAACAACCACCACGGCGTGCTGAATGTGATTCAGGCCGTGCTGGATAACACTGCCCCATTCGACCGCTGATCCCCCTGCCGACGCCCCGCCGTCGGCACTCTCCCTCTGCCTGTTCCCGCTTTGTGCAATCCATCAAGTTTTTAAACTTGCATTAACTTATTTTTAACTTAGATTGTCATTTGTAATCTTAATTACTTTCGAATGAAAGATAGAGGTACCTATGACGTTTACCCATGAAACCCTTCCTGCCGACCACAAAGGCGCTATCCGCCAGATGAAACAGGCGCTGCGTGCGCAAATTGGCGATGTACAACAGCTCTTCGATCAACTCAGCGCGCGTATTAGTGAGCGCGTGGAGGAGATTAAGGCGATAAAAGCACGCGGCGAATCCGTCTGGCCGCAACTGAACTATGCCGATCTCGCCAACGGGCGCGTGACCGAGGCGCAGCGCGCGTTGATCAAACGTCGCGGCTGCGTGGTGATTAAAAGCCATTTCCCGCGCGAGCAGGCGCTGGGCTGGGATCGCGCGATGCTCGACTACCTGGCGGAAAACCATTTTGATGAGGTCTATAAAGGCCCGGGCGACAGCTTTTTCGGCACGCTGGAGGCTTCGCGCCCGGAGATCTACCCGATCTACTGGTCGCAGGCGCAGATGCAGGCGCGCCAGAGCGATGAGATGGCGGCCGCGCAATCTTTCCTCAACCGGCTGTGGCGGTTTGAGAGCGAAGGCCGCGCGTGGTTTAACCCCGATATCAGCGTCATCTATCCGGATCGCATTCGCCGCCGCCCGCCGGGCACCACCTCGAAAGGGCTTGGGGCGCATACGGACTCCGGCGCGCTGGAGCGCTGGCTGCTGCCGGCCTATCAGCGCGTCTTTGCCAACGTCTTTAACGGCAAACTGGATCAATATGATCCATGGGATGCGGCGCACCGTACTGAGGTGGAGGAGTACACGGTTGAGAACACCACCAAATGTTCGGTTTTTCGCACCTTCCAGGGGTGGACGGCGCTGTCGGATATGATCGCTGGTCAGGGGTTGCTGCACGTGGTGCCGATCCCCGAGGCGATGGCCTATATTCTGCTGCGCCCACTGCTGGACGACGTGCCGGACGATGAGCTGTGCGGCGTGGCACCCGGCCGCGTGCTGCCGGTTTCAGAGCAGTGGCACCCGCTGCTGATGGAAGCGCTGAGCAGCATTCCTCCGTTGGAAGCGGGCGATTCCGTCTGGTGGCACTGCGATGTGATCCACTCAGTCGCCCCGGTGGAAAACCAGCAGGGCTGGGGCAATGTGATGTATATCCCCGCCGCCCCGCTGTGTGAGAAGAACCTGGCTTATGCCCGCACCGTGAAGATTGCGCTGGAGCAAGGCGCTTCGCCCGGTGATTTCCCGCGCGAGGATTATGAGCGCGACTGGTCAGGCCGCTTTACGCTCGCCGATCTGAATGCGCACGGTAAGCGCGCGCTGGGGATGGAGAGTTAAGCATCATACAGCCCGTCGCCAGCCACGGCGGTGCGTCGCTGTCCCGGGCGTATCCGCCGCACCGACTCACGCACTGCCAGCGTGCCGTTTAACAGCAGCGAGCCGGTCGGTGCCTGTGGGCGGATCAGGCGCTGCTGCAATAGCTGCACCGCTTCCGCACCCAGTTCATCGCGCGGAACATGCACCGCGGTGAGCGGCACATCCTGAATTGCCGCAAGATTAAAGGCGTCAATGCTCATCACCGACACATCCTGCGGTACGCGCAACCCCCGCTGAAGCAGCGCCTGCACCGTCCCCTGCGCCATAAAATCGCCGCTGACCAGAAACGCGGTCGGTGGCGTTTTGTTCGCTGGATCGTCCAGCCACTCCGCTACCCGTAGCGCCGCCTCTTTAGCGCTAAAACTGGGTACGGTGATGAGATCCCGTTTGCTGTTAAAGCGCAGGTTCTGCTGCTGCCACGCCGCTTTAATGCCTGCCAGACGCAGATCCATGGTGTAACGGCGCAGGCACATCACATTCACCACATCGCGATGACCCATATCAAAGAGATAGCGGGCAGCAAACTCGCCGATGGTGCGGTGATCCGGCGCAATGGAAGGCAGGCGCATACGCCCATCGCGGCAGTTGATCAGCACGCAGGGTTTGCCGATATCCGCCGCCAGCTCGTGAATATGGGTATCGTCAATGCCGAGCAGGATCGCCGCCTGCGTCTCTGGCGCATTCATACGCGCCAGAAATTCATTGGCATCGCTGTCCAGCTCCTCCAGCGCAAAGTAGCGCAGCCGCACGTCGTGAGGCTCGAGCGCTTTATTGATGCTCTGAATGACACGGTAGTAGAAGATATCGGAGCGCTCATCAAAGGCGCGCTGCGGCGCGAAGACAATCAGGTTATTGAGCAGCAGCCGTCCGGCGGCAATTCCCTCCATCACCCCCAGTTCACGGGCGCAGGCCAGCACCGCCGCGCGCGCTTTTTCGCTGGTGTTGGCTTTTCCCGCCAGCACCCGCGAAACGGTGCTGGTCGACAGATTTGTGCGCCGGGCAATTTCGCTGATTTTGAGCTTTTTATCCATTCTGTGATCTTGCTCCGTTTGTGAAATGGGAAAATTTTCATAGAGCGTAAAGCCTGATATTTATGGCTTTGATTGCAGTGTGCCGCAATATTCGGTCGATTGATGAGAATCCTTGCACAAATTCGACTTTAGCCGCGCTTTTTTCTCCCCTACGGTAAATGTGTCATACAACTTCCATACTAGTTGTGTGTGTTCTTAAGACAAAAACCAAGAAAAAAATCATCACGCGCGCCTGGCGGTATAACAACTTTTCACCCGGCCGCGATAACGCAACGTCCCTACAAAACGATGAGCGGAGAACACCATGAGCCAGGGGATTAACAACGACGTGGCGGCCACCAGCAGTCGCCGGATCTTCAAAAAATTACGCTGGTGGATGCTGGTACTCTTTCTGTTTGGCGTGACGGTGAACTACATCACCCGTAACTCGCTGGGCATCCTCGCACCGGAACTGAAAACCAGCCTCGGTATTACTACCGAACAATATTCATGGATTGTCGGCGCCTTTCAGCTGGCGTATACCCTGTTCCAGCCGCTGTGTGGCTGGTTAATCGATGTGATTGGCCTAAAAGTGGGCTTTATGGTCTGCGCGATCATCTGGGCGCTGGCCTGTATGTTCCACGCTGGCGCAAGCAGCTGGATCCATCTGGCGATTTTGCGCTTTACCATGGGCGCATCGGAAGCGGCGGCAACGCCTGCTAACGCCAAAACGATCGGCGAGTGGTTCCCGAAATCGGAGCGTCCGGTCGCCGCTGGCTGGGCGGGCGTCGGCTTCTCCATCGGCGCGATGCTGGCACCGCCGATTATCTACTTCGCCCACGCCTCGTTTGGCTGGCAGGGGGCGTTTATGTTTACCGGCGTGCTGGCGCTGCTGTGGGTGATTTTGTGGTGGGCGTTTTATCACAACCCGGACAAACACCCGAACCTGAGCCGCGAAGAGCTGGCCTTTATTCAGCAGGATAATGAGCCGCCAGCGGTGAAACTGCCCTTCCTTACCGCGCTGAAAAACGTATCGAAAAACAAACGCTTCTACGGCATCGCTATTCCGGCCTTTATGGCGGAACCAGCGTGGGCGGTGCTGAGCTTCTGGGTGCCGCTCTATCTGGCGAAAGAGCACGGCATGGATCTGAAACAGATTGCGATGTTCGCCTGGCTCCCCTTCCTCGCCGCCGATCTCGGCAGCGTCGCCAGCGGCTATCTCACCAAACTCTATACCCGCTGGTTCGGCTGCTCACGCGTTAACTCGGTGGTTGCCAGTTCTCTCACCGGCGCATTCCTGATGATTTCGCTGGCCATTGTGGCGATCACCCGCGATCCCTATATCACCATTGTGCTGATCTCGATTGGCGGCTTCGGCCACCAGATCATCTCCTGCATGTTGAGCGCGCTGGTGGTTGAGTCATTCGACAAAGGCCAGATGGCAACCGTCAACGGCATGCGCGGCTCGGCGGCGTGGATCGCCAGCTTCCTCTTCTCACTGCTGATTGGCGTTACCGCCGACAAGATTGGCTTCAACCCGCTGTTTATTGCCATGGGTTTCTTTGACCTGATTGGCGCTATTTTCCTGGTGGCATTTATTGCTGAACGTCGCGCAAAACGCGCCTGATTGTGGAAGTCTGCTATGAAAACGCTGAAGAACTGGACGTTACAAAAACAGAGCGCTCATCACGTTGAACTATTGGTTGATGGGCAACATACGCTCTGCCTCTATGTGCTGGAAGCGAACCTGTTTCGCGTGTTGATTAAGCGCAAGGGCGAGCTGGCGCTGGCGCGCACCTGGAGCATCGCGCCAGAGGAGGATGTGCCGTGGGAGGGGCGCAGCCGTGAGGATCTGAGTGGTTTTAGCCTGCCCGCGTGGAAGCTTGAACAGCAGCAGGAGACGCTGACCGTTGAGAGCGAGCAACTGCGCGTGACGGTGCACCAGCCGTTATGGCTGGAGTGGCACTACCGCAATGAAGCGGGCGCGTGGCAGTGGCTGGCAGGCGATCGCCCCACCAGCGCTTATCAGATCAATGCTCACGGTGACGGCGTGGCGCACTACCTCAGCCGTAAAAAGGAGGAGCGTTTTTACGGCCTCGGCGAGAAAGCGGGCAACCTGCAACGCACCGGACAGCGCTATGAGATGCGCAACCTCGATGCGATGGGCTACAACGCGGCAAGCACCGACCCGCTCTATAAACATGTCCCTTTCACCCTCACCCGTCGGGATGATGTCAGCTACGGGCTGTTTTATGACAACCTCAGCAGCTGCTGGCTGGATCTCGGGAATGAGATCGATAACTACCACACCGCCTATCGCCGCTGGCAGGCGGAAGCGGGCGATATCGATTACTACATTTTTACTGGCGCGCGTGCGCTGGATGTCACTAAAGCCTTTGTGCGCCTGACGGGCAAAACCCTCTTCGGGCCGAAGTGGAGCCTCGGCTACAGCGGCTCGACCATGCACTACACCGATGCGCCGGATGCGCAAAACCAGCTGATGAACTTTATTCGCCTGTGTGAAGAGCATGCGATCCCCTGCGACTCGTTCCAGCTCTCATCGGGTTACACCTCGATCAACGGCAAACGCTACGTCTTTAACTGGAACTACGACAAAGTGCCGCAGCCGAAGGTGATGAGCCAGGCGTTTCACGATGCCGGGCTGAAGCTGGCGGCCAATATCAAACCCTGCCTGTTGCAGGATCATCCGCGCTATCACGAAGTGGCAGAGAGAGGGCTGTTTATTCGCGATTCGGAGAACCCCGGGCCGGAGCGCTCCAGCTTCTGGGATGACGAGGGTTCGCATCTCGATTTCACCAACCCGCAGACCATCGCCTGGTGGCAGGAGGGCGTCACCACGCAGCTGCTGGAGATGGGGATCGACTCCACCTGGAACGACAATAACGAGTTTGAAGTGTGGGATGGCGAAGCGCGCTGCGCCGGTTTTGGCGAGGAGATCGCCATCAAGCATATTCGCCCGGTGATGCCGCTCCTGATGATGCGCGCCTCGATGGAAGCGCAGCAGCGTTTCGCGCCGGACAAACGCCCTTATCTCATCTCCCGCTCCGGTTGCGCCGGGATGCAGCGCTATGTGCAGACCTGGAGCGGCGATAACCGCACCAACTGGCAGACGCTGCGCTACAACACCCGCATGGGGCTGGGGATGAGTTTGTCCGGGCTTTATAACGTCGGGCACGATGTTGGCGGCTTCTCCGGTGATAAACCCGATGCCGAGCTGTTTGTGCGCTGGGTGCAGAACGGCGTGATGCATCCGCGTTTTACCATCCACTCGTGGAATGATGACCAGACGGTAAACGAGCCATGGATGTACCCGGCGGTAACGCCTGCGATCCGCAGCGCGATTGAGCTGCGCTACCGCCTGCTGCCCTATCTCTACACCCTGCTGTGGCAGGCGCATGCCGATGATGAGCCGATGCTGCGCCCGACCTTCCTCGATCATGAACACGATGCGCAGACCTTTGAGGAGTGCGACGACTTCCTGCTCGGGCGCGATCTGCTGGTCGCCAGCGTGGTTGAGCCGGGCCAGCGCGAGCGTTGTCTCTGGCTGCCCGCCAATGAGAGCGGCTGGTACGATTTTTATACCGGAGCGTGGTACGCGCCGGGCCAGTGGGTGACGCTGGATGCACCGCTGGAAAAATTACCGCTGCTTGTGCGCGCCGGTGCTGGTTTGCCGCTGAGCGATCGCATTCGTCATGTGGAGGCGAAAAGCGATACCTTCCGCGAACTGCAACTCTTCCCGCTGAAAGGTACCGGGCGTTCCAGCGGCCTGCTGTTTGAGGATGATGGTGAGTCGTGGGGTTATAAAGAGGGCAATGCGCTGTGGTTAAGCTGGGAGATGGTCTGCGACAGCGAAACCATAAACCTTGAGGTTACCGCGCGCGGCGATTACCGCCCGGCGTGGCAGACGCTGAATGTTACCTTGCCCGCCGGGGAAAAGCGCCGGTTAGTGATTAACGGCAAGCCGGCAACGGCGTGGTCATTCAGGTAAAAAAATGCCGGATGGCGGCTTACGCCTTATCCGGCCTACAAAAGCAGTAGCGATCCCGTAGGCCGGATAAGCGTTTATGCGCCATCCGGCATCTGCTCCTTTGCCGGATGGCGGCTTCGCCTTATCCGGCCTACAAAAGCAGTAACGATCCCGTAGGCCGGATAAGCGTTTACGCGCCATCCGGCACCGGCTCCTTTGCCGGATGGCGGCTTCGCCTTATCCGGCCTACAAAAGCAGAGCGATTCCGTAGGCCGGATAAGCGTTTACGCGCCATCCGGCATCGGCTCCTTTGCCGGATAGCGGCTTCGCCTTATCCGGCCTACAAAAGCAGTAACGATCCCGTAGGCCGGATAAGCGTTTACGCGCCATCCGGCAATGTGTTTCTTTATTTACCTAAGTATTTCGCGTTGCAGGAAGGCGGCAAACCTGAGTATCCCCGGGAGCTTACTGAAGTAAGTGACCGGGGTACGACGGTGCAGCCAACGCACCTGCGGCGTGAAAGACGACGGTAAAGACGGTAAATTTATTCGATACCTTTGGTACGCAAATAATCTTCATAGTTACCGGTGAAATCGACCACGCGCTGCGGCGTAATCTCAATCACGCGGGTTGCCAGTGAGCTTACAAATTCACGATCGTGAGAGACGAAAATCAGCGTGCCCTGGTACATCTCCAGCGCCATGTTCAGCGATTCGATTGATTCCATATCCAGGTGGTTGGTCGGTTCGTCCATCACCAGAATATTCGGTTTTTCCATCATCAGCTTGCCGAACAGCATACGGCCCTTCTCACCGCCGGAGAGCACCTTCGCCGGTTTCTTGATATCGTCCTGGCTGAACAGCAGACGACCCAGGATGCTGCGCACCGCCTGCTCGTCATCGCCCTCTTGCTTCCACTGGCTCATCCAGTCGAACACCGTCAGGTCGTTATCGAAATCCGCCGCGTGATCCTGCGCGTAGTAGCCGATGCGGGCGTTTTCCGACCACTTCACCGTGCCGCTCTCTGGCGTAAGCTCACCGACCAGCGTTTTCAGCAGCGTGGTTTTACCGACGCCGTTAGTACCGAGGATGGCGACTTTCTCGCCCACTTCCATCAGCATATTGAAGTTTTTAAACAGCGGGCCGTTATCGAAGCCTTTTGTCACCTGCTCCACTTCCAGCGCGTTACGGAACAGTTTCTTATCCTGCTCGAAGCGGATGAACGGGTTCTGACGGCTGGAGGCTTTCACCTCGTCGAGCTTGATCTTATCGATCTGGCGGGCGCGGGAAGTTGCCTGACGCGATTTAGAGGCGTTGGCGCTAAAGCGGCTGACGAAGGATTGCAGCTCGGCAATCTGCGCTTTCTTCTTGGCGTTATCCGACAGCAGACGCTCGCGCACCTGGGTGGCGGCAGTCATATATTCGTCGTAGTTACCCGGGTAGACGCGCAGCTCGCCGTAGTCGAGATCCGCCATGTGGGTGCAGACCATGTTCAGGAAGTGACGGTCGTGCGAAATGATGATCATGGTGCTGTCACGCTCGTTCAGCACCTGCTCCAGCCAGCGAATGGTGTCGATGTCCAGGTTGTTGGTTGGTTCATCGAGCAGCAGAATATCGGGGTTAGCGAACAGCGCCTGGGCCAGCAGCACACGCAGTTTCCAGCCGGGGGCAACTTCGCTCATCGGGCCGTAATGCTGCTCTACCGGAATACCGACGCCGAGCAGCAGTTCGCCCGCGCGCGCTTCCGCCGAGTAGCCATCCATTTCGCCATACAGCACTTCGAGATCGGCCACTTTATAGCCATCTTCTTCGCTCATCTCGGCGAGGCCGTAAATGCGGTCGCGCTCCTGCTTCACTTCCCACAGCTCGGCGTGACCCATGATCACCGTGTCGAGCACGCTGAAGGCTTCGAAGGCGAACTGATCCTGGCGCAGCTTACCGATGCGCTCGTTCGGATCGAGAGAGACGTTACCCAGCGACGGCTCTAAGTCGCCGCCGAGGATCTTCATAAAGGTGGATTTACCGCTCCCGTTCGCGCCGATCAGGCCGTAACGGTTGCCGCCGCCAAATTTGACGGAAATGTTTTCGAACAGCGGCTTACTGCCGAACTGCATGGTGACGTTGCTGGTGACTAACACGGCGATATCCTGAAATATGTGACAAACGCCATAGTATGCCACAATTCCGAATTAGATTCTTGCCCGCTGTCAGGCCGCTACACTGCAAACAACGGGAAAAAAGTGTGATTTCGTCAACATCTGAATTCCCTGGACGGGGGAATGCACATATAATGCGCTTCCTGCATTCTCAACCCAACGGCCAGTGTGGCAATAATCTCGCACAACATGAATATGAAATTAAGAACTCTCTTCGCGGCGGCCTTTGCTGTCGTGGGATTTTGCAATAGCGCGTCTGCTGTGACTTATCCGCTGCCGACTGATGGCAGCCGTCTGATCGGTCAGAACCAGGTCGTAACCATTCCTGAAGGCAATAACCAGCCGCTGGAATACTTTGCGGCTGAATACCAGATGGGTCTCTCCAACATGCTGGAAGCTAACCCGGGCATTGACGCCTATCTGCCGAAAGGTGGCACGGTAATGAACGTTCCGCAGCAGCTGATCCTGCCGGATACCGTTCATGAAGGGATTGTGATTAACAGTGCGGAGATGCGCCTCTACTACTATCCGAAAGGCACCAACACGGTGATCGTGCTGCCAATCGGTATTGGTCAGTTGGGCAAAGATACCCCGATTGCCTGGACCACCAAAGTCGAGCGTAAAAAAGCCGGTCCGACCTGGACACCAACGGCAAAAATGCACGCCGAATATCAGGCAATGGGTCAACCGCTGCCGCCGGTGGTACCGGCTGGCCCGGATAACCCGATGGGTCTCTACGCGCTCTATATTGGCCGCCTGTATGCGATCCATGGCACTAACGCCAACTTCGGTATCGGCCTGCGCGTGAGCCACGGCTGTGTGCGTCTGCGTAACGACGACATCAAATTCCTGTTCGAGAACGTGCCGGTCGGCACCCGCGTGCAGTTTATTGATGAGCCGGTAAAAGCGACCACCGAACCGGATGGCAGCCGCTATATCGAAGTTCACAACCCGCTCTCCACCACTGAAGCGCAGTTTACCGGCGGCGAAATCGTGCCGATCGCGCTGACCAAAGCGGTGCAGGCGGTGACCAGCCAGGCGGACGTTGATTCAAGCGTGGTTGACCAGGCGATCCAGAACCGTTCCGGTATGCCGGTACGTCTGAACTAATATGCGGTCGGTTTGAATGCCGGATGGCGCTGCGCTTATCCGGCCTACAACTGATTTAAAAAGCGGAGCGTCGGCTCCGCTTTTTTTATGTGGGATGGCGGCTACGCGATATGTGGCCTGTAACGGGTTTTGTAGGCCGGATAAGCATCGCGCCATCCGGCAATAAAAGCGGCACTTTTTTATCCGTGGTTAACCACAATCACCCCGCCGTGATCGTAGCGGTAATGGCAATGGGCATACTCCAGCGGCGTGCCATCCTCCAGGTAGATAACCTGCTCCACCTCCAGCACCGGATCGGTCTCATCACAATTGAGGTACTGCTTATCTTCGTCGCACGGCTTCAGCGCGCGGACAATGCGGTACGACCCCATAATTTTTAGCGCCAGATCGTCCTGCACATAGCGAAACACCGAGCTTTCGAGATGGCTGCGATTGAGCCCCGGGACCAGGTTTACGGGCATCAGTGTGAACTCCAGCGACACCGGTTCACCCTCCAGCAGACGCAGGCGTACAAAGTCATACACCGGCTCATCCGGCCCCACCAGCAGCGAAGCCTGCTCTTTTTCGCTGGCAAAACGCAGATCGAAGCGCACGATCTTGCTCGTCACTTCGCCAACGTTCTCCCAGGTTTTGGTGGCTCCAAAATAGTCGCTGCCCGGCAGATCCCAGCGCGACAGCTGGAGGAAGTTTTTGCGGATAAAGGTGCCCTGCCCCTGGCGGGTATAGACCAGCCCCTCAACAATCAGCTGACGCATCGCCTGCTGGATGGTCATGCGGCTGGTATTAAATTCCGCCGCCAGCGCGAACTGGTCCGGCAACGGCGCGCTGGCAGGATACTGCTGGCTGAGGATGCGCCGCTTAATTTCCCGCGCGATGGTGATATATTTTGCCGCCATGACCCGTCCCGGTAATTTAGTCTATCCCATTGTTTCTTAAGGCCACTCTCTCGGCAATTTTGAGGAAAGGCAGGTAGAAGAATACACCAAAGATGATGATTATCAACTGAACCACCACCGCCCGCCAGTCGCCCGCCGTCGCCAGCCAGGCGCTTAAAATCGGTGGCGTAGTCCACGGGATCATCACCACGCAGCGCGCCATCCAGCCCATCGTGGTGCAGAACCAGGCAAACCAAATCCCAAGCGCCGGTAGCAGCACAAAGGGGATCATCAGCGGCAGGTTAAAGACAATCGGCAGGCCGAAAATCACCGGTTCGTTGATGTTGAACAGCCCTGGCGAAATGGCCAGCCGCGCCACCTGCTTTGCCGACTGCTGTTTTGCGAAGATAAAGATAGCGATCAGTAGAGAGAGCGTGCTGCCAGTGCCGCCAATCATGCCGAAAGTCGGCACAAAAATGCTGTTGATGATATGCGGGATCGGTTGGCCGTTGGCGAAGGCGAGCATATTCTCGTTAGTGTTAATCAGCAGCAGCGGTTCGAGGATCACGCCGTTGACCACCGTCTGGTGAATGCCGAGCGTAAAGAGGAAGTTCCCGAAGCTGTAGATAAACAGCGTGCCCGGCAGGCTGGTGTTGATCTGGCGCAGCGGCTGCTGAATCAGGGTGGTGATGAGATGGATCAAATCCGTATGCAGTAGGTTCGCCAGCAGTGCCGCCACCATCGCGAAGAGCGACAGGGTGATGATGGTCGGTATCAGCGCCGAGAAGGATTGCCCCACCGCCGACGGCACATTATCGCCGAGCGAAATGGAGAAGCGCTTCACGCTGGCGACGCGGATAAAGAGCTCCGTCGAGAGCAGGCCGATAATCACCCCGGCGAAGATACCAGTGGTGCCAATATTGGCAAACGACAGCATCTGCGCGACGCTCACCGTGGTTTTACTCCCCACCGGCACCACATCAAGCTGCATCGGCATCATGATAATAAAGCTGGCAATCGCAATGACCACCGCTGAGACCGGGTTTTCGAAGTTCTTATTGCGCGCCAGCGACCAGGCGGTCATTGGCGCAATTAACAGGGCCGCGATATTCAGCGTGCCGTTAATCACCGCTTCGCCCCACACCTTAAAGCGTGCCAGCGTCTCGCCCTCCAGCACCCAGGGGAAAATGACGTTATTGATCAGCACCGCCAGCCCGGCGAGGATGAATATCGGCATCACCGCCGCGAACGCATCTCGCAGGGATCGCAGATGCACCTGGTTTGCCAGGCGGGCGGAGAACTCCACGAACTTATCGACGAATGACTGCATTTTCGGCGTGATTTTTGTCTCAGACATTGCGCTGCCCTCTTATCACTGCGTTACATGTCACGCCCGTTGCTACGGATCACCCGTTGCAGCCAGCGGTAGCTCTTTTTCGGTACGCGTCGCATATCCTTCAGGTCGTGGTTATCGCGGTTAACGTAGACCACGCCATAGCGTTTACGCATATCGCCCTGGGAGCTGAGGATGTCGATAAGCCCCCAGCCGAGATAGCCAATCACCTGCGCGCCATCTTCAAACATCGCATCCTGCATCGCCTGCAGGTGATCGCGGTGATAAGCAATGCGGTACTCATCATCAATCGGGTTGACGCCGTCCCACTCCTCAATCACACCGATGCCGTTCTCAATCGGGAAGACCGGCAGCCGCCAGTCGTTGTAGTAGCGGGTTATGATGGCGCGAAAACCGAGCGGATCGATCTGCCAGCCCCACTCTGTCGCCTCAAGATAAGGATTGGGCTTGTCGCCTTCGTGCAGGTAGTAGTTGACCGGCGTATCCGTGCCAATGGCGTCGCTGTCCAGCGTTTTGCTGGCGTAGTAGCTAAAGGCCATAAAGTCGTTTTTGACGCGCGCGATCTGCGCCAAATCCTCATCACGGTAGATATCGCCAAATCCCTCTTTTTCCACCACCGCCATCACTGCCGGGCTGTAGCCCTGCCCGGCGTAGACGCGCAGCAGGTTCTGATTGAGGAATTCGTCATACTGCATGGCGCAGAAGATATCGCGCGGTTTGCAGGTAGCCGGGTAGATCAGCTGGTGCGCCAGCATGCCGCCCATCAGTTTGCCGGGCTGGGTATCGTGCAGATAGTGGGTCAGCAGCACGTGCGCCATCATCACGTGGTGCTGGATCTGGTAAAGCTCACGCAGGGTTTTCTCGCCCTTCAGGTAGCCGCCAACCTGAAACGCGCCGGGCATATGGTAGATATTCTGCTCGTTAAAGGTGAGCCAGTACTTCACCTTGCTGCCGAAGCAGTCGATCATCTTCTGGCCGTAGCGCACAAAGGCGTCCAGAACGTGGCGATCGACAAAACCGTTATACTTTTCCGCCAGCGCCAGCGGCATATCGAAGTGGTAAAGGCAGACCATCGGCTCAATGCCGCGCGCCAGCAGACCATCAATAAAGCGCGCGTAAAAATCGATGCCCTGCTGATTGAATTCACCATCGCCCTCAGGGCAGACGCGGCTCCAGGCGATCTGAAAGCGGTAGCAGTTCATGCCCAGATCCTGCATCAGGTCGAAATCTTCCTCGTAACGGTGATAGGAGTCGGTGGCGACTTTCCAGTCGGAGGCAAATTCGCTGGCCTCGCGGATATCGTAGACCGACATCCCTTTTCCGCCCTCATTCCACGCCCCTTCGGTCTGCATACTGGAGACAGAGTTGCCCCATAAAAAACCGGTCGGTAATGTTCTGCTCATTGCGCTTTCTCCATGACTAGTCATTTCGTGTATATGACTAGTCATATAGCGAATGGCGAAAAAACAGGCAAAGAGAGAAGCGCGGTTTTGTGACGCTTTTCGAAAGAATTGTGTGAAACGGGAGAGATGAGCGGTGCAAAGTGCAGCAGGCCGGATAGCGTCAATGCTTATCCGGCCTGTGCTTTATTTCTGAGGGTAAATTACTGCTGATTCAGTTGATTACGGCGATACTCGCCCTGGCGCTCCAGCATCCAGCCGGGGTATTCACGCGGCAGCGCGCTGACGGCATCAAGCTGTTTAAGCTCCTCGTCGCTCAACTGCACGGTGGTTGCAGCGAGGTTATCATCCAGCTGTTCCGGGCGTTTCGCGCCGATGATCACGCTGGTCACCGCCTGCTGGTGCAGCAGCCAGGCCAGCGCGATTTGCGCCACGCTGACGCCTTTGCTGTCGGCAATAGTGCGCATCACATCGACACAATCGAAAGCGCGATCTTTATTCACCGGCGGGAAGTCAAACTCCACCCGGCGACCGCCCGCTTCGGCTTTGCCGTCGCGGTCATATTTGCCGCTCAGCAGGCCGCCCGCCAGCGGGCTCCAGACCATCAGCCCGACATTTTCGCTCTGCATCATCGGCACCAACTCACGCTCCAGATCGCGTCCGGCAATGGTGTAATAGGCCTGTAGCGAAGCAAAACGCGCGAGGCCCAGGCGCTCAGAGATGCCCAGCGCTTTGGCAATCTGCCACGCCGCCCAGTTGGAGACGCCGATATAGCGCACATGCCCGTGCTGCACCAGCGTATCGAGGGCGTACAGCGTCTCCTCCATTGGCGTCGCCGGATCAAACCCGTGCAGCTGGTAGAGATCGATATGATCGAGTTGCAGGCGCTTGAGGCTCGCTTTCACGCTCTGAATAATGTGAAAGCGTGAACTGCCGCGCGAGTTGACGCCCGCGGTGCCGGTTTCGCCAAAGACTTTGGTGGCTACCACCACATTTTCGCGCGGCACCTTCAGGTTTTTTAACGCCTGGCCGGTGATCGCTTCCGAGCGTCCACCGGAGTAAACATCAGCGGTATCAATAAAGTTGATTCCGGCATCGAGAGCGCGACCAACCAGCTCTTCAGCCTGTGCCTGCTGCAGCTGGCCGATTTTGCCCCACATATCCTCCTGACCGCCGAAGGTCATGGTGCCGAGGCAGAGTTCAGAAACAAACAGTCCGGTATTGCCCAGTTTTTTGTAGCGCATGGTAGCGTCTCCTCATCGGTTGTTTGACGCAATCAGTTATACGCTCCGTGCCTGCGCGGCGAATGTGGGGATCCTGCCTGTTTCTTGCCCAATCCTCTGATTATCCGCGCGGCGCGTCGCCAAAGACTTTGTAATCAGGCAGTTGCACATTCTGGTACGGCTCCCAGCCGCCGCCGAGGGCTTTGTAGAGCGCGACGAGATCGAGGCTGCTCTGCACCCGCGCCTGCTCGCGCTGCTGGCTCGCCTGCGCCAGCTGGCGCTGGGCGTCGAGCACATCGAGGAAGCTGGCAATCCCTTTGCGGTAGCTGTCGCTGGCAAGCGAGAAGGCGTTCTGCAACGCTTCCAGCGTCTTATCGAGGCTCGCTTCACGCTGCTGATCGGCGCGGTAGCTGACCAGCGCATTCTCGACATCGTTCAGCGCACTGAGCACCGTCTGGCGATAATTGAGCACCGCGGCACCCTGCTGCGCACGCGCCAGCTTGACGCTCGACACCAGCCGTCCGCCCTGGAAAATAGGGATCGAGACCTGCGGGCCAAAGCTGTAGAAGTGGCTGCTCCAGTCCGTCAGCCAGTTGGTTTCGCTATTACGCAGACCAAACTGGCCGCTAAGCGTCAGGCTCGGGAAGAGCTGTGCGACGGAGACGCCGATTTGCGCGGTCGCCGCATGCAGCGTCGCTTCCGCTTCGCGCACGTCCGGGCGACGGCGCGCTAAAGTGGAGGGAATGCCGGTTGGCACTACGTCCGGCAAGGCCGGGAGCGGCTGCGTGCCGCGCAGTTCGCTATCCAGCGCACCCGGCGTTTTGCCGAGCAGCACCGCCAGCGCGTTCATCGCCTGGCGCTCCTGCGCCTGATACTGCGGCAGCTGCGCTTCGAGGTTCGCCGCCTGGGCGCGGGCATTCTCCACATCCAGCTGCGGCGATAGCCCGCCCTGCTGGCGGTTTTGCGTCAGGGTCAAGGTCTCCTGCGCACTCTGAATCTGGGTATTCAGTGAAGCAATGATGCTCTGCGCGCCGCGCAGTTGCAGCCAGGCGCGCGCCACTTCCGCTTCCAGCGATACCAGCGCATCGTTGCGCTGCTCAATCGCCTGCTGCTGCTGGGCGGTGGTGGCCTCGACCTGACGGCGCACTTTGCCCCACAAATCCAGCTCCCACTGAGCATCAAAGCTGCCCTGGTAGAGATTGACCGGCTGAGTTAAGGCGCCCAGCGCGCCGCTGACCGCCGGATCGGCATTCTCCAGCTGGCCGTAGACATCATGGGATTTCAGCTCCCCTTCCAGCCCCAGCTGCTGGCGCGTCGCCTGTAGTGAGCCGTTCACCGCTGGCAGAAACGCGCCGCCCGCCTGGTTGATCTGCTCACGGGCACCGGCAATGCGCAGCACCGTCTGTTGCAGGGATAGATTTCCGGCAATCGCCCGTTCAATCAGGCTATTAAGCTGCGGCGAGTTAAAGGTCGTCCACCAGCGCGGATTAACCGCCTGCGGCGTCGCCCGGGATTTTACCGACGCATCACCCGGATCGTTCCAGCGCGCCGGGGTTTGCGGCTGCGCGGGCTGGTAATCCGGCCCGACCGCGCACCCGGCAAGGCACAGTGACAGAAAGGTAACGGGAAAATGACGCCATGCCATATTAATGTGCTCCTGCGCTGCCTTCGCTCTTGATCGGCGAAAGCAATAGACAAAATGGGATCAACAGAACCGCCACCACGCTCAATATGGTGAAGACATCGATGTAGGCCAGAATGCGCGACTGGGCGACCATCGCTTTGTACATCTGTCCAGTGGCGTTCGAGAAGGGATCGCCCGCCAGGCTGGTGAAGTTGCGCACCGACTCCGCCATTGACCGCAGCGCCAGCTGGAACTGCTCATTAAAGGGCGACGTGTGTTCGGAGAGGTGCGACATATGCGCCTGCGAACGCTCGGTGATCGCCGCCGTTGAAAGCGAAATGCCGATCGATCCCGCTACGTTACGGAACATAGTAAACAGCGCCGCCGCATCGGCATTCAGCTGCCGCGGAATGGTGATAAAGGCGATGGTGGTGAGCGGCACAAACAGGAAGCCCAGCCCGATCGACTGCGCACTGCGGAACAGCACCAGCGTTTCAAAGTCGACATCCGGCGTCAGCGAGCGCGTCCACCAGAAGGAGGCCGCCAGGCAGAAGAAGCCGAAGGCGATGATCCAGCGCGTCTGCACCACCGGCATCAGCTTCAACACCAGCGGAATGGTTAACACAATCAATATGGCTCCCGGCGAGAGCACCAGCCCTGACCAGGTAGCGGTGTAACCGAGATCCTGCTGCGCCAGCTGCGGGATCACCACCGAGCTGCCATAGAGGATCATCGCCATCCCGGCCATCAGCAGGCTGGAGACGGTAAAGTTTTTATCAGCCATGCAGCGCAGATCGACCACCGGCTTTTTGGCATACATCAGCCAGTAGATCGCGCCGACAATCCCTACTGCTGTCAGCACCGCAAAGATGCGGGTGAAGTCGGAGTTAAACCAGTCCTCATCTTCCCCGCGATCCAGCATCACCTGCAGGCAGCCAAGACCGAGGGCGATCAGGCCAATCCCCGGCCAGTCGATGGAGAGTTTCTGTTTTGATTTACGCTCCCACGGCGGATCTTCCAGCAGCTGATAGATCGCCAGCACCGTAACGATGCCCACCGGGATATTGATAAAGAAGACCCAGCGCCAGGAGTAGTTATCGGTGATCCAGCCGCCGAGCGTCGGGCCAAGCACCGGGGCGACGATAATGGCGATGGAGGAGAGACCAAAGGCTTTGCCGCGATCTTCCGGTTTGAAGTAATCCAGCAGCACCGACTGCTGCGTCGGTTGCAGGCCGCCGCCGAAGAAGCCCTGCAAAATACGAAACAGAATGATCTCCCACAGCTCGGTGGCGATACCGCACAAGAAGGAGCAGACGGTGAACATCACAATGCAGATAAGGAAAAACTGTTTGCGGCCAAAGGTACGGCTAAGAAAAGCCGAGATGGGCAGCACAATACCGTTCGCCACCAGGTAGCTGGTCAGCACCCAGGTGGATTCGTCATAACTGGCGGAGAGCGACCCGGCGACGTGCGGCAGCGCCACGTTGACGATGGTGGTGTCGAGGATCTCCATAAACACCGCGAGGGTGACGACCCACGCCACCGCCCACGGGTTACTGGCCGGACGCCAGTTTTCATGACTGTGGTCGGTCATTCCAGCGTAACCTTCGGTTCAACTGAGAGGCCGAGCGGCAGCGGTTTGTTCGGGTCCAGTCCCTTATCGATAACGATCTTCACCGGCACGCGCTGAACGATCTTCACAAAGTTACCGGTGGCGTTTTCCGACGGGAAGGCGGCGAACTTCGAGCCACTCCCCTGCTGGATACTGTCGACATGCCCTTCCAGCTCCAGATCCGGCCAGGCATCGACGGTGACCGTCACTTTATTACCCGGACGCATGCGCTCCAGCTGCGACTCTTTAAAGTTCGCCGTCACCCACACCTCCTGGGAGACCAGCGAAAAGAGCGCGCTTCCGGCCTGCACCAGCGTACCGTTTTGCACATTACGCTTGGTGACATAACCATCGAACGGCGCGCGGACGTTAGTCCACGAGAGGTTGAGGTTAGCGGTTTCCAGCTGCGCTTTCGCCTGTGCTACTTGCTGCTCGCGCGCCTCGACGTTGGTCTCCTGCTGGCGGATCTGCAACTGCACCTGCTCGGCTACTTCCAGCTGCGCCTGCGCGCTGGCAAGCTGCGCCTGGGCGCTGCGCAACTGCGCATTAGCGGTATCAATGTTTTGTTGGGTGGTCGCGCGGGGATCGACACCGCGTTGACGTTTATACGCGGCTTCGGCGTTAGCCAGGTCGGCCTTCGCTTTCAGTACCTGCGCGCGGGCTTCATCCCGTTGCGCCGGGTACTGCACTTTGGAGAGCGCGAGCTGCGCCTGCGCCTGGTGAAGCTGCGCGGTTGCCAGCCCAAGCTGGGCCTGCGCCTGATCGCGCTGAGCGGTGGCATCGCGCGGATCGATCACCACTAGCAGATCGCCCTTTTTCACCCGCTGGTTATCTTTCACCCGCAGATCGGTCACGTAGCCCGCCACTTTCGGCGCAATGGTCACTGCATCGCCGTCGGTGAAGGCGTCATCGGTGGTCTCCTGGTTGCGGGTTAATAACCACCACACCAGCGCCACAACAACCATCACTACGACGACAATGCCGAGAATAATCAGCGGCTTCTTTCCGGGGCGTTTGCGGGGTTTGTCGTCTTGCTGCTCTTTTTCGTCGTCCTGAACGTCGTCAGGTTGGGTTCTCTTTTCTGCCATAATCTCGCAACGTTCCTGTCAGGTAACGGCGCCGAGGGTGCGCCGTTTACTAAACTTAGGCGGTTGCTATACATTTGCCAGGATAAACTGACAAATCAGCACTATATGACTAAGAGTAATCCGTATCCCAGCAGCGCAGCCCACACCAGCAGCGGCATGGAGTAGAGATGGAAGCGCCACCAGATGCGACGATTGTTTGCCATACGCAGGGCAATAAGGTTCGCCAGCGATCCCGGCAGCAGGCCAAAACCACCGACATTCACCGCCCAGGCGAGCAATGTATCGGGCGGCACATAGTTGAGCAGCAGAATGGTCGCTGGCACATTGCTGATAAACTGCGACAGGCCAATCGCGGTCAGCCATAAGCCCGGCTGTGAGAGCTGGCCGGTGCTGGCAAGCGTCGCGTGCAGCGCTGGCAGCTGCGTCAGCAGATGGACATCAATAAACATGGCGATAAAGACTAGCAGCAGCGTCCAGTCAACGCTTATCACCACCCGGCGCGCCAGGAAGAGGAAGCCGACGGCGATAATCGCCAGCCCCCACAGCTCCTGCTTCAGTTCAAGCGCGGTGATAAAGACCAGGTAAAAGCCGAGGCAGCTCCAGACCAGCTTCGGTTTCCACTCGCTCGAACTCTGCCCGCTATGGTAAGTCAGCGCTTTCGCGGAGAAACAGAACCAGCACAGCACCAGCAAGGTGATCATCATCGCCAGCGCCAGCGGTGCCATCTGCCAGATAAAGGCCGGGAAAGAGAGCCCCGAACGGCCCCAAATCAGGATGTTCTGCGGGTTACCGATAGGCGTTAAAAGGGATCCGGCGTTGACCGCCAGCGCTTCAAAAATGATCAGCCGGTTAACCGGGATTTCGCACAGCTTCTTCAGCGTGATGGTTAGCGGCACGACAATAAAGAGCGCGACATCGTTAGTCAGAAAGGTAGAGAGCACCGCCGCCGCCAGCACGAGGAAAATAGCCAGCTGACGTTCATGCTGAAAACGGCGCACCATGCGTCGGCCAATCACATCAAAATAGCCGCTCAGCTCCACCCCTTTGGTCAGCAGCATTAAACCGCTAAGGGTAATAATGGTGTGCCAGTCGATGGCAGCGGGCCACTTCTTTGGCGCAAAGGGCACAAAGAAGCATAGGGCGACGCCGATTAACAGTAACAGGTGGAGAAAGCGGTCACGCGCCAGGGCGCGAATAAAAGGGAGGTTCATTCAGATGGCGTCTCGTGTTGCTGCGTGAAACGACGGAAACATTCAAGGGTCTCTTCGCTGACGTGGTGCTCCATCCCTTCCGCATCGCGCCGGGCGATATCCGGGCTGACGCCTAACACCAGCAGGAAACTCTCAACGATTTGGTGGCGCTCGCGGCTCTCCTGCGCCAGCCTCTCCCCTTCGGCGGTGAGAAAGACGCCGCGCCACGGGATCTGCTCAATAAGACCGACCGAGGCGAGCCTTTTTAACATTTTCGCCACCGTGGGCTGCGACACCCCGAGGCGCGCGGCCATATCCACCTGGCGGGCTTCCCCCACTTCGCGGATCAGATCGGAGATGAGTTCAACATAGTCATCAATCAGCTCGCGGCGGTGCGCTTCGCGGACCTGGCGGAAACCTTCGACATGCTCTTCGACATTAACCAGCGTCACTTTTTTTATTGTTTGCTTACCTGCGCGACGGTTCATAGTGCTTCCCCTGACGGTGAGACGCTGTGCAGCATCATATAAGAGAGGCGCATTGTAAACCATCCGTGAATCAGTACAAAAAATTAACGTATTAGCCGTAGCTATGTAATATAGCCTGTGCTATATCTGTATGTAATGCGTTCACCTTTCATGGATCGAAGGGGTCCTAATCATCAGGAGGTGACAATGAATGAGTTCAAGAGGTGTATGCGCGTGTTTAGCCACTCTCCCTTTAAAGTCCGTTTAATGCTGCTCAATATGTTGTGCGATATCGTCAACGGTAAGCCGCAGCCGAACGAAGATAAACCTACCCACTGATGCGGCGTCGCGGTACGCCGCTTCATTTTTCTGTCATCTTATCGCTTCATACTGACCTGTTTTCCCCAAAATCCGCGTAATTTTGCTGGATTTGCAATCACTCTCGCAAAACAATCTCTTAGCTGCTGTTGACCTTGAACCCGCCGCGCTTTATCTTTGCGCAGCCCTGCACTCAATGCGCACCGCAGACGCGGATCCCCTCCCCCTCTCAGCGCGCTGTCCGGCAGGTTTTGACCCTTACGCCAGGGTGAGCACATGGCGTTTCACGAAATCATCTATGAGCGTAATCCTTAAAGAGTCCGTTGCCCTGCGCGGTCAGTCGATCAATCCGTGGATTGGTTTCTATTTCCTGCAGTCCCTGTTAATTAACTTTGCGCTCGGCTA
The DNA here is from genome assembly GCF_016624785.1 of Kosakonia sp. S42. NCBI lineage: Bacteria > Pseudomonadati > Pseudomonadota > Gammaproteobacteria > Enterobacterales > Enterobacteriaceae > Kosakonia > Kosakonia sp. S42. Next base: position 10,887 of record NZ_JACVTW010000001.1, on the reverse strand, counting down.
CGAATTCAGCGTGCTGTATGCGGTGGTCTCCACCTGCGCGCTCTGCGTGCTCTGGCGTCATGCGCCGCGTGCGCAAAAAATCTTTCTGACCATCACCACGCTGGTCGCCGCCAGCTACTTTCCGTTTGGTCAGGCTTATGGCGCACCCAACTTCAACACCCTGCTGGCGCTGCGTTCCACCAATATTGAAGAGTCGTCAGAAATTCTGACCATCTTCCCGTGGTATCACTACGTGATTAGCGTTGGCATCCTCGCGCTGGGCGTGATTGCGCTGCGCCGCCGGGTGTTGGTGCCTTCGACGCCGTGGCTGAAGTGGGACACGCTGGGCGTGATCTTTTGCGTCGCCGCCTACTTTATCGGCCCGGTACAGAACCACTTTCGCGGCTTTGAGTTCCGCCTGATCGACACCGGCGTGCCGGTGCTGCGCTTTGTGCGCGATGTCGCCTACAACTACCACGAAGTGAAGGTGGAAGAGGAGAACATGGCGCAGCTCTCCGGGATGAAAGATACCTGGACGGTCACCGCAGTAAATCCGAAGTATCACGTCTATGTGGTGGTGATTGGCGAGAGCGCGCGCCGCGATGCGCTGGGCGCTTTTGGTGGGCACTGGAACAATACGCCGTTTGCCAGCCAGGTGAATGGCGATCTCTTTACCGACTATATTGCCGCCAGCGGATCGACACAGAAGTCCCTTGGCCTGACCTTAAACCGCGTGGTCAACGACAAGCCGCAGTATCAGGATAACTTTGTCACGCTGGCGAGCCGCGCCGGTTTCCAGACCTGGTGGTTCTCAAACCAGGGGCAGATTGGCGAATATGACACGGCGATCGCCAGCATTGCCAAGCGCGCCGATGAAGTGCAGTTCCTGAAACGGGGCGACTTTGAAGCGGATAAAAATACCCGCGATGAGGATCTGTTAAAACTCACCAACCAGGTGCTGAGCGTGCGGCGTAATCAACCGCAGCTGATTGTGCTGCATCTGATGGGGTCGCACCCGCAGGCGTGCGATCGCACCGGCGGCAAGTACAACGAGTTTGTGCAGTCCAAAGAGACCTCCTGCTACCTATATTCCATCACGCAAACCGACGATCTGCTGGGCAAGATCTACTCCCAGCTGCGCAACAGCGGCGAGAGCTTCTCGATGGTCTACTTCTCCGATCATGGTCTGGCGTTTAAAGAGCGCGGCAAAGAGGTGCAGTATCTCGCCCATGACGACCATTTTCAGCAGAACTTCCAGGTGCCGTTTATGGTGGTCTCAAGCGATGCGACAAAACATCGTCTGATTAAGGCGCGCCGCTCCGCCAACGACTTTTTGAGCTTCTTCTCGCAGTGGACCGGGATTACCGCCACGCAGATCAAAAATGCCTATCCGTTCATCTCGGGGAAAAAAGCGGGGCCCGTCTACGTAACCAACTTTAAGTTACAGAAAGTGGACTATAACCATCTCGGCACCGACCTGTTCGACACGCGCAGCAGCCGTTAACGGTCTATGCTTTTTGCAGGCAAAAAAAATCCGCCCCTTGAGGCGGATTTTTATTATCGCAAAAGCGATTAGAAGCGGTAACCAACACCAGCGATCCAGGTGCCAACGTCAACGCTACGGATACGGCTCTGCTCGTAGGAGAAGTCCAGAGCAACGTTTTCCATCGGGTTGAACTGCAGACCAGCACCGTAAGAAACGCCGTAGTCGCTGGTGTCAGACACTTTAGCAACGTCAGCAGTCTGCTGGAATTTACCGTAGCCAACACCAACTACACCGTAGATGCTCGCCCAGTCATTGATGCGGAAAGCCGGACCAGCAGTGATGCCGTAGTACTGAGCTTTGTTATAAACGCCTTCACCGGTAGTACGATCTTTTTCGGTGTAGGTGAAGGAACCGATAACGCCCAGCGGGTTGTTATCCTGCTCGTAACGGTATTTCAGGTTGAAACCGTTGGTTTTGTTAGCAATACCCTGAGCGTCGCTCTGAGCATAACCGCCGGAAACAGTAGAAGTTGATGCTACTGCGGAACCTGCAGAAACCGCCAGAAGAGCGGCCAGTGCTGAAAGACATGCAATTTTTTTCATAATCCACCTCAAATGTGCTTCAAGAAATCCTGGGTACTACGCATTTAAATATATCAAAAATTATAAGGAAACTCTTTGAGAGAAATAGAGTCTAAAGCGTTCTTTCATGTAACAGAAAGTTTCCGCTTCTTAACAACTCATTCATTAAAAAGCACTTTTCTCAAGAGTCGGACTATTATGGTACCTGTTCTGGAATTCGTTCATCCAGATTATTCTTAAATAAACAGGCCAATAAACGACCGCCCGGACGCCATTATACGGATTTTTTCAGCCTTTTTTACAACCAACCATCAACCGTCTGAATACTATTTCAAGTAGACTGTCGGCTCTGCCTCATTTGACACTTAACGGAGAAGGGATGCCTGTTTTGCCGCGTAAACTGCCGGTGTGGGTACCGGTTATCATTCTGCTTATCGCGATGACCTCGATTCAGGGAGGGGCGTCGCTGGCGAAATCACTCTTTCCTCTGATTGGCGCGCCCGGCGTCACCGCGCTGCGTCTTGCCCTCGGCACGCTTATCCTGGCGGTTGTTTTTAAACCATGGCGTTTGCGTTTTACCCGTGAACAGCGATTGCCGCTGCTCTTTTATGGCCTGTCGCTCGGCGCGATGAACTACATGTTCTATCTGGCGATCCAGACCGTGCCGCTCGGTGTGGCCGTGGCGCTGGAGTTCACCGGTCCGCTGGCCGTCGCCCTCTTCGCCTCCCGCCGTGCGGTCGATTTTATCTGGGTGATCCTCGCCGTGCTCGGGCTGTGGTATCTGTTGCCGCTGGGCCAGGATGTGGCGCATGTTGATTTAACCGGCGCGGCGTTTGCGCTCGGCGCGGGAGCCTGCTGGGCTATCTATATTCTGAGCGGGCAGCGCGCGGGCGAGGATCATGGCCCGGCGACGGTGGCGCTGGGCTCGCTGATTGCCGCAATCGTTTTTGTTCCCCTTGGCGCGTTCCAGGCGGGCGACGTGTTGTGGCACTGGTCGATTTTACCGCTCGGTATTGCGGTGGCGATTCTGTCAACTGCTCTGCCCTACTCCCTTGAGATGATCGCCCTCACCCGTTTACCGACGCGTACCTTCGGCACGCTAATGAGCATGGAGCCGGCACTCGCGGCCGTCTCGGGCATGATCTTCCTCGGTGAGACGCTTGCGCTCCAGCAGGTGCTGGCCTTGATGGCGATTGTGATTGCCTCAATGGGGTCGACATTAACCCTGCGCCGCGAGACCACAATAAAAGAAGTGGATATTGGTAAATAATAATTATTCAGCATGAGATTTCGCTCATGCTGAATATTCATTCAGACCTTTGACATTATTTTTTACGCTTTAAGTAAATTCTTTATTAATTAGAATTATTCTTAGTTATCCACTGTCTCTTTATTAGATTTATCTTACATTTCATTCGATTAGTTGCACGTTTTCGAAATCGTGACCTATATTTAAATCACGCTATCGAACTGATAGGCATAGCCAAAACCGACGACGGTTAATCTGGTGCTATACTTAGTTCCGGTAATTACCTGGGACACAAACATCAAGAGGATATGGATTATGAGTACCGCTAAACTGGTAAAAACGAAAGCGTCTAATCTGCTTTATACCCGTAACGATGTATCGGACAGCGACAAACAAGCGACCATTGAGCTGCTGAATCGCCAGGTGATCCACTTCACTGACCTGTCTCTGATCACCAAGCAGGCCCACTGGAACATGCGCGGCGCGAACTTTATTGGCGTGCACGAAATGCTGGATCAGTTCCGTACTTCGCTGGTAACGCACCTTGATACCATGGCAGAGCGCGCGGTTCAGCTGGGCGGTGTTGCACTGGGTACCACTCAGGTGATCAACAGCAAAACGGCACTGAAAAGCTACCCGCTGGACATTCACAGCGTGCAGGATCACCTGAAAGAGCTGGCCGATCGTTACGCGGTTGTCGCGAACGACCTGCGTAAAGCCATCACCGAAGCGAAAGATGAAGATACCGCAGATATCTTTACCGCCGCTTCCCGCGATCTGGATCAGTACCTGTGGTTTATCGAAGCGAACATCGAATAAGCCAGATCTTTTCGCTATTGTTCTGACCCCTGCGCCTCCGGTGCGGGGGTTTGCACTTTTATGGTGCACCACTTCTCCCCCCTTCCTGCCACAAAGTTACCGCTTCGTAATTATTTCATCACAAAATTGTTAATAAGTGATTGTTTCTCGCCCACGTTGTGCGCTAAATAGCAGCACTGCCGACAATCGCGCGCGAGCGCACCAAAAGAGTGACTCAAAATGGTGCATTGCGGTGTCATTGCTACACTTATTGTGCAACCGGTTAAAGCTTCGCCTTTACAAAACAATAGGTTGTAAACTTGGCATGATTTTTTCATACTGCGTTCATTCTCGCAGGGGCTCGCTCCCCCGATACAAAAGGAAACACTATGAAGTCTGTATTGAAATTCTCCCTTGCCGCACTCGCTCTCGCCTTTGCTGTTTCTTCTCAGGCTGCTGATAAAAAACTGGTTGTGGCTACCGATACTGCATTCGTTCCTTTCGAATTCAAAAAAGGCAATGAGTACGTTGGTTTCGACATCGACCTGTGGGCTGCCGTGGCGAAAGAGCTGAAGCTGGATTATGAACTGAAGCCGATGGACTTCAGCGGCATCATCCCTGCGCTACAAACCAAAAACGTTGATGTCGCACTGGCGGGCATCACCATTACTGAAGAGCGTAAAAAAGCGATCGAGTTTTCCGACGGCTACTACAAAAGCGGCCTGCTGGTGATGGTGAAAGCCGACAACAACGACGTGAAAAGCGCGAAAGATCTCAACGGTAAAGTGATCGCAGTTAAGAGCGGCACCGGCTCCGTGGATTACGCGAAAGCAAATATCAAAACTAAAGATCTGCGCCAGTTCCCGAACATCGATAACGCCTACATGGAACTGGGTACCGGCCGCGCTGACGCGGTTCTGCACGACACGCCAAACATCCTCTACTTCATCAAAACCGCCGGCAACGGTCGTTTTAAAGCGGTAGGCGACTCTCTGGAAGCGCAGCAGTACGGCATCGCCTTCCCGAAAGGCAGCGACGATCTGCGTGAGAAAGTGAACGGCGCGCTGAAAACCCTGCGCGAGAACGGTACGTACAACGAAATCTACAAAAAATGGTTCGGTTCTGAGCCTAAATAATTATTAAAAAGTAACAGGTTAAACGTCGGGGGCGGCTTTCGTCCCCGCGCTATTTGTCTCTTCTACGGTATACAGGAATTAATCACATGCAGTTTGACTGGAGCGCCATCTGGCCCGCCATTCCGCTTCTACTGGACGGGGCCAAAATGACCTTGTGGATCTCGATCCTCGGTCTGGCTGGCGGTATCGTTATCGGCCTGATGGCTGGTTTAGCCCGTACCTACGGTGGGTGGATCTCAAACCACGTCGCCCTCGTGTTTATTGAAATTGTCCGCGGCACGCCGATTGTCGTGCAGGTGATGTACATCTACTTCGCCCTGCCGATGGCGCTGCCGGATCTGCGCATCGACACCTTCACCGCCGCGGTGGTGACGATCATGATCAACTCCGGTGCCTATATTGCCGAGATCACCCGTGGTTCGGTGCTGTCGATCCATAAAGGCTTTAGCGAAGCGGGCATGGCGCTTGGTCTGTCGCGCCGCGAAACCATTCGCCACGTCATTATGCCGCTGGCGCTGCGCCGTATGCTGCCGCCGCTTGGCAACCAGCTGATCATCAGTATCAAAGATACCTCGCTGTTTATTGTTATCGGCGCGGCTGAATTGACCCGCCAGGGCCAGGAGATCATCGCCGGGAACTTCCGCGCGCTGGAGATCTGGACCGCCGTCGGCGTTATCTATCTCATCATTACCCAGGCACTCAACATCGTGCTTCGCCGTCTTGAAAAAAGGATGAAAATCCTGTGATTGAATTTAAAAACGTTTCCAAGCACTTCGGTAAAACCCAGGTGCTGCATGATATCGACCTCAACATTACCCAGGGCGAAGTGGTGGTGATTATCGGGCCGTCCGGCTCCGGTAAATCGACCCTGCTGCGCTGCATCAACAAGCTGGAAGAGATCACCAAAGGCGATCTGATTGTTGATGGTCTGAAGGTCAACGACCCGAAAGTGGATGAGCGCCTGATCCGCCAGGAAGCAGGCATGGTGTTCCAGCAGTTTTACCTCTTCCCGCACCTGACGGCGCTGGAGAACGTGATGTTTGGCCCGCTGCGCGTGCGCGGCACCAACAAAGCGGAAGCGGAAAAGCAGGCGAAAGCGCTGCTGGCGAAAGTGGGTCTTGCCGAGCGCGCCCATCATTACCCGTCCGAGCTCTCCGGCGGCCAGCAGCAGCGCGTGGCGATTGCCCGCGCGCTGGCGGTAAAACCGAAGATGATGCTGTTTGATGAGCCGACCTCGGCGCTCGATCCGGAGTTGCGTCACGAAGTGCTGAAAGTGATGCAGGATCTGGCCGAAGAGGGGATGACAATGGTGATTGTGACCCACGAAATTGGCTTTGCCGAAAAAGTGGCTTCGCGTCTGATTTTCATTGATAAGGGCCGCATTGCCGAAGATGGCAACCCGCAGCAGCTGATTGAGAATCCGCCCAGCCAGCGTTTGCAGGAGTTCCTGCAACACGTCTCCTGACAGCCAACCCCTCCAGCCGGAGGGGTTTTTCTTTTGCGGATTGTGCGCAATTTTCTCCCGCCCTCCCCCGGCACCTATACTTATCCCTTTGCGGGATTTTCTCACCGGAGGAGCTATGCCGTGGATTTTGTTACTGATTAGCCTGCTGTGCGCGCCGCTTCAGGCCGCGACGATACCCGGCGTTACCGCCACAACCACTACACCCACCTCAGCGCAAACCAGCGAACCCGATGTTGAACAGAAAAAAGCGGCCTATGGCGCGCTGGCCGATGTGCTGGAGAATGATGAATCACGCAAAGAGCTGATCGACCAGCTGCGTAAAGTCGCCACCACGCCGCCGCAGGAGCCAGTGCCGGTTATCTCGCCGCCCGCCATTGAAGAGCAGAAAACGGTGCTGGAGAAGGTTACCGAAGTGGCGGATTACTATGGCGAGGCGCTCTCGACCCGCTTTGCCCAGCTGTGGCGCAATATCACTGGCTCGCCGCATAAAGCCTTTAACCCGCAAACCTTCACCAATGCCGCCAGCCACTTCATGCTGCTCGCGGTGCTGGTCTTCGCCTTCTGGTGGACCGTGCGTTTCTGCGTCTCGCCGGTTTACCGCCGCATGGGCGCGTGGGGGCGGCGTAAAAACCGCGACAGCAGCAACTGGTTACAGCTGCCGTCGATGATCGTCGGGGCTTTTATTATCGACATCATGCTGCTGGCGCTGACGCTGTTTGTCGGCCAGGTGCTGCGCGCCAATCTTACCGGTGGCAACAGCACTATCGCCTTTCAGCAGAGCCTGTTTCTTAACGCTTTCGCGCTGATTGAATTTTTCAAAGCGATCCTGCGGCTTATCTTCTGCCCGCGCATTCCCGATCTACGCCCGTTTCATATTCGTGATGAGACGGCGCGCTACTGGCACCTGCGTTTAAGCGCGCTCAGCAGCCTGATTGGCTATGGGCTGCTGGTAGCGGTGCCTATTATCTCCAATCAGGTGAACATTCAGTTCGGCGCGCTCGCCAATGTGGTGATCATGCTCTGCATTACCCTCTGGGCGCTCTACCTTATTTTTCATAACAAGCGCGAGATCCAGCACAACCTGATCCTGCTGGCAGACCGCTCGCTGGCCTTCTTCAGCCTCTTTATCCGCGCCTTTGCGCTGGTGTGGCACTGGCTCGCCAGTGCCTACTTCATCGTGCTCTTCTTCTTCTCGCTGTTCGATCCGGGCAACAGCCTGAAGTTTATGATGGGTGCGTCATTGAGCAGCCTGGCGATCCTCAGCGTCTCGGCGTTTATCTCCGGCGTGCTGTCGCGCTGGCTCGATAAAACCATCACCCTGTCGCCACAGGTGCAGCGCAACTATCCGGAGTTGCAAAAGCGTCTTAACGGCTGGTTATCCGCCTCGATGAAGACCGCCCGTTTCCTGGTGGCCTGCACCACTATTCTGCTGCTGTTAAGCGCGTGGGGGCTGTTCGATTTCTGGCACTGGCTCAATTATGGTGCCGGGGAGAAGGCGGTCGATATTCTGATCCGCATCGCGCTGATCCTCTTCTTCTCCGCCGTCGGCTGGACGCTGCTGGCAACGATTATTGAGAACCGCCTGACATCCGATATTCATGGTCGCCCGCTGCCCAGCGCGCGCACACGTACCCTGCTGACGCTGTTTCGCAACGCGCTGGCGGTGGTGATCAGCACCATTACGGTGATGATTGTGCTCTCAGAAATTGGAGTGAATATTGCGCCACTGCTGGCGGGTGCCGGGGCGCTGGGGCTGGCGATTTCGTTCGGTTCGCAGACCCTGGTGAAAGATATTATCACCGGCATATTTATTCAGTTCGAGAATGGGATGAACACCGGCGATCTGGTGACCATCGGCCCGCTTACCGGCACGGTGGAGCGGATGACCATTCGTTCCGTCGGCGTGCGTCAGGATACCGGCGCGTATCACATTATCCCGTGGTCATCGATCACCACCTTCGCCAACTTTGTACGCGGGATTGGCTCAGTGGTGGCGAACTACGATGTCGATCGTCATGAGGATACAGACAAGGCCAATCAGGCGCTGAAGGATGCGGTGGCGGAACTGATGGAGCAGGAGGAGATTCGCGGTTTGATTATCGGCGAGCCAAATTTTGCCGGGCTGGTCGGGCTGACCAACACCGCCTTTACGCTGCGTGTCACCTTCACCACCCTGCCGCTAAAGCAGTGGACGGTACGTTTCGCCCTCGACACGATGGTGAAAAAGCATTTCGACCTCGCCCACGTACGCCCGCCGGTGCAGACCTACCAGATGGTGTCGGCACCGGAAGGGATTGGGCAAGCGCAACCGGCGGCGAACGCCGGTACGCCGCCCGCACAACCTACCCTTTAAACCGGCTCTGTGCCCAGCGTTTACGCTGGGCCTCGTCGAGGAAGCTCCAGGCGATAAAGCGGCTCTGCTTCTGCCCCTGCGCCATCTCTTTTTTCACCACTTTAACTGCGCCGACCTGCGTCAGTGCGCGGTAGAGTTCCGGCAAGTTGTCGCCGCGCGACACCAGCGAGGTGAACCACAGCACCTGGCGGGCAAACTGCTTGCTCTCGGCAATCATCGTCTTGATAAAGGCTACTTCGCCGCCTTCACACCACAGCTCCTGCTGTTGGCCGCCGAAGTTCGCCGCGTCCGTCACAGACTGGCCAAGGTTGCGCCGCTTGCGCTCGCTGTTTGCCTGCGCGCTCTGCGCCGAGTCATGGAAAGGTGGGTTACAGATAACGGCATCGTAGGACTCATTTTTATGAATGATGCCGGTGAGGATCGCCGCCGTATCTTTCTGGCGACGCAGGCGCACCGCGCGGGTCAGGCCAGGGTTGGCCGCAATGATCGCCTGCGCGCTGGCAAAGGCTTCGGCGTTGACTTCACTGCCGGTAAAACGCCAGCCATATTGATGGGCGCCAATCAGCGGATAGATGCAATTCGCACCGGTGCCGATATCGAGCACGCTGGCCTGCGCCGGAATGGTGCCGTTATCGCTCTCTGCCAGTAGATCGGCGAGATGGTGCAGATAATCCGCGCGGCCCGGCACCGGCGGGCAGAGAAAGCCGTCCGGGATATCCCACTCGCGCACGCCGTAGAAATGCGCCAGCAGCGCCTTATTCAGGGCTTTCACCGCCTGCGGATCGGCAAAATTAACGGTCTCTTCCCCGTTCGGATTGCGCGTGATAAAGGCGCGCAGCGACGGGTTGACGGCGCACAGGGCGTCGAGGTCGTAGCGGCTGTGGTGGCGGTTACGCGGGTGCAGACCCGGCTTCTGGGCATTCATGGCATTCTCCTGTTAACAGCGGCGTAAGATACCCGTTGACGCCAGCCGGGTAAATAAGGGAGCCTGAAGAAACTTTTTGCCATCAGGAGACGCTATGTATTTTTATGAGCCCGCGAAAGGTCATGGCCTGCCGCACGACCCGCTGAATGCCATTGTCGGCCCGCGCCCTATCGGCTGGATCGCCTCGCTGGACGGGCAAGGCCGCCGCAACCTGGCGCCCTATAGCTTCTTCAACTGCTTTAACTATCGCCCACCAATTATTGGTTTTGCCAGCAGCGGCTGGAAAGATAGCGTGCAGAATATCGTCGAGAGCAAAGAGTTTGTCTGGAATTTAACCACCCGCGATCTGGCGGTACAGATGAATGAGACCTCCGCATCGCTGGCCCACGGCGAAGATGAGTTTGCCCGCGCCGGGCTGACCCCGGCAGAGAGCCGCCTGGTGCGCGCCCCGCGCGTGGCGGAAAGCCCGGTTAACTTTGAGTGCCGTTTGTCGCAGTGCATCCAGCTCACCGCCGCCGACGGCAGCCCGATTGAGAGCTGGCTGGTGCTGGGGGAAGTGGTGGCGGTGCATATTGATGAGTCGCTGCTCGAAGAGGGGATTTACCAGACGGCGAAGGCACAGCCGGTGCTGCGTGCCGGAGGACCGTCCGCTTATTACGCTATTAGCGAGGATCAGCGTTTCGATCTGGTTCGCCCGGATAATCGTTAATCAACGCCGCCAGGCTATTATCGACGGGCCTACAAAACGATTATTTCTGAAACGGCGTAGGCCGGATAAGCGGGACGCGCCATCCGGCAATGGGCCTAGCATATGGCATTTTGTGGAACGGTTCCGTTCACCAGGCGCTCGGGAGTTTCATCAATCTCTTATGCGGTGAACGGGACAAGGGGGGGACCGCTCCCCCCTTGTCAATC